>CAZJKJ010000073.1:0-17304 GCA_964546435.1 uncultured Cellvibrionaceae bacterium
ATGTGATAGATGACCCGAATGCGGAGCGTGAAGCCCGCAAATATGACAACCCCATCCCCAGCCGTGAGGTGATTCTCGACGTTCTGGACAAGTCCACTGGCCCGCTGACCGGGCAACAACTCGCCGACATCCTTGACCTGACGTCTCCAGAGCAGCTTGAAGCGTTGCGGCGTCGATTGATTGCGATGGAGCGGGATGCGCAGGTGGTCAGCAACCGCAAGCAGGCCTACGGCAAGCTGGACCGGATGCAGCTGATCCGCGGCCGGGTGCAGGGGCACCGGGATGGTTTTGGATTTGTGATACCGACGGACGGTGGAGACGACCTCTATCTGTCCAACCGGCAGATGCGTCGGGTTTTTGATGGTGATGAAGTGCTGGTGCGGCTCACTGAAGGCGGGTTTCGCGGCAAGCGGGAAGGCTCCATTGTGGAGATCCTCGCGCGCAACACGACGCAATTGGTGGGCCGGTTTGTGTCCGAACACGGTGTGCATCTGGTGCGTCCGGATAATCCCCGCGTCGTGCAGGACATCATTATCCCGCCGGAAGAAAAAGGGGACGCCAAGCCCGGCCAGTTTGTGGTGGTGGAAATCATAGAGTATCCGAATCGCAATATTCTTCCCAAGGGACGAGTGGCGGAAGTGCTGGGTAACCATCTGGCGCCCGGGATGGAGATCGATGTAGCAATCCGCAACTACGGCATTCCGCACCAGTGGCCCGAAGAGGTGAATACTCAGGCTCAGACGCTCAAGCCGGAAGTCATAGAGGAAGACAAGCAGAACCGGTTCGATTTAAGAAGCCTGCCGCTGGTGACCATCGATGGCGAGGATGCGCGGGATTTCGATGACGCGGTATTCTGTGAGCGCAAGAAATCCGGCGGTTGGCGCTTGTATGTGGCCATCGCGGATGTGTCGCATTATGTAAAAGTTCATGACGCCCTGGATCGCGAAGCGCTGGTGCGGGGAAATTCGGTTTATTTTCCGGATTATGTGGTGCCCATGCTGCCGGAGGCGCTCTCCAACGGACTGTGTTCCCTGAATCCGAAGGTTGACCGCCTTTGCATGGTCTGCGAGATGACCGTGAGCGATGCCGGCCGCATAACCGGCTACAAGTTCTACGAAGCAGTCATGCATTCGAAAGCCCGGCTCACCTATACCCAGGTTGGCCAGATTCTGGAAGAGCGGGACAAAAAACGCAGCGGTATCCGCCAGCAGTTCAGCGAGGTGGTTCCGCATCTCGATACCCTGCAGGATCTTTACAAGGCATTCCGCTCCATGCGCACCCAGCGCGGGGCGATCGACTTTGAAAGTCAGGAAACCCGGATTCTCTTCGACGAACAGCGCAAAATCAAAAAGATCGTACCGACCCAGCGCAACGACGCCCACAAGCTCATCGAAGAGTGCATGCTGGCCGCCAACGTCTGCGCGGCAAAACTTCTCGATCAGCACCAGATTCCGGCTCTCTATCGGGTGCATGACGGACCTCGCCCGGAAAAGCTGGAGCTGCTCAGGGAGTATCTTGCGGGATTGGGGCTTGGGTTGCGGCGCACGAACAAAATAACCCCCATGGATTATCAGGAAGTCCTGCAGTTCATCCAGGGACGCCCCGATGCGCATCTGATCCAGACCGTGATGTTGCGCAGCATGAACCAGGCGGTTTACCAGCCGAACAATAATGGCCACTTCGGCCTCGCCTACGATGCCTATGCGCATTTCACCTCACCCATCCGCAGATACCCCGATTTGCTGGTGCACCGGGCAATTCGCCGGTTGATCCGCTCTGATGTCAAAACAACGCGCGTGAAGCGGCAGCCGAAAGCCCCGCTGCTCAATGCCAGCCAGATCTATCCTTACAATCTCGATGACATGTTCACGATCGGCGAGCAATGCTCGGTCACCGAGCGGCGCGCTGACGAAGCGACGCGGGATGTGGTGAGCTGGCTCAAATGCGAATATCTGCAATCCCGGGTGGGCGAAACTTTCGAGGGAATTATCTCGTCGGTGGTTTCCTTCGGCCTGTTTGTCGAATTGAAAGATCTTTATGTCGAAGGTCTGGTGCATATCACGGCACTGCCCCAGGACTACTACCGCCACGAACCGGCACAACACCGACTGGTGGGAGAGCGGGCGCGGCGCATATTCAATCTCGGTGACGAGCTGGTGGTTCAGGTTGCCAACGTCAATCTGGATGAAAGAAAAATCGACTTTGAAATCGTCGAGCAAAAGGCCAGAAAGCGCGACAAGGTCAAATTGAGCGAGCGCGCCAAAGAGCTTGCGGAAGAATACGAACAGGCTCGCAAGAAAAAGGCGAAGAAGAAATCCAGAAACGCCAAGAGTCGCGGTGGTGCGGCCAAGGTCGCTGATGCCCCGGTAAATGGAGCAAAGGGACCGACCTCTGGCGCCGCGACGACAGGCGCACCCGGGAAATCAAAGAAGACCGGGAAGAAACCCAAAGACCCGGCGCCGGTCAAAGCGTCTGCACCGGCACAAAAAGCAGCGGACGCGGTGCCGAAGAAGCGCAAGAGACCCCGGCGGTCTTCTCGATGAATTTGATGGACTGAATTTTTCACCGTCTTATGAATTGGAATTAAATCGTGAAACCTGAATGGATATATGGCTTGCACACAGTGCAGTCACTGCTCAAAAGCGCGCCGCAACGCATTTTGCATTTATGGGTATTAAGGGGCAGGACGGACCAGCGCGTGCAGAAAATCATGCAGGCCGCCGAAGCTCACCAGATCGCCATCGAATACAAGACCCGTCCTGAGTTGGACAAGGTCTGCGACGGAATTCACCAGGGCGTTCTGGCCCTGGTGGCACCCGGCGTCACCTACGATGAAAATTTTCTGAAGGAGTTGCTCGACGGTCTGCAGGTTCCGCCGTTCCTGTTGGTGCTGGACGGCGTCACCGACCCGCATAATCTGGGCGCCTGTTTGCGCAGTGCGGATGCCAGTGGCGTGCATGCGGTCATTGTGCCCAAGGATAATTCGGCCGGTCTGACCGAGGTAGCCAGAAAAGTCGCCTGCGGGGCAGCGGATACGGTGCCCCTCGTCCCGGTCACCAACCTGGCGCGGACGCTCGCCGAGCTGAAACAGGCCGGACTTTGGGCGGTCGGCGCGGCGGGAGAGGGGACCATGACCATCTACGAGGCGCCCATGACCGGTCCGCTGATTGTCGTGATGGGCGCGGAGGGGGCGGGAATGCGGCGACTTACCCGCGAGCATTGCGATTATCTGGCGCGAATTCCCATGGCCGGCAGTGTTTCCAGCCTGAACGTCTCGGTGGCGACGGGTATCTGCCTGTTCGAAGCGGTCCGGCAACGATCCTGAGAAGTACGGTTTTCCGGTCAACGTCGTCTGATCAGGGTTCGCAGGGGTGGAGCAGTTGCACGAAGGGCGTATCCAAGCGACGAACTGTGCGTCATTTGGACAGGTTACGGCTACAATCTACGAAGTAGCACTTCATCAGGTACTAGTTTATGCGGCGTGTTTTTTTGATGTTCGGATGCCTGGCAGGAATGTATTCCGGCTATGCAGTTGCTAATAATGCAGCGACTTACTGCAACGATATGTATCCATCCGGCAGCTACGATCCTGCTGAACGGGCCCAGTATGTGAGCGAATGTCTGGACTCCTATAGCGGTTATGAAGAGGAGGACACCGGTTTTCAGTCGCAAACCTCTGATTCACAAGACTCCGAAACCCAAGTCTCTGATCCGCCTGTGACGGATTACCAGTCTTCTGAGGGAAGCTACCAGGACGATCAGTCAACTCAGGCTGAACCGGATTATTACGATGGAACTGTCGAAGACTACGTTAACTCCAGCTCCGAGTCTGTGAACTACGAATAGACCCGGGCAAATCACGGTGAATCAACCGCGTTTGTGATGAAACCGCGCACAAATTTTGTTACGCGGTTTTCTGCTTTTTGATCACCGGTAAAAGTTACCGCCGCAAGACGTCTTTGCTGGTAAACCGTGTTCTCGCTCTGAAGCATATTGCGTCTACGTGCTTCAGCATTGACGTTCGCTCTCTGAAAGTCATCGATATAGAGGTCGAGTGTCGGAATTTCTTTCACTGGTGCGGTGCTTACGGGCACCACCGGATCAATGAGGTTAGCGCTGGGGCTGTTGATCAGCACAATGGCGTCGACCGGAAGGGGAAGTTTGCGGGACAGGACGAGCGTCCAGACATCCGCTGCCCCCCGGCCTTCGCCCGCCAGAATGATATTGGAAATGCCACGATCGGCGAGATAACGGGTTGCCGCAGTTAACAGATCGTCGGTGGTCGGCGGTGTTTCGGGCATCGGGTCAACGTGTGAATCGGCCGTGGGGGAAGACGCGGCACGGAAGGTCTCGGGCAGGGCGACAGTCAGGAGGCTCCAGCCGTGTTTTGGCAAATGATGGACAAGATTGTCGAGCAGATCCGGCCACACCGAGCTCGGCGCCGTATCATGTGCGATCAGCAGGGTGCCACGTGACGTGGCGGCCAGATGGGGATACCAGAATGCCAGCATGTGTTTGGTGTCATCCAGCCATACCGCCTGCGCGCCCAGAGAATCCGCCAGTAGTTGCTGCCGTTTCTGCATCAATGTCTGGAAGTTGACAGCCGTTCGCTGTAAGGACGCGTTCGAGGGCGGCGATGCCGGTTCGACTGATGGCTCCGCCGCAGGGGGCGCGGGCGTTTGCGCCTGGGTTCGCAGGCTGGTAATGGCGCACAGGGCCAGCAGGAGCCATGTCGCCAGCCCGAAGCGGACCATATTCTGGTTTAGCCTGATCATCTTATTCAGTACAATGTCCGCCCAGTCACTATGAGCTTGGCTCTAGGAACCCGAGGATGCAAGTTCAACAAGACGTATTGATTTTACCGTCCATACTGTCGGCCGATTTTGCACGTCTGGGTGAAGAGGTTGATGCAGTCGTGCAGGCCGGGGCCGATTTGATCCATTTTGACGTGATGGATAACCACTATGTGCCCAACCTGACGGTCGGACCGCTCGTGTGCAAGGCTTTGAAGGACTACGGGGTGACGGTTCCCCTTGATGTTCACTTGATGGTCGAACCGGTTGATGCCCTCATAGAGCAGTTTGCGGAAGCGGGCGCGAATATCATCGCCTTTCACCCTGAAGCGACACGGCACCTGGACCGGTCCGTCGAGCGGGTGAAAAGCCTGGGCTGTCAGGTAGGTCTGGTACTGAACCCCGCGAGCCCGATTCTCCCGATTGAACATGTTTTGCACAAACTGGATATGGTACTGTTGATGTCCGTAAATCCCGGTTTTGGCGGACAACCCTTCATTCCCTATGTGCTTCAGAAAATCAAAGACTTGCGCAGCATAATCACAGCGCGACAGCTGAATACCCGGATTCAGGTCGACGGCGGGATAAAGCTCGACAATATCGGCGCGGTAGCCGCAGCCGGAGCGGATTCCTTTGTCGTCGGCTCGGCAATCTTTGGAAACGGGGATTATGCGGAAATTATTGCTAGACTGCGTGACGCGGCGGTAAACGCGAGAGGATAAGCGCGCCAGTAGGGGAACCATTAAGGTAGCGCTCGGTATTATCGGGGAGCGGCAGAGATGTTCCGTCAAATGTATGCAGCGTATTTGACACCATTGCCGTTATTAATAAATGAGACACCAGTGGAAATCAGGCTGGGTCACAGCAGTTAAAAACATACTAAAGGGGAGTGTATGAGAAGTTGGTTTATGTTTTGCTTGGCGATAGTTGCGCTAACGGGTTGTTCTTCACTGGGTTCTACCAAGAATTTAAAGATTCCATCGGCACCCGCTGTCGTGGAAGGACAATATGAGCTGGGCGTAGGCGACCAGATTTCTGTGCAGGTATGGAAATCACCCGAGCTTTCACTGGACGTGCCGGTACGGCCCGACGGTAAAATTTCTGCGCCTTTGATTGGTGATGTGACGGCCGCTGGTCTAAGTTCTGAAGAGTTGGCAGCGACGCTGGCGAAGGGTTTCAGTCGCTATGTGCGCAATCCGCAGGTAACCGTCATTGTCCTGAATCCCGCCAGTGGCGAGTTTCTGCGGCGAGTGCGGATAACCGGGGCGGTGGAAGCGCCGTTGAGTCTGGAACACAGACAGGGCATGACCGTGCTGGACCTGGTGCTTCAGGCCGGTGGCCTGACCGAGTTTGCGGTGGGTAACAAGGCGAAGCTGTTCAGGAAGTATGGGGACAAAATGGAAGTGTACCCGGTCCACTTGGACGATATTTTGCAGAAGGGTCGCCTAACCACTAACTATCTTCTGGCACCATCTGACATCGTGACCATTCCAGAGCGGCTGTTCTGAGGGGGAGCCTGACAAGGAATGGTCGTACAGAGCGATGTAAATAAGTCTCTCAGGAGCGTATTTTGGAAAAGAAGCAAATGACGAACATTGCGCCGCTTAGCAAAAAGAACTTTCCCGCGCCGAACATCGGCCGTATGTCCGAGGTTCGCTCGTTCACGCGGGCAGAAATGGAGTCCCTCAAAATCGTGAATTCCCACGATGAGGGCTCGGCGCATCTGAAAGTGTTTCGGGATTTGCGGACTCGCCTGATCAAGCACGCCAAGGGTGAAAACTTCATCTGTCTGGTTACCTCCGCCGCCCCCGGTGGCGGCTCTCATGTGGCGGTCAATCTGGCCGCTACGATCGCGCTGGACAAGTCGAAGACATCGGTGCTGGTGGATTGCAATATTTACTCGCCTTATGCCGAGCAACTGCTGCCGGTTCCGTCTCATTTCGGGTTGACGGATTATCTGGACGATCCGAATGTCGGTGCCGAAGAGGTGGTTTATGCCAGTGGCATCCCGCGATTGCGAGTAGTGCCTGTGGGCTATAATCGCGAAGGTGGTACGGAAAAGCTGAACTCCAACCGTATGAAGGAGTTTTTCTACGAGTTGAAAAATCGCTATCCCGACCGCTTTATCGTGGTCGATGCGCCGGCGGCGTCGGATTACGACGCGGAAATCCGGATCCTTGCGGACCTGTGTGACTGCGTTGTGCTGGTGGTTCCCTATGGAAAGGTGACCGAAGTGCAGCTGTATTCTGCCATCGACAAAATAGGACGCGAGCGCCTGGCGGGCGTTGTATACAACCAGTGCTAGGGTCTCTACGAAAAGTGGCTGCGCCCGTTACCCTGAAAGCCGTTGCATAACGGCTTCTACCTTGATCAAACGAAGAGAATTACCACATTGGACAACATCGAATACATCAAAGATGTTCTGGCTGCGCTGAAGTCGGAACTCATCCGCTATAGGGCTTTGGCGGCACTGCTGTTTACCGTAATTTTTGCCGGTGTGTTGTTCGTATCAATAAAATGGCCAAAGTACTACGAATCCAGTGCGGCTATCGTTATCGACAATGCTCAGATAATCGAGCCGTTGATGCGTGGCAAGGCGGCTTTGACTAATGTGGATAAAACCCAGAAGCCGCAGGACATCATGTATTCCCGCCGAATTATGGAAAAAGTACTGCAGCGCATCGATCCGGAATTTGACCAGCTTACACCAGAAGATCTGCAGAGCCGGGTAGCCAATTTGCGTAGCCGGCTTTCTATTTCCGAACCCGATAAGAAAAACGTCACTTATGTAAGTTTCCGCGCACCGACTGCTGATGAGGCGTTCGATACCTTGTCCGTACTCGTGGATGTGTTCATCGCCGATCGTCATGCAGAAAAGCAAAAGGAAACCTACGCGGCCACCGCGTTTCTGGGAGACTACGCCGATCGTTACAAGCGCCTTCTTGAAGAGGCGGAGCACCGGTTAAAAGAGTTCAAGGCGCGCACGGTGGATGCCAGTGAAGAGTCCGTAAGAGACAAAATCCAGAGCCTCACCACTGAAATCCAGAACCTGAAAATTGCAATCAACGAAACCGAGGAAACCATTCGCACCACCCGTCAACAGCTGGAGATGGAGAGCGAAAACCTGGGTGCTCGCATGCAGGTTCAGTCAATGGATGACCGCCGCACGACGCTCCTCGCTGAGCGGGACCGGCTGAAAATGATTTACCAGGATAACTACCCCGATATCCTGACTCTGAATGAACAGATCGCCGCCATAGACAAAAGCATTGCCGACATTCGTTCGCGTCATGGCTGGAGCATCGCCAATGCCTCCGAAATGCCGCTGCATGAAGAATTGCGCAAGCAGCTGTCGGCCGGGGAAGTCAACCTGAAGACGCAGATTCGACGCCTTCGGGCCCTTGAAGGTTTGCTGGAAGGTGAATACAAGCTGGCCAATGAAGTCGCAGGTAACCAGGCGGAACTCACTGAATTGACTCGGGATTATGAGCTCTACAAAAAGAGCTACGACGAATTCATGACCATGCGCGAAAAAGCCAAACTGACCCAGGCATTGACGGACGATGGACAGGGCGAAACTTATAAGCTGGTTGAACCCCCGATTTACCCGGTCACCGCTGCGGGTATTCCGTCACTGTATGTATTTGTAGCCGCACCGTTTGTGGCGTTTTTGGCGCCTGTTGGACTGGCGTTGGCCTATGTGATTCTCGATCCGCGCATCAGATCTCATACGATTCTGGCGAATAAGCTGCCGGAGGGTATCCAGGTACTGGGCGCAATACCTCATCGCGGCAGTCCCCTTGCATCACGGCTGTTGCGCAAAGACATGCTGCTGATGGTGATGCTCGCGCTGATGCTGCTCGCACTCTACCTTTATGTATTTGTGACCATACGGCCGAATCTTGTCTGACAGATGAGTATCTCCATCACCTCGTAAGGGCAGACCTCTGTGTCTGCCCTCGCGCACTGCCCCGCCGGTATGACCCAACCTCTCGCATAACCCCGCCAATAAAATGTAACCGGCTTCTGATCGGAATTTTTCTATGCCATGCGAACAGATATGGCGGGTGACTGGCGCCGCAGCCCTCGTCACCTATCGCTGGGTGCCGATACCCTTGCCCGTGAGTAATGCATGATAAAAACCACTCATCCAGTAGCCTCCGCCCAAAAGCAGAACGGGGGAGAGTAACAGTGTGGCCAGTTTGTTTCTTGCGCTTTGATAGATCAGGTGACGCCCGATGATCCGCAGCATTTTTGCAAGGGTGATTGCAGGCAGGGCCGCGAGAAACAGATATTTTCTGGAAGGGGTGAGGGTAGGCTGGTAACGGATGTAGTAAAGATTCTGGCCGTTGATATAGATTTTGCGCAGCACCTTCGTCAGCGAAGCGTCCTGGGTCTGCCAGGCGAGTACGTCCGGACAGAAATACAGTTTATGCCCGTTGCGACGCAGTCTTTCCGTCAGCTCGGTGTCCTGCATCCGGGGAATGTCTTTAAATCCCCCTTCGCTTAAAAAGACTTCTTTCGAAAAACACATAAGAGCCGAACTGAGGTTGGCGCGCTCGCTGTGGGGGCGGCCTCTCTGCGATTCATGATTAAAGAAATAATGCTCCAGCCAGGACGCGACGCCACGACTGGTTCGGGTGTCGAGTTCCAGTGCCCCGCCAAAAATGCGTATTCCCCCGGTGAAATGCTTCCAGGCCGCATCCAGGGCGTGGGGTGCCAGGGTCACATCGGAGTCGACAAATACCAGCAACTCACCCCGCGCCATGCGCGCGCCAATATTTCTGCCTTCTCCCGGATTGAATCGCTGTGAACGGTGTTCGTAAATTACCTTGCTGAATCGGGCCGCGATGGTCGCCACTTCCTGATGTTCGGAGCAGTCGACCAGAATGATTTCAAACGTGGCGGACGTGGTCTGCTCCTGCAGGGCCTTCAATGTCTCCGATATGGTGTCCTGAGTGTTGTAGGACGGGATGACCACTGATATATCCATAATTAAGTGCCCAAATGGTAGTGCTTGAACAGACTGTAGCGCTGTTGTGCCACGACGTCGATGTTGAAGGTGTTTTCGATCAGTTCACGCGCGCGACCCAGGATGGCGGTGTCGGGCGCGGTGAGTACGCGCTCAACGGCCAGCGCGAGAGCATCCACGTCTTTTTCCGGAGTCAGGTACCCGGTCGTACCGTCTGCAACGATTTCCGGGATGCCGGAGTGGGCGGAGGCGATGACGAATACGCCCGAGGCCATGGCTTCCATGATCACCACCGGCAAGCCTTCCATTTCGCCAGACTGGCTGGTAACCGATGGCACCACCACGATGTCGCTGCCGGCCATGGCGTTGCGCACATAATGCGTACTCTGCTGTCCGGCAAAATTGATTGTGTCCTCCAGTCCCAGTGTTTGGACCTGTTGATGCAGCTCCGTTTCCAGCGGGCCACCGCCGATAATTTCCAGCTGGAATTCAATGCCGCGATTGCGTAACACCTGTGCAGCTTCTATCAGGTACCGGAACCCCTTCTTCTCCACGAACCGTCCCACCGCCAGTATTTTCGGCGGCGAGCCGGTCTCGTAGGTCGCGGGCGCGCGATAGTCAAACCCCTGAAGATCCATGCCGCAGCGAACGACGTGGGATTTGTCCCGGCAGGGGGTGATCGCGTCAAAATATTCGACGTTATAGGCGGAAATCATGAGCAAAAATTGTGCGGCCTGCAGTTTCTGGTGAATGCCGACATCGCTGGCGGTGCGAAAGGTGCCGGCCGAGTGAACCGTGACGCTGAACGGCAGCTTCGCGTGATGGGCAGCGAACATGGCCACCGATGACGAGACGTTGAGAAAATGCGCGTGGACATGCGTTACCCCGTTGGCGCGCAGTGATTCCGCGGTCGGCGCAGAAGCCAGAAAATGGTAAAGCATTTTCAGGCGGCGCTGTACACCGAACTCCGGACTTGCCAGTGACGACCACAACCCACGCAAATAATGGAGCGGAGATTGAGTCAGCGCCTTTATATTGCTGCGCAGAATGCTGGACCTGTTGAACGGATACAGATAATGGGTTTCGGCGACCAGATCAGCCGCATCCTGTGCTATGTTGCCGTCATCCCTGCGTATACCGACAAGAATGATATCGAGTCCCATGGCTCGGAGCGCACGGATTTCACGCCGGATAAACGTATGGGAGCGAGTGCCGAAGCAGGTCGTGAGGTAGGCTATTTTCATAGGGTTAACAGGGTCCGAGTGGCGGCGACGAAGCGCCGTCACAATAGCTGCGGATATCAATAAATTCTGTCGACACGCTTTACATAGTTTTCGAAGTCGTCGGAACTTTCTATGGACGACCAGTGGCTTTCACAGAAGCCGGTCGGGCGGTCGCGAAGTCCTTAGCCAGAATCGTGCCTAAGGGGTGACTGGTGACATTCAAGGGGCGGAGGCCGGTCCAACTCACCCTGAGTGCCAACATCCGACCCGAACGATTGCTTGCTGCCCGCCCGCTTCTCATCGTTTTCTGCTCGTGATCCGTAATCTGGACTTTTGGTCCGTAAATTGAATGTGGCGCGCAGGATTATACGCTAACCGCCGTACCGTTTTAGCAACTCTCTGGATTACCAATGACTGACTCGCTGGACTTACTGATCGTCATTATTAACTACAAGACCGGGCAGCTGGTGATTGACTGCCTGAAAACAGTGATCCCGCAGCTGCGACAGGACCAGCAAGTGGTGGTGGTGGACAATTGTTCCGCAGACGGGTCTGCCGAACAGATCCGGCAATGGCTGGAAGACGAAGGTGTCACGGATCAGGTAAACCTCATCCTCTCGCCCGAGAATACCGGCTTTTCCGGCGGCAACAATATCGGCATCAAATCCCGCGCCGCCCGCCATTATCTGCTGCTCAACAGCGACACCTTCCTGCGTGAAGGTGCCTTGGCGGCAATGCTGGAGGCCGCCAGTCGCCGTGCCGATGCCGGGCTGATCAGTCCGCGACTCGAATGGCCTGATGGCGAACCCCAGATAAGCTGCTTCCGTTATCACCGGCCGGTATCCGAACTTATTTATGCGGCGGCGACAGCCCCGGTCACCTCGCTGTTGCAGCGCTGGGTGGTCGCGATACCGGTAAGCGCGACAGAAATTGAGCCGGAGTGGACGAGTTTTGCTTGCGTGCTGGTCAAGGCTGAGGTCATTGATCAGATCGGTTTGATGGACGAAGGTTATTTTCTGTATTACGAGGATGTGGATTACTGTCGCCTGGCGCGCGACGCGGGCTGGAAGATACTGCATACGCCCGCTGCGCGAGTCGTGCATCTGCGCGGCGGCAGCTCGGATGTAAAAAAGAACATCTCGGTGCGCAAACGGTTACCCCGTTACTACTACGCGTCACGCAGTCGTTATTTCGCCAAGCACCATGGTCCGGTGGGGTTGCTGGTCGCGAACAGTCTGTGGCTGCTGGGGCGCAGTATTGCGTTTCTGCGCGAACGCCTCGGCAGCAAAGCCATAACCTCATGTGAAAAACAACACGTGGACATCTGGACCAATTTTTCACGTCCGATGGAACCTTACAGGAAGGTGTCATGAAGAAGAACAAGCGGATACTGCCGGATTTCATGATCGTCGGTGCCATGAAGTGCGCCACCAGTACCTTGCACGACCAGTTGGCGCTGCAACCGGGCATGCATATGAGTACGCCCAAAGAGCCGAATTTTTTCAGCAATGATGAAATCTATCGGCGTGGCATTGAGTGGTATTCCAGTCTGTTTCGCGATGACCCGGATCTTTTGCAGGGCGAGTCCAGTACGCATTACACCAAGATGCCCACCTACCCGCAAACGCTTCCGCGGATGCTGGAACACGGATTGGCAGAGGTCAAGATGATCTATGTAATCCGTGAACCGGTGAGCCGATTGGTGTCGCAGTATATCCACGAGTGGTCTCAGGGATTCCTGAAAGACGATATCAATACCGCACTCAAAAGCTTTCCGATTCTCGTGGATTATTCCCGTTACCACTATCAGTATTGCGCGCTGCTCGAGCACTTCGATCCCGGTCAGATCCTCGTTGTTTTTTACGAAAAGCTGATTGCCGAACCTCAGGATGAGCTGGAACGTATTTGCCGGTTTCTCGGCTACGAGGGCACGCCGACCTGGAATTTCGATCTCGAAGCGCAGAACGTTTCCGCCAAGCGGATCCGGAAATTCCCGTTGTACTCCCTCGTGGTGGATTCCCCGGTACTGGCGTTTCTGCGGCGAACCCTGGTGCCCAAAGCGCTGCGCGAAGCGGTCAAAGACCGCCTGGTGATGAAACACCGGCCTGTGCTCAGCGAAGATTCCCTGCAACAGCTGCGGGCGATATTCGATGAAGATCTCAAACAACTCGGCGCGAAGCTGGGCCTGCCCCTGTCCTTCGAATCCTATAAGCAAGTCGCACTGGGCCACGCTGGCACCCCGGACAAAACCGCGGTCATGACGGAGTCGATATCCGCGTCTGGGGGCAGTGGTGCATTGGTCGAACCCAAAGCGCCGGCCTGAGGAGCTACCAACGTCTTCGCGCCCTCGGCGACGATGACTCAAGTTCATAATCAAGGGAATTGTGTCGCAGTATGAATTCAATGCCTCGAGAAAAAGCAACTCTGCTGGACGAACCATTTTTTGTCGTCGGACCGCTACGGTCGGGTACGACATTGCTGCGTCTGTTGATTGATCATCACCCGGAAATCAATTGTTTCGGTGAGTTTGAAGGCGCGGTGTCCCAGGCGGTGGGCGATCGTTGGCCCGCCCTGGAGGATTATCACCGGTTTGTCGCCACCGATCGGCAGACGCAGGCGCACAAGCTGACGGTGAGTAAAACGCTCGGCTATGTCGAGCTGGTTAAAAGTTTTCTGGCGCAGCTATACGATCGCCAGCCCGGAAAATTGATCGGTGCGTCCGTGCATTCGCGAATGGATCTGTTGCCGCTGATCTGGCCCAACGCGCGCTTTATCCATTTGTTGCGAGATCCCCGCGACGTGGCCAATTCCTGTATCGGGATGGGGTGGGTGGGCAATGTCCACGAAGGTGCTCAGTACTGGCTGAAGCCGGAACGGCACTGGGATTTGCTGTGTAACCGGGTGGACGCGTCCCGTCGCCTGACGGTGCGGTTCGAAGATCTGGTCGCCGATCCGGACGGAGAAATGAAAAGGATTTGCAGTTTCCTGGGCGTGGAATATGACGCAGCCATGCTCAATATCGAAGGGGATACCACCTATCGCAGGCCGAGTGCCAAATTCGCCCGGCAATGGCGTGACAAACTTTCGCCCCGGGAAATTGCCTGGGTTGAGTACCAGTGCGAAGACTTGATGAAGAGCCGCGGTTACGAGGTGGTCACGCCCGGGCTGCGCGCACCGGAAGGTCTGGAGAAGTTGCAGATATGGCTGCAGAACCGTAGCTACCGGGTCGGGTTCAACATCAAGAAATACGGATTTTTGAACTGGTTATTGTTTGTCACGAGCAAGCGGGTCGGCCCCGCCGCTATTCGCATGGCCGTGCAGAAAAAAATAAACGATATCGACACGCTGCATTTGAAGTGATCTGCCCGGGCATTCACGTCATCAGGTTTGCGTAAAATTCAGCCAGCTGGCGCTTGGTGCGGTCGCGTCCATAAGTCTGTGCTATGGCGTGGCCTTGCCCGCGCAAGGTTTCGCGCAGGTTCCGGTCATCCAGTAATTGCGCCAGTTTGCGCGCGGCGGTTTCCACATCTCCGTCGTCAGCCACCAGCGCCGTACTGGCATCGTGCATGAATTCACTGGCACCACCGCCGGTAAATCCGACCACGGCGGCACCGCAGGCCATGGCTTCGAGTGGCGGCAGGCCGAATCCTTCCGGATATCCGGTCGCGAGAAAAATGTCCGCTTGCTGGTACTCGTCGATCATCCGGGATTCGGGCACTCCGTCGATCAGCCGGAAGTCTGGCTGGCGGTCTTGCAACAGATGCTGGATCGCTTTCAGGTCGTCGGGATTTTTTCGCGGCAGGGCCAGAATCCGGTTGGTAACACGGCGCTCCGGCGCGGCCCGGAATTTGTCCAGATCGATGAAGTTATTGACCAGCGCCACGCTTCCCGGCGGGTCCCGGAGCAGGGTGGTCTGCAAATAACGGCCGCAAACCATGATCCGGTCATAGCCGAGTTCAAGATAGCCCCGTTGTTGATCGTTCGGGTTGAGTTTGCCGTACATATGCGTCCAGTTCTGGGCAAACATCACGGCCCTGGCCTTGCCGAACTGCAGTCCGAGATACGGCGTAATTTCCGGGCAGACGACTATGTCATTGGCCTGCAGTTGATAGCCGGTGTCAGCGATGGTGCGGCACTGGATCGGATAGTCGAAAAAGTTGCCTTCGTAGCGGCCCATGCGCAACGGCCAGGCGTCGTAGCCGAGTTCCTGCAACAGCATGCAATGCTGGTACATGACTTTGATCCCCCCGACCGGCTTGGGCTGGCGCCGCCAATGTGTCCGGATATGCGCCCGCGCTTTGCCGCGCCGGGCCGCACGCCAGAGCTTGCGCAGGCTGTAATCGCTGCGGTGGATGTCGGGTATCAGATAAAAAATGCGTCCAATGTTCTGGTTGATGCCGGAAGTCATAGTCGATTTCACGTAATGCCGGAGGGGTGAGAGAAGCAAGTCGGGTTTGTCATAGTACCGCGCCGCAGGTGGGACCGGAACCACCAGCGCAGTGGGAACTGGGCGACACATCGGCGGTGTTTGCTGCGGTCTGCATGGATCGATTCTTGCTAACGCATCGAGGCCGAGCAAAGGGGCCCATCAACAGAGCCTGCGAGTGTATAATGCCGCGCTGCTCAGATGCCGGATGGCAACTTCTCCTTGAGGCAACCAGTCCGCTCGTCTATTTCCGCCCACTCTCGGAAGATTATGCGATGAACTACGAAAATCTGCTTGAAATTGCCTGTGCGGCAGCGGTTGATGCCGGACGTGCTATTTGCGAAGTTTATGAAAGCAATGACTTTGGCGTACAACTGAAAGATGATCAGTCACCCCTGACGCTGGCGGATCAGCGAAGTCATGACGTCTTGATGGCGCGCCTCGATTCACTGGGCCATGGCCCGGTCCTTTCGGAGGAAGGGGCGGAAATCCCCTGGGCGACGCGGCGCAGCTGGGCGGAGTACTGGTTAATAGATCCGCTGGACGGCACCAAGGAATTTATCAAGCGCAACGGGGAATTTACTGTCAATATCGCGCTGATTAAAAACGGGGTGCCGGTGTTGGGGGTGGTTTATGCGCCGGCGAAGAAGTGGCTGTACTATGGCGCAGTCGGATGCGGTGCGTTCAAGCGCGAAGAGGACTCAGCCAAACCGCAGCGCATCGAAGTGGCGCCGGTTCCCGAGGGAAATGGCAGCTGGAAAATTGCCGGCAGTCGCTCCCATCAAAGTGACGAGTTCGCCGAATTCGTCAAGGTATTTCCCGACTGTGACATCGTCTCTATGGGCAGCTCCCTGAAGCTGTGCCTGGTGGCGGAAGGCCGTGCGGACCTGTATCCGCGCCTGGGCCTGACCAGCGAGTGGGATACTGCGGCCGCGCAGGCGGTTGTAGAAGCCGCTGGCGGACAGGTCATTAATTGGGAAACGAAAGAGCCGTTGCGCTACAACTCGAAAGACTCGTTGCTCAATCCTTATTTTATCGTCTGTTCTGCGCCGTCAGAACTCTGGATGAATTAGGAAGCACCGGGGGATTCGTCTGCAAGCGCCCCGTCCGTGGCCGGGGCTGGAATGATCCGTGTGGGCACACGTGCATGCAAGCACCAGGTGCCGAGATACGTTTATTGAAATTCAAGGAATAATTATGTCCGTTACTCAGAAACGCCGTACCCACCTGAAGCAGCTCGAAGCGGAATCCATTTATATAATCCGGGAGGTGGCGGCACAGTTCGACAACCCTGTCATGCTGTACTCG
Organism: uncultured Cellvibrionaceae bacterium; assembly: GCA_964546435.1. GTDB lineage: Bacteria > Pseudomonadota > Gammaproteobacteria > Pseudomonadales > Cellvibrionaceae > CAYNST01. Next base: position 16,723 of record CAZJKJ010000073.1, read on the forward strand.
ATCGGCAAAGACTCATCCGTCATGCTGCATCTTGCCCGCAAGGCTTTCGCCCCCGGCCCGCCGCCATTTCCGCTGATGCACGTCAACACCACCTGGAAATTCCGGGAAATGATCCAGTTCCGCGACCGGATGGCCGCAGAAGTGGGCATGCAACTGATTGAGCACATCAACGAAGACGGTCGGGCGGAAAACATCAATCCGTTCGATCACGGCAGTGCCAAATATACCGACATCATGAAAACCGTTGGCCTCAAGCAGGCGCTGGATAAATACGGCTTTGATGCGGCATTTGGTGGTGCACGCCGCGATGAAGAAAAATCCCGCGCGAAAGAGCGTGTCTACTCATTCCGTGACAAGTACCATCGCTGGGATCCGAAAAACCAGCGCCCCGAGCTCTGGAACCTGTACAACTCGCGCATCAACAAGGGTGAGAGCATTCGCGTGTTTCCCCTGTCGAACTGGACCGAGCTGGACATCTGGCAGTACATCTATCTGGAGCAGATACCGATTGTGCCCCTGTATCTGTCGGCCCAGCGCCCGGTCGTGGAACGCGACGGCATGCTGATCATGGTGGATGATGAC
>CAZJKJ010000074.1:0-17110 GCA_964546435.1 uncultured Cellvibrionaceae bacterium
GCCGGCCACAGCCATCCATTGCAAGGGCGCCCAGCCGTTGGGCCGGTCCCACTGTTCGCCAGTGTTCGCAATTTCAGTGGTGGACAAACCGCCGGGTGCCAGTAACCGTTCGGCCACCACGTCCGCCACGCGCAGCGCCTGATGCTTGGTCGCGGACCCCACAAACAGTGGCACCACGGTCGCGGCGGTGAGATTTTCCCGGCGCTGGCCGAGACGCCAGTCGTAATCGAAGAAGGCGCCGGTCCGGCCGTTCCAGAAATAGCGATCCATGGCGATCCGGCGGCGGTCGGCGCGCTGGTTGAACTCTTTGGCGGTATAGGCCTCGCCCCGCGTGTCCCCGAGGCGCGCGATCACGCGTTCGAGATTGTACATCAGGCAGTTGAGGTCCACCGGCAGGATGGCCGTGGTGCGAATGGTGGACAGGTCATCGGGTTTTTCGAGCCAGCGCGAGCTGAAATCCCAGCCGGATTCCGCCCCCGCCCGCAGGTCGCGATAGACATGATGGGCGGGTCGGTCCGAGCGCTGCGCCGTTTCCACGTCTTCCCGCCACGACTCCTCTCGGGGCGTATCGCGGTCATCCCAGTACCGGTTGAGAAGGCATCCGTCGGGCAGGCGCACGCAGCGGGCATGGTACTCACCGGGCCGCAAAACCTCCCCGCCTTCCATCCAGAATGCATACTCCTTGCGCAATTGCGGCAGGTAGTCGGCGGCGTCACAGATACCACTGCGTTCGAACAGTTCAATCATCAGGCTGAACACGGGGGGCTGGGAACGGCTCCGGTAGTAGGTGCGATTGCCATTGGGAATATGTCCCAGGGTATCCAGCAGATAGGCGAAATTATTCGCCATCGCCTTCAGCAGCGTCAGCTGGTTGCTGGCGGCAAGTCCGAGCATGGTGAAATACGAATCCCAGTAATACAGTTCGCTGAAGCGGCCGCCCGGCACCACATACTCGTGGGGCAGGGGGAGCAGCGAAGACAGGGCCGGGTGCTCAACCGGGTGGCGGGTCAAAACGGGCCACAGAGAGTCGATGTGTTCCAGCAGACCATTGTCGGGATTCGACACAAAGCAGCCGGGGGGTTCCTTCTCCAGCAGAAAGTTTTCGTGGACGAAGGCCCGCAGATCAAAATCAGGGCGAAAGAAGCTGGTTCGATAGGCCGCCATAATGGCCTCCGGATGACGCCGCGGCGCACAATCCACGAAGGTTTTGCTGTCTTCGAATATGCCTTCGGACTGCACCGCGACGAACAGCTCCTGATAGCGGTCGGCGGGGGTCAAAGAGTCCGCTGGAGATACATGATTGAGCAATGCGCCGAAGCGGCTTACTTGCAGTGCGGATAGTTGTTCTTCAGGGTCACTGCCGTAAAGGCCCACAAAAATCTCCTGTGCATAACTGAGTGCCGCTGCCGGAATGATCCGGGCAAGCGGCGCGATGCCGGTATTCTCCACATCAACCGGCTCATGGCAAGCCGAAGCCCGTATCATCCATTCAACATTCGGACCGGATTCAAACGCCCCGAACGCTTTTAGGTGAATCTGCCGACGGCAAAATGTTTCCGGTTAAAACCTGTTATCGACAGTTTCCTTCTGAGGAAAAGAGCATATACTCCATAAATCCCGAGGATAGTAATAGCCCAAATTTATGTGGCGGACTGCTCCAGCTCATTCAAATCGTTCAGTGTTGCCGATTCCCCGTCTGGCGCAAGCCTGCATATTTTGTACGCTCCGAAGACCATTTGATGTATGGCTCATCAGCGTATTCCTGTGTGCCATCTTTACGACGCTGCCGATGCGGTGAACGGAAAGGTATTCGCGGTTTTATTTCACTGGACGATATTCGTGTGCATGTGGACAAGGCGCGCACCAGCCGGCGCGACTCGCCGTTTGCGGATATCTTCAAAGCGGTGTATCACGGCTAGGCCGTGCAGTTAACGGATTCACGGCGGCTGGATAAGCTCGCCGTGAATTCTGTTATTAACGTCGTTTCCTGCTGATCAGAAGAACGCCTACGGCGCCTATGGCGGCGGCAACAGCCAGTTTTTTCGCAATGGCGGGCTTGTCATGCTTCCATTGAGCTTTCATGCCGCGTTCCGCGCAGATATTGGGCACGTGTCCATGGCGCAGGTCCGCCACTATGCCCTCCAGTGCATTGATTCGATCCGCCATTAACAGCAAAAGCCAGTGACCGTAAGTGCCTTCGCTGGATTTGAATGCCTGTCGTCGCAGCATGCCGCTCAGGCCGGTCGGCGGTGCGGAAGTCCCGTAAACAGCGGATAGCGACGGCCGTTCGATGGAGTGCAGTACCTCGGTATCCAGCGGTTGTTGTGCGGGTCTTTGCCAGGTGTGGTCGTGCGTTTCGGGCGCCTCCCGATGTCTCATGGGATAGGTGGGATCATTTTTCGGATCCGCATCAATGCCCCATCCATGGACCGGATTCGCCGGTCTTCCCAATGCCATATCTGCGGAATGCTTGTTGTTTTCTGGTTCGTACGATGAAGTTTCCATGATTTTTTCCCTCAGTGGCGACTGGCAGAAGTGACCAGAACCGGCTTGATGCAGCCGTCGAGTTTGTCAGCAAAAATACGGTAGGCATCCGCCACGTCTTCCAGCGGGATGCGGTGGGTGATCAGTTCTTTCGGCTTTATGTAGCCATTTTGAACATGTTCAATGAGTCGCGGTAACAGGCGTTTAACCGAAGCCTGATTGGCGCGGATGGTCAGACCTTTATTGACCACATTCCCTATAGGGACCATGTTGCCGGTGGGGCCGTAGACACCGACGATGGAAACAATTCCGCCTTTCTTGACCGAATTGATGGCCCAGTGCAGCGCGGTGGCAGAGCCGGCCTGCAGCAGCATTTTGCGCCCGGTCAGGGTCTGCATTGCACTGCCGGCGGCCTCGGCACCGACGGCGTCGATGCACACATCGGCGCCCAGGGAATCTGTGATTCGTTTGATGAATACCACGGGATCTTCGAGAGAGCGGAAATTGTAAACTTCGCACTGTGCGTAGTTTTTTGCAAAATCGAGGCGGTACTCTACGTGATCAATTACGATTACCCGACCCGCGCCAAACAGCCACGCACAACGTGCCGCCATGATGCCAATGGGGCCTGCGCCAAACACGACCACGGTGTCACCACGCTGAATGCCGGCCATCTCCGCTGCCTGATATCCGGTAGGTACAACGTCGGTGAGCAGCACCGCATCATCCAGATCCATGCCTTCCGGGATTACCGTCGGGCCCACGTCGGCATAAGGCACCCGGACATATTCAGCCTGCCCGCCATCGTAGCCGCCCGCCGTATGGGAGTACCCGAATATGCCCCCGACTGCGGTGGCTTCGGGATTGGACTCATGACAGTTGCCGTACATTTGCTGCTTGCAGAAAACGCATTTGCCACAGGCAATATTGAAGGGCACAAGCACTTTGTCGCCTACTTTCAGGTTGTGCACTTCAGCTCCGATCTCTTCCACGACTCCGGTAAATTCATGTCCGAAAGTACTGCCCACCCGCGTATCGGGAACGTTGCCGTTGTACAGATGCAGATCCGATCCGCAAATGCACGAGCGGGTGACCCGCACAATGGCATCCTGGGGGTGAAGAATTTCCGGCATAGGTTTTTGTTCAATGCGGACTCGTTGAGGTCCACGATAATTCATCGCTAGCATAACTATTTACCTTTCAGTGGAAGGTCAGAAGAATACATACGTGCGCCACACCTGACCGTCCTATGCAAAAGGTGTGCAGGCAACCGGGTACGAGGACGCCAATAAAATCCGGACGCAGAAAATCAATGCCCGGGTTTGAATAATCGGGGCGATTGTTTAGAGGAGTTATAAAACTAGAGCTGGCTGATTGCGGATTTTAATGAGCGGGTGAGAGATACATGGCCGTCGGAAGACAGCGTGTACTGATCCAGATCCTGCGCCAGAAACAGATTGCCGTGATAATGCGTTGCCGCTTCCTGGCGGATCGGATCCACCGTGGCTCCGTGAGGCCGGTGATACCGCTGGCTGAAATGCGTCAGAATCAGGTTAGGGATGCCGGCAGCCTGGGCAAAAGCGGCAATTGCTTCGGCGGAACAATGCTGCGGTCCCGGTTCCACGGCGAGCGCAACCTCTTTCGTATACGTCGCTTCGTGCACCAGCACATCCACATGATGGGCGGCCTCGGCCAGAAGGTCCGGGCGGTCATTGTCGCCGCCCACGATCAGTCGACGCAGCCTTTTTTCCTGAATCACATCGCTGGCATAAATATGACGTCCGTCTTCCAGAACTACATCGGTGCCGGCCTGCAGCTGCCCCCACACGGGCCCGCGTGGAACCGCGAGTGCGGCGAGCTTGTCAGTATCGAGGCGCGGGCTCCGGTCAATTTCGGTGAAGACATACGCATGGGAGGGCACGCGGTGGGAAAGGGCAACCCGGTGCAGCAAAAAATCCGGAGTCTTTAATACATCAAGGTCTTCGACGGGGTGAAAGTCCAGTGCATAGGGCAGGGTTACCGCCGTCAGGCGAAACACCGCATCCAGATACTCTTTGATCACGCGCGGCGCGACTATCGTCAGGGGCTCGACCCGTCCCTGGGTGGCCGCTGTCGCCAGCACACCGGGCAAGCCGTAGCAATGGTCACCATGAACGTGGGTGATCAATATTGCTTCGAGTTGAACCAGGGAATAAGGGGTATGCATCAGGCGGTGCTGAGTCGCTTCGCCACAATCCACCAGATACCAGCGTTTCGATTGCCCCGGCGCAATGGCCAGAGCGGTGACATTGCGCTGCAAGGTCGGGACGCCAGCGGAGGTTCCGAGAAAAGTCAGTTCCATAGAAAGGTCAGTTCCGAATTGCGGCCTTCAACCCAGAAGCGCCTTGATCACTAAAAATACCAGGACAAACAGCAGGGCAAAACCGCCGAGGATCATGAATGCCTGGTTGCGACGCCGGTTGGCGGGAAGCCGCGCCTTGACCGACGCCAGGGTCGGTTCTTCAGTACGGAAGTTGAGGGGATGCTGACCGGCATAGCGGGATATTCCGGCCTCTTCCTCACCCACGGGGACCACCTGCAGCAGCGCACCGGCCCTGGCAAAATCACGACGCCACTGTATGGCGTCCGCTTCGCTGGAGACGGTTTCGATCAGCACGGGTTCGCCACTGAACCAGTTCCGGGAAATCCACTCAGGGGCTTTATTCACCAGTCTGGCGAGATTGTCCGTGACCTGGGGTCGGTTGAAGCCCGTAACCAGATCACCGGTAAACATCAGATTCCACATATTCAATCCTGCATCTGTAAATGATCAGTACAAAAAAAGCCGGCGATCATCATGGCCCGACTTTAATTGATGTGACACAATCGCTCCCCATGTCCCAGCTCCCAGCCGCTGTACCCTGGGGAGCAGTTCAAAACAATACCGGCTTCACATCAGGATACGCAGACAAGGGGGAATTTGATTCCATGCGGATATACAGACGGTCACCATCGTTTATTTGTGCACTTGCTGCATGTACTTTTGCTGCAGCTGCTCTGATTGCCTGCTCAGCTGTACCCATCACCGATCGTAACCAGCTGAATCTGGTTCCCGAAAGCCAGTTGCGGGAGATGAGTGAACAGCAGCACCAGCAATTCCTGCAGGAAAACAAAATATCTTCCGACAAAGCCCGGACTGCCACGGTGCAGGCGGTGGGACGAAAAATTGCGACGGCCATTGAAACACACATGCGCGAGACTGGCGATGCGGAACGCGTCGACGGCCTCAACTGGTCTTTTTCCCTGGTGGAATCGCCGGAGCACAATGCCTTTGCCATGCCGGGCGGCAAAGTGGTGGTGTTTGAAGGCATGATGGAGCTGATCGGCAACGACGATAGTCAGCTGGCCACGGTCATGGGTCACGAAATTGCCCATGTCATCGCCAATCACGGCAATGAGCGCATGAGCCAGCAGTTGCTGACCCAGTATGGCGGCGTGGCGCTGGGGGCGCTGACCAGCCAGCAGTCCGAGCAGGTGCGCGGCCTTTTTAATACGGCTTACGGGGTGGGAACTCAGGTGGGGGTGCTTCTGCCCTTTAGTCGCACTCAGGAACTCGAAGCGGACAAACTGGGTTTGATTTTTATGGCCAAGGCTGGTTACGACCCGCGCACCGCCGTCGGCTTCTGGGAAAAAATGCAGAGTCAGGGTGAAGGCGGCAGCCCTCCCCAATTCCTGTCCACTCACCCGGCCCACAGCAATCGAATCGACAGCATAGAAAAATATCTTCCGGAAGCGATGCAATACTATAAATGATCCGTTTCTGACCGACGCGCCGACTGTTCCGGGCTGTCCCGGTAGATAGAGGCACAGCCGGCTGAGCTTAAGGAGAAAGCGTGGATAATAATAAAAGTGAATTGCTCTCCGGATTGCGCATCGACCGCAGCGATGTGCCGTCACCAGGCGGCGCCTGGCCCTGGTGGCTGGCCGCCCTGCTGGCGGTTGCTCTGGTAGCCGGCCTTGTCTGGAAACTCACCCGCCCAGCGGCCATTGAGGTACAGGTGGACATGGCGCGGGTGACCGTCCAGGAAACCCGTGCCGGCAGCGTCCTCGACGGCACCGGTTACGTCAAGGCGCGGCGCTTTGCCACCGTCTCCTCCAAGGTCACTGGCAAGGTCACCGAAGTGCTGGTGGAAGAGGGTATGACGGTGGACAAGGACGAGATTGTCGCCCGCCTGGATGATTCCAATACCCGCAAGTCCCTCGCGCTCTATCAGGCAGAACTCATTTCAGCCCGCACACAGGTGCAGGAAACCGAAGCGCGCCTGCAAGAAACCCGCCGCACCCTGGAACGCACCCAGGAACTGGCCGGGCGCAAACTCGTCAGCGCAGCTGCGCTGGATGCGGCGCTCGCCAATTTCAACTCCCTCACCGCCCAGCTCGCCACCCGTCATGCCGGTGTCACCCTCGCCGAACGCCGCATCGCCATGGAGCAGCAGAACCTTGAAGACCTGACATTGCGGGCACCCTTTGCCGGCGTGGTGGTGAGCAAGGATTCCCAGGTCGGGGAAATGATTTCACCCATCTCCGCCGGTGGCGGCTTCACCCGTACCGGCATCTGTACGCTCGTGGACATGAATTCTCTGGAAATCGAAGTTGATGTCAATGAGGCCTATATTCAGAGGGTGCGCCCGGAGCAGCAGGTCACAGCCACGCTGGAAGCCTATCCGGGCTGGAAAATTCCGGCCCGGGTCATTGCCATCATCCCTACGGCCGACCGGCAGAAGGCGACCGTGAAAGTCCGGATTGCCTTTCTGGAATCCGACAGCCGGATATTGCCCGACATGGGCGTGAAGGTGGCGTTTCACGGCGCGGATGCCGGCGCCGGCAAGGTGGAGGGTATCCGGGTGCCGGCATCGGCCATCCGGATGGAAGCCGGCGAAGCCGTGCTTTTTGTGGTGAAAGATGCTGTGGCGCGCAGGCGCCCGGTGGAGCTGCAACGGGTGAACGACGGCAATCCCATTGTCCGGAGTGGCCTCGAACCGGGCGAGTATTTCATTGTCAGGCTGCCATCAGAAATCACCGATGGCTCGGCCGTCATCACCCGCAAGACCTGATACAGATTTTCCCGAACACGCAACGATACCCCGACGCCCGGAGTTGCAGTCCCGCAAGTCGCCAACCATTTCAGCCAGACAGGAGCACACCGAATGTCCACCATGGCAGCAACCGATCACCTGGTTACCTTGTCCGGGGTCGGCAAGTCCTACAAAAAAGGTAAAGAACAGGTTAAGGTGCTGTCCGGTCTCAACCTGGCGATTCCCAAAGGAGATTTTCTCGCATTGATGGGACCGTCCGGTTCCGGCAAAACCACCCTGCTCAACCTGCTGGGCGGGCTGGACACGCCGACGGAAGGTACATTGAGTGTGGCGGGCGAACAGATCGAACGCTTTTCTCCATCTCAGCTCACGCGCTGGCGGGCCCGCCATGTGGGCTTCATTTTCCAGTTTTACAATCTGATGCCGGTATTGACGGCAGAGCGTAACGTGGAGCTGCCTTTACTGCTGACCAATCTATCCCGCAAGCAGCGCATGAAGCACGTGGCCACGGCGCTGGAGCTGGTCGGCCTGACCGAACGTGCCCGCCACTATCCCTCCGAACTTTCCGGCGGACAGGAGCAGCGGGTCGCCATTGCGCGGGCTATTGTGTCCGATCCGGATCTGCTGTTGTGCGACGAGCCCACGGGCGACCTGGACCGCGCCACCGCTGATGAAATTCTGGCACTGCTGCAGGCGCTCAATGAAACCCAGCAGAAGACCATCGTCATGGTGACCCACGACCCGCGCGCCGCCGACCATGCGCGGCGGACCCTGCACCTGGACAAGGGCGCCCTGATGGCGGAGGTCTGAATGAAATACTTTTACTTCATCTGGAAAAACCTCTGGCGCCGCAAGGCTCGCACCATCCTTACCATGCTCTCGATCTGCATTGCCTTTCTGCTGTTCGGGCTGCTGCGGACCTTGAGCGGCGCTTTCGAGATGGGTGCCGAGCTGTCCGGAGAAGACCGGCTCGCCACCATCCACAAGGTCTCCCTGATCCAGCCCCTGCCGGAAAGCTACGCCAACCGCGTCCGTGCTCTGGAAGGCGTGGCGGAAGTCACCCATGCAAGCTGGCTCGGCGCCTATTATCAGGACCCGAAAAATCAGTTCGCCCAGTTCGCTGTGGAAGGCGAGCGCTATTTCCGGATTTATGAAGATCTGATTTCGCTGCCGCAAGAGCAGATGGAGGCCTGGAAGAAAAACCGCATGGGCGCTGTCGTGGGCCGGGCCACCGCCAATCGCTTCGGTTTCAAGGTTGGCGACCGGGTTTCCCTGATTTCCACGATTTATCCAAGGCGCAGTGGGGAGCGGGCCTGGGAATTCGACATCGTGGGCATCTACGACGTCGTGGACAAACGCGCCGACAGTTCTGCCTTCCTGTTCCAGTATGAATATTTCGACGAAGCCCGCGCCTATGGTCAGGGCACCATCGGCTGGCTGGTGACCCGCGTGGCCAACCCGGAAGACGCCGGGCCGGTGGCTGCCGAAATAGACGCACTTTTCGCCAATTCATTTGCTGAAACCAAAACCAGCAGTGAAAAGGACTTTGCGGCGTCTTTTGCCCGGCAATTTGGCGACATAGGCCTGATTACCACCTATATCCTCGGTGCGGTGTTTTTCACCATGCTGCTCGTGGCCGGCAATACCATGGCGCAGGCGGTCCGGGAGCGTATTCCGGAACTGGCGATTCTCAAAACCATCGGCTTTTCCGACCGCGCAGTGCTGGGGATGGTGCTGGCCGAATCCGTGCTGATTTCTGTCACCGGGGGCATTGTGGGCATACTCCTCGCCCGCATGGCCGCCCAGGGCATGGCCGATAAGATTGCCGCATTTCTGCCCGGCTTTGTGATGAGTACGCAGGTGGTCCTGCTCGGGGTGATCCTGATGGTGCTGCTGGGGCTGCTCTCGGGGATTTTCCCGGCGCTGCAGGGCATGCGCCTGTCAATTGTCAATGCTTTGGGGAGACGCTGACATGTCCGGTATTTTTTCCCAGATTACGGCAATTTCTGCATTGAACCTGCGCAATCTGCCTCAGCGCATCGGCTCGTCTTCGGTGGCAGTGGTGGGGGTGGCCTGCGTGGTGGGGGTACTCGTCGGCGTCATGTCTATGGCGAGCGGATTCCAGCGCACCATGACCAGCGCCGGCTCCTCCGATACGGCCATCGTCATGCGCAGCGGTGCCACTTCTGAGATGACCAGTGGCCTCAGTTACGATCAGTTCCAGCTGCTCGCCAACATGGAAGGCGTGGCCCGGGATAACGGTGAGCCGGTAGCCTCGGCAGAGCTCTACGTCATCGTGGATGTGCCCATGCGGGCTACGGGCGACTCCGCCAATGTGCCTCTGCGCGGTGTCACTGCCAATGCCTTCAAGATTCGCGACAGCATCGAAGTTATCGAGGGGCGGCAGTTTGAACCCGGCCGCAATGAAGTCATGGTGGGCAGGGGCGCCCAGAAGCAGTTTGCCGGTCTTGACGTGGGCTCCACATTGAAATTCGGCACCAGCGAATGGGTGGTGGTGGGTGTGTTCAGTGCCGGCGGTGGCCTGGCCGAGTCGGAATTATGGTGCGATGTCAGAATCCTGCAGGACGCCTATCGCCGGGGTAACAGCTTTCAGAGTGTGCGGGTCAAGCTGTTTGAACCGACGGCGCTGGAAGCCTACAAGGCCTCGGTCGCAGCCGATCCGCAACTGGATGTGGATGTGCAGCTGGAAACGGACTACCTGGCTGCCCAGGCTGAACCGGTGAGCATGTTCATCAAGGCGGTCGGCTATCCGGTGGCCATACTTATGGCGCTGGGTGCAGTGTTCGGAGCAGTCAATACCATGTACGCCTCGGTATCAACCCGGGTACGGGAAATCGCCACCCTGCGGGCGCTGGGATTTGGTGCTTTTGCAGTGGCGTTCTCCACGCTGTTTGAATCCCTGGTGCTGTCGCTGATCGGTGGTGCTGCGGGTGCGGTGGTGGTGTATCTGCTGTTCAACGGCTATTCGGTGTCCACCCTGAACTTTTCCAGCTTCAGTCAGGTGGTATTCGATTTTGCCGTCACCGGTGATCTGCTGGTCCAGGGTGTGATTTTCGCGGCTGTGATCGGTGTGATCGGCGGGTTTTTTCCAGCCTTGCGGGCGGCGCGTCTGCCGGTGGCAACAGCGCTTCGGGACAACTGATAAAAACACAATCTGCCGGACGAAAAAAAGGCGTCACATTCAGTGACGCCTTTGAGTCGATTTCTGATCTGATCTGGGATCAGAAGCTGTAACGCAGGCCTACGCCATAAGTGGACAGGTTATCTCCGAAATCGGCAGTAGCATTGATACCGAAATTCTCGGTCATTTCAAACAGCAGATTGGCGAATACCGAGAAATCATCGTCAGATTCCATGTAGGTGTAACGCACGCCCGCGCCGCCTTCCAGCCAGGTCGCCAGCTGCGAACGCATGCCGACATCGGCCTTGAAGCCGTCACTGGAATCCTGGGAGAGGTCACGGAAAGCGTTGTCTACATCATCCCAATCGTCCACATCATCATCGTTGGCGCCCAGGGAAAATTCACCGAAGTCGGCGTCGAAGTAAGCGGCTCGTGCCACCAGATCGGTCTGGCCGGATCCTATCGCCAGCGGCGTGTTGAATCCAAGACCGATGGAGAAGGTTTTAATGTCCTGGCCGCGTGGAATTCGTGTGCCGATACTATTGACGAATGTAAAATCCGCTTCCGTGTTGGAATAATTTCCAAAAGCGAAGAAATTATCAGTGAACGCCACCGACGCTTCTACTGCATAACCGTCGCCGTCGTCGATATCTTCAATGACGTTATCGAATGCCTGATTGTCTTCATACATATCCACATCCTGAATCAGGTATTGGGCTTCGACGTAGCTGTAACTCAGATCACCGGCTGCCATGGCTGCAGAGGGAATCATGCAGGCGCCGATCAGCGCCGCCAGTGAAGATCGTGAATATTTCATGGCTTTCTCCTAATGGATTTATTAATAAGCAGCATTTAATTTAGTTGTATTAGTTGTCGTTATAAGCACTTTTTATTAGAACGCGAAGGCCGGCTTTATGCTGTTTTTTCCGTTAGTCACCAAGGGTAATCGACGGAGAATTGTTGGCATTTGCCGACACGCGGTTCCGCGTGCATGCTGAAGCGCAAATGCACAGGTCGTGCCAGAGTTCCAGTGAGCACTTTTTTAAAATAATTATGAAGGGATGTAGATTTCGATATGAATTGTTCAACTGCATCGGGAAAGGGAGATTTTTAGCCGATAAATAGCTATTGTTCTGAGATTCACACCACCCAACCGAGGAGAAACTTATGACGTATGTTGATGGTTTTGTTCTGGCAGTGCCGACATCCAATAAAGAAGAATACCGTAAACACGCCCAGGAGGCCGCCGCGATTTTCAAGGAGCACGGCGCTTTGAAACTCGTCGAATGCTGGGGTGACGATGTGCCGGAAGGAAAGGTAACTTCCTTTCCCATGGCGGTAAAACGCAGGGATGATGAAACCGTGGTATTTTCCTGGATACTCTGGAGATCCCGAGAGGAGCGAGATGCGGGAATGAAAAAAGTGATGGAAGATTCGCGTCTTCAGGCCAAGGGAATGGAAATGCCGTTCGATGGCATGCGCATGATATTCGGCGGTTTTGAGATGATTGTGGACGAATAATATCCCGGGCCGGAGAATTTAAAACCCCGCTGACTGCGGGGTTTCTAGATCACATATTTTCAAAAAATATTTCCCCGTGATCACCTTCCGAAATCTATCGACGAAGGTCGTCAGAGCAAGATCCTCAGAGTAAGCTTACCGGGTCGAAACACGACTTTCCTCAATGGCATCCTCCAGGGTCCGTGCGCCTTGGGAAGCGCTTTGGTAACGGGAAATGTCATAATCGGAATCGTCTCCAATTTCCTCAGCATGGCTTTCGCCCTGGATAATCAAATCGCCATTGTGAAAGGAGAGGGATTCGACCGGGATGAAGAGGACGCTTTTGCCGTCGGCGGAGGTGATCAGAAAACCGGCGTGGCCCCCGTCGTTGCGGATGACGACATCCTCCACATCCCCGAAGGTGTCACCGGTGGCTGTCTTCACGCTGCCAGTCCGCAGCGCCTGTAGCGGCACGTCATAGATGGCTTCCTGGGCCTGCGCCGTGGGGGTGACCGGTTCTTGAGGGGAAGGTGTGTCAGCTGTAGATTGATTTGGAGCGGCAGAGGGTTGGGCGCCGCTCACGGCCCCCGCCGCGTCTGGCGGAGACTGTGCTGTCGTGACTGTGGAGTACGCCGACAGAATGCCCAGAGCACTTGCGGCGAGGTAGTTTGATACTGTGTTCACTATGTCTCTCCTCTGAATTCAGGCCCTGGCCAGCTTAAGGCTCATCTTTTAGGTGAGGGCCGTTTGATTTCTTCATTTCGCTCCCAATCTCCTCAGCAGAATTCGGACCATGCTGTAAAATAATTTTAAAAACAGTACGTTACAGGTGGGTGTTCGTCGGTGCGAAAACGAGCGCCGGGCCTTATTGCAGATTCCTGGCAGGGCAGTAAACAATGAACTCATCCCTGTTTTTGGATTTCTCGTGTGATAAAGTACGGCGCGGTTACGTTTAATCTGGTGAACAAGCTAAACAAACGCGTCCCCCGCGATTTCAATTACTCACAAACCGTCCCCGGTTTTATCGAGTCCAGCCATGAAAATTGAAGTTGTTTTCGAACTAGCCAAGGAGCTGACGGAGGTCCGCAATCTGGTACAGGTTCGCGGTATTTGCCAAAGATTCTGTCAGTTGTTCCAGATCGATACTTATGCCTATCTTTTACGAATCCCCACGTCCCTCAGTCAGCCCAGCGTGATCATGCTGCAGAATTTTCCGGACGAATGGGTATCTGCGTATCAGGAAAACAATTTTATAAAGGATGACCCGGTCATTGCCTATGCCAATGAAAATTTGCGGCCGGCTGTCTGGTCGGATATTGCTCGCCTGGATCAGTACAGGAAACGCCAGGCAAAAATGGTGATGAGCGAAGCGATGCAGTTTGGTCTCAAGGAAGGATTTGTCATCAGTTATAACTCGCCGTCGGGAGACCTCAGCCTGTTCAGCCTGTCGTTCAACGCGCCGCCTGGCGAAGTGAAATCCCTGATAAACGAAGCCGTGATGCCGGCCCAGCATATCAGCGGTTATCTGTATGAGGCGGTCAAGAGTATTCATTTGAGTGCCCGCCAGGATTCCCAGGCCGCACCGGTCATGAATATCACCAGCCGGGAAAAGGAATGTCTGCTTTGGGCCTGTGAAGGCAAAACTGCGTGGGAAATGTCCAGTATTATCGGAATTTCGGAAAGAACCGCGATTTTTCATCTGAATAATGCCGCGACGAAACTGGGCGCTTCCAATCGTCAGCATGCGGTGGCAAAGGCGGTGTTGCTGGGAATCATCAAACCGGAATTCTGTCTGGCGGATTGAGAGAATGAGTGGGCAGCCAGGCCCCGGTCCCGGCGAATTGAAACGCCGGGACCGGTAACAGCATCAGCGCAGTGCGGAACCGATGGTGACACCACTGGAGAACAGACCAATGCCGATTGCAATGGCGCCAAGTACACACGCGCCGCCGCAGATGATGCCGCCGTTGACTGCGTCGATGTCGTGAGTTGCGAGTTCAAAAGTTACGTTGTTCATCGTTGATTCCTCTTTGTGTCGGTTGGTAAGTCAATTTAATTGCATCGACCGGTTGGTTTTGGTATCGCGTTTATCAGTGTGAATCGTCTAACGGTTATGGAATGTCACGGCAGACCGATGGTCCGGATAGAAGCCGCTGGCTTCACACCCGGTAACCCTCGTTGACGACGCTCCACTCGGACGGATTCAGATCGAAGGTTTCCAGCGGTTGCATATTCACTTCCTCCGTTTATTTCGCTTTCAGGCCGACTACAAGACCGGAACCGAAGAGCGCACCGGCTGCGAACGCAGCGCCTGCGATGCATAATCCGCCGCAAACAAAGCCGCCGTTGACTGCGTCCATCTGCTCATTCATCAATTCGTAGGTGTTCAGGTTATAAGTGCTCATGGAATTCTCCTGGTTTGTTTAAAGACACTGATTTAAAGAAACTGGTTTTGGCGTTGCTCAATTAAAGGATCCAGCTGGTCACCAGCGCGCCGGCACCGGTGCCGAGCAAAAACAACCCGCCGACACATAGCCCGCCGCAGACGAAGCCGCCGTTGATTTCACAGACTTGTTGCTCTGAAAGTTCAAAAGTAGTCATGTCGTTTCTCCTGATAGTAATGAAATGCCCGAAGGCGGTTTAAATGCTTGCAATGAATTTCCCGATTTGAACACCCGACGCGAAAATCAATATTCCAGCGACGATGCACCCCAGGGTGATGACGCCTGCGCGGTTGGTCGGGTCCATGTTCTTCAAAGCTCCGAGTATCGATTCCAGATTGTTCATGAATATTTCTCCGGAATTTTTGAATATTCACTAATTTGTTGTGGGTGCGGCCTCAGGCCGCGTTGCGTTTGTCCATTTGGGGATCGCGCAGATCGATGATCCGATCCGCCATGGCGATGGTTTCCTGGCGGTGAGCGATCATGATCCGGGTAATACCGATCTGCTTGACGAGCTGGTTGATCTTGCTTTCGGTGCCTACATCCAGATGGCTCGTCGATTCGTCGAGAAACAGAATTCTCGGATCCTTGTATAGAGCCCGGGCAAGCAGCAGGCGCTGTTGCTGGCCGCCAGACAGGGTGTTGCCCAGATCACCGACCATGGACTGGAATCCCATAGGCATTTTCAGGATATCTTCCGCGAGTGCGGCAGCCACCGCGCACATCTGCACCCGTTGCTGGTCAACCTGCGGATCAAAAAAGCTGATGTTGTCACTGATGGAACCAGACAACAGGCAGTCATCCTGCATGACCGAGCCGATGTTCTGGCGGTAGTTCGACAAACCGAGCCGCCAGATATCCACACCGTCCACACACACTTCACCTGAGGTGGGTTTGATCAGACCCATCATGATTTTCAGCAAAGTGGTTTTGCCGCAGCCGGAAGGCCCGACAAATACCACTGACTCTCCCGCTTCGATGGTCAAGGACAAATCCTTGATGATGTATTCATCGGCTTCAGAGTAGCGAAAGCTGATATTTTTCAGTTCCAGCTTTCCCTGGATTTCGTCGGTCTGGCCGCGCTCCGTATAAAGACCGGTTTCACGTGCGGTTGACGTAATGTCCGCGATTCGGTTCAGGTGCATGCGCAGCAGCTTGTATTCGAAGACCTTGTCCACCAGGGATTGCGCCTGATTCGAAAAATACAGCCGGTAGGACAGGAAGGCGATCAGCATGCCGGCGGTAAGCTTCGCATCAATAATGGCCGTCGCGCCCACCCAGATCAGCACCACATATTCCAGGCCGGTCACCAGCTCGTGAAAGGTGCGGTAGCCGATTTCAAGTTTGCCCACGGCAATGCCGGCGTTGGCGCGATCGGCATAGCGGTTCTGCCAGACGGATTGACGCATTTCTTCTTTGCCGAATGCCTTGATAGTCTGCATGGCACGCACGGTTTCAAGAAATACCGATTCCTCTTTTGCCTGCATAACGATGGCTTCTTCCATGGCGCGCTTGTGAGGCCGATAGAGGATAAAGCGCGATATGGCATAGATCACCACGGCAGCGAGCGCAATACTGGCGAGAATCGGGCTGTAGATGTACATCACAATAATGCTGGTGGTAACCATGACCCCATCGACGACCGCTTCCACGAATCCGTCGGAAATCATCTTGCGCACTTCATCCACCGACATGAAACGCGAGACAATATCGCCGATATGCCGCCGTTCGAAGTACTCCAGCGGGAGTCGGATCAGATGGTGAAACAGGTTGTTGACCAGCTGCACGTTCAGCAGCGTGCCCACGTAGAGGATGATCCAGGAGCGGATTCCCATCGCCACAGATTTCATGAAATGCAGGGCGACAAATGCCAGACCGAGTACGTGCAGCAGACTCCAGTCGTGACTGAGTAACACCTCATCAAGAACCAGCTGAACGAAATAGGGTGCAACCAGCGCCATCACCTGCAGCGCAATGGCAAACACCATGACCTGTCCCAGGCTCGGCAACAAACCTTCTATGTGACTCCACAAATGGGTAATCTTCAGTTCGGTGCGATCTTCGATCGTTTCGAATTCAGCCGTGGGTTGTAACTCCAGCACCACGCCGGTGAAGTGGTTGCCGACCTCGTTCAGGCTCATGATCCGCTCGCCCTGGGCGGGGTCGTGGACCACGACTTTTTCGCCCTTGACCGACTTGAGTACCACGAAGTGATTGAAGTCCCAGTGCAGGATTGCCGGCGTTTTAATATCTCGCAGCCCTTCCAGATCCGTGCGCAGCGCCCGGGTCGAAAGGTTCAGTTGCGCGGCGATGCTGATGATCTGTTTCAGGTTGGCGCCGCGCAAGGTCAAGGGGTAACGCTGGCGCAGGCGGGTTACGTCAACCTGATGGCCATGATAGCCCGAGACCATGGCGAGACAGGCCAGACCGCACTCGGCCACTTCGGTCTGCAGGAACAGCGGCAG
>CAZJKJ010000075.1:0-16408 GCA_964546435.1 uncultured Cellvibrionaceae bacterium
TGTATACTGCCGCTTGCATGCCTTTCTGGTATGTCAGACTGGGTCACGCCAGGGGTCAATTTAAAAGTCAACAAAAATTGTTCTATCGATTTAACTAACCGGATTGGACGTAACGTCCTGTCTCTAAGCCGGTATTTCGTCAGGGAGCTATTCAGTGCAAGGGAACGCCTTCTCGGTTTCTTTCTTTTCCTCGCGCGTCATGCGCAAGTTACTTTTGCTCTTCATTGTTTCAGGTCTCGCCGGGCATGCCAGCACCGCATGGGCCCAGCTTAGCCTTTCGGTGCCGTCGGTGGTGTATACCGACGGCGAGACGGCATTAATCAAGCTGGAAGTCGATTGCAATACGGACAAATGTAGTGTTATAGAAAACACACCGACCCATAAGCAGACGATCCGGACAGTGATGCGAGGCCAAGAAACGGTCAGCCTCTCCAGGCCCGTGGGCCAGTACAGTTTTTACCTGCAGCGCTGTACCAACAATGCCAATGGATCAACGGCCAACTGTACTCAGGGGGAAGTGCAGCGGGTGAGGGTAGTCAGCCCGCCTGTGGTGCCCGTCGTAGTTGCTCCAGAATCTGATGATGATGGCATCTATTCCGTTAAGGTCGATGAAATTGCCGGTATCAGCGAATATCAGCTGGCTGTGCGGGTGAATGACGGCGACTGGCAAGAGGCGATCAGCAGCGAATCGGCGCCAACCCTGGATGAAGTTCGCTCCAGCGGCTCCTACTCATACCGGGCACGCACCTGCAGCGCCGGCCAATGCTCCGATTATTCCGATGTTGTGACTGTACAGGTCAGTATCGCTGCACCGGTCGATGAAGATGATGCAGATGCATCGGGCAATTCAGACAGCGCTGATGCGGACGTCATTTACGGAGTGCAACCTCCGTCAGGCCCGGTATCCGGCAAGCCGGTAGGAACCCTTGCAGGTGAATTCAAAATCAACGAATCCGGAGCGGCATCCTATTCGGTCGGGCTGTCCCTGCCAGAAGGTGTGGCCGGAGTCACACCACAACTTTCCTTCGATTATTCAAGTCAGGGCGGTGCCGGCCAGCTGGGGCACGGCTGGTCTTTAGGCGGGCTGTCCTCAATCACTCGGTGCCGTCAGACCTTGTCGCAAGATGGCAAGGCGCGCCCTCTAACCTGGAGTGATGAAGACCGTTTCTGCCTGGACGGCCAGCGGTTGATGCTGGTCTCCGGCAGCTTTTATGGCGCCGTGGGCGCAACGTATAAAACGGAAGTAGACAGCTTTGTAGAAGTGACCTCAGAAGGAGGAACCGCCGGCCATCCAGCCCAGTTTGTGGTGGTTGCCAAAGACGGATCTGTTTCAACCTACGGCGAAGCGGCAGACTCCAGAGTGCTGGCGGGCGATTTTACCTTCGCCTGGTCAATTTCCACCTTTGCGGACAGTGTTCAGAACAGTATCGGTTTTTATTACGAGGGCGACGCGGAAACCGGTCAGCGCATTGCGCGGATCGATTACGCCTATCCCGCGCCTGGCTCGAAGAAGAACCCCCGCGCAAGCGTTTCCTTTATCTATGAAGATCGCCCGGATCCGACCAGCACTTATATGAATGAGCAGGTGCTGTGGCAGACGCAGCGCCTTGCAGCAGTGCAAATTACCAATTCGACTGCAGACAACTCCCAGGGCGAATACCGACGTTATAACCTCGAGTATCAGGCTAACCCCCAGCCGGCGACCGGAAAAATCAGCCGTCTTGCCAGTATCGAAGAGTGCGTTCTGTCTCGATGCTTCGAGAAAACCACGTTCGACTGGACCCTTGCAGACGGTGCGAGCAAGGCGTCAGTTCGCGGAGATGTGCGGACCGGTGGGGACCAGACGTATGCCCATGCCTTTCAGTTCACGGATATCAACGGCGATGGAAACCTGGACAAAGTCTGGGTCAGACGCCGGGCGAGCTCCATGGAGATGCAGCTGACGTTCGATCTCTGGAATGCACAGGGCAGTACCGATGGCTGGCACGATATGGATTCCTTTACGGTCACCTCCGATGATGACGCGGTTGTTGATCTGCACGTGCTCGATTACAACGGGGACGGGCGTCAGGATCTGATCGCGCACCAGCAGGGTGGAAAGCATACTCCGCGGCTATACCTTGCCGAGCCCGATGGCACCGAATGGGCATTGAAGAAAGCCGAGAATGTGACGCTGCCCTTTGGCAAGTCCGGCATTAATTTTGGCGATCTGGACAGTGACGGAATGCCGGATGCGTACTACGCGGATACGGGCCGGCTGTTGGTGCATTACCTGAAAAAAGGTGAGGAAGATCTCGAAAGCCCCGACCAGCACTATGCGTTTGAAGCCAACCCGCGAAGCATTGCTCTGCGGAACATGCCGTCCCAGGAAAGCGATGATTTCTGGAAGATCCATAAAGTCGTGCCAAACGGGATTGGTGATTTTAACGGTGACGGCAGAGCCGATATCGTCGCTGTCGCCGAGCGGTATACCATCGAATGGCATACCAATGCGGTCGAGCCTGGGCCGGTCGGTCATGGGCGGGTATTTGTCGCTTTAACGATGGGCGATGAGGGTTTTGAATATCTGGCTTCAGTAACTGCTCGGCAGACGGGCGTTCCCGGACAGAATGTCCGGCCACCAGACCCCGACCTGATGCGGGTGTTGGACCTGAATAATGATGGCCTGAGTGACATAGTGTACAAGGCACCTATCTGGTTAGCGGCTTTTGGCAACGGTAAGGGATTCACGCAACCGCGCAGCATTAACAATGTGCCTTCGGATCTGGAATCAAAGGATCTGTTCTTCGCCGATATAAACCGCGATGGCTTTCAGGACCTGCTGCGCGTGAGCAGTGAGGGCATCGAAGTACATTATTTCCGGCCGGCAGAAAACCGCTTCGACGCAACCTATAGCCGTTTTGCGGATCTGCAGGTCACAGGGTCCGACATGAATGCCGTAGTGGATGTCGATAGTGACGGCTGGCAGGACCTTATCGCGTTTGATGCGAGCAACTCCCGCTGGAGCATAGTGCACTCCAGTCATCAGGGAGAAACCCCTCCTAACCTGATTACCAGCATACGGGATGGGTTGGGAAATCTGGTGACCATCGATTACCAGCTTCTGTCTGGCAGCGACAACTACAGCCGGGTCGATGTTGGAGAGATTGAGACGCATCCATTGAAAACGGTGTGTGTTGCAGACCCGCGAGACCCCCGTGAAAATGCGCCGAAGACATGCCACACCCCCGTGCGGCATCACGTTGATACCGATGAGTTCTACCGGACACTCAACGATCCTTTTGTCGCCCTGCCCGAAGGCAACGATCACCTGGATAAGAGTAAATCGCCGGTACTGGAGATCTACACGGCCATGCCGGTGGTCACGCAAGCCTCCCGATCTGCACCCACCGCAGAAAATCCTCAGGCCATGGCAAGCACCAGCTATTACTACGATCAGCTGAAATTTCAGGCGGCGGGCCGCGGCGTGCTGGGATTTCGCAAGCTGACGGAAGTGGAGCAACAAACGGGACTGATCAAGGAGACGACTTTCCGGCAGGACTGGCCCTTTGTGGGGGCGCCACTGAGTACGGTTGTCAAAACAATCCATGGCAACATCATCAGCACGGCGCAAAACACCTGGGGCATGAGTGCGAGCGAAGCTGCCGGCGACTCATCCATATATCAAACCTGGATCAAGGCCTCGGTAGAAGAAAATTTTGATATGGTCGATAACGGCCAGACCCAGGGACCGGCCCTCAAAAAAATCAGCAGCACCCAGACCTACGATGAATACGGCAATCTGACCAACTCGGTCACTGTCACCGAAAGCGGTGGTGAGGTAATCACTCAGGCCGTGGAAAGCAATTTCGGTGAAGACTGGAATCAACGCTTCGGACGACTGCTGCGAAGCACTGTCACAACCACCCGGGATGGGCAGTCGCAGGTTCGCAATGCTGCGTTTACCTACTTCACAACCGGGTCTCTGCGTGGCCTGCTCCAGTCCGAAACAAGCTCTGCTGAAGGCGAGCAATCTGTCACGACCGAATACGAGTACGACGACTTTGGCAACAAGATCCGGAGTACGCGAATAGCGGATGATGGCAGTACCCGCCAAAGCGAACGGGCGGATTATGGTGATAGTGGCAGGTATCTGGTTTCCTCCACCAATGCGCTCGGGCACGTTACCCAACAAGTGCTGGAACGTAACCATTTTGGCGCGCCGACGCAGCTCAGTAATATCAATGGCCTGGTCACCAGCATTTACTACGATGACATGGGCGTGGAATATCTGCGCCGGGATCAGACCGGTGCCTGGAGCTGGAGCGGTACGCTCTATTGCGACGACATGATCACATGCCCGGCCGGAGCGCGGTACCGGGTTGAGCATCGGGTGGCAGGCGGCGGCAACCGCTTCACCTGGCACGACTCCCTCGGCCGACCGGTGCGTGAGACCACCATCGGTTTCGACGGTACGCCCATTCATGTGGACACGGAATACAACATCTCCGGCAATACCCGGCGTGTCAGCGTGCCATATTTTGAGGGTTCCTCGCCGGCCGGCTGGACGGAAAATCATTACGACCTTTTCGATCGGGTAATCGCCACGGACCTTCCGGACGGAACCCCGGGTGGAACCAGTGTTTATGAGGGCAATACCACCACGGTAACCAACGCCTTGAATCAGACACACGTCGAAGTGCGGGATCTGGAAGGGCGGGTGATTCACATAACCGACAACCTCGGCGGCACGGTTACAAATCAATATGACCTGATGGGCAACCTCATCGCGGTCACAACCGATGCTCCGGATGCAGACCCGGTCACAGTGCGCATGTGCTATGACGACTGGGGCAACAAGGTGGCCATGCATGATCCGGATAAAGGCGGTTTCGCCGGCGGCGGCAGCGCCAGTTGCGAAGAGGTTGCCGGTGGTGACGTGGCCGGCTGGTGGCGTTATCAGTACAACGGCATTGGTGATCTGGTTAAACAGATTGATGCCAAGGGTCAGGTTCACGAGTCCACATATGATGCGCTGGGGCGGCGTACGTTACTCGTGCGGCGACTGGCAGGCGATGAAGATGAGTTGCAAACCAGGTGGTTCTACGACAGTTCGAAGGACGATCCGTCGCCGGGTGAGCTCGGTAAACTCCTAGCCATTAAACACGGTGGTGATGATAGCCTTTCTTGCGTCGGTGTGCACTGCACCGGCTATATATTTGACGAGTTCGGTCGCCCCAAAACAACACTGATCTCTTACCCTGATGCCAAACATCCTTTCCTTACCGCTGTAAGTTACGACGCGATAGGCCGTCCTCACCAGCGTAGTAGTGGATTATTCCTGGCGATGGTAGACGAAGTCGGTGTTCAGGAAATCTACAATAAGTACGGTTACTTGTCAGAGACAAGAGAGCTTGGTTCAGGCGACATGCTGCAGCGCGCTTTGAAAATGAACGCTCGCGGACAGGTGATCGAAGAAGAGCGTGGTAACGGTGCGGTCACCATTTATGATTACGATCCTTATTTCGGTCGGCTGCAACAGCAAAGTGCGACCATTGCGGGACTCTTTCCGGTTCAGGATCTGTCTTACCAATGGGATGCGTTGGGTAACCTTGCTTCTCGTCATAATCAGAGTGCAAATATCGAGGGCAGCGGGCAAAAAGATTTGCAGGAGTCCTTTTGCTATG
This sequence comes from uncultured Cellvibrionaceae bacterium, assembly GCA_964546435.1. Taxonomy (GTDB): domain Bacteria; phylum Pseudomonadota; class Gammaproteobacteria; order Pseudomonadales; family Cellvibrionaceae; genus CAYNST01. The sequence goes on from CAZJKJ010000075.1 coordinate 5,667, forward strand.
ACGGCCTGAACCGGTTGATCAAAAGTCATCGCGGAAGCCTCGCAGGCAGTTGTGCCCTCAGTGCCGCCGATCAGGACACTGAATATGACGGGCTGGGCAACATCACCCGCAAAACTGGTGTAGGCGACTACACCTATGGTCAGGGTGCAGGACCGCATGCTGTAACCAAAGCGGGAGCTGCAGCCTATACCTATGATGGTAACGGGAACATGATCAGTGGCGATGGTCGCACCATCGTATACGACAGTGCAGACCAGGCCATAGAAATCCGCACCGCCGGACAAACGACCCATTTTCTCTATGGTCCGGACGGCAAGCGGTATCGACGCATTGATGTTTATAACAACCGCACAGTTACCACTGATTATCTGGGTACCTGGGAGCGCATTCAGGTTCAAGGCAGCGAAACGTATACTCTGCGTACAACTATCGGCGGTGTTCTTTATACACAGACCACTGACCTGGATTACGTCCTGCAAGGAGCGGTTACAAAATCGCTTATCTACACCGATCATCTTGGCTCTACCGATGTCATCACTGATCACCTGGGTCAGGTAGTTGAAAGTCAGAGCTTTGACGCGTGGGGCCAACGACGCAACAGCAGCGACTGGAGTGCCATGAGCACGGCTCAGCTACTCGGCTTTGTCCCGCGCAGCACACCGCGCGGTTACACCGGCCATGAACAACTGGACAGCCTCGGCCTGATCCACATGAACGGCCGGATCTACGACCCGAAACTCGCCCGCTTCCTGCAGGCCGACCCCTTCATCCAGGCCGCCAGCCACACCCAGAGCTACAACCGCTACAGCTATCTGTGGAACAACCCCCTGAACGCGACAGATCCGAGCGGGTTCTTCCTTAAGAAATTATGGAAGGAACTGCGGCCGGCATTCGGTGCGTTTGTTGCGATCGCGCTATCTTACCTCGCTCCACCCGCAAGCTGGCTCGTTCAGACATGGTACGGTGCAGGCACCATTGGCGCCATCTCCGGCGCGGCAGGCGCCGCAGCCAACGGAGGCAAGATTTTACGAGGTGCACTGACTGGAGCGATTAGCGGAGCAGCCTTCTACGGGATAGGCAAAGAGTTTAGTGGCTTCAAAGCCAAAGCCATAGCTGCGCACGCGACAACGGGCGGCTTGATATCCCTCGCTCAAGGGGGTAAGTTCGGACACGGCTTCGTCAGCGCCGGCCTGACCAAAGCCTTCGATATTAACCGCATGGTCGGAGCGGGGGATATCTCCGCAGCCGCTGATGCGGCTCGCACGCTTGTTGCAGGATTGGTGGGCGGCACTATATCAGCTGCGACAGGCGGAAAGTTCGCAAATGGTGCGACGACCGCGGCTTTGGCGCAGGCGTTTAATGGGAACAATGACTTAAAAAGGGAGGCGGCTGCAAAGAAGGAATTTCTTGAGAAGGCGAGTGGCCGCTTACGTCAATATACTGACGAGAATAAATCCCTTTTAGGAGATCAAGCCGAAAAATTTTATAAAGTAGGGATGGAAGCTCTTACAACAAATGTTGATAGATTGCTGAGCGGAGGTAGTACCTATGGAATTGCCATTGAAGGCTCAGTAGCAGCTGGTGTTGGTCTTGTTGGTGGTGGCATGTTTGTTATTGATCAAGGTGGCACGTCTTCATATGCTTTTGTTGGCTTAGAGGGTGGTATTAGTCTAGGGGCGTCTGGAACTATCGGAGTGATGGAGTATCTAGGCTCTCGAGACGGATTAAGCGGGTGGGGTGGGTCAGTAAATGCTACAGCGGCTTTGGGTTTGTTAGGTGGTGAAGGAGAGTTCGTTTTTTCAGGAGGGAACTCCGGAGTTTACACTGGCTGGGCGTTTGGCGGTAAATTTTCATTTTCTGGCGAGTTGACGCATTCGTGGCGGATAAATGATAGGAAATTTTAATGATAGAAGAAATAACAACAAAACACATTCAGAATAGTGGGCGACTGTACTTCTTTCCAAAAGAAAAAGTTGCTCTGGTGATTGCTAGTATTTTTATTCTTATTTTGTCTTCGGTGCTTTTTACGTTTCAAGCTTTCATTGAATTAAATATTCTTTTGTGTGTGTTCTTGATTCCAACTATTTTATTTGGGGTGTTGCCTGCCTACCAAAGGGCGGAGTTTTTGGCGAGAGGAAATTATTACCGAGTAATGGATGGCGTTTTAGAGAGTAGAGATGGCGGCTCGCAAGTACGCTTTTCTTATAAGGGCAAGACAGTGAAGTGTATTCAAAGGAGAGGTTCGGTGGTCGATATTATCATTGGAGAAAACGTCCAAGACTTTTTCAAGTTCTTTGGTTCTTCCGAGAAATCAAAAATCGCTATATGCGGTGTGACCAATGGAGATGAAGTTTTAGAGTATTTAAATTTACATAAATAGGTCTGCACGTAGGGATGTAGACATAACATTCCGATTTAATTGCAATGTCGATTTCGATCAGTGAGTAAAAGTCACGGTGACCACCCGCACTGTCAGCATAGTTGTGTGTCGCAGCATTGGAATAATCAAGACACCCACTGCAGCGAGCGGTGAGTTTGAAGTAAGGGTGCTGCAATTGGTCAACATTAGTCTGGGCTTTTGACTTTTACCCGCCGACCTTTCTGCCGCTGTCCCAACGCCGGGACTGGTGCTGATAATCAGACTCTCCAACACCTCCCGAATCACCATTTGCTCTTCCTCGGGCTTCTGACTGATCGTCTCAAGCTTTAGCGCAAACTCCTTTTTGGGTACACGTTCGTGTTCTTCGAATAGCAAGAAGTCAGTGCTGACATGTAGTGCCAGCGCAATCTTCTTGAGCACGTCCAGCGAAGGCTGGGTTTGCCGCGCCTCGTACTTCTTCAAGCTGTTCACATGAATGCCAATGGTATCGGCCATCTGCTGCTGGGTTCGTAAGCTCCCCCAGATTGAGGACCACTCATAAGTAGAGATATGGATAGGTAAACGCCTTTTTCCGTTTCTTCGTAGTCAACTCCGGGCATGTCTGACGGAATTTTGTATCCTCCACTGCTTGAAAAATAAGTCCGGCTCTGCAAACCCCTGTGGAGGTAGCTTCTTGACTGACTTTTGTTCGTAAAAGATATCTTTATTACCGTCATTCTGGCTGGGCCATTCGGTTCCGGTACCAACGATGCCGCCATCGTTACCACTACCCCGATTCGTACCCGGTGCCTATTCAGGCGGGAGTGGTCGTCATGTAACTGCTCATTCGGTTGCCAAAATCGCATTGCAACGCTGGCTCACCAAATCGAAATGTGTAAAAGCCGTGCAGAAAATACGGTGAATTGTGTTTTGCCGATGAAAACAGTTTGTGCATTTCTGGAAAATAAAATCGACTACATCACGAATTTATTTCAAGTCGGCGGGCGAATTTAATAACGTGTGGTTGGTCACATTTGGTGGGGCGTGAGTCAAATATTATTCGGGTAGTCGCGTTGGGGGCGATTGCCCTGGGGGTGTCTAACGATAGATGCCCTTTTTTTATTTTCCGCATTCCCTGTCCGAAAAATTCAATCAATTCAGATTGTCCGGATCTCCGAAGTTTCTCTTTTCTGTCCGTAACATCCAGAAAATTTCTGATCAATTCAGTCGATAACCAACACCGTAAACGGATTCAATGCAGCGAGATTCGGGTGCGATCAAATCGATTTTTTTGCGAAGATTCTTGATGTGAGAATCGATGGTTCGCAAATCTTTTCCGGATTGATGGCCGTGAGCGATAGTCAGAAGGTCTTGTCGGCTGAAGGTTTTTCCGGGCTGCTTCATCAGCGCCGTTAACAAAGTAAATTCAATTAATGTCAGGGGCGTGTCGATGCCGTTAAGCGTGGCGACATGACGATCCAGGTCAACCTCGAACGGGCCGTGACTCAGTCGTAAGGGTTTGCTTTCATCGGGGCGTGCCCGTCGTAAAACCGCTTTTATTCGTGCGGTGAGTTCCCTGGGAATAAACGGCTTGCACACATAATCATCGGCACCGTTTTCAAAACCGAGCAGCCGGTCAATTTCGTCGATACGGGCGGTGAGCATGATGATTGGCACTGTCGACTTGCGGCGTATCTCCTTGCATACCTCGAGTCCGTCAAGATCCGGCAGCATGATATCGAGAATGATAAGGTCGGGTTTTTGAGAGTGAAAAATTTCAAGCGCACTGACGCCAGAGGTCGCCCGCAGGCATTCGTGGCGCTCCAGCGTCAGGTACTTGGCGATGAGATCGAGAATTTTCAATTCATCTTCAACGACTAGAATCTTTGCCAATGTCTGCCCCGGGATATTTTTTCAGTTGAATTTTAACGCGTAAACCACCTTTGTTGCTCGGCAAGGTGGTAATTGTGCCGTTGTGGGATTCGATAATGTTTCTGCAAATTGCGAGACCCAGGCCCATACCGCCGGTTTTCCGGTTTCGCGACGCGTCGGTGCGGTACAAGCGGTCGAACAGCTTCGGCAGTGCCTCTGCAGAAACACCGGGGCCGGAATCCTCGAAGTTAAGCTCGATGGTATCCCCTCTGGCGTTGCCATGAATATAAATCCGCCCAGGAGATTCCACATATCTGAGTCCGTTCTCAAGCAGATTCTGGAATACCTGCAGCAAGCGGTTATGATCACCGATGACGACCGGATTATCGGGGAGCGGATCGAACTGTACATTGATTGCACGACTATCGAACTTGTGTAGGTAGCGATCAACTTGATCACTTAAAAGCGCATTGATCTGCACCGGCCGCTGCACACAGTCAAAGCCCACCTGTTCCAGTCGCGACAACTCATGAAGGTCGTCAACCAGCCGCTTTATTTGCAGGCCCTCTTCCTGTAACGATGAAACGGTATTCAGATCGCAGGGCAGGACGCCGTCCTTTACCGCCTCAAGTTCTCCCAGAAGGATTGTCAAAGGGGTGCGCAGCTCATGGGAAATGTCCTGAATCCACTGTTTTTGCCGGGCTTCATAGCCATTCAATTCCATTGCGATTTGATTGAAACTGTCGCCGAGTTCCTGCAACTCGTCGCCGGTGGAAACTGATATGCGGGTCGTAAAATCGCGTCGGGCGAGCCGGGCTGCGCAAGTTGCCAGCTGGTTGATGGGTGAGGTGAAGTGTCGGGATAAAAAATAGCTGAAGGCGGCGGCAAGCAGAGCGCCGATGACGGATATCCACGAGACCACGATAAGTTGACGCTTGAAAAACAGCTCTGACAGTAAATCTACGCTCGCGTCCAGAATTCCCATTTTCACCCAGCCGACCGTCCGGGAATCAACTTTGACGGGCAACAGCAGATCCTTCTCGGTCACAACATCTGCCGGAATCAGTACTTTTTTGTCGGCATCCAGCAGCGCGACCCGCTCCATAAACGTTGAAAAGTGCTGGCTGTCCGTTGAGTGATCCACGGGTGCCAGGTGTGGCGGGGGGCCTGCGGCAGACAAAGTGGATTGCGAGGGTGGCGCATGTTCACCAAAGCCGAGGGGGAAAACCATTTTCTGCGGCATGCTTTTGAAGGGTTCGGTCTTGAAAAGCTGTGTTGCCAGCTTGGCGTGCCACGCGGGTCTGTCGTTGAGGTAGGGTTCCCAGGAAGGACTGCGGCGGTATTCCGTGGCAAGCTCCAGCGCGAGTTCCTCGAGCGCCTGCTTATCGATCTCGAAAGCGATCTGGGACGCCAGCGACCGGTTTATCCAATAGCTCAGACTGAGCACGGCAACGATCAGGACCACCGTTATCCCGAGATTTGCCAGAAACAGTTTGTGGGATATTTTGAGCTTCATCCGGTCTGACTCATTGTTGGTTGTATTGTCGGTGAATCCAGCCTGCGTAACCTGGTGGTGTCGCGGTTACGGCGGTTATACAAAAAGCCGATAACGGCACGTCTCTTGGTGAAGAACCGGTCCGATCGGTCGACACCCGGACGAGTACGGCCGAGCTATGCTCAAAAGACTGTCTCGACACTCGATGGGCTGTCGCGGTCAATGCAGCCCGTTTTGTCACTTAAATGTTACAACAGACGATATAACATGACGGCAGACGTCGTATGTGCAAATTTCACAGCCTGCACAAGCCGCTACCTGTACATTGCTTGAGCTGGCTGCTGCGTATGCAGGTTCAGGTTGAGTTAATGGGACGGTGACCACACTGCGTCCTGCATGGGGCCAATCGTTAAAGGCAACGTATCTCCAGCGCGAGGATCAGCAGCACGGGTTGTCGCGCATGGTGCATCAGCCATGGTTTGATTATGAGGAGAACGACATGGACTTGGGCGAATGGCAAATTGATCTGGATCGTTCCCTGGCGATTCATCACACGGGCTTCCGATTAACAGTGGAAGGCGACCCGCGCAAGCCGACGGGTGTACTGCCTGGTGTGTTTCCTGACGGATTATCCGCGGCCGAGCAGGCAGCTTTGCTGCGTTGTGGTCTCAACGCGCTTATTCATCAGGCGAAATCCGAAGCCAAGGAAACGGAAAGCAAATCCCGGAAAAAAATCGTGCATTACCTTTGGGGTACCCGTTATGAGACCTCCTGAAAGGACGAGGGCAGCCAGTTCCGGGTTCACTCGGAACGCAAGGCCACTCCAATCAAGCGTTGCAGTGGGGGTGGCAGGGTCAGATCCAGGGCTGCAGCCTGCCCGTGAGCGGACATTTTTCTCCACGTCTTGCGAATAATATCGACCAGTTTGTCGTCGGTGTGCCGGCTGGCAAATTCTTCCAGATAATACTGAATGAAAACAACGCAGGCGGTATCTTCCAGATGCTGTGTTTCTTCGTTGTGACCAAGGCCGCGTTTCTGTAACAGATATTTCACGGTCTGCACCTCACTTTCCCCATAGCCTGCCATCGCCATCATCTCACCCACTCTTTGGGCATGGTAAAGCCCGAGTTCTGCCCGCCAGCGTTTGTACCCCGTGCGACCTTCCGGGTAGGCCGTGCGTGGGGATTTCCAGCGTTCGATGTGCTGGCCTCGGGCGGCGATGTGCAAATGGTCGGATGCATCGGGGACGAGCTTGCGAAGACAATTCGTCATGCGCATTGAATAGAGCAACTCTTTCGGGTAGGAGACGCCATCCGCCTGTTCTGAATGCGGATCCTGGGCATTCGCTTCATTTATCAGGTTGATTGTTCGTTCAAACGGGGTATTCACAAATCGTCGGCCTCACCTGCCTGGGAAAGGGTTTGCAAAGCGGCAAAATCCTTGATGCGGACGCGCTTTTTATCGAGATCAATGGTCCCGATCTTGTGCAAGCGGCTGAGAATCCGGCTGACGGTTTCAATCGTCAATCCGAGAAAATTGCCGATGTCTGAGCGGGACATGGGGAGATGGAAATCGGTTGCGGAGAGGCCCTGATGATGCTTGCGTGCGGAAATGCTCAGAAGCAGCGCGGCGATCCGCTCCTCGGCCGTATTTTTTCCCAAAAGTGTTATCAATTGCTGGTCGTTGGAAATCTCTTTGCTCATAAGCTGGAAAAAGCGGCGTTGCAACTTGGGCATGCTGGCGCTCAGCTCTTCCAGGCGATCGAAGGGGATCTCGCACAATGCCGAAGTCTCGAGGGCAACGGCAGTGTTTGAATAGCGATTAGTCGCCAGGCCATCCATACCGATAATCTCTCCCGGCAGGTAAAAACCCGTAATCTGTTCCCGGCCATCGGCGGTATTGGTGAAGGTTTTTATGGAACCGGACCTGACGGCAAAGATGGAGCTGAACTTCTCCCCCGCATAGTAAACCGTGTCACTTTTTTGCAGCGGGCGGCCCTGCTGGATGATCTGGTCCAGCCGGCCGATATCTTCATTTTGCAGACTGATGGGTAAACACAGGGCGCTCAGGCGGCACTTTCCGCAGCTGATGTTGGGGGTGGCATGACAATGTTGGGATTGGGCGGATGCCATTGAGCGCATATCCTGCGGGTTGAGTTCCGGGTCATCGAGTGGAGCGAACTCGGGGTGTTTCGATGATGGGCGGTCTTGAAGTCTTGGCGCGTAACACCACGCACGCTGCGTGACGCATGAGAATAGGGTATCCGGCTTTGACTTGTCAAAGACTCCATGACTGCCGGGTTCCGGGAGGCGGCTAATTCGTGTCGACAATAAGCACGGGCAGATGTCCCCGGCGCAGCGCGGCGCAGTATTCAGGGACGTCAGAGTGAGACCGGAACGCCAGCGTCCCGAGTTGCGAGCGCCGGCCCGGCCCCACGCACACCCGGTCGCCCGGCGGGCTGCCAAGAGAGGATGGCGACCTGAAGAGCCGGTCAGGAGGCGAGAACCGGTACGCCGGACCGGAACGCGGATTCATGGGGAAAGCGTGGAACTCTCCGGAGACATCGCCCTGGAAAACGACCGTCTCGGGAGTCAACACCTGCAACCACGCAGGCAGCTCCGAACGCAACCAGACCGGGCAGCAGGGAAGCCGGAAAGCCAGGCTCACATAACGTGCCCTGAACTGGTTCAGTTTCATGATGGCCAACCTGGCGGAGTCAAGGGTGCATCCGCTGCCTACTTCCAGAAAAAAATGATTGAAGTGCAGTCCTCGCAATAATCCCAGGTTCAGTTTCGTCAGATCCTGTTCCCTCAGCGTCACAGCGTGTTCGACGTGATCGGCGACCAGAACCCGAAAATTCTGGGCGATGACGTGGACCAGTTCCGTCAGCTCGCTGGGATCCAGAACCTGGAACGGACAGCGGACATGCAACTGCGACAGTGGCCGGTGCGCCAACAGACGCCCCCAGAGGCGCAGCTCGTCAAGAATGCAGGTGTAATGGACGTAATTTTCAGGAGTCGCCACCGGCAACTGAGGCAGATCGGCGAAATCAATGTCCAGCCCGAACGGCGCAATGCAGGCTTCGTTAAGTAGTCGCAGACGAGCGCCGCATTCCATGACGTTGCAAAATTGGGATGACGCGGAAGGCATGACAGAATGGGCATCAATGGGCATGCCGCGAGTGTAGGGATGCCCGCGGCGGCAATGCTTGATTCAGGTCAACGGGGTGACATTCATCCGGTCAGATGACGGAATTCTCGGCGGCAACGACAGGCGTTGGCGACGAGGAGGGCAGGTAGCGCATCACCATGGCGTAGCCACCATCTTCGGTCAAAGGCAGATCCGGCAAGGCTATACGGACGATATGGCCAGATCCCGGCGCGGCAGCGATTGTTTTCCCGCGTCGGTCTTCCATGGCATCCAGAACAATGGTGCGGTTACCGGAGGGGGTAATCAGCTCGAGCGTGTCGCCCACTTCAAACCGGTTTTTGGCTTCCAGGGTCAACCACCCGCTCGCCGCGTCATAATTGATGGCTTCCGCAACAAACTGTTGCGCGGCATTGTCAGACACGCCCTTGGCGTAGTTCTGGTATTCGCTGGGGACATGACGGCGATAAAACCCTTCGGTGTAGCCGCGATTGGCCAGGTGCTCCAGTTCACCCAGCAGACCGAAATCAAAAGGCTGCTGCGCCCGGGCGGCATCAATGGCGCGCCGGTATACCTGGGCGGTGCGCGCGACATAGTAATGGGATTTCGTCCGCCCTTCGATCTTGAGGGAGGCAACACCCATCTGCACGAGCCGCTCCACATGCTGGACGGCGCGCAGATCTTTGGAATTCATGATGTAGGTGCCGTGTTCGTCCTCATAGGCGGGCAGGTATTCGCCGGGTCGGCTTTTTTCCTGCAAAAGCACGGGTTCCTGCGCGCTCGGTTGCCATTGATCCACGGAGGCACTTGCCGTCGCAATGAGATCACCCGTCGCCGTTTCGGTGGCGCTGTGGACGTTGTATTCCCAGCGACATGAATTGGTACAGGCGCCCTGGTTGGGGTCCCGGTGGGTCATGTAACCGGACAGGAGGCAGCGCCCGGAATAGGCGATGCACAAGGCACCGTGAACAAACACCTCCAGTTCGGTATCAGGGCACTCCGCTGCGATCTCGGCAATTTCGTCGATGGACAGTTCTCGGGAGAGAATGACGCGTTCGATGCCTTGCTTTGCCCAGAATTTGACCGTGGCGTAGTTGACGGCGTTTGCCTGCACGGACAGATGGATGGGTTGCTCCGGCCAGCGTTCGCGCACCATCATGATCAAACCGGGGTCCGCCATGATCAGCGCGTCCGGCTTCATGTCGATGACCGGCTCGAGATCTTTCAGGTAGGTGCGCACCTTGTCGTTGTGGGGCGACAGATTGCTGGCCAGATAGAAAGTTTTGCCCAGCTGATGCGCTTCAGCAATGGCGAGTCGCAGGTTCTCGATCTTGTTGAATTCGTTGTTGCGGACACGCAGGCTGTAGCGCGGCTGCCCGGCATAGACGGCATCGGCGCCATAGGCAAAGGCAAAGCGCATGCTCTTGAGGGTGCCCGCAGGCGAAAGCAGTTCAGACATCAGAATTTCCGCAAATGGCGCATTCTAGCTCAGGACAGGGGCGTTCCCAAAGCGCTCGTCAGAGTCCACGCGGTGGTTGATCGACCCGGGCCTCGACATAGACCAGGGCACTGGCCACCGCATCGTTCACCTGCTGGGCCATGGTTTCGATTTCGACCGTGGACAGAAAAAATGCGAGATCCACATCGTGGCGGATATAACGGCTCGGCAGCTGATTGAGCGCAACGCAGGCGACGTCTGCCGCGAAATTGCCATCCGCGCATGCACGGGCAGAGCTTTCCAGAAGCCGGCGGAAGACCAGGGGTTCAAAGTAGTTGTGGACAGAAGCGAAAGTGGGTTCACGTTCGTCAATACGAATTTTTGCAGGTTCCGGCAGCATAAACGGGTTCCTCAAAGTGAATCGTTATAAC
>CAZJKJ010000076.1:0-16279 GCA_964546435.1 uncultured Cellvibrionaceae bacterium
AGGCGTTTTCGATCGCTGGCGGAGGCGACACCCTGGCCGCTATCGATAAATTCGGGCTGGCCGACAAAATCTCCTATATCTCCACGGGTGGAGGTGCCTTTCTGGAATATGTGGAAGGCCGGCCGCTGCTGGCGGTGCAGGTACTGGAATCCAGGGCCAAAGAAGGCTGATAGCCACAGGCGCCCCTTTTTCAGCGGGCGCCTTTTTTATTTTTCCCGCCTTTATTTATTTCCCTCCTGTTTTATTTTCCATCGCCACGCCCGCGCCGATTTATATTCCGACAGAGATCCCGGGGCTGAACTGCCCTTGTTCTGGAATAAAATCCCATTTGCACCATAGCGATTTTGCCGTATGCGAGAGTGCGAATCCTGCTTATTATCCGGTCAGGGGACTCTGCGTGGCTGGCGTCTTTACGGCTAATTGCCGAATGTGTTCGCAGATCTCTCCTGAATCACAATAACTGATAATCATCCGTCCAAGCACAGGAGACGTGTCATGGGACAAACAATTGATCCACAAAAGCCAACCCGCCTGGTCACACCCCGGATACTGTTGATGCACACCGCCCGGCTGACCGCCGCCAGCCTGGTTTTACTGAGCGCGCATGCTTTTGGCATCGGTGTGCAGCAGTCAGGTGCATCCAATACAACTTCGGTGGAGCAGATATCTCTCCTCTACGTCGAAAAAAGTACCATTAACCAAATCGGAGACAGTAACGACACTGTGCTTTTACAGCAGGGGTCGGGCGTTGCAGAGCAGATGCTGGTGACACATGTTACACAGACGGGTGACCTCAATGCCGCTCGGATTACGCAGCGCGCCAGGCAGGGTCAAGTCGTCGTCCAGCAGACCGGAACACAGAACCAGGCGAATGTTGAACAGGAGGAAGTTTACAACGGATCTGTCGAGATCCTGCAAACCGGGACGAGCAATCTGGCGGAGGTGTCCCAGTTGCCTTTAGATGACGGGTCAAGCCCGCACGCCTCAATAGTGCAGAACGGAAGTGATAATGTTGCGGTCGCTACCCAGCATATGTTTTCTGATGACGATCTGGAAATTTTCCAGGAGGGCACCGGCAATATCGTGCACGTGCAGCATGGCGAAGGCTACATGGACGTCTATGATCGGGATAGTGACATTTACGTGGAAATGATTGGTGATGCTAACGAAGCTTACATAGCTCAGCAGCGTGCACATGGAGGCTCGCTGGCCGATATCAGTTACATCGGTTCGGGAAATATTTTGAATCTCGAGCAGGCGGGTGAAACGGCCAGAACAAGTATTCAGAGTGTGAATTCCGACAACAACGAGGATTGGATTGTTCAGGGAGCTGGTGGAGGGGTGGACATCAGGATCGAGCGTGAGAATACCACCACCAGCCGCGTCACCTCTTACCAATCGGGGATGTACTTCGACGCGTATGCCCGGCAAACCGACTCAGCAGGAGCAGTAGCGGAGTTTCAGCAAGAAGAGGATATAGGAGTTCCGAAGGCTGAAATCTACCAGTCCAGTGTGATCGATTCGTTTGCTCGTATCGAGCAAAGCGCGGCAGGTTCCGGATTAATTATTCAGGACGGTGTTGAAGATTCCTACGCGCTAATTCAAATGCGGTCCAGTGGGGAGACCGATATGATCATAGTGCAGATGGGAGGCACTGGAAATCAAGGAGAGATCACCATGAACAGTGATCTATTGGCACACGCGCTGATTGATCAGCTGGGTTCATTCAACGAAGCGCAGATTACACATAGTTTAGGCTTCTCTGGACTGGAATCGACAGGCATGACGGCATCAATCACCCAAATTGGTGACTATAATCAGGCGGTGATTACTCAGAGCTACTAAACCTGAGCAGCAAAAGTGCCGTCCCGGCGCTTTTGCTGCCTCTTGGACGCATTTATATTGAATAACAACAATCCAACCTGATCTGGGTTTCCCAGTGACGGGTTTCCGCTTTCCAATCGAATACGTATTTTTACGTATTGTGATCCCATCCCCTCCGGCCGCATGATCTTCCGCAAAGAATAATTACCTTCTGGAGACTGTATGCGTATTGCAATAAGTGCGGTAGCGGTCATGGGGTTGCTGGCCGGATGTGGTCCGGAAGCCGATCCAACTGATGAAAACCCGATAGATTACGGCAACCTTGAAATCACACGCCCCTCAACCGAGGCGCTGGTGCTTGCCGATGAAGAAACCCTCGATACGCATATTAAAAATGGCCTGCGACTGGCCACCGCCATTGCGCGAGGTGGCAGTTCAAGTTCAAGCTCAGGTGGTGCGGGAGGTGGCTGGAGCAGTTCCTCCAGCACGTCAAGTTCCGGTGGATTTCCCAGCAGTTCCTCCAGTTCATCAAGTTCCGGCAGTTCAAGTTCCGGCATGATTCCCAACCCGAATTCACCACCGGAAGATGGTTCGGGTGATCCGGCCTGGTCAGATACCAACGTGCACGTCAGCGGCGTGGACGAATCGGATTTTGCGAAATATGACGGGCAATACTGGTATGTCGCCACCTCGGAAGTGCTGACGGGTGACTACACCAGAACCGGCAAGCCCGGCTTTCAGATTATCGCCCCGGACCATAGTGCGCCCAACGCGGAAATACTCGGCAAATTTGAAATGGACGACCCCTGGGGAGCTATCGGGGAGATGTATCTGGTCGGCGATACCGAGACCACCAGTCACGTGGTATTGCTGCGCGAGCAGGCCGGTTCGGTGCGTCCAAGCTTTCCGAACTGGCAGCTGCCCTTCGATTTTATCGGCGGCGTTGCCGGACATTATGGGCCGCAGAATGGTTTGATCCGGTTGCAGCTGGTCAATGTGGACGACCCGTATGCGCCCGCCGAGGACTTCGATATCAAGCTGGACGGAACCCTTATTGACAGTCGCAAGATTGGCGACGTGATTTATCTGGTCACCCGTTACGAGCCCTGGGTTGAAGAGCTCCGCATTGATTATGGTGATGCCAGGGTACGCAAGGAAAATGAAGCAGCGCTGGCGGCCAAACCTGTGACCGACCTGCTGCCCCACTATCAGCTTGGGGATGCCGAACGCAAACCTCTGTCGGACCAGTGTTATGTGCAGGAAGGACTGGCCGAAACATCAGGATTTTCCAGTCTTGTTCACATCACCGCAATTGACGTCCGCGAGCAGAAACTGCTGGCGAGCCGCTGCGTGAACTCTTCGGTCACGTCGATCAGCATGTCGCTGAAGTCGCTCTATCTGACCGGCGTAGTGCCCCAACCGGCCTTCTGGAACAACGGCGATACCGTCATCCACAAGTTCTCGCTCAATGAAGAAGATGGCTTGCTTTACGAGGCGACCGGTTCAGTAACCGGCACTATTCAGGGCAACAGCGATTCTGCCTTCCGTCTGCACGAACACGAAGATGACCTGCGGGTCGTGACCACCCAATGGCCATCCGGACCGGAACACAGCCTGTATATCCTCCGGCAGAACGGCAGCAGCCTCGACCAGATCGCCCAGCTGCCCAACAGCGTGCGGCCTGAAGCACTGGGCAAGCCGGGCGAGGATATTTATTCAGTGCGATTCGAGGACGACCGGGCATTTATCGTCACCTTCCAGCGCACTGACCCTTTGTACATGATCGACCTGACCGATCCGCTTGATCCCTTCGTTGCCGGAGAACTGGAAATACCTGGCTTTGCCACCTACATGCATCCGCTTAACAGTCAGTACCTGTTTACCCTCGGACAGCATGCCGATGAAAACGGCAGGGTGCAGGGATTAAAGGCGGAGCTTATTGATGTCTCTGAAGGTGATCCAGTGAGCATTGCCTCCCTGGTGTTTGGTGATGCAGGCAGTAGCAGTGAAGCCTTGTACAATCTGCGTGCGCTTAACCTGTTAAAAGTCAGCGAATCCGAATGGCGCATTGCGTTTCCGCTTCAACACTATGAATGGGGCTACGTAAGCGACGACGCAGGCTACCGGGAGACGTTCCAGATTGGTCTGCAGATGGTGGAAATTGCGGGGCTGGATGGAGACGATGCTCAGCTTGCGGACGCCGGCTTCCTTCTGGCTGAAGAAGCCGATGCCTCATATTACTCGAGCTTCGTCAGCCGCGGACTGCTGCAGGGTGATGCTGCTTTTTATGCGCACAAAAACGCTGTCTGGGCGACTCCCTGGGGAGATGTGAATGCAGCGGTCGGCCCGATCACGGCTGAACCCGAGGCTTGCACACCTTCGGTCAATTTCGGCATAGAACTCGAGCTGAAAGCGCCTGCAGAATCACGCCTTAATGCATGCGGTGCCGTTGTGACCATAGTGGACGGCGACTACGTGGAAACCCTGCCGCCTCCGGAACTTGTTCACGGTAGCACCTGCACGTTTTTCGGTGCGTCCGAACGTCCCGGGTATTACGCCATCACCGCGACGCTGGAAGGCATGGACCCGATTTATGATTATGCCGCGGTGTGGAGCGATGAGTGTCATGTGCAGACAGAGCGCCGGGAACTGCAGTTCCAGGAATGCGGTTACATGACACCCGCAGTTGAAGTAACTGTTTTCTCGGATCTGGGGCTGGACTGTAACGGAACCGTCAGTGTCTTCCAGGACGACGTCGAGTATCCGCTGGAGTTTTACGGAAGCAGTTCCCGCGGCTTTCCCGGGGCTGGCTCTGGAGGCTGGTCGGGTTCATCCAGTGCCGCCAGCTCTTCAGGCGCCCCTCGTGCACCCGAGTTCAGCAGCTCCTCCAGTTCCAGTGGTTTCTGGGACGGCGGATCCAGCTCTTCAGGTATCGTAACGTCCAGCTCAAGCTCAACTTCGAGTTCAAGTTCCAGCTCAAGCTCCACATCCAGTACGTCTTCGTCAGGCTGGCCGCAGGTCAGTACCTGCTACTTCGCGGGTGCCCGGGATGTGACGGGAGAAGTTACCCTGGTCATCGAAATGGAAGGACATAAACCTTACCGTGAAGACGACATTGTTATCCTGGAAAAATCCTGTGAGGTCAACGCGGTGCAGTATCGGGAGGTGTCCCTGCAGCCTGAATGAACGGCCCGGCTTTTTTTAACCGGTGTGTGGGGGTGCCTTTCGGGAATATGTGGAAGGCCGGCCGCTGTCTGCGGTTCAGGTGCTTGAATCCAGAGCCAAAGAAGGCTGAGAAATTAATGCCAGGCGCTCGCAACGGGCGCCGGGGTATTTTTGCAATTCGCGCACCTGCGGCCATAACGACATATCAACCCGCCCCAATCATAGCGTTAATTCCTTTGGTTCGTTCCCGCTTCCTGTTTATTATTCCCGGAAGGATTTTCTGTGCGGCTGGTTCCTGTTCAAGTACGGGTAGCCGAATGCGGCCGCAGTAGGCATCAGTCATTGTCCGCCATCGCTGTTAACGACCATTGTTAACTATTGCTGTTATCTATCCGATCAAGCACAGGAGACGTGTCATGGGACAAACGATTAACCCGCAGAACCTAACCCGCCCGATAACAACCAGGGATTTGCTGCTGCACACCGCCCGGTTTGCCTCAGCAGGCATTCTCGTATTGAGTACGCATGTTTTCGCCATAGATTTGCAGCAGTCGGGAATGTACAACTCGGCACTGGTAGAACAGGAAAGCATGTTCACCACCGAAGGGACCAGCGTTAACCAGATGGGTGAGAATAATGACGTGACCGTCTTCCAGAGAGGCACCGGAAGTGAACAACAGGTATTTGTCACGCAGATAACACAAACCGGAGAACTAAATTCTGCCACGACGACGCAACTCGCCCTGCAGGGCAGTATTGTTATTCAGCAAACCGGCTCACAGAACCAGGCGCATGTAGAGCAGCAGGAGGTGTATGACGCCGCTGCAGAAATTCTGCAAACCGGAACCAATAACTCTGTCGACTTGCGCCAACTGTCATTCACGGAGGCTGATCAACAGGCACTGCATGCATCGATTACCCAGGATGGTAACGATAACCAGGTGACTGCAACTCAGCACGCCTTTTATACGGCGCAACTGACCGTAACGCAGAACGGAACGGGTAATATCCTGCAACTCCAGCAAAATCGAGGCGAGTCTTTGGATGATCGCGACAGCGAAGTCACCGTAGAAATGACTGGCGACGCCAATGAAGTGTATATCGTACATCGGGGGGTGTTCGCCGGTGGGCTGGCGGACATTCATTATTCGGGTTCGGGAAATATTCTGGACCTTGAACAAGCGTGGGAAACGACAAAGACGCACATCTACAGCATCAACTCGGACAATAACCGGGATTCCATACTGCAACAGTCCTACAGCTGGCAGGAAATTCTGATCGAGCGAGAAGACACCAACAATAGCCGGGTTGATATTGTGCAGAATGGGTGGGCTTTCAGTGCCGAAGTGCGACAGATCGCCTCAGAAGGCGCGATCGCTGAATTTGACCAGTTCGAAGATTTTTTAGGAGCGGATTCTGAAATCGAGCAGATTGATGTGACTGATTCGCTTGCCCGTATCGAGCACCGTGCTACTGGCTCGGGCAAAATCATTCAAAGCGGCGTCGACAATTCGCAGGCTCTGATCCAGATGTATTCAGGTGATAACCCCGAATTGACAATCGTACAGACCGGAGGCAGCGGTAACCATGCAGAAATCAATCTCGAAAGTGGGCCGCATCTGACTGCACTGATTGATCAATCGGGTTCGTTCAATGATGCTAGAATCTCGCACCTGACAAGCACGCTGGTGGGCGAGCAAGCCACATACAACAAATCGATTACCCAGATTGGCGATCACAATACGGCAGTTATCGCGCAAAACTTCTGAGACAACAGACCAAAGCGCCACAGCGGCGCTTTGGTCTGGATAAATATCCCCCAAGCCATAATTAATGGGCGCCAGCCCTTACGGTTCAGTCGTGAAGACGGCATTGTTATCCTGGAAAAATCCTGTGAGGTCAACGCGGTGCAGTATCGGGAGGTGTCCCTGCAGCCTGAATAAACGGCCCGGCTTTTTTTAACCGGTGTGACACGGCCTGGCGGGCAGCCATTGAGTTTGGCTGCCGGTGTTTTTTTAAATGGAGGGCCGACTCCCTCAATCTGTCTCTATTCCGTCTCCCCACTCAGCACCACAAATGATTGCTGCAGCCGGTAACCCTCTGCATCGACCAGTACCAACAACTGACGCCCCGGTTCAAGGCTGACGGTCTGCTCGTGAAACGTCCGGGTCGCGCCGAGGTAATCTTTACCTAGATACCAGTGGATAACGCTCTCCGGATTACGATGCACGGCGCGCAGCACCGCCCGACTGCGCTCGCCATCCAGATCGACGGGAATGAATATCTCGCTGTCCGGCTGAGGGTAGATCAACGCCATCGGTTGCTCACCGGTATAGGTCGGCAAGCGGGCCAGGCAATCGGAGCGCCAGGGCGGCAGCGGCCGGTAATTACTCTGGTGCTGACGCCAGAAGAATGCCTGCGCGGCGGGCAGAACAAAAAAATGTTCACTGCGCATCTGCCTGTTCGATTCACAGCCGCCGTGCACCCGGAACTGGCCGCCCGTGTCCAGGTGGATCCGTCGGTAATGTCGGGTGACCTGCTGAAAGTGACTGTCCTGCGGCGCCTGCACGTCAACGGTCGGGCAGTTGCCATCGCTCAGAAAGCCGTCGTCCCTGCAAACCCGGACGGTTTTGAGGGCCGCCAAGGGCGGTTCCAGCCAGGCCGCCTCGCCCAGCTGTTCAAAGAGTTCAAACAGGATCGGCGCAGCCGATGCCTGTCCACTCAGGCTGGACGCCGCAGAGCCGTCGGCATTGCCAGCCCAGACACCCACTGTAAAGCGACCATTGCTGCCAATCGCCCAGGCGTCCCGCAGGCCGTAACTGGTGCCCGTCTTCCAGGCGATGGTCTGCCGGCCCTGAAAGGCACGCCAGAAATTGTCCAGCCCCGGACGGGTGACTTCGACCATCGCCTGCAGGGTCAGCCAGGCAGCGCCCTGACCGATGGGGAATGGGGTGTCCTGATCTTCCGGCGATGGTGATGGGTGCCGCACAGGCTGTAGCAGCCGTGCCTGTCCGGTCGAGTCATGCCCGGTCAAATCATGGGTGTCTCTCTCCAAAGCCTCTCTCTCCAAAGCCTCTTTCTCCCAAGCCGGCCGGTTCATGGCCGCTGTCGATGACAGGCCGTCGCGGGCGGTGGCGGTCAGGCGTGCGTAGGCGTTGGTCAGGTCCCACAGGGTGCCTTCGGCGCCGCCGAGGATCAGGGTCAGGCCATAATCGTCGGCGGGGCGGAACAGGGTGGTCATGCCCATGCTCTGCAGATGGTGCTGGAAACGCCCTATGCCGAACTGACGGAGCATGTGCACCGCCGGCACATTCAGGGATTCGGACAGCGCCTGCCGGGCGGGCACGGCGCCGCGAAACTGATGGTCGTGATTGCGCGGCTGATAACCGCCGAAATAGGCGGGCGTATCGGCGATCAGGGTGGTGGGCAGCAGCTCGCTCTCCTGCAGCATCAGGCCGTACAGCAGGGGTTTGAGCAGGCTGCCGGTGGAGCGGGGGCGCTGCACGATATCTACGGCGGGGGCGTAATCGACGTGGTTAATCCCGGACTGGTTGCCCACATAGGCGCGGGTCTCCAGGGTCTGATGATCGATAATCAACGCCGCCACGTTATGAACGCCCTGTTGCGCCAGGCGTCGCCGGTGTTGGCTCACCACGCGGTTGGCGGCGTTTTGGACGGAGCGGTCGAGGGTGGAATGAAACACGGATTCCTCGGGATTCCGGGTCTGGAGCGTCGCCAGCAGGTGAGGGGCCAGGCGCGGCAGCGGCTCCGGCCGTGCGGGTACGGGTTCGACCAGGGCCAGCGCCAGTTCAACCGGCGTCAACAGGTCGGCGGCGGCCAAGCGGCGCAGCAGGTGATTGCGCCGTGCCTGCAACCGTTCGCGGCCGCGCCCCGGATGCAACTCGGCAGGGTTTTTGGGCAGCACCGCGAGCAGCGCCGCTTCCGCCCAGGACAGATGATCCGGCGCACGGCCGAAATAACGCCAGGCGGCGGCGCGCAGTCCCACGATATTGCCGCCAAAAGGGGCGTGACTGCTGTAATGGATAAGCAACTCCTGTTTGGAGAAACGCAATTCGAGCTGCAGCGCGCGCAGGGCTTCTTTGGCTTTGTTAGCCAGAGTGCGGGAGGGCCGGTCCGCCAGCATACGGGCCAGTTGCATGGTCAGGGTGCTGGCACCGCTGGAGATCTCTCCCCGGCGCACGCCATCGACCAGGGCCCGGCCAATGGCCAGCGGATCGACGCCGGGGTGATAGTAAAAGCGCGCGTCTTCGAACATCAGCAACGCCAGTTCGTATTTGCGCGGCAAACGCTCAACCGGTGCGAACCGCCATTGCTCGTCTGCGGCGATTTGCGCATTCAAAAGATTGCCATCCCGGTCCATCAGGATGGTCGCGTAATCGGTGTGATGCAGGCGCTGCGGAAGAGGCCACAGATGGAACAACGCGACCAGCAGGGTACCGGCCAGCAGCGCGGCGCCAAGCAACCCGCGCCGTGTGAACCGGCGCGGCGCGGCCGGGGCCGCAGGGGTCACCGACGGCACCTCTAACGCGTAACCTCTACCCAGAACCCCGCGGTCGACCCACGCACGCGTCCGTCATACATGGCTTCCGCCTGCCAGCCAGGCAGGTAGAAACGCCCGGCATAGGAGGCGTTCAGCAGCAGCTGCACGGTGACGCTGTCCTGATTGCTTTTGGTGTAGCGATAGTGCCATTTGTAATCGCGCCAGAGACTGAAGTAGGCGAGCACCTGATCATCCCGGATATCCCAGTGATCAATGCCCTCCGGCATCGCCGCGCCTTCCAGACGTTCGTTGCGAACCTGCCAGCCACTGGGCAACGGCAGGGACAGGGCGATATTTTCCAGATGCCGGCGGCCGAGTCGGTTGAAGTCGGCTGTCACCTTGACCCTTGCCATGAAGTCCGTGCCCTGGGGCAGCTGATCGACCTTCAGGGGTTCGCCGGTCAGGGTGGTAAAGGCAACGTCCAGATGCAAACCTTCGCTCACCGCCTCTTCAGTTTCCATGGCGGGTATGCCGCGATTGCTCACCAGCACCCGCAGCGCTTCCTGGCTGTCGTTGCGAACCGTCACGCCCGTGTGATCAAGATCCTGCCGGTACCAGGGGTGCTGACTCCGCAGGGTTTGCCACGAGGCGCCGGGGGCATCTGCGATGGCAAAATCCAGTGGCGTGCGGGACGCGCTCTCGCCAGCCATAAGCGCCAGGCTGGACAGTGCCCAGGCGGTGGTCTGCGTGCTGTACCAGTCGGGTGCGGACAGCCGTTCTGCCACATCTTCGGCCAGGGACCAGGTCCGCTCGGTCTGCTCCGCCTCAACCGCCAGCAGCAACTCGATGGCGCGATCTCGCAGCGCGGAGCCATAGGTGTATCCCGGCGCCGGGTAAGCGGGTTGGACTTGAGTGCTGTCATCCAGATCCCGGGCGGCGTCCGCCAGATCCAGCCGGTGGTAGCTCGCTGCCAGCAGATGCCGGGCGGTGCTGCTGGCGGCTGGCCGGGCTTTCGCGCGCTGCAACAACTGCTCCCGCAGACGGTTCATGGCGGGCGTATTGGGTCGGCCGGCCAGCGTCAGTGCGTACAGGCGATAAGCCGCCACATCAACCTCCCAGTCATGTGCGCCCAGTGAATAGTTATCCGCCTCGCGCGTCTGCCGGGCGAACCAGCGATCGAGCAGATCCTGCGGCACCGGATAGCCTGCCCGTTGCGCTTCGATCAGGAAATGTCCGGTGTAAATGGACGCCCAGGCATTGCTGTAACTGGTGCCTGGCCAGTAACTGAATTCACCGCTACTGAGCTGGAAATTTCGCAGGCGCTCGACGGCCGCTTTGATGTTGGCTTCGCCGCGTTCAGTCTGACCGGCGCTCATGGGGATCAACCGGTTCAGATACAGTTGCGGGAAGGCCGTGGACACCACTTGCTCGAGGCAGCCATGCGGATACGACAGAAGGTACTCAAGCCGCTGCTCCAGATTCAGGGGAGGCAGACGGCCGACTTCGAGGCTGGTGCTGTTGGTCCCGGCGATGCCGTGAGGTTGCAGCAGTGCCTGCCAGGTCTCTCCGGGTTGCAGCACCGCGCCTGCGGATTTCACGGTGGCCGGGTTGGCGGCGAGGGATTCGATCCAGATGGTGTGAGTGGCAGTCTCGTCACCGCTGCTTGCGGTAACAGTCACCTGTCCGCGGCCGATCTGGTCATTCACCTTGAGGCGCAGACTTGCTACGCCTTCGCCCCCGGTGAGGGTGAGCTGACGGGCCCCTTCAACCACCGTAAAAAGCGCGTCTGTCGTGGCGCTTATCTGTGCCTCGGTCAGGGTGGGACTGTTGGCGAAGACTTGTACCGGCAGTGTGATTTCTTCTCCCGGACGCACAATCCGGGGGAGGGTCGCGAGCACGCTCAGGGGTTGGGTCACGGTGACACTGGCCTCGGCCCGGCCATAAGCGCCGTTGTGACCGGCGACCGCCATGACGCGCACCGCACCAAGGTAAGGCGGCAGGGTGAACTCGTGTTCGCGCTGTGCGCCTTTCTCCAGAGTAAATGCGCCGAGAAACCGGACGACGGGTGGAAAACGCCGTCGGTGCGCATCGAGCTGCGCCTGGGCGTCTGCGTCGCTGCCTCCCACCTTGAGCACGTTCTGCAGAGACGCCCCATAGGCGCCCACCACCTGATCGAACAGATCCCAGGTGTGAACGCCCAGAGCCTCGCGCTTGTAAAAGTGCTGATGGGGATCGGGCGCTTTGTAGCCGGTCAGCCCGAGCAGACCTTCGTCCACCAGCGCCAGGGTGTAGCTCATGGCACGACCCCGGGTTTCAGACACCTTGACGCGGAAGGTTGATTCCGGCCGGGTCTGGGTCGGAGCGTCGATGCGCGGTTGCAACCGCGTTTCCGGATCCTCGACCACCAGCGGTACCAGGCCATAAAGTCGCATGGGCGCGTCGGCGGTGCGCTGCTGATGCGGCAGGAGGATACTCAGGTGGACGTAGATATTGGGTGCCATGTCGGCGGTGATCGGAATCTCGAACTCACGCTGCCCCGGCTCCAGGTCCAGCCAGTTCCGCTGGATCACCTGACTGCCGTTTTCCAGACTCAGTAAAACCCGACCTTCTTCCAGCTCGGGCAACAGTACCCGCGCTACCTGTCCGACCGTATAACGCGGCTGGTCCGTGGACAGCATCAGTTGCGTGGCGGCACTGGGATTGACGGCGCTGTGGGGACTCCAGCCCAGATAGACGACTTCCCCGGCGCAATGGCTGCCGTCAGCGTCGCAGGCGCGCAGCAGATAGCGTCCCCAGTCATATTTGTCCGCGATAAAGCCCCACTGGGCGCGACCACGGTCATCGGTCGTCAGCTCCACCCGTTCCAGGGGTTGATGGCTCTGGGCGGTCATGAAGCTGGCAAGATCTTCGCTGCCTCGATCCCACCACCAGCGCCAGTCGATATGGAACAGGGTCACCTCCAGCTTGCGGTTCTGGAGCGGCGTACCGTCGGCATTAATGGTCTGGAAGTAGACCGGGTGATCCCGGTCCCGGGGCACGGAGTCGTACAGGCCGTCGGCCTTGGGGATCTGGACACCGACCCAGTGATCGAACGGCAGCAACGGGGCCTGCTGGTATTGGGTGCTGAAGGCCCCGCCGGGTTCAAACACGCGGTTGACAAAAGTGGCGGTGAGCATGCCGGGCGGCGGTGTGGCGACCTGAATTCTCGCAGTGAATGCGGCCGAGCCCTGGCTGTCCAGCTGTCCGGCGAATGCCGGCTGGTGGCTGCTGGCAAAACGTCTGGCCGGATCATCGAAAGTAAACTGACTGTAACCGTCAAAGCGGCTGGTCCGGGTACTCAGCCGGATCTCGCTGTCGGCGCGCAGGTTGGCGGCGGTGGCACCGTGCAGCCATTGCGCGGAAAGCACGGCTTTGACCGGCATCTGCTCCAGAAACAGAGTCTCAGGCAGGGAAAGATCCAGTTTGAGGCGATTGGGCATGATGGACTCGATCTTGAGCGTCTTGTCCCAGTACTGGCTCCCCAGATGCACCACCGCCCGCCAGTTGCCCGTGGGCGCGGTTTCGTCGGTAGAGGCGGTAAAGACATAGAAGTCGCCCACCGGGGTGGTATTCACGGCGCTGTATACCTTGTTGCCACGCGGGTCGAACAGATCCAGCGTCACCGGGTGATCATCCGGCCAGCGGGCTTCACGATCCTCCAGAATGAATGCCAGGTGGATGTCATCGCCGGGCCGCCAGATGTCGCGTTCACCATAAATAAAGCCCTTCAGCCCCTGATGAGTCGGTTCACCGCCGACATCAAAAAGATTGACCGGCAACGCTTCATTGCGGGCCAGCCGCAGATAGCCGGTGCGGCCACCATAACCGGCGGTGAGGTAGAAGGGCACGCCGTCAGTGCGCAATGTCACCATGCCGTGGGCATCCGTCATCCCGGCACCGATGTTCTGCTGCTGGAAATTGAAGGCGCGTACCTGCACCCGATCGAGAGGTTCGGTGTTCAGCAGATCCGTCACAATAACTTCCAGCTTGTCGTCATCGCCGCGTTTGGCGATTATCCCGAGGTTCGACACCATCAGGTTGCGCGCTGTTTTAGTCTGCCTGGAGTATTCAAAATAGCTGGCGTGGCAGGGGTTATGGCGCTCGCTGTACTCGAGATAACCCTGGGACTGGTAGTAACGGCGGTACCAGTTAGGCTGTTCGTCATTCTGGTAGGACCAGTCACCTTCGTGGCTGACGGGTGCCGGCTTCTCCGGCGCCCCCGGACGGGCCTCGTCACAGAGATATACGGAATTGCTGCGATCGATACTGATCTCCAGGCGCAGTAGTCCTTCCGGGTGCTGTGCCATCAATTCGGTGAGATCCAGGGAGTACTGCTTCCATTTATTCGGTGCGACCGCCGGCAGTCGATAATTTTTGCGCCACAGATAGCGCCCGGTGCTGGAATCGGGATAGCTGGTGGCCAGCCCCTTGTTCTGGAAGTACTGGCCCAGGTTCGGGGCGAACACCTTGAACGCAGTAATCTGTACCGAGTCCACGCCCACCGCTTCAAACGGTACGGAGATCTGCGCCGCCGGCGGCAGAATACTGCTGGCATCCAGAAAACGCACGCCGGGTGTGGCGAGTGCCAGCGTCAGGGATCGACGGTAATCGTCCGTCATGGGCTGACGCTGACTGCTGCGCAGCGCTTGACTGATCCGCAGTTCCACCGGCGCTTCGGGGACCGTGTCGAAATAGAGTCGCAGGCGACTGCCATCAATCTGTGGTCGGGCGCGGGTCCCTTTCAATTCGACCAGCCCTGCCAGATTCTGCGCGGCATCCAGCGGTTGGGAGAAGGTCACTTCCACATAGCGTTCCGGCTTTTGCACCACGCGCGCCCCCGTTACCAGGAACACATTCTCGGCCGGAACCGTCAGGCTGCGCTTCCCCTTGCGGGCGAGAAACCCCAGAGAACTGCCGTCCCAGCTGAGAACCAGCGTCCTGGCCGTGTCTTCCCGTTCAATCGGACCAACCTGAAATACGTAGGTATTGCTGCCGGCCGGTGCCGCCTCCCAATGCACTGGCAGAGCCGCGTCTCCCACCTGCGCCTTCAGCACCGGGGCCAGCTGCTGCACATCGACCGTGTCCGACAGTTGCAGCTCGCCACGAAGTGTCATCTGGTCAGGCGATGCGAGGTCAGGGATAAGCGCACCCAGGGAGAGCTCAAACACGGACAGGGGTTGACCGGTAGCGTCTGCACTGGAAGTTACCGGTGGCGGTTCCACGGTAGGCGATTCGGCGGGCTGTTGCCGGTCACAACTGGTGAGACCGGACAGCAGCGCGATCAGGCAGAAAGTTGCAAAAAAAGGGGGCAGTCGATGTGCAGTGGGGGTAAGGATTTTCATACGGTACCCTGGGGTTAAATATTTGCACAGTGTAGTTGAGAGTGCCCTCAAAAGGCTCGCGACGACGCTTGTCCGGTGCGAAAAAGGTATATGATCGCGCCCCGTTATAGCGAGCGTATACAGGACTCGAAAAGCACATTCGGGTCACGTCGAAGATTCACATTTACCAGGAGTCAACAATGATTACACGACTATTGATGGACCAGTTACTCAAATCCGGCAGTCAGACGGGCCGGAGCAAGCCGATTCCCGGGCAAACCGGCGGCGCAACGTCACAACTGGCCGGGGTGTTGTCCGGAGTGGGCGGCGGCGCACTGGCGTCTGGCGCCATGAGTATGTTGCTGGGCAGCAAAAAAGGCCGCCGCATGGGCGGTAAATTGCTGACCTACGGAGGGCTCGGTGCTCTGGGGGTGGTCGCTTACAAGGCGTACTCCGAGTGGCAGAAAAAAAACCAGGGCACGGTAACGCAGGTCGAACCGCAAACCGTAGACCGGGTTCCACAGGCCCAGGCTGAGGACCACAGCTACGCCATTTTGCGCGCAGTCATCGGTGCGGCCAAAGCGGACGGTCACATAGACGATCGGGAGCGGGAGTTGATCGATCAGGAAATATCCAGATTGTCCGGCGATGCGGAGCTGGTCAGCTGGTTTAATCAGGAACTGCACCGACCCCTCGACCCTGCCGACATCGCAGGCTCGGCAAAAACACCGGAAATCGCCGCGGAAATGTATCTGGCAAGTCTGCTGGTCATTGATGAGCAGAACTTTATGGAACGCTCCTATCTGGAAGAACTGGCTCGTCAGCTCAAACTGGACGCCGGCCTGATCGCCGAACTGAAAGCTCAGGCCGACGCACAATAAGCGGCGCGGCCTACGTTTGAACCGACGCATTCGGATTGGCAACCCGAGATTATTTTCAGCATGAATTTGCGAGGATGCGAACGCTGCACGCCTCCGCAGATAATGAGAAGCACCGCACGGAAGCATGCCATTTATTTCAGAAACGTCGGCTGCATCACATTCCAAAATCAAATACAACATTAATAAACCTGTGCTATCTGATGCGCATCACAAGTCAATTAAAAATTGTACGAAAGTGTGAAGTCGGAACCATATGGCAAAAATGCCCGTGGTAAATTACACATCGTTGTTTTTTGACGACGTGTGCTTTTGAGCAGGTATTCAGCTCAACACGATGGAAGCTTGAATGCCTTTTTCGTAGAGGTCAGGCTTTTTATCCAACCCGTGAATACCGGCCAAAAACCGCGCGGATAAAAATAAACTGAAAAATACAATTAATCCTTAATCGGAGAACACAATGATCAGTCAAATGTACCTTGGTCGTGCAAAGAAGCTGGCAACTGCAGCTGCTGCAGCGCTGGTTCTTTCGGCTTGCGGTAGCGACGTAA
>CAZJKJ010000077.1:0-16249 GCA_964546435.1 uncultured Cellvibrionaceae bacterium
TCACACCCACTATCAGGAGACAGCCGTATGGTAGATCCAACTTTTGTCCAAGCCACAACCTCATCACCCAAATCTGCTCAAGCTCAAGCCCGGGAGACGCCGGCAAGTGGGGATGAAGACACCCCCGAACAGCAGGATGTCCAGAGAGACGCGGTGTTTCATGCGGATGCGATGCAGTCACACGATGACTTTCCCGGCACCATTTAACCGACCGTTGAACACAGTCTGCTTCCCTTCGCTGCCTGCATTGACACTGATTGTCACTGCAGTGTTAACGGCAGGCTCAAAAGCTCATTTACGCCCGGTAAATCCGCTTTCTCGCCTGTCTTTTTGTCTGGTCTTCTGGCTGGCCTTGCTACCCAGGTCTGTACGAAAAGTCGTCGCGCGAAGGTCAGGCAAGGCAAAAACAGGCGAAGAAGCGGAGTTTACGTGCTGTAAATGAGCATTCTGAGCCTGTTTTTAACGCAGCATCACCGAGCGCAGGCACTTTTCGTACAGAGCTTAACGCGCCGCCAGAGCGGCGTCATAGTTTGGCTCATCGGCCGTTTCGGTAACCTGTTCGGTATATTTCACGTTGCCGTTGCCGTCAATAATGATGATGCAGCGCGAATACAGCCCCGTTAGTGGACCATTCTTGAAGATCAGACCATAGTCTTTACCAAAACTGGAACGAAAACCGGAAACTGCGTCCACGTTTTTGATATTCTCCGCACCGCAAAACCGCGCAAGTGCAAATGGCAGGTCCATCGACACGCACAGTACGACTGTTTTATCCAGCCCGCCGGCCCGCTCATTGAACGCACGTACGGACATGGCGCAAGTGCCGGTATCCACCGATGGAAAAACATTCAGAATTACGGTGCGTCCCCGATAGTCTTCCAGGGTCACTTCGGAAAGATCCTGCTTCACCAGTTTGAATGCAGGGGCGGCAGAGCCCACGGCAGGCAGGTCGCCGATGGTTTCGATGGGATTTCCCTTCAATGTAACCTTAGCCATAGATGTCTCCAGTTCTGAACATGTCAATAATGTTGTGCCGATACCGCCATTTTCCGACAGCCCGGCCTGCTTTAACGCTGCTCGAGTGTAATGGGTTTGTTAATCTTTCGCACCCACCGGTTCGACCCACCTGGATCCACAATAATGTCCCTGAAGGAAACCTGCATTACCGTGCGACGGATCGCCGTAATCTTCTTCTGCATTCTTTTGCTCGGCGGATGCGCCCGCAGCCCTTACCGCTATGGTCACCCGAATATCAACAGCGAAAAGGCCCCCAAGCTCGAACCGTCCGGCCAGTTTGTGCATGGCAAACCGCACCCGCTGCTGGATGCATCCGACTGGATATGGCCCGGCAGCCTGCTCACTAAACTGATTGTCTGGGATCGCGACATCGACAGTCACGAAATCTCCGAGCAAACCGTGGCGACCACCCGCAAATATCTGCGCCAAAACGGGCTTGATGATGTGCTTGTACTGGTGAATGCCTATCAGCCGGGCAGCCAGTGGTCGCGCCTGTTCAGCAATCGGGAAATGGGCGCTGCCTGGCGTTATACGCTGGGCGTCTTCAATGTGCTCAGCTATACCTTCTTCCCCGGTCGGATCATCGGCGGTGACCATTACAATCCTTACACCAATACCATCAACCTGTTTTCCGATGAAGTTGCCATTGCGCTGCATGAGGCGGCTCATGCCAAAGATTTCAATCGCCGTCGGTTCAAAGGGTTTCATGCAGCGATTTACAATCTGCCGGGTGCGCCTCTGTATTACGAATCCATCGCCACCTCCGATGCACTGAGCTACCTGCAGGAAGAATGCAGGCCGCGCGACCTGCAACACGCTTACCGACTGCTGCATCCGGCGTACGGCACCTATCTGGGAAGTACATTTATCGCCGGTCCGGCGCTTTATGCCGTCGCCCTGCCGGCGCACATCAGCGGTTCCATTGCCGCGCGCAAAGTGCAGCGGCGCGAAAAGATCTCCCCATGTGTGAAGCCGTCCACTGACAGCTCCGTCAACGGGGATGGATCGCCGGTGACGCCCCGGATCAACGGATTCATCCCGGCAAAAGTGCAAAATTGCGTGGCCCAGTAGAAAGTGAATGGCCTGGCCACTGCGTAGATACAGGGATTCAGCTTATTTCCGGTTCGCATAAGAAAATGGCGTCCATTACTTCGTGATTGATCTGTAATACCAGCGATACTGCTACCTTTTTTGAAGGGGAAGGAGTAGCTTCTCCCGCGATGCGCACCGGCACCCGTTTCTGCGCTGAGCAACCCGGAACGACCACCCCTGCAGTCAGGCAGTTTGCCGAGGGGCGGTCATGGATTTTTTACTCTCAATGTGAGATGTCAGCGAAGACATCCCAAGGAAAACCTATGTGGCAACCTTTACGAACCGGCCTGTTTTTATTGTCAATGGCAAGCAGCGCACTTGCACTTGCAGAATCTTCGACAAATAACTCGTCGGCTTCGGCCGCATCACCCAAACAATTGCCCACCCGGTTGACGCCGCAGTCTGTGAGCGAGGCGGGCCGGCTGGGCGCTGCCGGCTTTAACCCGGCCAAAGGCAGCTGGAAATTCGCCGATGGCAAACACGTGGCTCCCGGTCGCCCGCAGAAAAAATTCGTCAAACCCGGCGTTGCCCGGATTATTGGCGGCACTCCGGTTTCCGTCGGGGACCGCACTTATCAGATATCCGTCCAGGATTCCGACGGTCATTATTGTGGTGCGGCGCTGATTGATGACGAGTGGGCGCTGACGGCTGCTCATTGCATGGACCCCAGCGCGGTCGATAACGGCTTCCGTTTGCGTTTGGGTGTTCTCGATCTGGCCTCTACCGATGGCGTATCCATTCCCGCTGTCGACGTTCTGGTTTTTCCGGATTTCATTGAACAGTCCATGGACGGTGATATCGCGCTGGTGCGTCTTGCCGAACCGGCGCCTGCGGAAGTGGAACGTTTGCCTGTCATTGACCGGGAATTCTTTGCCACCAATCTGGAAACAGGCGTTGCGGTCACGGCATCGGGCTGGGGTTCCATGGGCGATGACGTCATCCAGTCCACCGCGCTGCAGCAGGCCACCCTGCCGCTGATTGACCGCCAGGTTTGCATTGACGCCTACGAATCCGCGTATGGACCAGATGCAATCACCGACACCATGATGTGCGCCGGCTACGAGACCGGCGGCATCGACACCTGTCAGGGTGACAGCGGCGGCCCGCTGACCTTTCAGAAGGATGGCATTGATTACGGAGTCGGCGTGACCAGTTGGGGTAATGGCTGTGCCAATGCCGGCTATTTTGGCGTCTACACCAACGTCGCTGCCTACCATGACTGGATCAATGATGCGAAAGCCGTCGAAACGCTGCTCCCCACACCCCTGCCGGCCACTTTAGCGGTGACACAATTGGACGGCGCCGCCGATCAGCTGCAACTGTTCAGTTTTGAGCTCACCGATACGGCGACAGATCTTTTCGTAGAGCTGGAAGGAATGAGCGGCGACGCCGATCTGGTTCTGTATGACGGCGCCTTTGCCATTCCCACTTTGATTCAGTGCACGTCCACACAACGCGAGGGCACCGAATCCTGTGCAGTTCCTCTGGCGCACGCCGGTCAGTACCTTGTTGGTGTGCACGGCTTTACCGACTTTACGGGTGCCAATCTCCGCGTCAGTTACAATTCGAACGAGATCGCAAACAACACGCTGACCGAAGGGATCAGCCTGCGCCCGTCAAAATCTCTCAACCTGACGCTGGACATCCCGCAGGATGCGACCAATCTGCAAATCAACCTGACCGGCGGAATTGGCGATGCGGACATGTACGTCACGAGTGTTCCCGCCAACGGTGGCGCGCCGTATGACTGCCAGTCCTACGAACTGAACAATGAAGAAGAATGCACTTTGCGGACTGTGCCTGCCGGTTCCTATCACATCACCATCACTGCATTCATGAATGTTCAGGATCTGGCATTGGCCGTGACCTATGATGAACCGGAACAACCGGTCACTGTCGGCGCCTTGTGTGAATATGAAGTGCTGATGCAGTTTCACCGCTATCAGTTTGCCCGCGTGAAAATTGCGAACCAGACGGATCAACCCATGGAAGACTGGCAGGTTTCCTGGACACCGGAATCCGGCAATGTGATCAAAAGTATTCACAACGGTACGCTCGCTGCCGCAAGCCCGGTCCGGATCGAAGGGAAAAAGTTTAACCGCACTCTGGCGGCGGGCGCCAAAACAACCGTACAACTGGTGATTTACTCCGCCGATGAAACACCGGCGGTTCCGGTGTTGTCCGGTAACTACTGCAAATAACGAAGAAAAAGCCCGTCGTATTCAGCGGCGGGTTTTATTCAACCTGCACCGCAGAATCGCCCGATCCGTTGAGCCCCTTCAAATTTCCGGTCACCGCAAGCAGACTTCACTCGCCTGAGGCCGCACAAACTACCCGATTACCCCCCTGCGTCTGGGCGTCCCCCAGAGCCTGACCTGCGGACCTCAACAGTTGCTGCAGATCGGCACCGTCCAGGGTTGCCACTCCAAAACTGGCCGTCAGCGGGATCTGCCGGTGATTCTTCTGCTGTTCCACACGGCTGCGCATGGTTTCAGCCACATGTCGGGCCTGCTCCAGCGTCGTGCCGGGGCAGAGCAGCAAAAATGTTGCCTCGTCCCAGCGGGCTGCATAATCCGAGTGCCGGACGTTCTGCCGGAACAGACTGGCCGATGATTTGAGGATATCGTCACCGGCAGCATCACCGTAGTTGTCCAGAATTTTCATGAAGTGATCAATATTGATCATGATCACGGAGAATGGGCGCTGCTGAGTTGTCCGGTTTTTCATGCCTTCATAAAGCGGGACGCGGATACCCCGGCGGCTCAATATCCCCGTCAATGCATCGGTCTTCGGCAGATCCTCCGCCTGATCCGCCGGCAGCTCCAACAGCTCGCTGATGGACTCGATGTCCTGTCGATAGCGGCGATTCCGTTTCACGGCAGCATTGAGGCGCACCAGTCTTCGCAGGAGAATGCCGAAAAGAATCGCGGACCACAAAGCGATGACACCGCGATAGAACACCCGGTCGGAAAACCGCATTCCTTCAAAGGTAATCTTTTCCAGGCGAAATTCATGCATGCCGGAAAATGTCGACGTGCCCGTCTGGATTTCCAGGTAGACAAGGTCTCCGAACTCAGGTCTGGCGTATTCCAGCGGAATCTGCTTCTGCACCAGCCACCAATCCGCGACGGAAAAATCCGCAAGTTTGACGACCAGATCGCCCTCCAGATCCGTGACCGGCACCTGCACCATATTGTATTTGGTGGTCGTATCATTCTCCGGTTCGTAATACGCCGGGTTGCGATTGCGCAGATAAATCCGCACATGGCTGTCGTCTCCCTTATAGATTAGCCTGATGGTCATACTTTCCAATCCGGTCAGGTCGAGGCCGTTGCCGTCAGCATCGGTCAGGGAAAGTTGCATGCTGCAATAGGCCTGGGGAAACGCTTTTCCGAGTTCGCAGCGCCAATGGGTACTTTCCTGATTTACCCAGGAAACCACGCTGTTGCCGCCATTCCAGATGTCGTTGTACAACTGCTTTGGATGGACGGCCGGGTCTACCTCCAGCTGCCGCGAAAACCATTCCTGAGGTACGAACAGCAATGCCAGCGACAGCAATGCCATCAAGCTCAGCAGCACTTCTGAACGCGTTATTGATACTCGATCCGGATCGTCTGCACTCATCTATAAAACCTGCTACATGGAAGAAGCACCCCGCGCCTGCCAGTCGACAGACTGTGTACCGACGGCCTGCCACCCGGCAGATCCGGTCGCAGTGGCGGAGTCTAATGGAGTCGACCGGTATTTTGTAGACACGACCGTCACTGATTCAGCCGCGGCCATCGCCATTAATTCCCTTTTATCGTCATGCCCTGCGCAAAAACTACCCGCGAACCGGCCGTCCGTTAACGGTGTATCCAAAACTGGGGAAGCAAACCACAGAGGAAATAAAGAAGGGGCCGTGTGCGGATGGACGGGCCTGGCGCTGCTGTGGCGCGGCGGTGGCAAATGCCCGCGTATCTGCCGTCGCACGTGAGAAACCCGACACCGCTGCCGTGCGGGTTGACCGCCAGCTTAAACTGCACGGTCAACCCGATCGCAATATTTAATAGGGCCAGGTCCAGTTATTGATTTCGTCGCTGTCGACACCGTAGGTGTGCGCCTGATTCAGATGGCGGATTATTTCATGCTGCATGGCTTCGCGCAGATGCGCCGCCCTGGAACCCAGTGACGGCACCCGCTCAATCACGTCGATCACCAGATTGAACCGGTCGATCTGGTTCACAATGGCAAGCTCCAGTGGCGTATTGATATTGCCTTTCTCCTTGTAGCCGCGCACGTGCAGACGTTCAATGTTGCTGCGCCGGTAAGCCAGCTTGTGAATCAACCATGGGTAGCCGTGAAAATTGAAGATGATCGGCTTGTCTTCGGTAAACAGAATGTCGAACTCCCGGTTGGTCAGGCCGTGAGAGTGCTCCCGTTCGGATTGCAGCCTGTACAGGTCAACCACGTTAATGAAACGGACTTTCAGCTCAGGCAGTTCCTGCCGGAGAATTGCCGTCGCGGCGAGCGATTCCATGGTGGGAATGTCTCCACAGCAGGCCATGATGACATCGGGATCGTGGTGTCCGGCATCAAGGTCATTACTGGCCCAGCCCCAGATCCCGATGCCCTTGGTGCAGTGGACCACCGCTTCGTCCATGGTCAGATACTGCAAATGCTTTTGCTTGTCCGAAACAATCAAATTGATGTAGTCCCGGCTGCGCAAACAGTGGTCCGCCACTGACAACAGACAGTTGGCGTCCGGCGGAAAATAGATCCGGGTCACGTCCGCGCTCTTGTTGGTCACCAGATCGACAAAGCCAGGGTCCTGATGAGAAAAGCCGTTGTGATCCTGCCGCCAGACTACGGACGACAACAAAATGTTCAGCGAAGACAAAGGCGCTCGCCAGGGGACGATATTTTTGGAGATGTCCAGCCACTTCGCATGCTGGTTAAACATGGAATCGATGACATGGGCGAAGGCTTCATAGGTATGAAACAGGCCATGCCGACCGGTGAGCAGATAGCCTTCGAGCCACCCTTCGAGGGTGTGCTCACTGAGCATTTCCATCACGCGGCCATCAACGGACAGTTCACCGCCGTCTTCATCCTCGGGCAGGTAATCCGCCATCCAGGTTTTTTTGGAAACTTCGAACACGGCATTGAGGCGGTTGGACGCGGTCTCATCCGGCCCGAACATCCTGAAGGTTTGGGGATTGCGGCGCATGATGTCCTTCAGGAAGTGCCCGAGGACAGCGGTATTCTCCACCTGCTGGTGCGCCGGGCGATCCATTTCCACGGCGTAATCCCGGAAATCCGGCATCATCAGGTCCTTGCGCAGGACACCCCCGTTTGCGTGGGGATTGGCACTCATGCGGCGATTTCCCACCGGCGCAAATTCCTTGAGTTCCGGGCGCAGCTTGCCAGTCTCGTCGAAAAGCTCTTCGGGCCGGTAACTTTTCATCCAGGCTTCGAGCTGTGCCAGATGGCTGTCACTGCTGCGCATGCCGCTCAACGGCACCTGATGCGCCCGCCAGGTGCCTTGCACCTGGTGACCATCAACCCGATCCGGACCGGTCCAGCCCTTGGGTGCCTTGAGGATGATCATCGGCCACAGAGGCCGGCTGCTCGACGGATTGACAACGCTGCGCGCATCCGCCTGGTACTGCCGGATTTTCCGGATGCATTCTTCCATCACCTCAGCCATGGTCTGGTGCATCTGCACCGGATCATGGCCTTCTACGATAACCGGTTCATAACCGTAGCCCTTGAACAGATTAAACAGCTCTTCGCGACTGATGCGGGCCAGGACGGTGGGGTTAGCGATTTTGTAACCATTAAGGCTCAGCACCGGCAGCACCGCGCCATCCCGTGCGGGATTGAGAAACTTGTTTGAATGCCAGGCCGTCGCGAGCGCGCCGGTTTCCGCCTCGCCATCACCGACCACGCAAACGGCAATCAGGTCGGGGTTATCGTAAACCGCGCCGAAGGCGTGGGACAGGCTGTAACCCAGCTCGCCGCCTTCATGGATTGAACCGGGCAGTTCCGGCGTGCAGTGACTGCCAATGCAGCCGGGAAACGAGAATTCCCTGAAAAAGAGTTTGAGACCGTCTTCGTCTTCGCTTTTGTCCGGATACACTTCTGAATATGTGCCTTCCAGATACACCGGCCCCAATACCCCGGGTGCGCCATGCCCCGGGCCTGCAATAAAAATCGAATTGAGATCATACTTGTTGATCAACCGGCACATGTGGACATAAGTAAAGCTCAGTGCCGGCGAGGCGCCCCAGTGTCCGAGCAGTCTTTGCTTGATATGCTCCCGCTGCAGCGGCTTTTTCAGCAGAGGGTTGTCCTGCAGATAAATCATGCCCACCGCAAGGTAGTTGCACGCTCTCCAGTAAGCATCCATCAGCTCCAGCGTTTGTGGCGAAACACCGGAATCAATCGTGGTCGCTTTGTTCATGAGTTTGTCCTCTACATTGGGTTGCGATCGGGAAACGGCAATACCTCCCACGTCAATGACAGGTGGGCATCACGGCTACGGCATACTCTGTAAAGCGCTTCGTGTTCAAAACACTCGCGGTAAAACTCTACTGACAATCGCGTTCTTCAGTTTGATCTGTGATAACTAACTGCACGCGGACCGAATCTTAACAGATGAACAAGCCGGCGCATTTTCCGGAGAGATGCCCTGCCCGTTACGGCGCAAACCGCTCCAGCACATGAGCGGCCATACCGCGCGCCAGTTCCTCCTCGCCGAAGAACACTTTACCCACTTCATCGTTGCGCAACAGGCGGGATTCCTCCTCGCTGTGGCTACGCAGGACGACTTCGATATCCGGGTTCAAGGTACGCGCAATCGTAACCATCTGCCGAACATCCAGCAGATCCGGTGTCGCCACCACCAGCATCGCGGCCCGGGCAATATGGGCCTGAACCAGCACTTCCGGATCGCAGGCATTACCGGAAACCGCCGCCAGCCCGGACTTGCGCAAACTTTCCACCAGTTCGCGATTCTGTTCGGCGATGACATAGGGGATTCCGCGCTCGTCCATCGCCGTTGCCAGACGTCGGCCCACGCGACCATAACCGACAAGCACCACTTGCCCCTGGAGGTACTTACGCTCGGTACTCATGGGAAGCTCGGCGTAAGGATCCTGGCGATGTTCCAGTTTGCGTGCCGTCGCCGATTTTTTCAGCAGCCAGCGCCGCAAGGGCTGAATCATGAGAAACACGAAGGGATTGAGAGCGATGGAGATGAGGGCGCCGGCCATGACCAGGCTCATGGCCTCTTCGGGCAACAGCTTCAGTGACAACCCCAGACCGGCCAGAATGAAAGAAAATTCGCCGATCTGAGCAAGGCTCGCCGCCACTGTCAGCGCGGTATTGAGCGGGTAGCGGAACGCCATCACCAATGCCATGGCCGCGAACGACTTGCCGATGATAATGATGGCGACCACGCCCACCACATGCAGTGGCTCTTCCATGAGTACCGCCGGGTCGAACAGCATGCCCACTGCCACAAAAAACAGAACCGAGAAAGCGTCCCGCAGCGGCAGTGATTCCTGAGCGGCACGGTGGCTGAATTCTGACTCGCGCATCACCATGCCCGCAAAAAAGGCGCCCAGCGCGAAGGAGACACTGAATAGCTCGGCCGCACCGAAGGCGATGCCGATCGCGCCTGCAATAACCGCCAGGGTAAACAGTTCGCGGGAACCGGTGCGGGCCACCTGCCACAAAAGCCAGGGCATCAGGCGGCGCCCGACCACAAGCATCAATGCGATAAAAACGGATACCTGCACCACGGTTTTGCCAATCATCAGCCAGACCGGACCGGAATCCTCCGCGGGTACCGCCATTTGGCCGCCCAGCACGCCCGCCAGAGGCGGCATCATCACCAGCACCAAAACCGTGGCGAGATCTTCCACCACCAGCCAGCCCACCGCGATCCGACCGTTCATGGAATCAAGAATGCCCCGGGCTTCCAGCGCTTTAAGCAGGACCACGGTACTGGCGCAGGACAAGGACAGCCCGAAAATGAGCCCGCTGCCCCAGCTCCATCCCCACCAGGAGGAAATGACCATTCCGAGCACGGTGGCGAGCCCCATCTGCACCACCGCACCCGGCACCGCAATGCGGCGCACCGCCATCAGATCGTCCAGGGAAAAATGCAGGCCCACGCCGAACATCAACAACATCACACCGATCTCGGACAGCTGCGCCGCAATGGCGACATCCGCGACTATGCCGGGGGTGTACGGACCAATCAGGATGCCCGCCAGCAGATACCCCACCAGGGCCGGCATCCTGACCCGTTCCGCAATGAAGCCAAACAGGAGCGCTCCACCAAAACCCATTGCGATAGTGGCAATTAAACTGACGTCATGCGGCATCGGAAATCCAGTAAAACAGGTGAACAGTCTGGGCACTGCCAAGGGGGCAGCATAACAATTATCGATTACGGGAAGATCGGCTGGTCGGGCGTTTTCCGTTCATGGTGAGTTTTGGAAAACGCGCCGACATCGAACCAGAATTCCGGCTTGTCCAGCGGCATCTGGCTTTGCAATGTCCGGTTGGGTATCGACAGTACGGTTCGCTTTTCCATATTCAGCGCTGCAATAGCCGGACCATAATACTCATGGAAAAGCTGATCAAAACTCCCATCGGCAATGGCCGTTTCAAGCCCCGTCTGCAACGCCGCTGCCAGCGCCTTGTTCTCCCTGGAGACGAAAAAATAATAGGCAGCCGGATACCGGAGAATCAGGGTTTTTTCGATCGCCAGCCCCGCCGCTTCCGGCTGCCGTTGTTCCGCCGCAATCTCCAGGATGGAGCGGGGAAAGGCCTGGATACGGTTGAGCAGAACCATCTTGAACAACCCTGCCCAACTCGGACTGCGCTCCACCCTGAACCCGTTGCTCATCAGGATCTCGACATCCGCCCAGTCATGCCCCTGCCCCATCGTGACCTGCCGCAGATCCTCGACCGTTTTAAGCGTGGCAAAGAAATCCTGTTGATCGGGCCGGATCAGAAAGGCACGCCAGCCGATGGCGCCTTTGTCGAGGGGGATGCGGACTGGCCGCAACTGCTCTTCCCGGCTGGGCGTGGTGTTGAGCCAATGGATGTCATAACGACCTTCCTTGATAAACGCCATGCTGCGGGCTTCACTGTAATCCGGCAGCAAAATCCCTTCGGTCTTGTAGGAGATCTTCGAGCGTTCCAGCGCCAGGATTAACAGCTTCTGGTAATACTGGTCCCGCACCGCGTAGTACGGATGCTGGACATCCGGAAACCTGACCAGCAGCGCTTCTCCGGTTTTCGCGGGTCCGGCGGCGATCGCGCTGGCCGTACTCAGCGTGCTGAAAAGCAGAACAAAAATGAAAGCGACAAGCGGAAACTGAAGCATGGGCGCGGCACTTCTGCGATGGATTTTGGACGGCGAGCCGGTATACTACCACGCATCGCGACCTGTTCCAGACTCAGCGCATCCGGCCGCAAACCGGTTGCGGAACTTCTCGCTGATCTCCAGACTCGCAGTAAGTTCTGATTTCAGTTTTCAAGCTCTCACCCGATGCCGCGCAGGTAATCTACCCATGACCGGGCAGTTCAATCACAAGAGCATCAGGCAGTGATACAGACCCGGTCCTCCGGCTCGCTTGCCGCCAAACTGCTACGAGTCGTTCTGGGGATTTACCTCAGTGTGGCGCTCCTGGTTACCATCGGTCAGCTCATCCTTGAATACCGCAACGAGAAAAGCCGGCTGTCCACTGAAATCCACAGCGCCGCACAGACTTTCGGCCCTATCCTTTCCCAGTCCCTGTGGAATGTTGACACCGAGCAAACCAAGGCGGCGCTGCTCGGTGTTCTCGGTATCAATTACGATGTTCTCAACGTCAAACTGCTGAATATTTCAGGTGAAACCGCTCATGAATATGAATCTCCCGGCAGCCAGGCTTCCGTCAGATTTCTGCCGTTTCTGACCAAAAATACCGCCAGCCCCTGGTACGAAACCTACACCTACGCGTTCGATCTTGAGTTCAACAGCGATTACACCGGCGACTACAAAGTCGGTACGCTGGTGCTCTCCAGTGATTCCCACGTCGTGCTCAATCGTGCGGCGCACACATTCATGATTACCATCATCAGCGCCTTATTCAAAACCGCTTTTTTATGCCTGATTTTTTATTTCATCATGCATCGCATGGTGGGCCGGCCGCTGCGCCAGGTCACGCGGGCGATGGCGCAGCTGGACCCCGCCAGCCAGGAAGAAGACAGCTCCACGATTCGGGTTTATCCGGAATTACTGAACCGCGATGACGAGCTTGGCACCATGACCAAAGCCTTCCAGCAGATGCAAGCTGCACTGCACGAACGCAATCGCGCGCTCCACGTCCATCAATCGCAGCTGGAGGAAAAGATCCACGAACGCACGGCTCAGCTGGAAAACGCCGCGCACTCCAAGACCGAGTTTCTGGCCGCCATGAGCCATGAGATCCGCACCCCCATGAATGGCGTCATCGGGATGACTCAACTGCTGTCCGGAACATCATTAAATGAAAAGCAGCTCAAGTACGTCAAAGTTATTCAAAATTCGAGTGAATCGTTGATTGATATCATCAACGGCATCCTGGACCACCTCAAAATCGACGCCGGGAAAATGCAGATCGAATCCACCGGCTTCAACTTCGAAACCCTGTTTGACGATTGCGTGGCGATGTTCACCTACCGCTCCAAGGAATCCAATATTGCCCTGACGCCCGCCTTCATGCCGGATTGTCCCACCTGGGTCAGCGGGGATCCCACGCGCCTGCGCCAAATTATCATCAACCTGCTGGGCAATGCCTTCAAGTTCACCCGGGAGGGAGAAATTGTGCTGCAGGCGCAGAATCTCGGCGAAAGCGAGCCAGGTGTCACGTGTATCAGGATTTCCGTAAAAGACAGCGGCATCGGGATAGCGCCGGAGAAACTCGATACCCTTTTTACACCGTTCAACCAGGCCGATACATCGACGACGCGCCGGTATGGCGGGACGGGCCTGGGATTGTCCATTTGCAAGCGCCTCACCGAAATAATGGGAGGGACCATCGGCGTGCACAGCGAACTCGGGCAAGGGTCGTGCTTCTGGGTCGAGATCCCGCTGCGCCTTTCCAGTAAAGCCGCTGCCGAATCTGCACCTCAGGATGCCGGCGCCGACGCTCTGCGGGGCAAGAGGTTGCTGATTGTGGACGATCACCCCACGTTCTGCGATGTTACGTCCGACATTGTGGAGAACTGGCAGATGAGTGCCATTTGTCGGTCCAGCGGCAAAGATGTGGTGGCAACGCTCCGGCAGGCACAGCACGATGCCAAACCCGTCGACGTAGTCATTATCGATATCTCTTTGCCGGACATTTCCGGAATCGCCCTGAGCCGCGAGGTGGTGCGGGAGCTGAGCCCCAATCCTCCCAGTATCATCCTGGTAAGCGCCTATCAGGATCTACCCGCTCCGATTCTCAGCGAAATCGGGGTAAGTCTCTTTCTGGAAAAGCCCATCTCGAACCGAGAGCTTCGCCGCGCCCTTATCCAGGTGCTGTTTCGCCCGGATCACATTCCCAGCGACAAGCCTGATCAGCTCCCCGACTTGCCTTTCCATCGGCTGAAAGTGCTGGTGGCCGAGGACAACACGGTTAACCAACTGGTTATTACCGGTTTTCTAAACAAGTTCGGTATCTCACCGATTGTGGTGGAGAACGGCCTGAAAGCTATTGAACATTGCAAGTCCGGCACGCATTTCGATTTGATCCTGATGGATGGCGAGATGCCGGAGGTCGATGGCTGGGAGGCCGCTCGTCAAATTCGCGCGTTGCAGCGCAGCATGCCCGGTGGTCGCCGCACCACCATCGTCGCGCTAAGTGCACATGCGATGGCACGCCATGTCGCCAAAGCCGCGGCCTGCGGCATGGACGGCTACCTTCGCAAACCCTTCACTATCGATCAGTTGCAGGATCTCCTGCAGGAGGTTTTGAATGGCGGACCCCAAGAGCCGCTGGCGCAACTGAATTGATCCTCAACCACTGATCAACGCCTGGGTAGAAGCGTGCACGAATGCCTCTTCGGATATCGTCACCCGGTCGCGCCCGTGCCGCTTGGAGTTGTAGAGCGCCGCATCGGCCAGGCGGATGACCGTCTCGCGGTCTTTGCCGTGTTGAGGAAAAGTCGCAACGCCGAACGACGCCGTCACCGCGGGCAAACGGGTTCCGTTGAATACCAGTTTGAGCGCCACCATCCCCTTGCGCAGTGCTTCCGCCCGATCCCGTGCCTGATGTGCCGTCGCGCCCGGAAGCACCAGCAGAAATTCCTCGCCGCCATAGCGGCAGGCAATATCTTCCCCGCGAACCTGCATCCTCAGATAGTCACTGAATTCCTTGAGCAGCAAATCACCGGCCTGATGGCTGAGCTGATCATTGAAGCGCTTGAAGTGATCGATATCTAGCATGATCACGCTGACGTGGGTGTCGTTGCGTTTGGCCCGCAGCAGTTCCCGGTCAATGCTCTCTTCCATATAACGGCGGTTGAACAACCCCGTCAGCGGATCCCGTATGGTTTGTTGTCGCAACGCTTCGCGCAGTGTCAAACCTGCCAGGGCTGCACTGATATGGGTTGCCAGCGATTCGGCACGGGTCTGGATGGACGGGAGCAACGCTACATCGCCAATGTGCAGATGCAGCAGGCCGATAATTTCACTTTGGGCCAGCAGCGGCACACAGATG
Source organism: uncultured Cellvibrionaceae bacterium (assembly GCA_964546435.1). GTDB lineage: Bacteria > Pseudomonadota > Gammaproteobacteria > Pseudomonadales > Cellvibrionaceae > CAYNST01. The sequence continues at coordinate 14,838 of CAZJKJ010000077.1, forward strand.
TAATTCATTGAATCGGTGATATGTTTGCAATGCAAATGCCGGTTCTTGTCGAACATCAGGTGTGTCTGGCCCAGCCGCAGTGCCCAACATTCCTGGGGGTCCACCGGACTGACCAGCCCCAGGGCGCCCGTGTCCGACCAGTCACACAGCAGTTCCAGCTTGTCTCTCGAATGGCGCATGAGATACACGCCGCCGGGAATTTCGGGAAACAGGCGCCGCATGAACAAGGTCAGTACTTCGGCACTTTCCTGGACCTCCACACAGGATTGCAGACTGCTGCTCAACTGGTTGATCAGGCTAATCTCGTCGGTCGATCGCTGCAGCCTGCCCCGTGACTCGTCGCTCCGCGCCAGGGCACTGCGGGTAGTATAAAAAGCCCCGCTCAGCATGAAAAACGTCAGCAGGGTTGCCGCCGCCAGCAGATAAATCAGGCGCCGAGAATGCCCTTGGGTCTTAATATTTCGTTGTGCCAGGCGCGCCTGCTCGTCGGCCGCCAGCTCGGACGCCACCGTCCGGATCTGATCCATGATCAGCTTGCCACCCCCCGCAACGACTTGTCGGGAAGCAATTTCTTGCCCCTCCTGCTCATATGCATGGACGACTGCGTCCATCCGCTCCAGTCGCTGGGCGATCAGCTCACGCAAACGCGTCACCAGCACCCGGTCATAATTTCGCGGGAAGCGAGTACCGTCGAGTTGCTCGAGATATTCGTGCACGCGTGACTGGTACCACCCGTATTGCTGCAGGAGCACCGGATCGCTGGAGATGATGTGAGCCCGCTGACTCGATTCGGCTTCGAGCAGTGCATTGCGCAGGTCATCGATGAGCATGATCCGCTGAAAGCTGCTCTGGGAAAGCTGGTTGCTAGTGAGCTCTTCCCTGGCATTCAGGACCGCGCCCACCACCAGCGCTGTGATAAAAAAGATCGTGGTACCAAAAAGCGAAATAAGCTTGCGTTGCAACTTGCGCATAGCGATCTTCAGGTTAGAGGGTGACCCTGCCACCGGAACAGCTATCGTTTTTGAGTCCTGAGCCGACGTGATGTGTCAGGATGCCCAAATCCCGCTAGCAGGCTGTTGAAAACCTATCTGCATTTGAAAAGCTATTTGCATTTTAAAAGCTATCTGCATTTTAAAAGCCATCTGCGTTGCCACTGCAGCGTTTAAAAACAGACGCAAAATGCTCATTTACGCCGAGTAAACGCCGCTATTAGTCTGCTTTTACCTTGCGCTGGCTGGCTCGACGACGTTTGTAAATGGCCTGCTGACCGGCCCGCAATGACTGTATCAATCTTAGAACCCGATCCTACATCATTCAAACCCATTGCCGGAATCGATGCGTTAAAACCAGAACCGATAAAAAAAGCCCCTCCCGGGGAGTCCGGGAAGGGCCATTGAAAAATGCACTGTTTG
>CAZJKJ010000078.1:0-16014 GCA_964546435.1 uncultured Cellvibrionaceae bacterium
TCAGCTCAAGGACACCATCAACACCATGGTGGACCAGCTCAACGGCTTCGCCTCGGAGGTTACACGGGTGTCACGGGAAGTGGGCACCGAAGGCAAGCTCGGCGGACAGGCCCGAGTGCCGGGTGTGGCTGGCACCTGGAAGGATCTGACGGACAATGTGAACGTCATGGCCACCAACCTCACCGATCAGGTGCGCGGCATTGCCGAAGTGGCCACGGCCATTGCGCGAGGCGATTTGTCCCGCAAGATAACGGTTGATGTGCGCGGCGAAATCCTGCAGCTCAAGGACACCATCAACACCATGGTGGATCAGCTCAACAGCTTCGCCTCCGAAGTGACCCGGGTGGCACGGGAAGTGGGTACGGAAGGCAAGCTGGGTGGACAGGCACGGGTACCGGGTGTGGCTGGAACCTGGAAGGACCTCACGGACAACGTTAACGTGATGGCGCACAACCTCACCGATCAGGTACGTGGCATCGTCAAGGTGGTTACCGCCGTCGCTAACGGAGATTTAACGCAGAAGCTGACCGTTGAATCCAAAGGGGAAGTGGCGGCTCTGGCCGAAACCATCAACAGCATGACGGATACGCTCGCCACCTTTGCCGATCAGGTGACAACGGTGGCCCACGAAGTGGGTGTGGAAGGCCGGCTCGGCGGGCAGGCCAACGTCCCCGGTGCGGCCGGAACCTGGCGCGATCTCACCGCCAACGTCAACCTGCTGGCCGCCAATCTCACCACTCAGGTGCGCGCCATCGCGGAAGTTGCCACGGCAGTTACCACGGGGGATCTGACCCGCTACATCCAGATCGACGCCAGTGGCGAAGTGGCGGACCTGAAAAATTACATTAATGCCATGATCGGCAACCTGCGTAAAACCACTGACCGCAACACTGAACAAGACTGGCTTAAAACCAATCTGGCAAAATTCAGCCGCATGATGCAGGGCCAGCGGGATTTGACCACGGTGTCGCAGATGCTGTTGTCCGAACTGGCGCCCCTGGTCGAAGCCCAGCAGGGCTTGATGTATATCGTGATGGAAAACGGCCGCGACACCATGCTCCGGCAGACCGCCGGCTACGCGGACAATTTTGGTGGCGGTACCGTCCGGGAATACCGGCTGGGGGAAAGCCTGGTGGGTCAATGTGCACTGGAGCGGCGGCGCCTTATTATCAACGAAACCGATCAGCAGCCGTTGCGGATCAGTTCCGGTCTCGTTGAACTCACCCCCCGTATGGTGATGGTGCTGCCCGTGCTCTTCGAAGGTCAGGTCAAGGCGGTTATCGAGCTGGCTTCAGTGAAAGTGTTCAATACATCCCACACGGCTTTTCTGGAACAACTGACGGATATCGTCGGTATCGTTCTGAACAACATTGAAGCCACCATGCGCACAGAGCGCCTGCTGGCGCAGTCCCAGCAACTGGCGACCGAGTTGCAGACGCGTCAGTTCGAGTTGCAGCAGACTAACGAAGAACTGGCACAGAAAGCCCAGTTGCTGGCCGCGCAGAACGCCGAGGTCGAGCGCAAAAACCAGGAAATCGATCAGGCCAAACGCGCCGTCGAAGAAAAGGCCGCCGAGCTGGCGCTTGCATCCCGTTACAAATCCGAGTTCCTGGCCAATGTGTCTCATGAGTTGCGGACACCGCTGCACAGCATCCTGATCCTCGGTGAGCAGCTTGCCGAGAATCTCGATGGCAACCTGAGCGTGCGTCAGGTGGAATTTGCGCACACCATTCATTCGGCGGGCACGGATCTGCTGAACCTCATCAGCGACATTCTCGATCTGTCGAAAATTGAATCGGGCACTGTCACTGTGGACTGCGAGGAACTGCTGTTCGACAATCTCCGAGCCATGGTTGAACGCAATTTTCGCCACGAGGCGGAAACCCGCCATCTAGTGTTTCATACCCGTTTCGGCGACGACCTGGGTCGGCATATCCATACCGATCCAAAGCGACTGCTGCAGGTATTGAAAAATCTGCTTTCCAATGCTTTCAAGTTCACTGAAAACGGTAGTGTCGAGCTGCTGGTGGATGTCGCCACCTCGGGCTGGAGCAAGGGCCACCCTGTGCTGGATCAGGCGGAGACCGTAATTTCGTTTGCGGTGACAGACACCGGCGCTGGTATTCCGGCAGACAAACAAAAACTGATTTTCGAAGCCTTTCAGCAAGCCGACGCCGGCACCGCCCGGCGCTATGGTGGCACTGGCCTCGGGCTCGCAATCAGCCGGGAACTGGCGCAACTGCTGGGAGGCGAGATCCGGGTCCGGAGTTCAGTCGGGCAAGGCAGTACTTTCACCCTCTTCCTGCCATTGAAGCAGGCGGAACCGGCTTACCGGTTCCTTCCCCAGCTTCGCAGCAAAATAGACGATGAAAACACTGGCACAAACCTGGCTCCCCCCAATCCGGCAATGGAAACGCCTCCCGACGATCGGCACACACTTACGGAAGCGGACAAGATTCTGCTGATACTGGAGGACGACCCACATTACGCGCCGATCCTGCTGGATCTGGCACGGGCACAGGGGTTTAAAGGCATCCTTGCAACGCGCGGTGCCGACGCATTGGAAATGGTCACCCGTTACCCGGTAGCCGCCGTCTCCCTCGATATCTTTCTCCCGGATATGCTCGGCTGGACGGTGTTGAGCCTGCTCAAGCAGAACTCCGCCACGCGACACATACCCGTGCAAATCATTACCGTCGATGAAGAGCGTCATCACGGGTTAGTGCGCGGGGCCTTTGCCTGCATCAACAAACTTGCTTCGTCCGAACACATTGCGGAGTCGCTGGCCGACCTGTATCAGTTTGTGTACAACCGGCAGCGGCGCCTGCTGATGATCGAGGCCGGGCCCACCGACATCACCCGTCAAGGCTTGCTGGATTTTCCGAATGTTGAAGTCACTCGGGAAAACCACGCAGCCGCCGGACTCGACGCCATGCGTTCACAGGTGTTCGATTGCGTCATCCTCAACATGAACCTGAAGAGCCAGGGGGCTCTGGAAGTTTTGAGCGAGATGCAGCGCGATAGTGGATTACGAGAAGTTCCGTTGGTCGTCGCGATGGAAAAAAAGGTCTCTCCAAAGATAGAAAGTTTCCTAGCCACCGTCGCCAAGACCTTGATTCTGAAAGAGGCGCACTCGGCGGAGCGATTGATCGATGAAGTCGCTCTCTTTCTTCACTGCGCATTGGCGGATCTACCGGAAGAACAGCGGGAAAAGTTGCAGAACCTCTACGACAGCGACGAAGCACTGATCAACAAGAAGGTTTTGGTCGTAGATGACGACGTCCGAAACATATTTGCACTTTCCAGCATTCTCGAGCGTCACCATATGAATGTTCTGACGGCCAACAACGGCCGCGACGCCATCAACGTGATCGAGCAAACCGACGACCTGGCGATCGTGCTGATGGATATCATGATGCCGGGCATGGACGGTTACACAACCATGCGTAAAATCCGTCAGCAACCCCGGTTCAGTGCCCTCCCTATCATTGCGTTGACCGCGAAAGCCATGAAAGGCGACAGGGAAAAGTGTCTGGAGGCCGGCGCCTCGGATTATGTGCCCAAGCCCGTCAATAACCAGCAACTGGTCGCCCTGTTGCGTTCATGGCTGCATCGCTGATGACTTCCCGCTCCAACAACCAACGAACGGTGCCGGCAGTTCACCCGGTTAACATACTGCTGGTGGACGACCGGCCGGAACGGCTTTTGAGTTATGAAGTAACCCTCGAAAGCCTCGGCCACAACCTGGTGCGGGCGCAATCGGGCAATGAAGCCCTGTGGCGCCTGATGGAAATGGAATTTGCCGCAATTCTCCTCGATGTGAGCATGCCGGGAATGGACGGATTCGAGACCGCCGCCCTCATTCGCGATCACCCCCGTTTTGAAGAGACGCCCATTATTTTCGTCACTGGCGTGCAGGTTACGGATTTTGACCAGCGCAAGGGATATGAAATGGGCGCGGTGGATTACGTCCAGATTCCGGTTATTCCCGAAATTCTGCGGGGCAAGGTACAAGCGCTGGTGCAGCTGTATCTGCAACGGGCAGAACTCTATCGCCTGAACTCAGAACTGGCCCGCACCAACGCCGAGCTGGCCAAAGCCCATGAAGAACTGAAAGCGCAGAACACGCGCGAACTGCAGCAACTCAACCAGACCCTCGAAACTGCGAATTCCCGGCTCGTGCAAGCCAACACCCAGCTTACACAGGAGGTTGCTGAGCGCAAACGTGCTGAAACCGCCTTGTGTGAATCGGCCCGGCGCAAGGACGAATACATCGCAATTCTCGCTCATGAACTGCGCAATCCATTATCCGCCATGCACAACGCGGTGCAGGTCATGCAGCTCGAAGGAGCGACAGAGCAGCAGCTCAATTGGGCGCAAGAACTGTTGCAGCGGCAGGTCAAGCACCTCACCTGCTTGATGGACGACTTGCTGGACGTTTCGCGTATTTCCAATGGCCGCATATATCTGCGCAAAGAATCTGTTGATCTGTTAAAGGTGGTCACCCACGCAGCAGATACCGTGTCACCACTCCTGCAAAAACACAATCACCAGCTGCAAGTGAGCCTGCCGGAATCGTCGGTGTATGTTGAAGGCGACATGATTCGGCTCACTCAGGTTCTCGGAAACCTGTTAACCAACGCTATCAAGTACATGGATAACGGCGGGACCATCTGGTTGACCCTGGAAGTGGAACCTGAGAACGCCGACGTGGCGATTATCCGGGTGCGCGATGAAGGCGTCGGCATTCCGCCAGAGCTGTTACACACCGTTTTCGATCTGTTCGTTCAGGCACCGACCGCGCTCAATCGTGCGCAGGGCGGTCTAGGCATAGGGCTGGCATTGGTGCAGGCGCTTATAGGTCTGCACGGCGGCACTGCCGAAGTCACCAGCGATGGTCCGGGCAAAGGCGCCGAGTTTTCGGTAAGACTGCCCGTCCTCGCCTCCGAGCACCCAAAAATTCCCGATCTCGCTTCCAACCTGCCCCCAACGCCCTCCTCCATGCGCATCCTGATTATTGACGACAACGTCGATTCTGCCCGTGGCCTTCTGATGTGTCTGGAGAGCGAAGGCTACACGGTGGAAACCAAGCATGGTGGCAAAACAGGATTTGCGATGGCGACCGAGATGGCGCCGGATACTGTGCTACTGGATATCGGTTTGCCGGATATCGATGGCTACGAAGTCGCCCGCAAATTGCGAGCGGACAAGAGGACTCAGAACGTTACGATTATCGCCATGACGGGCTATGGTGGAGAAGCCGAGAAAAACAAAGCCCGGGAAGCGGGCTTCGATCACTATCTGGTAAAACCCGTCGACCTCACTCGGCTCTTCCAGCTGCTGAACACGGATACCAAAGAAACTGCCCGCCTTCTTCCTTCGACCCCGATTTCCCCATAGCAAACGGGTTTTATCAGTTAGCATTCAGCCCTGTGGGGTCGCGTTAATTCGCTTTCTGCAAAGACAGGTGCTGTAAAAATTACAGCACCTTTGAGGTCAATGCTTCATGATAACGTACAGGGCGTGGATGATCCCAGGGATAAAGCCGAAGAGTGTCAGCAGGATGTTGAGCCAGAAGTGCCCCTTGAATCCCACTTCCATAAACACGCCAAGCGGGGGCAATAAAATCGCGAACAGGATTTTGATGGGATCGGTAGCGGTAACAGCCATGGGTATCTCCTCAGGTTATTAGATTGTTGTAACTCTCGTTTTGCTTGATCTATGCCATACCTACAGCACTATTCATGCCATACGCCGGTTCGAAGAAGAAATCCTTGATATGCCAAACCCCGTGAAATTTCTGAGATGCGTCTTATTGCGAATCACTCTCATTTCCGCTAGGATGACCTCCGTTTTTCCCGCTGAGTATTGCCATGAAGTTGGTCTGGGCTCCGCCCTCTTTTGTCTCCAAGCTTTTGTTCATGTTGGTTCCGGTGGCGTTAACCGCCTGCACCGAACCACCGCCAGCCGGCGAGTCAGAGAGTTCAGCGGCGAGTAAAGTCACCGTTGACACTGCGTTGATCACCGAAGTGGTCAAGACCAATGCGGCCATGGCCCACGCAGTGTACGCCGACACGGTGCTCACAGCTAAAGCCTTGGAAACCGCCATCGACCAGCTGATTGCAACCCCCTCCGCCGACACATTTTCAGCCGCCAGAGCAGCCTGGCTCGCCGCTCGTGAACCCTATGGAAAATCCGAAGTTTTCCGCTTTCGGGGAGGCCCCATTGATGCACTTCGAGAGGACGGCACTGTGGGTAACGACGGTGACGGACCTGAGGGTCGAATCAATGCGTGGCCGCTCGGGGAAGCGCTGATCGATTATGTCGTTGCGCCCGTTGACGGGCTGGCGGGGCCAGAGATCGGCAATTCCACCCAGGCGATTCAGGGCAGCATCATTGCCGACACCGCCAGTTTCCCGGAAATCACCATGGAAGTCCTGAAAGCCAATCAGGAACTTGGCGGCGACGAGCGCAACGTGACTTCCGGCTACCACGCCATCGAATTTCTGCTCTGGGGTCAAGATCTGAACAGCGACGGTTCCGGCACAGGCCCCCGTGATACCTCGCCCGGTCAACGACCCTGGACCGACTACACTACGCAACCTGATCAATGCACCAGCGGCCGCGAGCCCGCGCCCGAACTTATCTGCAAGCGCCGGGCGGAATACCTTAAAGCCGCCATACAGCTGTTGCGCAAAGATCTGACGGCCGTCGCGACCGCCTGGGATCCACAAAATCCCAACAGTTACTATTCTGTTTATATTGAACGCGGGCCGGCGGCTCTTGCCGGGATCCTGCAGAGCATGGGCAGACTGAGCTTCGGCGAACTCGCCGGCGAACGCATGAATATCGCACTTCTGGATGATTCTCAGGAAGACGAGCACTCCTGTTTCAGCGATAACACACACCGCGACATTTATCTGAATTACGCAGGCATTGTGGATTCATTCGAAGGTAATTACACCCGCGTGGATGGCACAGTGGTTTCGGGACCCGGCATTGACGACCTGCTGATCGCAGCAGGTCACGCGGAGCTCGAAAAGCGGTTGCGCGACGCTCTCACGACAACCGGTCAGAAAATTCAGCAAATTGATACAGCTGCACGTGAGGGTACGCCCTTCGATCAGCAAATACAGATGGATAATCATCGAGCCAATATTGCGTCTGCCATTGCTGCACTCGCCGAACAAACAAAGGTTATAGAAGATGTTGCCCGGACCCTTCAGGTTGAAGTGGATGATTTACGCCAGGATACCGAGCAACGCATCCAGTAGAATGGCGCAGGGTTGTCAACGGCTGCTGGCGGTAATCTGCATTGGTGGCCTGGGAATTTCGCACACTGGTTGTGATTCTTCCGGAGCAAGGGAAGCGGCCGGACCGGCGACCGCATCGCCCCCTTCCTCATACTATAGCGCTGGTGCCGGCACGGTTGATCGCTGGGACCGGGATGCCTTCAGTCAAAGTTTTCCGGTGGTTCAGCGCACCTTCGAACTCGATGCGCTGTTTAAACAGGGCAATTTTTTCTTCCGCGGTGTACGCAAGAACACCGGCCCTCTGGTCAATAACAACATCTGCCAGGGGTGTCATATCAAAGATGGGCGCGGAACCGTCCCGGCGGATGGGCACGAAGTCATGAACGCGCTGTTGTTTCACCTCTCGGTTCAAAAGGATGACAAGGAACCGATACCCGATCCGGCTTATGGTGTGCAGCTGCAAACGCTGGCACTCCAGCAAGACGGAACCTTGTCTTCGGCCACAAATGACAGCGAGCTTGCAGCCGAAGCCTTTCCGTTCGTTCGTTACCAGATCATTCCCGGCGAATACCCCGACGGTACGCCCTATCAACTCCACCAACCGGTGTATTTCTTCAGTCATCTACGGTATGGCGATTTCGCCGAGGGAATCCGGATCTCTCCCCGACTGGCGTCGCCAATCATAGGGCTGGGCCTGCTTGAAGCAATACCTCATGAAGCCATAGAAGCGCTGGCTGACCCGGATGACCTGGATAAGAACGGTATTTCGGGGCGGACAAGGTGGGTCGAAGATCCCAGCCGGGCGACACCGGTTCTGGGACGTTTTGGCTGGAAAGCCGGCAGCGGCAGCGTTTTACATCAAACCGCCAAGGCGCTGGTTAACGATATGAGTCTCACCAACCGCTATTTCCCAGAGGAAAGCTGCACGCCGGCTCAGGCAGGTTGCAGCGCCGCTGCACTGCGGGAAACCCGCACCGGGGATGCGGCGGATATCGATGATGTAACGCTTGCTTCTCTGGAGTTCTATGCCAGAACACTGGCAGTGCCCTCCCGCCGTGGATTTGATCATCAGGCAAACCGTTGGGAAGAAGAGATAGAAGCCGGAGAGAAGATTTTCGATGCGGTCGGCTGTACCGGGTGTCACCACCCCTCCCACACCACCGGAGATTTTGAGCACAGCGTACTCGGCCTGGTGAAATCCCTGTCTGTTCTGGAGAAGACACCCGCTCCGATCGCGGCGCTCAGCAACCAGACGATATTTCCCTATACGGATCTGCTTTTGCACGATATGGGCGGTCAATGCCAAAGCCTTGCGCGGGAAGACGTCGACGGCAATCCCTGCGATTCCGGAGACGCTTGCTATTGGGTCCAGCATTGCGAGGGTCTGGCAGATGGTCGAGTCGAAGGAACCGCGGGCGCAACGGAATGGAAAACTCCGCCCCTGTGGGGGCTCGGGTTGACCCAGACCGTGTCGCCCGACGCTGGATTCCTGCATGACGGCCGCGCCCGAACGCCGGAAGAAGCCATCCTCTGGCATGGCGGAGAAGCCGAAAATGCCAAACGTTCATTCATGGCACTGCCCAGCCTGCAGCGTCAGGCACTGCTGCGATTCCTGAATTCGCTGTGAGCGTGGCGACAAGCTTTGCACACGCATACTGGCTGGCAGCAGCTCTGCTGCTGACGGGCAGCACCGTCTCCGCGAGCGCATCGCTCCCGGATTCCGGCGCTCAGGATCAACTCAAATACTGGTCTGGACACTCCCTCTTCCGCAGCCCCTGGGTGAGCGCGCCAGCCTCTACCGTCGGCCGCGACGGGCTGGGGCCCAATTTCAATGCGCACAGTTGTCATGCCTGTCATCAGGACGGAGGCAGTGGCCAGAGCCCGCAAGCGTTTGTCATCCGCATAGGTGATAGTCGTTCCCGCGAACTGCAACGATTTTTTGGTGAGCAGATACAACCGTACGCCGTCGCGGATATGGAGCCGGAACTGGAGACGACGTTGGTATGGAGCCAGAAAGCCCTCAATCTGCACGGTCAGGAATCGGAACTGCGGGTGCCGGTGGTGCACTGGACCTACAGTGACGCTCTCCCCGCCGGCCCCAAGCCCATGTCAGTGCTGCTGGCGCCGCCACTGTATGGAATCGGGCTTCTGAACATGATTGACGATGCTGACATTCTCGGGTTCGCGGACCCGGATGATCTCGACCAGGATGGCATTTCCGGGCGCGCCAGCTGGTTGCCGTCGGGGACTGACACTGCGCAACTGGGACGCTTTGGCTACAAGGCCGAGCAGGCTGATCTTGTCAGTCAGGTGGCCTTTGCGTTGCAGAAGGATCTGGGGCTTTCCACGACGATTTTTCCCGGTCAAAACTGTGCCGAATATCAACGTGCCTGCCACGAAATGCCGACGGGCAATGGCGGTCCGGAGGACGTGGAGCTCAGCGACGAAAAGCTGGAGTTACTGGTGTCGTTTGTGGGAGGGCTGCCGCCCGTTTATCCCGCTCGCAAGCTTGGCGGACATCCCGGGAAAGAAATCTTTCGCGAAATCGGTTGTAACAACTGTCACAGATCGGTCTTCGCGCTGCCCGAAGGATCGGCCGGCCAGGGAAGACTTATCTACCCATACAGTGATCTGCTGCTGCACGATCTCGGTCCCGAGTTGAGCGACAACCGCGTCCTTGTCAACGCGGAACCGGAAGAATGGCGTACAACACCTTTGTGGGGATTGCGGCACAAGCTGGCCGCCCCCCGGATTCACCTGCTTCACGATGGCCGCGCCCGCTCCGTTGAGGAGGCTATCTTGTGGCACGGTGGCGAAGCATCCGCGAGCCGGGACAGATTCCTGCAGCTGGATGAACCACTCCGATCACAATTGCTTGATTTGCTCTCGCAGCTTTAGACCTGACTCCGGAAATGATATGAACCACTCACTTTACTCCCGCATTCTGTTTTGTCTTTTCGTGTGTGTTCTCCTCGGCTGTTCGCGCAGCACACAAGATTATTCGCAGGAAAATCTCGAGGAATATCTGCATCAGAAGATCGCCGTCGCCTATGCCGATTTCGGTCTGGCAACCGACGCACTCCAAGCCGCAATTACCGAGCAGTGCACCGAGGGTCTGATCGAAGAAGGACGTGCCGTGATTCAGGAAAACTGGAAAAACTCCAATGCGGCCTGGCAACGGGTCCAGATCATAAATTTTGGGCCCGTCGCAGAACAGAATCGCGCCCACGACATTGCGTTCTACCCGAGCAGCCGCGCAAATCTCGAGAAGCGCGTTGCAGCGCTGCTGGAATCGGATACAGACATCACCGCAGAGAATCTCAACGCCGGTGGCGTCAGTCTGCGCGGACTGCCTGCCATGGAGTATCTGCTGTTCGTCGACCCGGATCCTGCTCAGGGCAACCCGTCGTCAGGGCGGCGCTGCGACTATCTCACGGCACTTGCGGCGCTATTAAAGAAGCACTCGTCGTTCCTGGCGTCGCACTGGCGCACCAGCAGCGACAATGCGGCCGCATCAGGCGGAGAAAAAGCGGAGCGGGTCCCTCTGGAAAACCTGTTGAACGGCATTAATGAACGACTTTCTGTAATCATTGCAATCAAACTTGAAAAGGCTCTGGATGGCAGTGTAGACGCGCTGGAATCCCCCTATTCGCAACAAACCCTGGTGAACATCAACAACAATTTTGCCTTCATCCAGGATCTTTACGGAAATCATGAAAAGGAAGGAATTCTGCGGTTTCTCGCAACCCGGACACATGACGACATCGCCAAAGAAATGTCGATACGACTGAACCTGCTCAAGACGCATCTTGACCAGTTGGATGCCGATTTTGACAGTTTAAAAGCTACCCCTGAAGGCAGTGAAAAGCTGCGAATGGTGTCGCAGCTTTTCCGCAGTGTGCAGGAATATCATGCGACCAAAGTCGCCGATGCACTGGGAGTCTATATCGGCTTCAACTCTGCGGATGGCGATTGAAATGTCCACGTTTCGTCTCACCCGGAGAAACTTTGTCAAAGCAGGTGCACTGATTTCAGTCGGAGGAGCAGCTGGGGCTGGCGCGTACTTTTTTCGATCTGAAACTGCGCCGTCGGTTTTAAGCGCGGCGACAGACACACACGGCAAGCATTTCGGTGTCCTTCTCGATGATTCCGGCCGGATCATCAAATACGTCGACGTACCGCAACGGTCCCATGCTTCGACATTCAACCGACTGTCGGGAGATCTCCTGTTTTTTTCCCGCCGGCCCGGCAATGAAATCTATGTTTTCCCCCACGGACAAAGTCAACGCCGGGTTATAACTGCCGGTGATGGTCGCCACTTCTATGGCCACGGTATTCTGGATGCCGAAAACCGCTATCTGTTGACATCCGAAAATAATTACGCGGACGGAAGCGGCCATATCGTCATTCGGGATGTGTTGGCGGACTACACGATTGTGCAGGATTATCCCAGCGGCGGCGTCGGGCCTCATGAGCTGGTCTTTTTGAATGCGGAAATGATTGCGGTCGCCAATGGCGGAATACGCAGCCACCCGTCATCGCCGCGCGAAGACCTTGGTGTTGATCAAATGGCGCCAAATGTTGCCTTTATCCAATGGGCAACCGGCAACGCCATGGCGATCTTTGAACCGGACAATTCAAAACTGAGTCTTCGTCATATTGCACGACTGAGTGACCAGACCGTGATTGTCGGCGCGCAAAGCCATGACTGGTTAACGCCGGAGCAGTCATTGGTGTTTAAAATCGATTCAACAGGACAGGGCGAAGCGTTAACGAGCGATTCCCTCTTCGCAGTCAATCGCAAGCATTACATCGCCAGCGTCTGCGCGGTAAACAAAAGTACCGCGATTACAACATCACCGAAATCAGGGCATCTGGACTGCTGGCAAGACGGCGTATGGTCCCACTCTATTGCGTGTTTCGACGTGGCGGGGGTCTGTGCCTTACCCGGCGGTAAGCGTGTCATGTTCAGCAACGGGCGCGGCGACGTAATGCTCGCCGATCTGGATTCGCCGGAGGAATCAGGGTTGCGCGAGCGCCGATTTGAGACTATACACTGGGATAATCACCTGGTTGCAGTCTGACAGATTGCCCTTGGGTAATCTGAATATTGCAGGATTCATGGGCAGTGGTTCGACCCGCAACCGCAGTATCGTAATAAAACGGAATCCCCTATGTTGGGTGTCACCCATTACCGGCTTCGGCACACGGACTCGCCCATGAACATCACAATCTGGATCCACGATAACAATATCGCCGGTCCTCTCCGCATTCGCCCACTGTTACGGTCGGAATTGAGGATGCGATGAGCGCAACTTTCCATCGCCGCTTGAGTATTGTTCTCCTCGCGATCTTGATGGTCGAAACCGTTCTGGCCTTGATCCGGCAGCAATGGTTTACTGCGTTTGTTTGCGGTGCTGCCGTTTCTATAAGTCTGGTCGCCGTGTTGCTCGCCCGGCGCCTCCGCGTTTTTATTCCCGCTCAGTTTCAGTTAATCGCCGTCGCCATGGCATTTGCTGCACTATTTCTGGGCGAAGCTCGGGATTTCTACACGCGTTTCTGGTGGTGGGATTCGGCCCTGCATCTGGCAGCCGGGTTTATTCTGGGTATTGTCGGGTTTTTACTGGTTCACATACTCAACGAGATGGAAGACGTCGGGGTCTACATGAAACCGGGTTTCGTCGCGCTGTTTTCGTTCATGTTCGCGCTGGGCACCGGCGCCTTGTGGGAGATCTTCGAATTTTTCATGGACCGGACATTCGGCACAAACTTGCAGAAGCCCATGTTCAATGATACGTCTGGCCTGAGCGATACCATGACGGACCTGGTGGTGGATGCGGTGGGTGCGTTAATCATGTGCAGCTATGGCTATGTGCATCTGAAATTTCCGGAGAAATCCGCATTGGTTGGTCGATGGACCAAGAGCTTTATCCGGAAAAATCCACGTTTTTTTCAGCGGCACCGGTCCGGTTCAAAGTGAAGACTCGACCTGCGGGGCATTCTGTAGATGCTCAAGTGCCGATGCATATTCGGCGGCATCGCTAAGCTCAATCGCCTTGCGAGCATAGACTGTGGCTTCCTCATGGCGCTGCTGCCGTATCAGTGCCCACGCCAGATTGTGGGAAGGGGCGGGATGGTCTGGGTTCCGGGCCAATGCTCTGTGGTAAGCATGCTCTGCCCCTTTGAAATCGCCCAACTGATAATGAGCATTGCCCTCCCCCATCGCCGCCAGCCAACTTTCGGGCCACACTGCACTGCCCGCCTGATAAGCCATCAAAGCCGCATCCAGTTGCCCGCTTCGCTCCAGTCCCGACACCTCGGTCAAATAGTCACCAAGCGGCATACCGGGCGGAATTTCGCCGGGCGGGTGGACGGTCATCATCCAGTTACTGCTCGCCATCCAGGTTCGGCTGAATTCCTTTAAGCCAGTTTTGCGCAAAGGATTGCGGCCGGAACGCAAATGCACGGTTTTGGTCGATGCATCAAACCCCACCGCAACCGCATAGTGCCATTTGGGAAGCCAGCTAAGACCAAGGTTTTGCAGGACAAGCACCGGATGCCCAGCCTGGAGCCTGTGAACCAGTGAAGTGATATCCGCTTCCTGTGCAAAGCTCAGTAAACCGAGCCGTCGTGTGGCGCCCCGAAGTTCAACCTGCAGCGTACCTTTGCGGTCTTCAATGAAAAGCAAGGGCTCGAGATCCGCAGGCTCAACTGCCCGGCCTGCAGCGCTGATGACGGTTGCCAGCGCCGCAGGACCGCACTGCCAGGCTTCCTGCGGAAAAAACGGCACATCATTCAATTCAACCGTGTGCAATTCAATAGTCGGTTCGAATCCTGCTGCGTCAGATTCCCCAGAGAGATTGGCGATACTGGAACAACCGGTGAGCAAAATCAGCAATGACAACAGCCACGGCGTTCGGAAATACCGACGAACCATGCAGGGTTAGCGAAGTAACAGAATCAGGATGATCACGACCAGAAGCAAAGTGACGTCACCGCCGGCGGGCAACTCGTCGAATTGTGCAGCAAGCACCTGTAGTTCGGCTGTACTTAAAGCCGCTACCCGATTGGCAGCTTGTATCGGGTCCACGCCATGGGATTGAAGGCGCTCGATAACATCGGCTTGGGCAAGCGACGCAGACAACCGGTCGCGCATCTGTTGCGCCTGCTCCTGTGATACCAGAAGTTCGGTGGATACTATGTCGGCATGGGCACTCTTGGCAGTCAGCCCGGATATCAGAAATACCGATAAAACCAGAGCCACAAATTTGCGAGGCGGTCGAGTAAAACGCTGCATGAAAGCTCCTTGTGGAAATTGATGGTGCCTGCCCTCACCCCGTTAGGGAATTAGCGAATCAAAACCGATAGAAGTCAGGCCGTCGAGCATTATGCGCAATACTGAAAGGATTACAAGCGGGCGCTTGAGCAACCGGAAATCGGCAAGTGTTTCGATTGCTCAAGGATACTTGAGCCATTTGGGGGCGATTGTTGTTTGTAGTTTGATGACGAACGTCGTCCGAACGTGAGACGTACTCAGGGCCTCCCGAGGGAAGCCCTGCCGGTCAGTTTTTAAATGTTACCCGGATTACAAAGTTGTCTCTGGCTCAATCACCACGACAGTCCCATCGTCAGCGATTTCGCAACCAGCCGGAGGGGCGGTCGCTTCTGGCATCAGGGTCCAGGTTCCAAGACGATCAGCTTCTCCGGCAAGTTCCGCTTCAGCCATCGCTCGGCGCGAATCGATAAATTCGAGAATCGCTTGCAGATCCCTGTTGCTGGTACCAGCGACTGCCGCCATTTGCTGAGCGCGCGCCTTGATGGTCTCTTCGTCCCACACAGTGTCAAGAATTTCCCGCAGGCGAGCATCATAAGCGGTGCGGAATTCTTCCGATTGCCAGAGTCGCTGCATCAGCTGACTGCCACGATACAACGTGGCCGGCGTGGCATCGCGACCGAGAATGTAAGTGGCACGGAAGGTCTGATCAGTTCCCCAGGGGATGAAATAAAACTTTCCGTCATCCGCATTCTGGTAGAAGAAGGCATTGTTCTGATGCCCGTTAAAGCCGTCTGCGTGACCCAAAAGCGCTTCCATAATGGAGAAGCTGATGAAATTGTCGAGATTGATGACCTCATTCATTGCCGCCCATAAATTCGCGTCGTCGGCGTTCATTGCATCGACCACTGCGGTCAGATCAGATCGATCAAGCTCGTCTTCATTGGTTTTCTTATCGAAATACGCGATTCTGGTAGAAGTGAATGCCGCATCACCTTCGTTTTCGTAGAGATTGCCCGACTTGTTGCCAAAGCTCCACTCAAGAAACGGCTTGTCGATATTTTCCACGTGCGTATATATACCCAGATTCTTGCCCTGGGCGGTAACCTGCGCGAAGTTGCAGCGTGGCGTATGCACGCCGGCTTCAGCAAAGACCGAATATGACAGGCATTGCTTGATCAGCGCCCAGTCCTGCACATTGTTGTTCAGCGTAAAACGTCGCTCACCCTGAATGGTCCGGCCCTTGTAATCATCTTTTCCAAAATCGAGTTTGAGTGCAGGCTTATTGACATCCGCCGACCAGTTGCCCTTCTTGCGGATCGACACCTCTTCAGCGGTCTCGGTATTCACCGTAACCATGCCGGTCTGCCAGGTATAACCGGGGAAACAGGGTGCGTTTTCACGTTCGTACTTGTCGCGACCGTCTTGCGCCACCAGATTCCATTCTTCGGTCGTCATCTGGATGTCAACATAGACAATTGAATTCAG
>CAZJKJ010000079.1:0-15823 GCA_964546435.1 uncultured Cellvibrionaceae bacterium
TTGCGGCTTGAGCAGGAGCATATCGGCTTCCGCTGGCTGATCAGTCGTCTGGCGAAAGTTGTGGGTAGCGCCTGAGCTATCGGATCTGTCCGAAATGCCCTTGCAGAACGCCTCAGTCTCGACGTTCGGGACAGCAGGCTGATTGCCCCTAAATCGTCGCTGACTCGTAGAATGAATAACCTTCAAAAGCAGTTCAGAAAATCACGACGGGGCATTGCGACATGAAAATCAACATGAAAAACCGGTTAACATCGACGACTTTTGTACTGGGCGGATTGCTGCTGACGACGGCAGCGCATGCTGATCCGGCCTTGCGGCAGCGGGCGAATGACATTTTTAAGCCCGTTCCCCAGCAGGTAACAGAAGTCGCGGGAAAGAAGATCGTTCCATCCCAGATCGAGTTGGGCCACAAGCTATGGTTCGATCCGCGCTTGTCGCGCAGTCATCTCATCAGCTGCAACACTTGCCACAATTTGAGTATCGGCGGCGGCGACAATGTGCGTGTATCGATTGGACATGGCTGGCAGAAGGGGCCGCGCAATAATCCCACGGTGCTTAATGCAGTATTCAACGCGGCTCAGTTCTGGGACGGTCGCGCCGCGGATCTGAAAGAGCAGGCGCTGGGGCCGCTGCAGGCGCCGGTGGAAATGAACAACACGCCGGACAGAATCGAAGCAACGCTCAAAAGCATTCCGGAATATGTGGAGGAATTTAAAGGTGCCTTTGGCGGGAAAAATCCGGTCACGATAGATAATGCCGCGCGCGCACTGGCTGCCTTTGAAACGACATTGATTACGCCGAACGCACCTTTCGATCGCTTTCTTGGAGGAGATGACAAAGCGTTGTCAAAACAGCAAAAGGAGGGCCTTGCGCTGTTTATGGATACCGGCTGCACCGCGTGTCACAACGGCATTAACCTCGGCGGTCAGGCCTATTTTCCGTTTGGGGTAGTTAAGCGGCCAGGTGCTGAAATTCTCCCGGAAGAAGACAAGGGCCGATTTGCGGTGACCAATACCGCCAGCGACGAATACGTCTTCCGCGCCTCGCCCCTGCGCAACGTGGCGCTGACACCGCCATATTTTCATAGCGGTGAAGTCTGGGATCTCGAACAGGCCGTGGCAATTATGGGCGATAGCCAGCTCGGGCGCGAGTTGAAGAAGAACGAAGTCGATGCAATCACCGCATTCCTGAAAAGCCTCACGGGCGACCAGCCACAAGTGAAGTTGCCGGTACTGCCGCCGAGCGGTCCGAAAACACCAAAGCCTGATCACAGCTGACGATCACGCCTGCCTCCGCCCCTCTTAGCTTACCTTTAGGAAGCGAGAGGGGCACGGTATCTTGAAGAAGTGCGAACCGGCTTTGCCATCAAGCCCGACCCGCACAATATCTTCCTCGACAAAATCGGCTTGCTCATTACTCCCGACCAGCTTAGCCGCCACGTCACCAAGTACATCACCCGCGGCATCAAAGAGTTGATGAGCGATGACGAGTATAAGGAGTTGCAGGATGCCTTGGTGAATCGGCCTGATATGGGTGCCATCATCCAAGGCACTGGCGGGCTGAGAAAGGTTCGCTGGAAGCTTGAAGGCAAAGGTAAAAGTGGCGGTGTTAGGGCGATTTACTACTGGATGACGGCAGACGAGCAAATCTACATGCTGTACGCCTACCCGAAAAACGAGCAGGAAGACCTAACACCGGAGCAGAAAAAGGCACTGAAACTGATAGTTGAGAGGTGGTCAGATGAAAAATGAACTGTTCGATGAGTTGCTGGCCGGCGTGCAGGAAATGGACGAGATCGTCCAAGGCAAAAAAGCCGCTGCCAGAGTAACCGAGTTCCCGGAGCCAGAAGTTAAGGTGATCCGTGAAAAAGTGGGTTTAAGCCAGAACCGCTTTGCGCTGTTAATCGGTGTGAGTAAGCGAACCCTGGAAAACTGGGAGCAGGGCCGCCGACATCCCACCGGCCCTGCCAAAGCCTTGCTTAGAATATTGGATGCTGACCCGGAGCACGCTGTTCGTGCGTTGAATGGGTAAGCCGGAGAGTCATTAGAACCTACCCGCGTGTCACTAAGCTTGCAGGAAAAAGCGCAAGCTCGCGCCACGCTAACCGTGCCAGCGTCAGGCTCAAACCGTTCATTCCTTGCCTTGTTCTGGGTACGATTGCAACTTAACCGGGTTTGAGATAAATGATAACTAATATCTGCAAATCCGAGAATTACAGTATTAAACAGATAATCGGACAGTAGATGTTTCGCAGACATTACTCTAGCGACTCAGTATAAATGAAGCGAAATTCGGCGTTAGCTTATCTAGGAGTTATTGCTACAGGCGCGCTTTTTTGTGTGATCTGGGGTTGTCGGGATCTGTCATCCTGGGTAAAAGCCATCGCTCAGTGTCAGAAAGTTATTACCATAGAACCGAGTTCTTTCTGGTTTATCGGCTTTCAGGCTATAAGTGGCTTGATAATCGTAGCGCTTTTTAAATCCGCCCGAGCCCATACAATTATATTGGTGCTATTGAGTAGCTGGTATATCGGAGCACCTACGGTAGCCTTTATGTACACAGCCAAACTGGCACAGACCGCAGGCTACGATACTTCCGAACTGAAGCTGTTTACGATGAATACGATGCATCTCAAGTTAATCAAGTGTCAGGCGTCAAAATAGTCAGTCAATTGTGACACCCATTCGACCTACCTATAAGTGATCCCATCATCCAACGGGAGGAGTCGATACATACAGGAATATTCATCTACATCGATCCCAGGGGCTGTACGAAAGGACGTCGAGCGACGGCCGGGCAAGGCAAAAGCAGGCGAAGAAGCGGAGTTTTTTACGTGCTGCAAATCCTCTGCAAATTCCTGCATAGTGACTATGGCCGCCTATCTGCGCTCCGGCCTCCACAACCGCTCGGGCACGCCCGCCTTCTTCAAAACTCCACACTGCTCGGAAGACGGCCACTTCCGGCACTCATCGATTACCAGTTGAACGCATTGCGCGCTGGTCTGAGTGTAGACAATGGTGCGGTCGTGCAACCATTGCTGGGACTGGGGTTCGCATTCTTTATAGCCCCGGCTCTCTAGATAGGCTGCTGCCGGGTAGTGTACGGCGTGGGGTAGTGTGAACATTAGAATGACTGATGCAATCAATAATCTACCCAGCCACACGAGTTGCAACTCGGGGACCTCTTTTCTAAAAACCAAGACCGCGGAACACCACGCGGTTGCCAGTGCTCCTATACCGCCTAATCCGTAAAAAGCGCCTTTAGCGATGATGACAATATCAGAAGAAAGATATATGCCGCGTGCTAGAGATGCAGATGCTGTTGCAAGCCGGGATAACGAAAAGACCGTTATCCCAAGCATGAATAGGCAGAATAGCAGCATCGTCCATCGGCTCGGTCGCTCTATCTTTGTACTCACCAAGGCGATCTCGGAGTGGAAAATCTGTCCAAAGAATGGCGCGCGGTATCGATAACCAATGCTTTGGCCGACTGAATCGTATAACAAATTACCGCGCGAGCCGTTTGCGCCACGGAATCAGCAATGCGTTCCTCAATAGCCACTACTTTTTGATTTACATTATCCACTAATGTTCTACTCAGCTCGTCCAGCCCCTCAACGACTTTGTCGCTGATTTTGAATCGTGCATCCAATTCGTTCAACCCCAGGGACGCAATACCTCCAACGAAAATAACAACAACAAGCGGTCCAATGGCGACTCCGAATGCAGCCGCAAAAACCGCACCTGCTACCAAT
Source organism: uncultured Cellvibrionaceae bacterium (assembly GCA_964546435.1). GTDB lineage: Bacteria > Pseudomonadota > Gammaproteobacteria > Pseudomonadales > Cellvibrionaceae > CAYNST01. The sequence goes on from CAZJKJ010000079.1 coordinate 3,755, forward strand.
GAAGCTCCAACCGCGATTCCTACCTTTACAACATCCACAGCCAACCTTCCAACCAGCTGCGTCAACGTAGCCTCGTCTCTCAGAAAATAGTCTGCAACGCGGTACGCGCCCATAAAATAAATGGTCAGCACACCACCGGCGCGAGCGGTCGCCTGAGCAGCGTGCTTGCCCAAACCGAGAGCCATGACTTTGGTATTGTCTACGAGATAGCGGGTAGAGGTCAGGGTTTTCCTGAGGCCAGGAAAGCCCTTCAATATGATGTAGTTCTTGCCTTTGTAGTGCTTAACATAGGCCCTACCGGCCCCGCCAAGCGCTGCTGTCAGCTTGGCAAGCTTGGCGGCGTCACCAGGAAGTGTGCCGTAACTCGCTGCCAGCTCCACCTTATTGCGAATCGTCTCCCAAATCTTCCGCACCAGCGCGTGATCTTTAGCCAATGCGTCCATCATGGCCGGGCACATTACAAATGCTTCGTGCTGGTTTGAACGGATGGTGGTTCTGGTGGCCTGTTTTTCTTCTTCGGTCAGCATGCGCTCTTCCTTTAGCGGTTACATAGGTAAAATCCATCTCGCAAATGCTCGGATTTTGCACGGGGTTTAATACGATATCCGGTTTTGCGCATCTTGTCGCGGGAATTTCAGAGATTCCCTAACATACAAACATTTTTCGGGACAAGTTTCCCGATTTATTCGGTCAAACTGGAAGGGTAGCCAAGATAAAAATGTCCGATTGGTTTATGTACACCAAATCCTTCTGTGCGTGGTACCTGTCTCCCTGGGTCGCGGCGATGATTCTAGTCTCACTCATTCGTCCAGGCAACCGCTGTCCTTGGGGAAATAATGGTCGATGTCCCACACGTCGGAAAGAAAAAAACGACTTCTCTCTTGACGGGTTAGAGGGCACAATCGGCCAGGATCAAGCTCGCGCTCGATCGTAAGCCTGTAAGGTCACCGAGAAAACATCGCATGCCACGGAAGGGAGAACGAATGACAGCACCATCGCAAGAAGTACCGGTCCGAGCAAAGAATCAGAGCAGTATTGACCGAATTCTCAACCTTCCGGAGTCTCTTGCCGAAAGACGGCAGATTTATGAACGAGGTTTCAAGGAGGCCAAACGCCAGGGCATACTCAGCCATGACGTCTCTGTGATTCCCAGGCTTGATGAGATTAAGCTTGTTCATAGAGATCCAATGGGGCGGTACCGATACAGGGATTCCATCAAGGATTCGGAACGAGCGATCGCCGCGCTTAAGGCAAATCCTACGTGGCTGGTTGCCGATGGCGTTTATGAAGGGGCAGGAAAAATTGTGATCTACGCGACGGCGACTTCGGCGAATACGCTGCTTATTATTCCTTCAGAGTCGCTTTTGCATGAGCGCTTTCGTTCCGATCTAAGTTTCCGATTTAGACTGTCTGACGTAGAGAACGTTCTTCAGACAATAACTCATGAAGTAGGTCATCATAGTGGCTTAAACCATGGTGACGCCTCCCTTTACAACGGTGAATATTTCGCAATCAAAAGATATAGGGCTCAACTGTGAGAGATAATTTACTTTCCTCCTTCATCATTGTCATGATATGCGGGTGTCAATTTTCATCGATGGCTGTAACCGCGATGGAAGAGGTCCCTGTCCCGAACGCTGTCGAGCACCCCATTCAAGCGTTCAGTTTCGTAGACATCAAGCAGTTCAACAAATGGGGAATCATGCTGGAACCCCATGACATGGAAGATGGCGAGTTCGGATTATATGTTCACGTGCGTGAACCCGCCTTGACGGAAGTAATGAGTGGCAAACTGGAAGTTAACTTTAGTGTCTGGACCGATAAGAAGCAGATGATCGTGTCAATTCCGAAAGTGCATTTGAATAAACGTCCATTTCTCCTGCGAAAAGATTATTTGCTGAGAATGGTTGTAAATACATCCGATAAATCTCTCGGCATGACGCCCGGAGTTGGGTATGTAATTGATATCGACCCGGCGGACCATTTGTGAGACCAGACGGGGGTAGGAGACAACGAATCAGGACTGGTCGGTTGTGTCCAGATTGAGGTACGGGATCGAGATGCCAATATTGGAATGCTTGCCGTTGACCCTTCGCTCCAGAAATAATCATTGATCGAATATCTAAAACGCGTGGATGTCTGGTCATCGCATTGGGTTTGGTACCTGCAGAGGCAGCCCGGCTGTTTGCGTTACGGTCTCGGCAATCCGATAAATCGAGCGAGATGGTTGGTTAATGCGGCATCTAGGTCCGGACGGTAGTGTCCGTCCGGCAGAAAAGTGCGCGTGTCCCTGCTGTCGATGACGGCGGTGGAGGTGACAAAGGGGATGCCGGCGGCTTTGAGATAGTCTCCGAAGGCGTTGTCGAGGCTCTCGGCGTAGCCGCGGTCATTGATAAGCAATACCACCGGGCGTACATCGGTGTCGACAAAGCGTGAATGGAAGGCTTTGATCAAGGCGCGACCGACGTCCAGTTGCTGGTCTTCATTGGTGAATGCCGTCCCGTCATAGTATGTGCGTTCTACCGCGCGCACATGCCGCTGCCCATATGCGCGTCTGAGCATGCGCAGCGTGAGCGAGGCGTCTGCCCAGCGGTGATAAAAAACCGTTCCGCTGTAGAAGGCGTCATGCTGTTCCAGGGGCTCGGTAAGCGTGGATGGGGCCGTGGATAGCAGTGCGCGCAGTTCGGCCATAGTCTCGGCAGCCGGAACTATTGTCTCGAGCGTGCCATCATTTATTCGGTAGCGAGGGTACAGATGGCTGCCCGGTGCTTCGAATGCTGACGAAAAATGGGCCATGCCGTTAATTTTGCGGTAGGCGGAAGCAAGTATGGTCAGCACGACGATGTCCGCATCATCAGTCGCAGAATGCCTCTCAATCATATGGTAGGAGTGGTTCAGGGGTGCCCCCGGACCGGTAATAACCCGCAACGAAGCGCAGGGCTCGGCGGCCATCATCTGGCTCGCGACCCTTTGGGAAAATGACATACCGTAAATCGTGATATTGACCCCGCAGTGTGTTTCCTGCGGGGGATGGCGGGGCGGAATCTCGTCTACCCAGCCAGCGCGGGCGATGGGTCTGGCTGACTCGGGCGAGTCACCCAGGTTGTAATCAAGCTTTGCTTGCGTAGATACACCGTAGCCGAAATAGGCTTCTAACGAATTACCCTGCGGTCTGTAATCGCGACCGATTAATTGACCGAGTAGCAGGTCAACCAGAACAAGCGAAGCGATAGAGAGTGCGATAAGCCGGAAAAACGGACGCATCTGGATCACCTAGAACTGAAAGTAAATGAACTGGGCCGGTGGCGTGCTAAGCGATGCCACAAACACAAACAGCATGAATCCATAGAGCAGCGGGCGTGCGAGTAAAACAGGTCCATTCAACTCCCAGCCTTTTTCATGAGCATAGAATTTAAGTTCGTAGCCGATCAGAATGAGCACACCGAACAGCGCAGATATGGGGGGCCGCTCGACGATTGATCCCACTGTGAAATTGCTGATAGAAAACAGCGCCTGGCTAAAATGCATGACCTGTTCAAACGACTCTGCACGGAACAACAGCCAGCCATACAGGGTGAACGCGAAAAAGACGAAAATGGCCAATCCAGAGCCCGCTACTTGCATTGCTTTACCGGACGGTGTGAGGCGATGGATTAGACCGGAGCAGGCGCGGTAGATGCACAGGAGCAATCCGTGATAGCCACCCCACAAAACAAAATTCCAGGCTGCGCCATGCCAAAGACCACCCAAAAGCATGGTGAGCATCAGATTACGATAAGTGACCAACGTTCCTTTGCGGTTACCCCCCAGCGAGACGTACAGGTAGTCACGAAGCCAGCTCGACAAGCTGATGTGCCAGCGCTGCCAGAATTCGCTCGGGGATTTCGAGAAATACGGCAGATTGAAATTGCGCATAAGGTCTATGCCCAGCAAACGTGAAGTGCCGCGGGCTATGTCGGTATAGCCGGAGAAATCACAGTATATCTGGACGGCGAAGAGCAGCGTTGCACAAAAAACATCAAAGCCGCTCACTGAGCCCGCCGCGCCATAGACGATATCAACCGACCCGGCCACGCCGTCAGCAATGACTACCTTTTTGAATAACCCGTAGGCGATAAGCCCGAGGCCACTGGTCAGCCCGGAGGACGTAACAACCCGCGGATTGGATAAGCGTGGCAGAAGATGCGCGGCGCGCTCAATGGGGCCCGCAACCAACTGCGGGAAATAAGCGACGAACAGAGAGAAGTCCAGCAGATCCCGGGTCGGGAGCATTTTGCGGCGATAGATGTCGATGGTGTAACTCATGGTCTGGAAGGTATAGAAAGAGATGCCCACCGGCAGCAAAATCGCCAGTGTTCTTGTCGACGCGTCACTCATCCCGAATGCGGTTAATACGTCGCTGGCGCTTTCGACAAAAAAGTTACAGTATTTGAAAAACCCGAGAATGCCCAGATTGGTTAAGACGCTGACAATGATCAACCAGCGCCGCCTGGTAGAATCGTTCAGCCGCGCTGCGGTTGCATTGAAAAATAAAATAATGCCGGCGACGACCAGCACCGACGCGCTGCCGGCAGTAACTACCAACCCGTAAACGCCGGGTCCCGTGGCTGAATCAGCCAGCAGGGCATCACCGAACACCAGAAACCCGACCACTGAAAAGGAGAGAAATAGCAGGACCTTGACTATTTCCTCACGGGCCATGCGGCCATGGTGCATGAGAATGCCGCAGCAGTAGTCCACGCAGGTCGACAATGCGATGAGGAACAGAAAGCGGACATCCCACCAGCCGTAGAAAACGTAGCTTGCAATCAGAAGAAGCAGGTTTTGCGTTTTATGTCGAGAAATGGCATAAAGCGACAATACGACGGCCAGAAAGACAAAAAATTCGAGGGAATTGAATATCAATTAGGGTCTCCTTATCCAATGTCTGTCGAGGTCGTGTCAAACAGAGTGTCGCTCCGCCTGCTAGACCATTGCGATATCTGAACTCGCAGTGGAAGCCATTGAAGCTAAAGCCCGCCTGGGCTCGGTAGGAAAAGCTATTTGGTGTGAATCTCTACTCGGATCGTTCTGGATGGGAGACAGCAAAGAGATACAAGCTTCATGACAAGGGTTGAAGAATGATAGCGGATATTGTCTCGATGAAAAAGACAAGGAGGCGCTATCGTCGAGATTGTCGACAGATGCTCGAGGTCGATGGTCTTTCAACACGCTCGGGAATGGCTGGACGACAATGCGTCTGACCGAATTCCCGGACAACTCAGCGCCGCCCGGCCTCAGTCAGCCGGTTAAACATAAACCGCTTCATCAATGGAATACATTCCTCGCAGAGTGCCGGCACGGCGGTGTCGTTGTGTTTGGCGCCTTTGATAATGTATAGCTCGCTGTAGGTTCCGACGGTTTGTGCGTATTCATGGATGGCAGCGGAGCCGAAGACCTGGTTGTCCCGGTCGGCGGTTACGACGCTGTCTTTTTCACCGTGAATACTCAGCAGCGGGATGTCATTGCGATTGATGATGCTGAGGTCGTTGAGCAGCCCTGCCAGATTGATAACGCCCAGAAGCTTGAATTTATCGGTGCGGTTGGGCAGAGCCTTACCTTTGAGTAAACCCTTTCGAAAATGCGGATTCATTGCATCCTCGGCATCCAGGTAGGCGGTGTGCATGGCGGTAATGGCGCCGGCGGAGTGGCCGCCGATGAACACTTTATCGGGGTCGATGCGGAACCGGTTTTTGCCTTTGGCGTCTTCCAGTAAATAGCGCAGGGCGGCGGTCTGGTCGGCAGTGGTTTTGCCGAGTGCATTAAAGTATTTTTCGGCGGAACCTATGCCGCTGGACAGGCGGTATTTGTTCAGCGCGACCACATAACCGGCCTTGGCCAGTTCTTCTGCTACGTCGTTCATCCAGTCATCACCTGAATACACAAAGCCGCCGCCGGGCGTGAGCAGGAAGAGCGGTCGGGCCGTCTCGGTGTCATCTTTAGGTTCAAATACGCGCAGCTTCAGCGCTTCGCGTTTGTTGCTCAAGTCGTTGTGTTTGGTGGCGTAGACGATGTTTTCTGTGAAGACCACATCATCGAATACTTTATTTAGGTAGCGTCTGTTGGCGGGACTTTCGTCGTTCTGTGCGCATAGGTGTTGACTTGCCGTAAAGACCATGACGGCCATTAGTATTCGGGTGATCATAGTTTTATACCGATGTTGGCATATGGAATGTCGAGGCGGTGGTCGGTACCGCGAATGAATTGTCACTGGAGGGCAAGCATAGTGGTTTTGGCTGAAAAAGAGAATTTTGGAATGGCTCTGCCGGTAATTACAATGCCCATCGCGAGATCGATGCCTCTCAGTATTCTTGTCAGACCATCATGTTAGGAGGGGAAGGGTGGGATCGCAGGCGGATCTGTCGCCGGATTGAATGGTCGACGTGGCTGGGCAATCGTGTCGATAATTGTAGCGACTGGTCTGCCTGTTACCTACTCAATCCATATGCGATATTTCCATTTAACCGAGGCACTGAATGATGACTGCTGAACCTGTGACGTGTCCCGTATGCCTGTTCAGAGAGACTGCGCATTTTTCCCGAATCGATGAGCGGGACTATTGGCGCTGCCTCACCTGTGAAGCAACGTTTCTTGACCCCACACAGCTACCCGCTCCGGCGCTTGAATGTGAGCAGTATCGATTGCACCGGAATGAGGTGGATGACGCTGGTTACCGGGCGTTTCTTTCTCGAGTGGCCGATCCCCTGCTTGCCAGACTCGCGCCGGGTCTGTCGGGGCTGGATTATGGATGCGGGCCGGGCCCGGCACTGGCGACGATGTTGATAGAGGCTGGGCACCGGATGGCGGTGTTTGATCCGCTCTTTTTCAATGAACCTGCGCTTTTAAAAAAGCCTTACGACTTTATTACCTGCACCGAGGTGGCTGAGCACTTTCATCGGCCTGCGGCGGAATTCGCGCGACTGAACAAGTTGCTGATGCCGGGCGGCTGGCTGGCCGTAATGACATGTTTTCAGACTGACGATGCGGCTTTCTCACGGTGGCATTACCGCCGCGACCCGACTCATGTGGTGTTTTATCGGGAGGCAACATTCCATTGGATCGCCGGTCGCTACGATTGGTCCTGCCAGATCCCCTGTGCAAATGTGGCGCTTCTGAAGAAGCCGGCTTGACGCGCAATCAAAATATCCTGCGCTCGCGGGACGCTATTCTGGGTTCCAATAAAGCCATCCTGCGTCACAACCAATGTCATCCTGCAGCCATCCTGCGCTCCAACAATGTCATCCTGCGCTCCACCAATGTCATCCTGCGCGCAGTCGCAGGATCCACCGTCGCGCTCGTACTCGGAGACCGACGCATGTCCAGTATTTTTTGTTCGTAGGCCAGCGTGCGTGCGAACAACCGAATTGGAAAATATCTTTCGTGCGCAGCTTCGGAGGGAAAAGCGAAAAGCCTGGCGTGGATTTAATTGAATTGAACTGAATTTTGAAAGTTAACAGATCTGAAAAACTATTTAATTCATCGGGGTGATCCCGGCGGCCGAGGATCCGGTCTCCGGGGATCGGAAATTACCACTGAGGTATGCCGTCTAGTAGAAGTACGCCATCTTGACCTCGAGTCAGTAAACTGCCTGGCAATGCGGGGTATCGCGGGTAGCTTATGTAAATCCGTAGATTTTCGATACGTGCAAACGGGTCATCGTTCGCAGCGCCGCCGCTAACAGCATCCAGGTCCAGACTGTCTATTTCCTTCAGTGTCGCAGAGCGATTTGCTTGATGTGAACTGGAATTCATGTAATCAGTCCTTTAAATGAAGCCCAGGAAGCGCCCGTGCTGGCTAGCCAGCACGGGCTCCCGGAATTACCAGGCGTAGCTGATTCCGAATGTCGGAACGTGGTTGCTGCCGCCGGATCCGAAATTGAATCCACTCACTGATGTGGTCAGGTACGACCCGCCCAGGTCAAATGTGTAACCTGCACCAATGCTGTATCCGTAGTCATACGAGTTATTATAGAATCCGCCGCCGTAAAGCGAGTAGTTTCCGCCAGAAACGCATTCGATATCATTGTTAGTCAAAGTCTTCATGTAAACCTCCATAATTATAAGAATCATAATGCCGTCGAATTCCTCGACTGGCGACGGCAATAATACACAAGTTAAATAAAAATAAAACAGAAAAATAAATTAAATAATTATTTATTGAATTGATAAATAAATGGCTGGTTGTGGTATTCAGGCAACTATTTTTTTGATAAATAAATTGGTGTGCACGCAAGTGCGATTGCTGATTATGCAGAAAATACACGAACTATCAGTATCAATTCATGGTCGCCTGAATCAATCCGGGTGCGCATGATATTAATTTAAAACAGCAGTGCATCCGACGGTTTGCTCGCAAGCAAAATCGAAAACGCAGTTTCCAGGCGTTGGGCGACAGCTCATCTGAATCGCACAAATAATTATGTGCAACTGTCTATGCAAAGCGCTTGATGATGTTTGGGGGAGTTAGAATCCGGGTGGCATCCGTGCTTCCTTTTATCGGTGTAGCAATCCTTGGAGTACGGAGAGTGCGTGGCATCCCCATAAAGTGCGGTCGTCGCCAATCCGAATGTCGAACGTTTAAAACAGGGTTGACGGGTAGGACTGGCGACATGGCGAAGTATAGGAAAATAGTTGGCGCCGATCAACGCTTCCGGAAAATATGTTCACAATTGTGGTTATTGATGCGAAGTTGACGAGCGCTTCAGACTGGTAGTGAACAGGTTCCCCAATAATTCAATGGACGGCAAGCCGACGAAATTCGGGCGCATGATAAACGCGAGGCGGCGGTGAGGGCCGGGTTCGTCCAGCGGAATCGCTTTGAGGTCCGGATCGCCGGACAGAAGGGATTCAAGGGCCATTTGCGGCACCAAGGTGCTGCCCAGCTTTCCCGCCACCATTTGCACCAGCGTGTGCAGGCTGGTTGAGGCCATGCTGTTGTCGACCGAGTCACTCCGAAGTTTGCACGCGGCCAGGGCGTGCTCTTTCAGGCAATGACCATCTTTCAATAACATCAGGCGGGTGTCGCCAAGGTGTTTGCTGCTGATGGTGCGCCGCTTCGCCAGGGGATCCGAGGAATGAGTCACCCATAGAAAGTTTTCCTGCCAGAATTCAAATGCCAGCAAACCTTCGTGGGGATAGGGGAGTGCGAGAATCGCGGTATCAATATCGCCGCTGCGCACCCGATCAAGAAGTGTGGCGGATTGGTCTTCTTCGATTCGCAGACGAAATTGCGGGTAATCGCGGCGTACCGAGGGCAACACTTTTGGCAACAGGTACGGCCCGACGGTTGGAATGACGCCGAGGGACAGAGGGAAACTCAGGGGTTCGCGCTGAACCCGCCCAAACTGATGGAGATCCTCCACATCGACACAGATCTTTCTGGCTCGCTCCAGAACCTGGCGCCCCAACGCGGTGACCATCACGCTTTTGTTGTCCCGTTCAAACAGCTGCACGCCCAGTTGGCGCTCCAGTTCGGTCACCCCGGTACTGAGCGCGGACTGAGAGACGCTGCAATGCTCTGCGGCTTTCTTGAAATGCAGGTGTTGCTCCACGGCGAGGGCGTACTGCAATTGTCGGAAAGAAATCATGATCGATCCATAAAATAGAACGTTATGTTCAATTATATTCACTTTATTGGAATGATGCCTGCCTCTAAACTGGTTCATGTCAGCAACCCAAGCTTCATCGGAAGCGCCAGACACAGTAATCGAGAACAACTAACCAAGAGGTTTCAATCATGGCAAGAATTAACCAGACAATTCCCGAGTTCAAGGCACAGGCATTCCACAACGGCGAATTCAAGACCATTACATCGGACGACGTAAAAGGCAAATGGTCCATTTTCGTCTTCTACCCGGCCGATTTTACGTTTGTTTGTCCCACAGAGCTTGAGGACATCGCCAACCATTACGACGAATTGCAGAGCCTGGGTGTGGAAGTCTATTCCGTATCGACGGATACCCACTTTGTCCACAAAGCGTGGCATGACGCCAGTGAGTCAATTGGCAAGATCCGCTACCCGATGATAGGTGACCCCACCGGGCACATCACGCGGGGATTTGATGTGATGATCGAGGAAGAGGGCCAGGCGCTGCGGGGAACCTTTGTGGTAGACCCGGAAGGCGTGATCAAGGCGGCTGAAATCAACGATCTGGGCATTGGCCGATCCGCGAAAGACGTTCTGCGCAAGGTCAAGGCAGCCCAGTATGTGGCCACCCACGATGGTGAAGTTTGCCCGGCGGCCTGGGAAGAAGGGCAGAAAACCCTCAAGCCCAGCCTGGATCTGGTCGGCAAGATCTAAACCGCGATATCGCCCAACCGCACACGACCGCGTCACTCGACGCGGTCAATTTCTCGTAAGGAGTTTGTCATGTTAAATGAGGATTTACTTGCTGCCGTCAAGCAGTACATGTTGCGGCTGGTCGAAGACGTGACCATCGTTGTGCAGCGCGGTGAGCATCCCCAGCGCCAGGAGCTGATGGACTTCCTGGGCAGATTTGTAGCAACGTCCCCGCGCCTGCATCTGCGGGAGACGGATGCGCCGGAGCTGTTGCGCAGCCCGGTAAGTTTTTACCTTGAAGTCAACGATCGTTTCAGCGGTATAGGCTTCTCGGGCGTGCCGGGCGGGCATGAATTCAACTCACTGGTGCTGGCAATCCTGCGGGCGTCCGGTGTGCCGGTGCGGCTGGACGACAGCGTGCAGACGATCGTGCGAGGGGTATCACAGCCCCTGAATTTCGAAGTGTACGTAAGCCTGAGTTGTCACAACTGTCCGGATGTTGTGCAGACGCTGCAACAGTTCGCCGCGATCAATGACAATATTCGCTGTGAAATGATTGACGGCGGCGTGTATCCGGAACTGATCGAGAAGAACAATATTCACGGCGTGCCCGCGGTATTTCTAAATGGACAGCCGTTTGCGAGCGGCAAGATAGATACCGCCCAGCTGCTGGAAAAACTGCTGGCCCGCTTTCCGCAGAGTAAGAAAGCCGAGCAACAGAGCCTGCCCCTGCAGGATGTGGTGGTAATTGGCGGAGGCCCTGCAGGTGTATCGGCGGCGATTTATACGGTGCGCAAAGGGCTGAAAGTCACCCTGGTGGCAGACCGGTTGGGCGGACAGGTAAAGGACACAGTGGGCATCGAGAACTTCATCTCGCTACCGAAAACCACGGGCGCCGAGCGGGTACAGGGTCTGGAAGCACACCTGCGTGACTATGACATCACGGTGCGGGAGCACTTCCGGGTGGAGTCCATCGAAAAAGGGGACACCAAGCGAGTGCGACTTTCCTCCGGCGAAGTTATCGACACCAAGAGCATTATTGTTGCGTCTGGCGCCAAATGGCGTGAGCTGGGTATCCCCGGCGAGAAGGAGAACATCGGCAAGGGTGTGGCCTATTGCCCCCACTGCGACGGGCCTTTCTTTAAAGGTAAAGATGTGGCAGTGGTGGGTGGCGGCAACTCCGGTGTTGAAGCCGCTCTGGATCTGGCCGGCATCGTCCGCTCAGTGACGATATTCGAGTACGCGCCGAAGTTGAAAGCAGACAGTGTGCTGGTGCAGCAGGCCATGAAGCGCAGCAACATCACGATCATCACAAATGCGGCCTGTCAGCGCATTATTGCCGAGGGTGATAAGGTTCAAGCCATCGAATATCAGGACCGGGTGACCGACGATGTGCATCTCCAGGCGCTGTCTGGCGTGTTCGTGCAGATAGGGTTGGTACCTAACAGCGGATTCCTCGCCGACGTGGTGAAGCTGAACCGGTATGGCGAGGTGATCATCAACGACAAGGGAGAAACCAGTGAACCGGGTATCTATGCCTGTGGTGATGTCACGACCGTGCCTTACAAACAGATCGTCGTCGCCATGGGCGAAGGCGCCAAGGCAGCGCTGGGTGCGTTTGAATACCTCCTCACCTGGTTTGGCGGGGAGGCAGATGCCGACGAAACCCGGGTGGCCGCCGGCTGATATAGCCATCACAAACAGTGCATTTTTCAATGGCCCTTCCCGGACTCCCCGGGAGGGGCTTTTTTT
>CAZJKJ010000080.1:0-15123 GCA_964546435.1 uncultured Cellvibrionaceae bacterium
TGGGAGAGAATTTTTCTCTGGCGGTGGGCAATAAACCTGCTGGAAGCATCAAAGTCGGCAACGCCGGCAGCACCATCAATCTGGCGACCTGGCTGCCCATTCCGATTACCCTTGGTGCCGGCGTGGATGGTTTGTAAAAACACACTCGACCGGCATACGCAGTAAATGTGCTCGAATAATTAAAATAACAAGGAAATCATCATGCCCATTGCTCTTGGATTACCAAAGTTGAACTCACCACTGCGCCCGCTGTGCAACACTCTGGCTCTGTCACTCATGCTGGGCGTTGCCACCAACGCCCGGGCCGCACCCGTCGGGGAAGTCATTACCGGCGGTTCGGGCTCGGTGGAGCGCAGCGGTCAAGTGACCAGCATTCTGCAAAACAGCAACCGCCTCGCCATTGACTGGGACAATTTTGATATCGCCGCCGATGAACGGGTTACCTTCATACAACCTGATGCCAACAGCATCGCCCTCAACCGGGTTCTGAGTAACGACCCGAGTCGAATTGCCGGGCAGATCGACGCCAATGGCCGGATTATTCTGACCAATCCCAACGGGGTGATTTTCTCGGGAGGCGCTTCGGTAAATGTCGGCAGTTTGATCGCATCGGGTCTGGACATTAATGCCGATGATTTCATGGCCGGGGATCTGGATTTTTCGGCGCTGGAAAATACCGACGGAGTGGTCATCAACCGCGGTCTGATCAATGCGGCCGCGGGTGGGGATGTGGTGCTCTTGGGAAAACAGGTGCGCAATGAAGGGGTGGTTAATGCGCAGATGGGCAGCATCTCCCTGACGGCCGCCGAAGAAGCCGTTATTACCTTCGATGAAGACGGGCTGCTCGGCGTGCTGGTCAGTCGGGATGCTCTGGAAGATTCCCTCGGCGTCGACCCGGCTATTCTCAATTCAGGCACACTCAATGCGCACCGGATTGTCTTGAACAGTCGCGCTAGTGCGGATCTTTTCAGCGATGCGGTGAACCATGACCAGCCTGCGCATCTGGATGTGACGGTGCATGATGACGGCAGCTTTTCCCTGGCACGCTCAGGTGATGTGATCAATACCGGCCGGTTGGCGGCTTCTGCCAACGCGGCAGGCGAAGGCGGCAGCGTCGAACTCAGCGGCACGGATATCAGACTTTCAGGTCAGGTACGGGTGGACGGAGCGCGCACTGAAACCTCCGCCGCCGCAGTCAGTGTTGATGCCACCAGCAGCGTGGACATGCCGGCGGTCATTATCAATTCTCCGACAATGGACGCCGCTAACCGGGTTGAAATCAACGGCCGTTATCTGGAAATGGGCGGAGAATCCCGCATCCACATGGGTGCAGGTTCCCTGGAAATGGGCGAGCGCGAGCGCACGGACTTTGCCTTTGTGGGTCCGAGAACACGCATTCAGGTAGCCGACAGCAGCTCTACCGGAACGCCTGCGAGTACCGGCGGTGAAGTCTCTATCCATGCCGATCGCGGAATCCACGTGAGTGGCCGGATCACAGTGCAGGGCGGCACTGAAGAAAATGGTGGCGGCCGGCTACTGCTCGACAGCGGTGACTTGCTGGGCTTCTCCTCCGACGTGGTGCTGGGAACCTCCGCAGCAACTGCTGAACTGACTTTCAATGCGAAGGATTTGTTCATCGGCGAGGCTACCAGCTCGCGCCGGATTTCTGTGGGGAAACTGGCACGTGGAGTTACCCATGCCCGCGCCCAATTCAATGCTCAGCGGGACATAATCGGGTTTACCCTCGGCGAAAATTATCGTCCGTCAATCCGGGTTCGTCATCCCTTCGTAATGCGGGCCGCGCTGGTGGACCCAACGGGCGTGCTGGATATGGATGATATTGAACTCTGGCCTGATGGTGGCTTCGTCTTCCCGTTGCAGCAATCAAGCCGGGCACTTGAGGGAACATCTTCAGACTTGATCACTATCGATACCGCTGACAGTTCGAGCCGTTCGGAATCAATAAACATCAGCGGTGCGAAAACAGTACCGGTTATGCCGAATATTGCTGCCCCCGGTTCCAACGCCCGGCCGGCGGGTGGCTCCGTCACTGACGGCAGCGGTGTCATCGACTATTTCCAGCGCGCCACCCGCATTCAGCAATCCAGCGATCAACTGGCTATCGACTGGGACAGCTTTGATATCGGTGACAATCACCGGGTGGTTTTTTATCAGCCGGATTCGCAGTCCGTCGCCTTTAACCGGGTTCTCAGCAATGATCCGACCCGGATCTATGGCGAACTGACGGCCAACGGCCGCGTGGTGATCACAAGCCCGGGGGGAATCGCCATCGGTAAAAACGCGTCGGTCAATGTGGGCGGCCTGGTGGCTTCCAGTTTGATGCTGCCAACCGCCGGTGTACCGGATAGTGTGTGGACATTCGATGCGGGTGCAAATAGCGGCGCCGTTATAAACCTCGCGGACATCATGGTGACTTCGGGCGGCGATGTCGCGCTTCTGGGCGCGGCGGTGGCCAATGACGGGGTCATCCAGATCGATCAGGGTTCTGTGACGCTTGCCAGCGCCAGTCAGGCTACGATTGATCCGGGGAACCTTGAAGAACCATTGCGGGTGACGGTGACTGAAGCCGCAGAAGGCCCGGCGCTGCTGGATGCTGCGGTCATGAACCTTGGCGACATTCTCACCCCGGCCGGCTTTGTCTCGCTGCTGAGCAGGCCGCTGGCAGACGCTGATGCTCAAGCCATTGATACAACGGGAGTGACTCTCAAAGACAACGGCAGTTTTGAAGTCGCCACCGCGCCGGACGTTTATATCGGGGGCACCATCGATGTCGGCGGTGCGGTTGCCGCAGAGTATTTCAACGATGGCGGCGGATTCAGATTTGCAGGTACGGATGTTCAGCTGGCAGGGAAGGTTCTGGTTGGCGCCTATCCGGAAGGGAAATTCGATGAGTGGCAATACGAAGAACGGGGATACGGATGGCCGATCAGTCGGGCGTCGGACCTGCGTATGGACGCCGCCAGAAGCGTAGTCATTACTGGCACTGTCCAATCCCGGCCAGCCAATGACAATACGCTCAGCATAATTGCTCCATACATCGGGATCGAAGATGGAGGGACGTTATCGATTGGCTTAGGTGAATTGACTCTGGGGCAGCCGGAGAGTACACACCGCATCTTTGCCGGAGCTTCAACTACGATTGCAGCGGATAGCTGGCTGGGAGAGTTTGGACCAATGTATGGCACCGGCGGTCGCATCACCCTGGACGCGCAGGAATCCATTGTGCTGAACGGCCTGGTCGCAGCGAATAGCCGATCCGACAATTCGTATCAGAGTTATCTCGACGGCGGTGAAATTACTGTCAACAGTCAAGGGAAACTGGGTGTTCACGGAGCGCTCGGCGCCGGGTCCGGTGCGCGCGGCACGCCTGGGCACATAACCCTGCGAGGCGAGCAATTGACGCTCTCGGACAGCGATGACACCTACGTCGTCTCGGCTCAATCGCTGAACGCCGCGGCACTCCGCGGCGACGTGACGCTGGACGGCGCCAGTTCCGTGGTGGTGGACAGCGAATCCCCCGTGAATGTATCGATGTACAGATCCTTATTCATCAGGGCCGGCCGGCCTGGCCATCCTGGCGATCTTGACTTGTCTGGTCTTGTAATAGACAACGATTCATACCGGAATTCCAGCGTCTACATCGAAGGTCACAACATCATTGCTCCGGAACTTGCAAGCGTCGTTGGTAGAGCCTTAAATGTTTTCATTACGGCGACGGGCGACCTGTACCACCCGACAAGAGTGTTCACCACAGGCGGTAACTACATTGCGGTTGTGGGAGGTGATATCACCTTTGCGCCGGAAGCAGTTCTGGCGACCCGGAGCTACGGTCCGGGGTACAAGACGCATCTGGAAGCGGGCGGCGACATTGACCTGCGAGTCGGGGTAAACACCTCACATGAAGAAGATGTGACCTTCGTCTCTCCGGTTCCAACAACCGTAATCGGTGACCAGGTCAGAGTCTGGGTGCCGAAGGGCGAGGTCGATTTGAACGTTCAGGCGGACACTTTATGGCTGGCAGGTGGGGGCCGGCTGCAAGGCAAAGCGCAGGTGGACGGGTTCGCCCATCTCGATATGGCTCCGGGCAGCGCCTGGACACTGACCGGCGATATCGGCGGCGTCGACGTTAGTTTCCCCGGCATCCTGGTCGGGCCGACCCATTCAGTGGGCGGCACTTT
This sequence comes from uncultured Cellvibrionaceae bacterium, assembly GCA_964546435.1. Classification (GTDB taxonomy): domain Bacteria; phylum Pseudomonadota; class Gammaproteobacteria; order Pseudomonadales; family Cellvibrionaceae; genus CAYNST01. Next base: position 4,200 of record CAZJKJ010000080.1, read on the forward strand.
GAATATTCAGGACAAAGGCAGTTTGCTCTTGGGCGACGTCAGCGCCAGCAACTCTGCGGTCATCAACATCCGCACCGATGCCGAAGGCAGAATTACCCAGCTTACCGACACCGCCATTAATCTTGAGCGGTCAAAACTGCATCTGGGGGGAGGCCGCGGGATAACGTTGGGCGCGGCGGGTGTGTTTCTGGACGAATTTGAATTCACTCAATTCACCGTCGACTATGGTACTGACCTGGTTCTGGATGGCCCGATCACCCAAAGTGCGCCGGGCAACCTGGTGCGGTTCAACACCACTCGGCCCAACCAGAAAACCAACGTTACCGTGGGAGAGAATTTTTCTCTGGCGGTGGGCAATAAACCTGCTGGAAGCATCAAAGTTGGCAACGCCGGCAGCATCATTAATCTTGCTGCATATATGCCATTGCCATTTATGCTGGGGGCCGGCGCGGACGTGATCAATCTGTTGAGCGCATACGCTGGGGGTGTATTTATCAAGCAAGGCCAGACCAACACGATCAACCCCTACGTCCCGAATCAGGTTCAACTGGACTCGCAAAGATCCGACCCTTTGAGCCAGCTTTGGTCTGTAGACGAGTCCTTTAAATGGACTGTTTCAGTGCCGGACAGACTGGCCGTAGAGCGGTCCTTAAGCGAAAGCGGGGCAGATCAACCGCGCACATCAAACCGTGTCTCCTACATGCCCTGGTCAGGGTTGTAGATATTCGCCAATAGTAGGTGTAAGACGACTGGGCGCACTCCTGTAAAAACAGGAGTGCGCTTTTTACTTATCGGTCAATTTAACCGGCCAGAGGTTCTGGAGCGCTCAAACGGGCAGCGTTTGTGGGCTCGGCCTACCCAGCACAGCTGATAATCGCTGTGGCGAGGGCGCTGGCGGTAATATTCCTGGATCTCAGGCGTAATGACCGCCCGATGGTGATCGGCAACATCGACGATGGTCAATCGGTCCTTGCCGATGGTGGTGATATTGACAGTCTCCTGTAACGAAAGCCCCAGTTGTGCGTTGGTGATCGCTTCATCAATGATCTGCAGCACAACCTCCTGATGCTCCCCTACAAATATCAGTTCCGGCAAATTGTGGATCTCCTGCAGACCGACGGTGTAGGTAATCGGCAGATCAGGACGGCGTTCGTCCACTGCATTGATCAGAGTGAATCCGCGTGCTTTGATGCCATCGGCAAGCGGTGAGCTGCCCGCCGGTAGTGAAGCTTCCATAGTTTTCTCTCGTGGATGACTTTCCTTAACTTTAATACTTTCGTTGCAGTAGGCAATAGAATAGTTAGTTCTTTGTGAGGGGTTTGGCATCTAAATCGTGATATGGGACCATGTTTTGGCGCCTTTCGCCAGCTTTTGCGACCTGGTCAGCAAATTGCCGCTTCCTTCGGCGTGATCGGCGCTGGTCCCACAAAGGCCTCGCAGGGTGTTGAAAAGCGTCTTGGGAACAGCCGTTTTTAACGTCTAACGCAGATAGCTTTTCAACAGTCTGCCAGTCAGTGCCCACCGGGGGGCGGTGACAGGCTGTAGCGCGCCAGGCCAAGGTAACCGGAAGAGAAGTGCTCGATACACAGATCGAAATACCGCAGAAACAGCTCGTAGCGCTGCCGCGTGAAATCGTCCCGATGGGCAATCAGGTTGTCGCGCCAGCAACTCAGGGTTCTGGCGTAATCGTCGGATTTCACCTCAAACTGATCCACTTCGTAAACGCCGGTCAGCGCGGCATCGAGATAGCCCAAGGTGGGCGTAAGCGCATTGGGGAAAACATATTTCGCAATAAAGTACTGGAAACGAATGGCGCGCTGGCGCTCAAGCCCCTTGAGCTGATTGGGCTTTTTCATGGCGACAATGGACTGCAGCGCAAATCGGCCGCTGACGCAGCGGCGCACGTCGCTGAAAAAGCGGTGGTAGCGTTCGATATGCCTGCCTTCTCGGTAATCCCGTGGCGAAGCGAGATGTTCAATGGCGCCGATGGACAGGGCGGCCTCATAAGGGACCCCGTTATAGCACTCCAGATAGTCAGACATGTTCTCTTCAATAATGGAAATCGTCTGGGAGTCGATCTGCGTGCGGGCATATTCACATTGTTCGGTACTGATGGAGACGCCGTGATTGCGCTCCAGCGCGGGAAAATTCTGGTGCAGCCACAATTGAGTCGAACCCCAGCCGCATCCCAGATCGAGAACGCTGCGGGTGTGGGCATCGATGCCTGCGAACCCGGAAATTTTTTTCAGCTTGTTGTACTGGGCTGCGGCCAGCGAAGTTTGCCCGCTCCAGTCGGCGCAGGTATAGCTCATGCTCTCGCCGAGAATCTTGCAAAAAAACGCGCTTTCATTTATGTCGTAGTGCGCCTGGATGTCCATTTTTGTCGCCATCAGATTACTCCTTTAATCGCGTTGTAATTGGTTTTCTCCACATGCCGGCTCGGCAGGCCGAAATAGAATTTTGCAAAATCCATCGCCAGGGTCAATTCCGGAAAACTCCTGTCTTCCATGCCGGAACAATGAATGGTGCTGACGGCGGATTTCTTATGATCGACATACGAAATGGGCTTTGCGCTGTTTTAAAAGGCTGTGCCGCAGGTCCTTGAGCGCCGGATTGAATATCGGATCGATCGGGGCCGTAATTCCGTTAATGAACGCCTCGATGATGCGTCCGGCATTTACGGTTGGCGGCTTCCTGTGCATATGACTCCTGTTGTCTTTCAGAGGGTCCGGTCGCGGCAATGCTCTGGAATTCCACGCGATTGCCGGGTAGGGTCGAGAGCCGATTATGTGGCAGTTTTTTCCGGGTCGCAATCAACAGGAATTCCTGCGCGCCCTTGATTGAAAAAATAGCGATAAGCGATCCGGTTTCAGGACAATGTCCTACACCGGCTTTAGACAATGACCCGATTAACCGTGAGCAGGCCGCAATCGGGCATTCGCAGTTGCGCTTGCAACGAGTCACCGCGCGTACCCCGACAACGCCGCTGAAGAATCGCGGGTACTTCCCTTGTTGAACTAAACAAATATTTGCAGCATAATCGCCCCCGGCTGCCAAATATACCTCCCGGAATTTGCAGTTTCTTAATGTAGTCTTGTGTAGTCTGGATACAGTCTTATGTGGTCTTGAGAGGATTTTTTATAGCCTGACAAGGCAGCATGCACAATCCGGCCGGGACAATGGACATTATTTAATCAAGGATCGATTTCTTCGTGAAAAGCATTCTCTTCCTGTGTCTCGCACTGGTTGCGAGTTCCGCATTCGCGTCAGAGCGCTCTGAATCTCCAAAGATTTATGGAAGCCTGTCCACTGACGGCCGACTCATTCTCGTTCCGTATGGCGAGGCGAATGAGTACCTCGCCTATTTTAAAGGTTTCGATAATTTCGCCGATCCGGTCGCCAGACTGTACCGCAAGGAAAACTCCGGCAACAGTACTGATGCCCATTATTACCGGCTGGTCGGTACCGAAACCATAAACATCCAGAACAAGAAGGGCTCGGTTCTGGTGCACGGTTCGCTCATTCCCTATATCGAGGTCGTTGATGGGACCGGGGAAAAAACCAAGATGATTTTTCTGGAAAAGGGCGGCGCGTTTGAAGCCGACAAAGTTGTTGCCCAATATCAGAAATACCAGAATATTGTCCCGAGCTTTGTCGAAGCAAAAAAGGCCGTTGCGGCTGGTCAGGCACGGGTGCAGAAGTCATGCGGCGGCGCGCTGGCGGTGACCATCAACTGGGATGCATTCGCCGCAAAAGAGAACCGGTCGATACCCGGCATGCTGTTGGGGCATCTCGACGCCCTGACGCGACTTTGTGAAACAGATGCGGATTACAAGAAGGCAGCTGGCGCAATTAATGAGATTCGTCTTACAACAGACGACACGTCAAGATCCCATGAGGTGACGGTAACTGGCAACATCATTACGGTTTCGCTGCATGCCGACGCAGTGAATGTTCCCGACACCGCCTATGAAAAATTTCAACAAGCGCTGTAAATCAAACGACAATCCCTGAAACAAAAAAGGAAGATACCATGAAAAAACTGATCACTTTGACGCTCGTCGCTGCATTGGCAGCAACCAATACTTATGCAGGTGTTGCCGAGACAAAAGCGAAAAACAGTGCAGAGCAGAGTATTGCTGAAGTTGTCACCAAGACCAAAGCGGCCTGCGGCAACGCAGCGTTGGATGTGAACGTCGCCTGGGATCAGGTAGAAGCAGTCACCCAGAAAAACGCCGAGTTGATTGAAAAGAAAAACTCGAAACCTGCCTACGTGATCGGCGAAGTTGCCAATCGTGCGACAGCCGCTCTGGAAGCACTGGAGAAAATCTGTACCGAAGATGCGGATTACAAAGCTGAAATTGCGAAACTGAATAAGGTAGAAGTTACGCCGAAACAAAGTTATGACGATTACAGCACAAGTTTCGCGCTTCAGGGTGCTGCATTGCAAATCGAAAGCGGATTTTACATGACACGGACTGCGTCCGACTTCATCAAAGATATCAAAGCCGTCTTCTGATATTAACTCCCGCTCACCTCAGGAGCGGGAGCACAGCCCGAAACTGTTATCCAGTTGGCCGCAATCAGGCCCGGGCTGTGACTTAATAGCGACTTTCTGCTGACGGAGGTTTGCTATGAAACTATTCACATCGGACACCCTTATCAAAAGCCTGACGTCGCTGCTTATCTGCAGCGGCGTCTTTCATTCGTCGATCGGTCTGTGTCAGACGATCTCAGAGATTTCCCGCGGTACTTCCGGAGACCTCTACTACTCCTTCTGGAAAGATTCCGGCAATGCCTCCATCAATATCTTTGATGAGGGTCATTACAGTGCCCAGTGGGATGAAACCACCTACAACTGGATCGGAGGGTTGGGCTGGAGTCCGGGCGGGCACCGGGTAATTCAGTATGACGGGGAGTTTCTGCCTGAAGCCGGCGCATCCAATATCAGCGTTTACGGGCATATGCTTGATCCATTCGTCGAATTTTATATCGTCGAAGGCTGGGTCGTTCACAACCCGGCTAATGTATCCCAGCGGGATTATTTGGGCATTCTCGAATCCGATGGCGCTATTTACGACATATATCGGTACCGTCGCCACCAGAATATGGCCATCGGCAGCGAGCTTCTGACGACTTATTACAACGTCCGGCGCGAAGCCAAAACGCCGGGTGCCGTTGCGGGCGTAGTCACGACCGGGAACCATTTCAATGCCTGGGCCGAGCGGGGTCTGGATATGGGTACCATCGACTTCATGCTGCTCTCCACTGAAAGTTATCAAGGTGCGGGTAGCGCCGATATCACCATCAGCGAAGGGCCGACGCCCAATTGTGGCAGCCACGAGGGCATGCCGGTGTGCTGTTCAATTTCCAGCGATGTGGACGGTGACGGCTTCGGTGAACAGTATGACGGGGAAGCCTGCGTGGTCGCGGAAGGTTCACTCGGGTGGCATCCGGATAATCCGGCGGATGTTCTGGCGGCAATTAATGCCGGCGCTCACGCAGAGGCGATCGCAGTTGATGGCGTCTGGTATGCGCCCAACAAGTACATTAGCGGCGGCGTCACCCGCATAACGCAACATGAAGTAGTCGGCGGTAACGACAATGCAGCGTACCAAACTGTTCGGACCGGCGATTTCGATATAACGGTTCCCGTACCTGAAGCGGGGCTTGTATCCATTGACTTTACCTTTGCTGAGTTTCAGTACAGTGAGGCAGGTCATCGGGCGTTTGATGTCATCATCGAAGGCGAAACCGTTCTCGCCAATATCGACCTTGCCGCAGAAGTCGATTTCCTGACATTGTGGAAACCCGAGCCCATCGAAGCGCTGGTTGAAGACGGTGTCTTGAATATCCAGTTGCGCACATCGGATCATTCATCCGCGGGTTCTGTGGACCGCGGCGCATCGGTCAGCACGGTTGTGGTCACCGCGTTGGATAACGGACAATCGGGGGAGTCAAGCTCGTCCAGTTCTTCAAGTTCTTCAAGTTCTTCAAGTTCTTCAAGTTCGTCCAGTTCTACAAGTTCTACAAGTTCATCCGGATCGGGTCAGGCCGGCAGCGCAGGCGGTCTGCTACTGTTGCTTATCGGCGGTTTGATGGCATTCAGGTCAGGCCGCGCCAAGCTCTGTTGACCGTTCATTACCGCCTCTATTGCACCTGAAAACGTGTTTGCAGATAGGCACGTTTTCAGGTGTAACTGATCTCGAAAAATTCTGATTAATTCTTCGTGTTTCTTTTTCCCCCGCCCGCTTTGCCTGGTGCTTTTCGCCTTGAAAGCGGCTTTAATGGACGGCTAGTTGGTCGCAATGACCAGAATTGCGCAACATTTTGTTTAACTCATACTCCATTTACACTCATTCAGGTTTCAATTACCCTGCGCGGTCCATCGGCTACTCAGTGGCTGTGGCTCCTTTTACTGAATGGACTAAGTGAATGAAACTCTTGTCTCCTCGCAACTCGAAACTCCCCATCGCATTTTTATTGACTTCATCATTTACCCTGCTTGCCGCCGCTGCATCAGCGCAAGTCATTCCCAAGCCGGGTGCTCCTAATAAAGGTTCAGAGTTTGGACTGATGCTGGACCGCTTTGAGCAATACACGCTCGTTAGTGCGGAAAGTGAAGGTGATAAAAGCGTCGGGGATTATCTGGGCGCGGTCTGGCTATTTGACGACTCGCGCTTTACGCCCACCCGGATGTATCAGTTTTCGCCGGATCCGAATTTTCCTCGGGAAGTGGGCAATAAAATGAACCTGGGCATCGCAGTCGGCATGTCCGAGACGTGGATTGCCATGGGCATCGGTCGTTGGGCCCATACATTGGATTTTCCGCACTACAAGACGGCTGTGGCGCTGGTGCGCAAAGCCAACGGAAGCTTTCCGTCATGCCCAACCGACAGTCTGGGCACTCCTGACTGCAGGGGCTTCATAGAACCTCTGTTTTTCGACGACGATCCTGTCGTTAGCAGCTATCGGGCAGATCGGTACAAGTTCAATATCGCCGTATCGAACCAGCATCTTGTGGTGGGTTTTGCCGGAGCTAAAAATAAAGATACGGGCACTCTTTACGACGATTACGGTCATGTCAAATTGCTCACGTACAACTCGACAAGTGCTACGTGGGAGTCCACCGCAACAATCAGCGACTTGTCGCTGGACGTGGGAGTCTCTGTCGCGGTGGATGACAACAAGGCGGTGATCGCTGCACCCGTGATTAAGGGATACGACGAAGACTCCCTGCCGGTTGCCGATCGACTGGGTGGCCGGGTTGTCACCATGCGCTGGAATTACATCACCAAAACCTGGGCCCGAACGGATCTGCTCAACACACAGAATCTGCCATACTTTGCCAATACCCTGGCGATGAGCGGCGACACACTGGTGGTGGGAAGCGGATTTCCCGGAACGAAATCGGTCACTGACTTCACCTACCCAACCGGTAACCTAAGCTTTTACCGCTACATCAATGATGAGTGGGTATTGGAAGAAACCATTACGACAGAGCGCGCGCCAGTGCGCGTTGCGGTGCATCATAATTCGGCCCTAATCAGTTTACCCGGCAATGATCTCAGTGGCACTGATAGCCCGGTACAACTGTTTCAGGGCGTGGAAAATGCAAGCCTTGGCGGGATACTGCGCGACTGGCAAACCTTTGGCGGAGTAAGACGAGCCGCACTCGATCCCTATGCCGATGGAGGCTCCTGGAATCCGGACGGGGTGGACCTGAGCAACGGTGCAATCAGTGTGGGCTGGCGAGCGGCTTCAGCAAGAGCGTCAGATGCAACGATAAGACCGAACGTGGGGTTGATCGCTCGTGATTTCTTCGGTGCGTTTTACGAATCTGACTCCGAGTTCACACCGGCAACCGTTTCCACGACTACGACGCCCACAGTCTACGACGATGGAGTCGCGCGCCTTGGTAGTATTTACGCGTCATTCAGCGACTACTATCCGAATTTCAATGGTTCTGGATACATGGCACTGAGCAGCGGAAATGCCGAATGGTTGGTCACCGTGCCATCCATTGGTACTTACAAAATCTGCATGCGCTACGCCAACGGCATCAGCACCTTGCCCTTGTCGGCCGATTTGGTGATTAACAGGTTTAATTCAGGGTCCATCTCCGCACCACCCACAGGTGGCTGGGACGTCTGGAGCAACGCTTGCGTATCCAAACACCTGGTTGCCGGGGTGAACCAGATCCGGATGCAGGGTGGGTACCCGGTCGCGCCAAATATCGATGGCATCAGTGTCGGAAAATAAGAAATCACCAATCCCCCGGCATTCGTGCCGGGGTATCTGCTATTAATCTGTTCACACCGTTCCGTAGCGGGCAACCACAATGAAATATCGCGATAGCCCCACATATCGCGGAGACGTGCGATCACGGCAAAGATGGGCAAGCATCTGCTCCTTCATCCTGTGACCCACCCCTTCATCCTGAGATCCACCCCTTCATCCTGAGATCCACCCGTTGTCATCCTGCGCGCAGTCGCAGGATCCACGGCGTCCCAGTGCGCGCAATGGTAGCCCAGAAAATTTCCTAATCGTCGAAACGGCAGTCACAGGCTGTCTTCAAAACCAAAGAAAGGAGAAAGTTTAGGACGCGATATCCAGTAGGGCTGGGTGCGACGCAGTTGTTGGTTTTCAGGAAGGGAGGCGAGACAACGCCATTGGACACACAACCGGTCATAAATCTGCGGATCCGCGCATGGATGCGTTTGTTTCAGCGCTGCACATTAATCGGTGAACGACTAATTGCGTTCTGGCTCTATCGAGTTAAAGAATTCACTATATCGATGACCCACTGCAGCTTGAAGGGATCGCCGCACCCGGCAGAACGAAAGTCGAACCGATCTTCGACTTTCGGTCTAGATCGTATGAAAACGAAACTCGACCTCCAGCCAATAGCAGTTCAGACCTGGTTGTTGCAATACTGATTTCCAGTGGTGAAGCGATTGTTTGCGAAGCCATGGAGATGATGTAACACAAAAAATCTAGGAGAAAAGCTTATGAAGATTCAAAAGATAGTTTCCGCAGCAACAATTTCAGCGGTCTTAGCATTGATCAGTTCAGATCTTTATGCCAAAGAACTGAGAGTTGAAGTAATAACCGGTGGCGATGATCTGCGAAGCGGGAGTCAATTTAGTTTAAGAATGGAAACGTCCACAGGTACTCGGGTTTTTAGCAATATCAACAGAGGAGCTGGAATCCCGAATGGCGGTCGGGGAAGCTACATAATCGATGTGCCATACCTGGATACACCGACAGATCTGTTTTCGGTGGAGGTTGTACATCATTCTGGTAGTTGCTTTGCGTGTAGCTATGATAACTGGAACTTGAGTTCAATCGTTATTAAAACCACGGGGGGGTACCCGCTGGTTTCCGGAGGGCCACATAGATTTAAAGGAAGCTCGCCTGTACTTTACATTCCGGTAGTAGAGTTTTAGCAGGGAAATCAGAAGTTGTGCCGTGATCTGGTATTGCGTTCGAGTCTGTAAGTACCAGATCTGGCACAGAGCGTGAGGTCAGAACGAGATCAAGCTTGAACTTCTGAGCGATACGCAGCAATCCTGTTGAAGCTATTTCATTGCGTTCTTCATTGGCATGGACGGGGCGCGGGCGAATCCAGGCTTACTGGGACAAAGATGATGCAGCCTGGGTTCTGTTTTTTACGTTCAGTGTCTTGAACATGGTAGTAACATGGGCCTTTATCGTCGCTTCGGTAAGTTCCAGATGTCTGGCGATTTCCTTATTAGATAACCCTTTGCGAATGAGCAGAAGTATCTCATGCTGTCGCTTGGTCAGTGTTGGTGTGCCTGTCAACGGTGTCCTGCCGATTGACGGTTCGGTTAGTAGGGTAGGAGGAAGGTACACGCCGCCAGAATCGACAAGCTGGAGCGCCCGGGAAATGACGTCTCTTCCTTCTCCTTTCCAGATATAGCCCTTCACGCCGATTTCGAAGCAGTGCCGGATCTGTTGAGGTTCTTCCAGGGCTGACATGACCACGCAGCGCGCTCCGCCGGATTCTGCGACCACCTGGCTCAACGTTTCAAGTGGGGCACCTCCAGGCATTAAGAAGTCGATGACGATCAAGTCAAACCGGATTTCCTGCCGCAAGATACGAAGCGCCGTAATGTAGTCAAAGGCTTCCATAATGCGAGAATCATCAAAAATCTGCTGGAGCACACCTCTCATGCCGTCTCTGAATAAGGAGTGATCGTCTGAAAGAAGAATTCGTTTCATTTGCGTGATCCAGCTCAATAACTATGCTTCGGATTTCGGAATCCAGCCATTTTTCTGTTGGGTAGTGCAAGTGAACCCTTATTGCTGACGTGCATAATACGGTGCGGCTTTACTACTCGACCAACGGGAAGTTCAATGGAGAACCGTGTTCCAGTGCCGATAGACGATTCAAGCCTGAAGGGGTGGCTCATAAGAGTTAGAAGACGCTTGACGATGGCGAGCCCAAGACCTGAACCACTGCTGTCAGGGGCGCGGCAGGCCGAAACGATGCGCGGCGTGTAGAATTCATTAAACACGTTTTCAAGTTCGGCTTCAGGTATGCCGATCCCGGTATCTGTAACGCTCAACTCCAGCGTATCGCCCGCTGGCTCAATCTGAATGTGTATGTGTCCCGCGTCTGTAAATCGAAGAGAATTTCCGACGACGTTTCTCAAGACTACTTCAAGAAGAGCCGGATCGCTATACACAACAACTTTGCTCCAGTCCGATATGATTTCGAGACCTTTACTATTGGCTATCGGCGCATGATCCGCGAGTACGATTTCGATAATGTCATGCAAAACAAAATGGCTCATGTTCGGATTAACTTTGCCCGAATCTAACTTTGAGATATCCAGCAGTGAGTTATTAACCCGGCGGACAATAGAATCTGTCAGGCGGCATAGCGAATGCTCTCATG
>CAZJKJ010000081.1:0-3364 GCA_964546435.1 uncultured Cellvibrionaceae bacterium
CTAGAGCCATTGCAGACGCCGGCGTTGCAGGGATTGCGGAGCCGCTGAAATGAACGCTATGGCCATCGCGATGACGACTGCTCGTGATGGCCGGCCCGGCTGCAGCGTCAGCGGGCATCATCCAGTTCCCGCCCGCCCATCAATCGAGGATCATTATGAAAATCGTCTTCAGCACACTTGTGGTTATCGCCGGCTTGCTTTCGGCCCAGGCGCATGCAGTCAAACCGTATTACACCTACATTGGCGGCGGTTATGCGCATGAAGGACGCGATGAGGATGAAGGTTTCGGCATCGATTGTGATCAGGATGGCTGGTACGTAAATGGCAGTATGCCTTTGAATAACGTCTTTTTCATCCAGGCAGAACGCGCCAAGGTTGACGGCGGCGGTTGTCGATCGACCACCACGGCTTTCAGTGCCGGCATCCGCGGCAGTGTTACGTCCAATTCCGATCTGTATGCCACCGCCGGCGTCGTGACCCATAAACTCGGAGGTGCCAAGGAGCGGGGCCTGGAGATGTCTGCCGGCGTGCGGGCAATGGTGCAACAGGACGTAGAGCTGCGCGGTTATTTCGGGTTCCGCAACATCGACGATGACCTGTTTGAATATGTGGACGGGTCATTCTTTGGCGCCGGTTTCAGTTATTGGTTTAGCCACGGTGAGCTGGCATTGACCGGCGATTTCACTTACACGGAAGAAGAAGCTCAGGGCATGAAAGTTGGAATTCGCCTGAATATTTACTGAGTCTGACGGGGCGGCCCCGGCAGACGCAATACCGATATTTCGCAGAGGGGGTTGATGCCCGGATATTCCGGGCTCAACGCTGCTGCGGACCCCTTGTTTTTGGTCTATGTTTCTACTGGAATCAGGTGAATGCTGAACGCTACAAACTCAGGGCTTTCAAATAGCCCGGGGATGCTTCGGAACTTGACATATGCAGTTGGAGCTTCAACAGCGCGGTTCGCAATGGTGATCGGTCTTTCACCGGTTGCCATTTTCACCCGCATCGGCGAACTAAAGGACGATCGAAACGATTTCCTTTGATTCGCATCAATAACCTGTCACTGGCACATTTTAGAATTCTCCGTCGAAGCTTTGCTCAGGCGGATACTTGTTGCGCCTGACGACTAGACTCACCGGCTATTCTTTATTTGCATTGGGTACAGACTATGAGCAGTTCAACGGCCAGCGCCGCACCGCCTCGTTACGACTACAAAGTTGTCCGCCAGTTTACCGTCATGACCATTGTGTGGGGCATCGTTGGAATGGCAGTGGGCGTGCTTCTGGCTGCGCAACTGCGATGGCCGGAGCTGAATGATTTTTTTCAGCCGTTTTCCCACTTTGGCCGGCTGCGACCCTTGCACACCAATGCGGTGATTTTCGCTTTCGGCGGCAGCGCACTCTTCGCCACGTCTTATTACGTCGTACAGCGGACCTGCCAGGCACGGCTGTTTGGCGGCTGGCTGATTCCGTTCACATTCTGGGGGTGGCAGGTCGTGATCGTGGCCGCGGCAATTACCTTGCCCATGGGGCTGACTTCCGCGAAAGAATACGCCGAGCTGGAGTGGCCTATCGATATTCTGCTCACGCTGGTCTGGGTGGCGTATGCCATCGTTTTTTTTGGCACCATCGCAAAGCGCCGAACTTCCCACATCTACGTCGCCAACTGGTTCTACGGCGGGTTTATTCTGACCATTGCCGTGTTGCATGTGGTGAACAGTGCCGTGATTCCGGTATCCCTGTTCAAATCATATTCGGTGTATTCCGGTGCGGCGGATGCGATGGTGCAGTGGTGGTACGGTCACAACGCAGTGGGCTTTTTCCTCACCGCCGGGTTCCTCGGCATGATGTACTACTTTGTGCCTAAACAAGCCGGGCGCCCCGTCTATTCCTATCAGCTTTCCATCGTGCATTTCTGGGCCCTGATTGCGGTGTATATCTGGGCCGGGCCGCACCATTTGCACTATTCCGCCTTGCCGGACTGGGCCCAGAGCCTCGGCATGGTCATGTCCATCATTCTTCTGGCGCCGTCCTGGGGCGGAATGATCAACGGTCTGATGACGCTGTCCGGAGCCTGGGACAAGCTGCGGACCGACCCCACCCTGCGATTCCTGGTCGTGTCACTTTCGTTTTACGGGATGTCCACTTTTGAAGGACCGATGATGTCCATCAAGATGGTCAACTCACTGTCCCACAACACGGACTGGACAATCGGACATGTGCACGCCGGGGCGCTTGGCTGGGTGGCGATGATCTCCATCGGCGCGGTCTACCACCTGATCCCCGCACTGACCGGCCAGAAAACCATGTGGAGCGTCCGGCTTGTCAACGTGCACTTCTGGCTGTCCACCGTGGGTGTCGTGCTCTACATCGCCTCCATGTGGGTGAATGGCATCATGCAGGGGCTAATGTGGCGCGCTTTCAACGATGACGGCACGCTCACATACAGCTTTGTGGAAAGCGTTGAAGCGAGTTATCCAGGGCATTTTGTACGGTTTATCGGCGGGTCGATGTTCTTCTGCGGCATGTTGCTGATGGCCTGGAACGCTTACAAAACCTTTGAAGCGGAAACGGCGCTGGATCCCCAAGCCGTTCCCGAGCCACAGACTGCCTGAGGAGAATCTGCTGTGAGACATCATGATTTTGTCGAAAGAAATCTTTGGCTGATGATCATTCTGATCTTTGTCGCGATCAGTTTTGGCAGCCTGGTGCTGATGGTTCCGCAATTTTTTCTGGACGAGACCACTCAACCGGTGGAGGGGCTGATGCCTCTGACTGCACTCGAACTGGAAGGTCGCGACATTTACATCCGCGAAGGCTGTCATGTCTGCCATACGCAAATGGTGCGGCCATTGAGGGCTGAAGTGGAGCGCTATGGTCATTATTCCGTGGCTGGCGAATCGGTCTACGAGCATCCGTTTCTGTGGGGATCGAAGCGCACCGGCCCCGACCTGGCCAGGGTCGGACAGCGCTATAGCGACGAATGGCACAAGACGCACCTGTACAACCCGCGTCTGGTGGTACCGGAATCCAATATGCCGGCCTTCCCCTGGCTTTATGACAACATCCTCGATGGTGAACTGACGGCCGCGAAGATGAAAGCGCTGCGCAAGATCGGGGTGCCCTACACCGAAGAAGACATGGCCGGGGCGGCTGAAGCGGTGCGCGGCAAATCCGAGATGGATGCGATGGTGGCCTACCTCCAGCAGCTGGGCACGCTCCTAACCTACAAGCGGTGACTACATGGACATCAACGACTGGCGCGGTATATCCACCATTTTTGTGATGCTCGCATTTTTCGGCGTTTGCTGGTGGGCATTTGCCCCCAAACGGCGCCAGCGGTTCGACGAAGACGCGCAGCTGCC
>CAZJKJ010000081.1:3464-13887 GCA_964546435.1 uncultured Cellvibrionaceae bacterium
CGCATGAGCAATGACAGGGTACAACTATGAGCACTTTTTGGAATTTCTGGATCATCTCACTGACGGTCATCTGTCTGGCACTGCTCACCTGGGTGCTGCTGGCCAACCGGAAAGTGGCGGTGCGGGATGACCAGGATCCGGAAAACAGGACCACCGGCCACGTCTACGATGGCATTGAGGAGTACGACAATCCGCTGCCGCGCTGGTGGTTTAACCTGTTTGTCCTGACGCTGGTGTTCAGCGTCGGTTATCTGATCTATTACCCCGGCCTGGGTAGCTTTAAAGGGTTGGGCGGCTGGACCTCTTTGAACGAGCTGGAGCACGACCAGCAAAAAGCACGTGAAGAGCATGCGGAAATGTTCAGCCAGTATCTGGAAACCCCGATTGAAGAACTGATCTACGACGATCGCGCCATGAAAATGGGGGTGCGTCTGTTTGCCAATAACTGCGCGGTGTGCCACGGGGCAGACGGCGGCGGCAACTACGGCTTTCCGGACCTGACGGACAACGACTGGCTGTACGGCGGTGAGCCGGAACAGATCAAGGAGACCATTGTTCATGGACGCAACGGCAATATGCCGGGCTGGGGTGCCATTGTGGGCGAGCCGAACGTCATGGCATTGACCGAATACGTTCTGAAGCTGTCCAACCAGACGTACGATGCTGCGCTGGCGACGCGGGCGGAGTCTTTGTTCGGGCAAAACTGCGCCGCCTGTCACGGTGCCGACGGTACGGGTAACCAGCTGATTGGAGCGCCCAATCTTGCCGACGATATCTGGTTGTACGAAGGCACCCGCGAATCCATCGCCCACGCCATCCGCAACGGTCGGGCCAATGTCATGCCGGCTCAGCAGGAGCAGTTGCAAGCGGAGAAAATCCATCTGCTGGCTGCTTATGTCTACAATTTGTCCTATGAGGAAAAATAAGGATTTCCGGTCGGGGTATTGATCGAATCCTGAACGCCGTTGTACTGAAGTTACTGACCGCAGGCCGTCGTTGACGGCTTGCAGGTTTTGGAGAATGAGGTGTCAAAACATCCCGCTGAAGACTCACCTTCAGATGATAAGCCGCAAATCCGCTACGTCGAATTGTACGCAGCCAATCCGAAAATCTATACCCGGAAAATTACCGGGTTCTATCAGAATATCCGGCGATATACCGGCATCCCGCTGGTGCTGGGCTACCTGTTGTTACCCTGGCTGATGATCGATGGCCGGCCTGCGGTCCTGTTCGATCTCCCCGCCCGCCAATTCCATATCTTGTGGATAACCTTCTGGCCCCAGGACTTCATGTTGCTGGCCTGGGTGTTGATCATCGCGGCGTTTGCGCTGTTTACCGTCACGGTATTGTTCGGCCGTGTCTGGTGCGGGTTCACCTGTCCGCAGACGGTCTGGACGATGATATTCATGGCGATAGAACATCTGTGCGAAGGTGATCGCAACAAGCGCATCAAGCTGGACAAGCAGCCGTGGACGGTGGAAAAGCTGGTGCGCAAAGGTGGCAAGCATGGCTTGTGGCTGCTTGTGGCATTCATCACCGGCGCCACGTTCATCGGTTATTTCATGCCGGTGCGGGAACTGCTGGTCGGGCTCGTGCCATACCGGTCGGAATCGGGCATGTTGCAGTTCGGAGCGCCGGCGCAGGCGGTCTTCTGGACACTGTTTTTCACGGGGATGACGTATCTGAACGCCGGCTGGATGCGCGAGCAGGTGTGCAAATACATGTGCCCCTATGCCCGCTTCCAATCGGTCATGTACGACCGCGATACCCTGGCCGTCTATTACGACAAGGGGCGCGGCGAAGTGCGCGGGCCGCGCAAGCCAAATGAGGACTACAAGGCACGTGGGCTCGGTGACTGCATCGACTGCTCCTGGTGTGTGCAGGTGTGTCCGGTGGATATCGACATTCGTAACGGTTCCCAGTTCGAGTGCATCAACTGCGGGCTATGCGTTGACGCCTGCAATTCCGTGATGGACAAGATGGAATACCCGAGAGGGCTGATCCGCTTTACATCAGAGGACGAATTGAGCACCGGCAAAACCCGGTTTTTGCGGCCCCGCCTGTTTGGCTATACCGCCCTTCTGATTGTGATGATTGGCGCATTTGTTTACACCATTTACAGCAGAGAGCCCCTGAGTATCGACGTGATCCGGGACCGTGGGACCCGTCTGTACCGCCTCAGCGGCGACAATCTGCAGAACGTGTACACCATCAAGATCAACAATATGGATTCGAATGACCGGGTATTCCGGATCGAAACCGCCGGCGCCTACGATTTTTTCCTGGACAGAACCCGGGAAGTGATGGTGGAGGCGGGCGAAGTGTTTTCGGTGCCGTTGCGCGTGTCGGTTCCCCGGAACACCTTCGATGCAGAAAAGGCGAATGTCGAATTTATCGTCAGGGCGGTCGATGATTCAGGAATCAAGGCATCGGAAAAATCACCGTTTATTGGACCAAAATTGTGAATGCTCACCAAAAAGTTACATCTGCATGGCGCCAGCCCTGGTTCTGGCTGGTCATGGCGCCGCTGATCGCCGCTGTCATTCTCGGAATGGCCCTGCTGAGCATCGCCATAATCAGTCATGATGATCGGGTTTACGACGATTATTACGACCAGGGACGTCTGATCAACCATCGCTTTGAAGCGGAGAAACATGCGGTCCGCACCGGTATTGCTGGCCGTCTCGAGTTCGACCTGAGCTCCATGGCCGTCGAGGCACACTTCGACAAACCTGTGCAAGGGGACGTGGTGCAATTGGTCTTGTCGCATCCGGCCGAGGCGGCTGCGGATCAGCGCATTGATCTGAAGCCGGTCGAGCCATCGGTTTACCGCGCGACGCTGCCACCCGGAAAGTACGAGGGGCGGCGGTACCTGATTCTTTCCCGATTGAACGACGCCGGCAAGGCAATCTGGCGGGTGACTACGGAAGTCGATTTTGCGCAGACACAAACGGCAAGTTTCGGGACCCGCACACCGGGCAGGCCCTGACCCATGCACACGGCTGAACCCTGCTACCATTGCGGGCTTCCGTCCGACGTCCTGTTCGCTGCCAGCGTTCAGGGTATTGCCCGCAGCTTTTGCTGCATCGGCTGCCAGGCGGTTGCCCTCGCAATCAGCGAATCCGGGCTGGCCGATTTTTACCGATTCCGCGAGAGCGAAAGCCGCAAGGCGGACGAACCGGCGTCAGACTTTTCACTTTATGATCGCGGCGACGCCCAACGGGATTTTGTACGGCCCCTGGACGAGCGGCGCGCTCAGGCGCGGCTGTTCATCAGTGGCATAACCTGCGCAGCCTGTATCTGGCTCATCGAAAAATCAATGGAATCGCTGCCGGGTGTGGAGCAAGTGCGCGTCAATGCCTCCAATCAGCAGGCCATCATCAGTTTTGTTCCAGATATTGTCCCGGTCAGCCGGATATTCGAACGCCTTACCGCAATCGGTTTCGCGCCGCAGCCGCTCGTCGCCCAGGCTCAACGAGACCGCTGGGCTTTAGAGCGGCGCCAGGATCTGATTCGACTCGGCGTGGCCGGTATAGGCATGATGCAGGCCGGCATGGTGTCCATTGGTCTGCATGCCGGCGATATTCAGGGGATGGACGCGGAGTTCCGGAACCTGCTGCGCTGGGTCTGTCTGGTACTCACCGCGCCGGTCATTTTTTATAGTGCACAACCGTTCTTCCGTGCGGCGTGGAATTCGCTGCGTGCGCGCCATCTGATCATGGACGTGCCGGTTTCGGTGGCCTTGATTCTGGCCTTCAGCGCCAGCGTGTATGCGACCGTCAGCCAGAGGGGCGATGTCTACTTCGACTCGGTTGCCATGTTCACGTTTTTTCTGTTGTTGGGGCGCTACATCGAGAAACGGATCCGTCATCAGAATTATCTCGCTGCGGCGGGCAGAGCACAGTTGCTGCCATCGCTGACCCAGAGAATCAATGACGACGGTTCGGTGAGCACCGTGCCCTTGAAAGATATCCAGCTGGAAGACCGGTTGATGGTGGCGGCAGGTGCCGTCTTTCCCTGCGACGGTCGCATTATTGAAGGCCGCAGTGAAGCCGACGAGTCACTCATCACGGGTGAGTCCATGCCGCGTGCCAAGGGGCCGGGAGACGGGGTGATCGCCGGCAGTTACAACGGCGGTTCCCCGGTGCGGATTGTGGCGACTGCCGTTGCCGAAAATACCCAGATTGCCGCAATCGAACGTCTTATCGAGCAGTCAGAACTTGCGCGCCCCAGTCAGGTTGCCCTGGCAGACCGGATTGCCCGGCGGTTCAGTCCGGCCATTCTGTCCCTCGCTCTGGCGGTATTTGCGTATTGGTCGGTACATGACCCGGAGCGCGCCCTGTGGATCACCCTGTCAGTGCTGGTGGTCACCTGTCCCTGTGCCCTCGGCCTCGCGACGCCCACGGTGACTGCTGCGGCTAATCTGCTGTTGCGCCACCACGGCTTGCTCATGACGGGGCCTCAAGCTCTGGAGACTCTCGCGCGGGTCAACGGCATCGTGTTCGACAAAACCGGAACCCTCACGCAGGGCGCATTCCGGATCCAGGCCGTGCAGCCCTTGGGCACACGCCCGGAAGAAGAAATTCTGGCCATCGCAGCGGCGCTGGAGGAGGGCAGCAGTCACCCCCTCGCTCGGGCTTTCCGGCATATCTCCCCAATGCGAAACCTCACCGATCGCCACGCCTTTCCGGGTGAGGGCGTCGTGGGGAAGGTGGGGGAAGTGACTTACCGGCTGGGTACGCCCGCGTTCGCGGTGCCGCAGCAACCGCCGGCTTATCCGGACGCGGGGTTGTGGCTGCTGCTGGCGGCCGATGAGCGTCCCATCGGCTGGATTGCCCTGGCGGATCAGCTGCGACCTGAGGCGAGTGAGTGCGTCGCGGCCCTGCAACAGCGCGGCGGCAAAGTCAGCCTGCTCAGTGGCGACCGTGTTGAAAATGTCAGCGCCGTCGCCACCACCCTGGGCATCCGGCACTGGCAGGCATCCATGTTGCCGGCGGACAAAGTGGCAGAAGTCCGCCGGTATCAGGCCGAGGGTGACGTGATTCTGATGGTGGGCGACGGCATCAACGATGTGCCTGTCCTGAGCGCGGCCAACGTGTCGCTGGCCATGGGATCGGCCAGTGAGCTGGCCCAGACACGGGCGGATTGTGTCCTCCTGAATGAAGATCTGCGTCAGGTGCCGCTGCTGCTGGCGGTGGCCAGGCGCGTGCGGGCAATCATTGCCCAGAATCTGGGCTGGGCAATCGCGTATAACCTGGTCGCCCTGCCGTTTGCCGTGGCAGGCTGGGTGCCGCCGTGGCTGGCGGCGGTGGGAATGTCCGCCAGTTCGCTGGTGGTCGTCATCAACGCCCGGCGCATCCAGTTTTTCAAGGGGTGAAGTGCTCGGCGACGGCCGGAACGGTTAACTCATGAGGGGTGCCTGATGGAAATTCTGTATCTGCTGATTCCCATTGCAATCATTTTTGTCATCATTGCCACGCGACTTTTTATCTGGGCAGTGAAAACCGGTCAGTACGATGATCTGGATACCGAAGGCCGGCGCATCCTGTTCGACGATGAACGGCCGTCGGAACCTGGCGCAACGGAACCTCGTCCCCAGCCGGACGAGAAAGATCGGTGATGGATTTCGGCGCTACCCTCTTGGCCGCCTTTCTGCTGGGGATGCTCGGTTCTGCGCATTGTCTCAGCATGTGCGGCGGTATCATGGCCGCCTTCGCCCTGCGGAAACCCGCGGGCGGGCAGAGTGCTTTAAGCATGGCACTGACTTATAACCTCGGCCGGGTGTTCAGCTACACCCTTATCGGCATTCTCGGGGCGGCGCTCGCCGGATTGGTACCGGCGAGCGACTGGCCCATTGCTCGTACCCTGGCGGGCCTGGTGCTTGTCGCCATGGGACTGTATCTGGGGGGCTGGTGGTACGGGCTGCGGCATCTGGAGCGGGCGGGCAGCAGGCTCTGGGCGCACATCAGACCACTGGCCCGCGGGCTGACTCCAGGCGCAAGCCTGTCGCAGACTCTGGCGCTGGGGATGGTCTGGGGCTGGTTACCCTGCGGTCTGGTCTACTCAGCCCTGGTGTATGCGGCGGTCCAGGACGACATTCTGCGCGGCGGCCTGATCATGCTGGCGTTCGGGGTGGGTACGTTACCGGCCGTGGTGGCCGGCGGCTGGCTCTTCACGTCCGTGCGCGGACCCCTCACGCGCCGCCCCTGGCGCTGGTTGCTGGCGCTGGCGTATATCGCGTTCGGTGTGTGGACGATCGGTGTGGCGTGGCGCCACGGGGGTCATGGCGGTCATGTTCAGCCCCATGACGGGCACGTTCATTCCCATCACGTCACTGTTGAAGACCCTCAGTGACAGGGACTGATCCACTGATCATTTCCTTTCATTGATCAGCTGATCGAGTTCATCCAGATCCAGCGGTTTGAGCATATGCATGTCGAAGCCGCAGGCACTGCTCTTCACACGATCCTGTTCCTGACCATAGCCGGACAGGGCGATCAGCAGGCTGGAGTCGAGCTGGGGATCGGAGCGCAGGATCCGGGCGACTTCATAACCGTCCAGCGCGCCCGGCAGACCGATATCGCAGATGATGACGTCAGGCTTCTGGGCACGTATTACCGCCAGCCCCTCTTCGCCGTCGTAGGCTGTGGCGACCACGTGACCCCGCAGTTGCAGCAACTCCTGCAGCGTGTCGATCATATCGCGGTTATCGTCGATCAGCACAAACCGTAAAGCCCGCTCGGCCGGTTGCTGGGGGGCGGGACCGGATGGGCGTTCGACGGGTACTGGCGAAGCGCTGGACGGCAGCTCGATCGTGAACTCCGAACCCCTTCCCAGACCTTCGCTATCGACGCGAATACTGCCGCCATGCAGTTCCACAAACCCTTTAACCAGGGCGAGACCCAGACCGAGTCCGCCATGGCTGCGGGCGAGACTTTGTGTCCCCTGGGTGAACGGATCAAACAACCGGTTCAGCAATACCGGATCCATGCCAATGCCCGAATCGGTAATGGTAATCACGGCGATTTCCGAGCGCTCGTGCTGAAACGCGTCGGGTTCACGGTGGGTGACGGACAAGGAAAGGCGCACCACGCCGCCGGTCTCGGTGAACTTCAGGGAGTTGTGCAGCAGGTTGCCGATCACCTGGGCGATGCGGGTGCGGTCGCCCTGAATCCACACTGGCTCCGACGGCAAAAACTCCTCCAGTTGAATGCCTTTGGTCTGGAAGTTATTACGGTAGTCATCCAGGGTCTGCCACAGAATTTCAACCAGCTCGATCTCTTCGGTGCGCAGGGCGATCTTGCCGCGGGAGATGCGGGCCACATCCAGCAAATCGTCAATCAGGCGGGACATGTGCTTGACCTGACGGTCGATGACCCTGAGCGCATGTTGCAATTTGGGATCGGTGCCGAGCAAGCGGTTGATCAGTTGCGCACTGTTGTAGATCGGAGCCAGGGGGTTGCGCAACTCGTGGGCCAGCATCGCCAGAAATTCGTCCTTGCGCCGGGCGGCTTCCTGCAGGGTCTCCTCGGCCTGTTTCTGGTTGTGGATGTCCGTGCAGGTGCCCATCCAGCGAACGATGGTGCCGTTGTCATCGCGAACCGGAAGCGCCCGGCCAAGCGTCCAGCGATACTCACCGGACCGGTGGCGTAACCGGTACTGGATTTCATAGGGTTCACCCGTTGCCAGGCTGTTCTGCCAGGCTTGTTTGGCGCGGCGCTGGTCGCTGGGATGAAAGACGTCGTTCCAGCCGGCGCCATCAGTACTGGCCAGCGGTACCCCGGTGAACTGGTACCACTGCTCGTTGTAATAGTCGTGGAACCCGTCCGGCCGGGTCGACCACACCATTTGCGGCATGGCATCGGCGATGGTACGGAATTTCGCTTCGCTTTCGCGCAGAGCCTGTTCGGCCTGCTTGCGGGCGGTGACATCGCGAGTGATTTTGGCAAATCCCACGGTGCGCCCATGTTCATCATCAACCCGCCAGACGGTGATTTGCGCGTGGTAAATGGAACCGTCCTTGCGCACCCGAACGCCTTCTTCTTCGTAGCGCCCCCGCTGGCGTGCGGTGGAAAGCTCATACATTGCGTGCTGTTCATCAAGAGCTTCGCGCGGGTACAGAATGGAAAAATGCTGCCCGAGCGCTTCATCTTCCGAATAGCCCGTGAGGCGTTCGGCGCCCCGGTTCCAGCTTGTGATCCTGCCGCTGAGATCGACCATGAACATCGCATAGTCTTCGATACTGTCCACCATCAGGCGGAACCGGTGCTCGCTGCCTGCGAGACGCGAAGAACCCTCCTCGGCGAGTCGCCGCAGCTCCTGACTGCTCCGGATGTTTTGTTGCTGCGCTTCCCGCAGCGCGACCAGATTGGCGCAGCGCAGGCGCAGCTCCAGCGGGGAGATCGGCTTCGCCAGAATGTCTGCCGGCCCGTCCAGATCCCGCAAAAAGGGTTCTGCGGTGTCGAGGGCGTCTGTCAGGAATACCACCGGAATCCCTGCGGAAACCGCCTGCCGGCACAAGGTCTGGTGCGCGCTGTGGTGTGCCGGTTCGATGGCATCGAGATCGTGCAACAGCAGCGTCGTCGTTTCGGGAATCAGGCGCTTCAGCGCGTCCACTGGATGTTGCACTGAGCTGATGGAATAGCTGGTGGGCAAGGAATATCTGATCTGGTCCGTCAGTGAGGGGTCCGTCACTATGGCCAGAATGTTGACCTGTTGACTCGTCATCCGGATATGCGGGGTCTCAGTGGGGGTTGCAGGAGCTGTTGGGCCAGTTCGCGCTGACCGGGTTTTGCAAATATCGAGAGACGCGCGCTGACGCTAAAACCGGGCCGGGTTATCCGAGAGGGGCAGATCATGGGGTCACTCACTTCAAGAAGCCGTCGCATTTGAACATATTGAATACGCAAAGTCTTCCCTCGCGGAGTTATGACAGAGTCAGTTTTTTGCACAGGTGGAATATGACGGTCGGTGCCGGGGCGGAGTCGGCGCGAGCCAGTCTTCTATTTCTGCGGCAGCTTGCCGGTTGTGGCCGCTGGCCTCATCAGGCAGGATAGGGCGCTGCCGACTATTATCGGTTCAGGGACGACCGACAAGAAAAGCAAAGACCTGTATCTAAAGGCAATCCTGAACAATAAAAACCAGATAAGGCGGGACCATGAAAAATCTGTTCTGTTTGACGGCTTTTATGCTGCTGCTGGCCGGTATGGCCCATAGCGAAGCCGGTACCGGCGACCGGCGCTTCACCCTCGACAATACCCGCATCCACCAGATCAGTTCCCGGCACACCAATGTCCGGCATGAGTTGATAGTTTCTCTGCCGGAAAACTACAGCACGGCCGTCGCCAAAAAGTACCCGGTGTTTTTCTATCTGGACGCCTATTGGGATACCGGACTGATTAACGGTATCTATGGCAACCTGCGTTTCGATAATGTGATTCCCGAAATGATATTGGTGGGTCTTTCCTACCCCGGCAAGGATACCGATTACGATCGGGAGCGACTCCGGGACTTGTCTCCCAGTTCTATCGGCGGCGCTACCGGTGGTGCAGAAAAATTTCTGGAATTCCTGGAGAAGGAAGCCATTCCGTTTGTCGAAAAGAACTATCGGGTGACGCCGGAACGAGCCCTGGGAGGTGTCTCGATGGGCGGATTGTTCAGCCTGTATGCGATGTACAGCAATCCGGATCTGTTCAAACGGTACATCGCAATCAGTCCGGCCGTGGAATGGGACAAGGAACATCTGGTTAAACTTGACACCCAATTCAATAAGTCGGGACAGGCCATGCCGGTGCGGCTGTTTCTGTCATACGGGACCGACGAGTATCAGCAGTTTCGCGACCCGATTATCCGTTTTCAGAAACGTCTGGCGAAGCGCAAGTACAAGGATCTGACGCTGCAGAATTATGCGATGGAAGGTTTGCGTCATACCGGAGTCAAGGCAGACGGCTATGTACGCGGACTGATGTGGGTCTGGAAGGAACAGGTACCGTCCGGTCCCAGCGGGCTGGAAAAAATTTACCGGGACAGGGACGCGGCAACCCCCCAGTGATTATCCTGCTCGCGATTGAAGCTGGCGATTTATTGAGCTGCGGCCGGTGACTGACTATATTGACCTGACGGCACTGAATGCAGCGCAACCCATGCGAATGCGCGGAGATGGCTGATGAAAAGCTTCTGCAAGCATATTCCCGGCAGGCGTCGGGCGCGGAGTCTGGATGCCAGAGTTCTGCTCGCGGCCCTGCTCATGGCGCAGCCGGGAATTACCGACGTTAATCCGGAAAAGGCAGACCGCGAACCCGTGCCGGCCCGCGACACTGTCAATAATAATGGCAACAATAGCGCCAGCAGCAGTTCCCACAGCAATACAAGCAGCAATACCCACAACGCCAGCAACATCACCAACACCAACACCAACACCAAC
>CAZJKJ010000082.1:0-10638 GCA_964546435.1 uncultured Cellvibrionaceae bacterium
CACCGGCTGGCTGTCACCAAAGCCTGCCGACGCCAGCCGCCCCGCGTCGATGCCCGCGGCGACCAGCGCGGCAACCACCGCCTTGGCCCTGCCTTCGGACAAGGCGCGGTTGTGCGTGGCGTCGCCGGTGTTGTCGGTGTGGCCGTTGACCGCCAGCTGCAGCGACCGGTCCTCGCGCAGCAGCTGCACCACCTGCTCGATCTGCGGCATCGAGTCCGGCAGGATCCCGGTCTTGTCGGTGGCGAAGTTCACCTGCAGGGCGACCTTGCCCGAGGCATCGATCTGCGACTTCAGCTCGCTGGCCGGCAGCAGCGTGGCGGTCTGCTCGAAGCCCTTCTCCTGGCCGACCAGGTACCAGCCCTGCGCGGTGTTGGTGACCAGGTGGATCCAGATGTTGCCCTCGTTGTGCCGGACCACCCAGGTGTGCGCCGGCTCGCTCCAGATGTCGCCGAGGGCACCGTTGAACCCCTGGGTGATCTCATCGCCCCAGCTGTCGATCGCCTCCTGCGGGATGCGTCCTTCGGACAGCTTCACCCCGCCCATCTGCTTCACCAGGGCGTCGAAGTTGCGGATGACCTCGTATTCGGACATGGACTTGCCCTCGTCCGGGCGCAGCTCGTTGCCGTGGAAGCGGCCTTCCACCCACACCGCCTGCCCGTCCACCCAGAACGGGAAGCGGGCGAAATCCTTGGCCACCACGCTGCGGCTGTCGGCGTGGTAGCCCCGCGGCATCTGGATGTAGGGGAACTGGCCAAGCGCAGCCCCGGACACCGGCACGCGGCTGATGTCGAAGCTGGCAGGCGCGGCCGCATCAGGCGCAGCCTCCGGCGCGTCGGAGGACGCGGCATCGGCAGCGGGTGCCGGGGCGTCCGGCGTTGCATCTTCCGGGGACTGTCCGCCGCACGCGGCCAGGCCTGCGGCCAGCAGTACGGCCAGGGGAAGGATGCGGAACTGGGTCATGCTCGAACTCCTGGGTCAGGGAAAATCCTGGATGCGGCGCAGGCACGCAGGGCGGTCCATGTTGCGGCCATCGGCGCGCGATGGGCAACGCATGCGGTGCCGTGGATTCAGCGTCCGGCGGCTTCCGGCGGCGGGTCGAACAACCCTTCCGGTTGTGGTCCGTACTGCACCCGCCGGACTTCCCAGCGCTGTTCGGGCCCGGGCCCGCCGCGCCCTTCGTAGGCCAGCACCAGGCCGGTTTCCACGTCCAGCCACATGCTGCCCTGGCCGGTCATGCCCGGACCGGTGGCGTTGGGCAGGCGGTAACGCCAGCGCACCGCGTTGCGGCCCGCGCGGATGCCGGTTTCCAGCCGCTGGCAGTCGGCGAACATGCCCTGTCCCTCGCACGGTGCGGCCGGATCGAACCACAACGGCCAGCGCATGCGCGGCACCGGCATCGCCCCGCCGCTGGCAGCAGTCACCCAGCCGACCGGGCTGCCGGCCGGCAGCAGCAGCGCGTAGTCGCCGCCGGCGTTGTCGCGGAAATGCATGCGCAATGCACCGTCGCCGAAGAACACGCGGACCGGCTCCATCGCGCCGCGCGGACGGGCGCGGGTGAATGCCCCGAGCTGGTTGGTCACCACCTCGGCGCTGCCGGTCAGTGGCTCGGCGGCACGTGTATCCGGCCACGCGGTGACCAGCAGCAGCAACGCCAGCAGGAACCTCACCGGTCGAGCCGGTCGCGGTGGCGCACCGGCACCTGCATGCGCACGATGGCGTAGGACTCGATCGGCAGGCGGCCGGTGACCCGGTTCAGCGGTGAATCCTCGAACATGCCGGCCTTCAGGTACTGCGAGCGCCCGCCGAGCACCCAGCCGACGAAGGGGACCACCAGCGGCGCGTTGTACTCGACCTTGACCTTGAGCAGGTTGGCGTCCTGCACGTTCACGCCACTGCGGCCGACGGCGGTACTGCGGAACGCCAGCGTGTCGTTGGGCAACGCGTACTGGCCGTCGTACTGGCGTTCGCGGAATTCGTCCCACGCCGCGCGCGTGGGATTGATCACGGTCACCTTGCCGTGCAGGAGCAGGTCGGCACGCGCCATCTGGAAAGCGGCCTCCGCCCCGGCGATGCCGGTCTGGCGGGCATACAGCGGCATCATCCCCTTGGCGAAGGCCACGTTCATCTGGCCGCGGTCCAGCCCGCTGACGGCGCCGGCACGGGCGGCCATCAGCGCGGCGTAGTCGAGGGTGGCCTTCATCCGGTACAGCAGCACCGCCTGGATCACCATCAGGATCAGGAGGAACACCACTGGCGCCACGATCAGCAATTCCACCATCGACTGCCCGCGGACGCGGCGCCGGGCCGTTTGGAAGCTGCGCCTGCTCACGCGCGTGCCCCGTCGCCGGCGTCTTGCCAGCGCCAGTATTCGCCCCGCCGTGGCTGCAGCCGGTGCAGCGCGCCGCCATGGAACTCCACGGTCACCGCAGCGGCGCGACACGCCGCGGCACGCCAGGGTCGCAGCTGTTCGCGCCAGCCCAGCACCGCGCCTTCCCGGTCCAGGAACACCAGGTCCAGCGGATAGCCCATCCCCAGCGTGTGCACGCTGGCGCACGGCCGGATCAGCAGCGCCTCGGAACCGTCGGCCGCCAGCGGCGCGCGTCCCAGCAGGCCGCGCAGGCGCGACCACCAGCGGTCGGCCATCCACGCATGCGGCACGGCCGGGCCATCGCTGCGCTCGATCCGTCCAGCCCTCACAGGATCCCCTCCTCGAGCATCTTGAGGTAGATGAAGTAGCCGATGAACAGGAAGATCAGCGGGAAGAAGAACATCACCAGCGGCAGCATCATCTTCACCGGCGCCTCCAGGGCGAGCTTTTCCGCGCGCAGGAAGCGCTCCTCGCGGCGCTGGTTGGCCTGGGCGCGCAGGGTGTCGCTGAGGTTGGCGCCGACCTTGTCGGCCTGGATCAGCGCGCTGGTGAAGTTGGTGATCTGGCTGATGTCCATGCGTTCGGACATGCGCTTGAGCGCGGCGGCGCGCGGCAGGCCGGCGCGCACGTCGCGCAGCATCCGCGAGAACTCCTGCGACAGCGCACCGGGCGGGCCCTTGGCCACCGCCTGCTCGATGCCGCCGGTGACATTGAGGCCTGCCTCCACCGACATGGTGATGAAGTCCAGGTACACCGGCAGGTCGCGCACCACGGCCTTGTTGCGCAGCTTGCGCCGCTCGCCCAGCCACAGCGCCGGGTACAGCCAGCCGAGCACGCCGCCGAACAGCAGGCAGCCGAAGGCCGAGCCGGGCGAGAGCTTGCCCAGCATCAGCACACACAGCAGGAAGAACACGGTCACCACGATCGCGCTGGCCGCCCGCAGGCCGTAGAACTCCTCCGGGGTGAGCGTGTAGTCCTGGCCGGCGGCCTGCAGCTGGCGGTGGGTCTGCTCCAGCTGCGAGACGTTCAGGCGTGGCGCGATGCGCCGGGTGAGCACGGTCACCAGCGGCCACATCATCTGCATCAGCCGCGGCAGCGGGTCGTAGTAGGTGCGGTCCTCGAGCTCGACCTCGCGGATCGCACCACGGGTGCCGAGCATCACCAGCACGACGGCACCGGCGGCCAGCAGGGCCACTAGCAGCAACATCCAGCTCATACGTCGATCGTCATGATCTTCTTGCACATGCGGTAGCCGAGGTACTCCATCACCACGCAGATGCCGATCACCAGCCAGCCATGCCAGCTGTGGAACATCGGCGCCATGGTTTCGGCGTACATCAGCGAGAGGTATCCGATCAGGAACACCGGCAGCAGCGCCATCACGATGCCCTGCAGCTTGCCCTGCGCGGTCAGCGCCTTGACCTTCTTCTCCATGATCAGGCGCCGGCGCAGGGTGTCGGCCAGGGTGGCGAGGGTCTCGGCCAGGTTGCCGCCGACCTCGCGGGCGATGTTGACCGCCGACACGAACAGCTCCGCATCGACGATCGGCACGCGTTTGGCGAATCCCTCCAGCGCCTCTTCGGCGCGCACGCCCATGTGCTGCTGGCGCAGCACCAGGGCCAGCTCCTGGGCCAGGGGCGGCTGCCCGTCCTGGACCAGCACTTCCATCGCCGGGGAAAATCCCACGCCGGCGCGCAGGCTGGAGGCGAGCATCTGCAAAGCGTCCGGCAGCTGGTCCTGGATCCGCTCCAGGCGCCGCCTGCGCAGCATCACGTAGATCTTGCGCGGGGCGATGGCCACCACCACCGCGACGATGAGCGCGATCAGCAGGGTGCCGGTGAGCATCCACACCAGCAGCGGCACCACCACCAGCGCCAGCACGTTGGCCATGAACAGCTGGCCCGGGTCCATGAACATGAACATGTCGGCCAGGTTCAGCCGCGCCTGGTCGAGGAAGTTCTCGCGGTAGCGCGCCATGAAGCGCTCGCTGGAACGGGCCGCGATCAGCACCGCCAGCGCGGTGCCGCAGAACACCAGCAGCGCGATCGCCCACACGCCCATCAGTCCAGGCTCCCGCCGTTGCGGAAGATGCCCAGGTCCACCGCCACGCCGCGCTCGGCCAGGTTCTCGTAGAACTCCGGCACCGCGCCGGTGGCGACGAACCGGCCTGCGACCTTGCCGTCCGGCCCGTGGTAGGTGGTGGGCTTGAACAGGAAGATGTCCTGCATCTGGATGGTGCCGCTCTCGATGCCGGTGATCTCGGTGATGTGGCTGACCTTGCGCGAACCGCACGGGTAGCGCCGCTGGTGCACGATCAGGTTCACCGCCGAGGCGATCTGCTCGCGCACCACGCTCATCGGCAGGTCCATGCCGGACATCATCACCATCACTTCCAGGCGCGACAGCGTCTCGCGCGGGTTGTTGGCGTGGGCGGTGGTCAGCGAGCCCTCGTGGCCGGTGTTCATCGCCTGCAGCATGTCCAGTGACTCGCCGCCGCGGCACTCGCCCACCACGATGCGGTCCGGGCGCATGCGCAGCGCGTTCTTGACCAGGTCGCGGATGGTGATCTGGCCCTTGCCCTCCATGTTGGCCGGGCGTGCCTCCAGCGCGACCAGGTTGGGCTGGACCAGCTTCAGCTCGGCGGCGTCCTCGATCGTCACCACGCGGTCGCCGTCGGGGATGAAGTTGGACAGGATGTTGAGCAGGGTGGTCTTGCCCGAGCCGGTGCCGCCGGAAACCACCACGTTGCGGCGCTCGCGCACGGCGATGGTGAGGAACTCCAGCATGTGCTCGTCCAGCGAGCCGTACTTGAGCAGGTCCTCGCCCAGCAGGCGGCGCTTGGCGAACTTGCGGATGCTGATGCTGGGCCCGCGCAGGGCCACCGGCGGGATCACCGCGTTGACGCGCGAGCCGTCCTTCAGGCGCGCATCCACCAGCGGCGAGCTCTCGTCGATGCGACGGCCCAGCGGCGTGACGATGCGCTCGATCGCCGCCAGGCACGCACGTTCGTTGGAAAACACCACGTCGGACTTCTGGATGCGGCCGGCGCGCTCGATGAAGATCTCGTCGTGGGCGTTGACCATGATCTCGGTGACGCCGTCGTCGGCGATCAGGTCTTCCAGCGGGCCCAGGCCGATGGCCTCGTCCAGCACCTGCTTGGCCAGCAGGCGCGGGTTGATGTCCTTGGGCAGGTCCTGGAACTCGCGCTTGAGGATGTCGTCGATCAGGTTGACGGTGGTGTCGCGCAGGGCCTGGTCGTCCATGCTGCGCACGTCCATCCGGCGCAGGTCCATCTGCCGCACCAGGGCCATGTGCAGGCGCATGCGCCAGGTGGTCAGATCCGGCCGCTCCGGCCCGGCCAGGGTGATGCCGGTGGAGGTGGCCGCGGGCGCTTCGGGCGCCGCCGCAACCGGGGCCGGCGGCCGGTCCTGGTCGTTGGCCGCCGGCGGAACCCGCATGCCGGCGCCATCCTCGCCGCTGACCTTGAGCGTGTAGTTGCCGATCTTCAGCTCGTCGCGCCCGGTGATCGGCCCCTGCCGGGCCAGCACCGCCTTGCCGTTGAGGATGATCGGCTCCTTGCCGCCCAGCGGCAGGATGAACACGCCCTGGTCCTCGCGGATCAGGGTGGCGTGCTTGCTGGCGATGTTCCATCCCTGGAGCATCACCAGGTTCGCATCGCCACGGCCGATGCCGCATTCGCGGTGCATGCACCTGACCTGGCGGGTGTCGCGTCCGGGCGCGTCGATGAGCACTGTGAACATGTCTGCGCGTTACCTGATCAGGGTGTTCTGGCGCGGGCTGATTTCCGATTCCAGCGATTGCTCGATGCGGTCGGCGCGATGCAGCTCCTCCAGGTTCTCTGGCGAGCCCGGGGTGACGATGTGCGGGGTCACGAAGATCACCAGCTCGGTCCTGTTGCCGCGGAAGCCGTCGGAGCGGAACAGCTTGCCCAGGATCGGGATGTCGCCAAGGATCGGGATCTTGTCCACCGACCGCGACGCCTCGCGGTCGAGCAGGCCGGAGATGACGATGGTCTCGCCGGCCAGCACGTTGATCTCGGTCTCGGCGCGGCGGGTGAGGAAGCCGGGCACGCCCTGCACCGACACCGAAGGGTCGATGCGGCTGACCTCGGCCATGATCGAGGTGGCCACTTCCCTGGCCGAGTTGACCGTCGGCGCGATGTTCAGGCGGATGCCGTATTCCTTGTATTCGATCTGGGTCTGGCCCAGCACCGAGGGAATGACGATCGGCACTTCGCCGCCGACCAGGAAGGTCGCGCTGCTGCCGCTCTTGGCGCTGAGCTTGGGCTCGGCCAGCACCCAGGCCTTGCCGCGGCTCATCAGCAGGTTGATCTGCGAGCCGATGGTGGTGGCGATGCCGAAGTAGGCCTGCGAGCCGGGCAGGCGGGTCGGCAGGTTCTGCCGGATCTCGTCGAAGGTGCGGTTGCTGTCCGGCAGCACGCGGAAGTAGTCGTTGGTGGTGGCGTCGCGGATCAGGCCGCCGAGCGGGCCGGCGATGGTCGAATCCCAGCGGATGCCCAGGTCCTCCACCGCGTCCTTGTTGAACTCCATGATGGTCACGTCCATGCGCACCATCGGGCGCATGCCCACCGGGTCGGAGCCGGCGAAGTTCAGCACCTGCGGATAGAGCTTCTGCAGCGCCGCGATCTTGCTGCTGGTGGCCGCATCCAGCTCGCCGCCGGAGATCACCACATTGGCGCCGATCGAGCGCACGCTGACGTCCGGATGGTTGCCGAGCAGCTCGCGCACGGTCGCCGCGACCCCGTCGGAGCGGTTGCCGGTGACATTGACCGCGATCGTGCGCTGGCTGCCGTCGCCCAGCCACAGGTGCACGTTGGTCTCGCCCGGCTGAGTGCCGATGAACACCAGCTCGCGGCCGCCAACCGTGTGCACGCTGAGGATTTCGCCGTTACCGACGGCGACCCGGCGCAGCGCCTGCGGCACGCGCCGCACGGCGGCTTCGCCGGCATGCAGGGTCAGCTGCGCGGTCAGCATGGGCGCGCTGGAGCGGCTGCCGTCACCGGCCAGCGCGCGCGCGCCGTCGCCGCCGCCATCGATCTCCTGCAGCGGGTTGGCGGTACGCGGCGTGGCCGCGGTGGCCGGCGTCGCCGCGTCCTGCGTGGCCGACAGGGCCGCCGCGTCCTGCGCATCCTGGCCCAGCGCGTTCCATGCCGGCGCTGCCAGCAGCATTGCAAGCGCCAATGCCCCGGCCGCGCGCCGGCCACCGCCGCCGCGCTTGTTCCCGTACGTCATCCTCAACCCCTTCCGCCAATGATGAACTCGACCCCACGCCCGCCACCGGGCCTGGTGGTGGTGCCCTTGCCCACGCCCAGCGAGCGCATCAGCTCACGCTCGCTGAGGCCATCGACCGGGCCCGGCGAGGTGTCCTCCAGCTCGCGCAGCAGCACCCGCAGCTCGCCCACTTCCGAAGCCACGGCGAGGCTCTTGGCCTGGCCGTGGTCCAGCTCCAGGGTCACGCTGGAGAATCCCTGGGTGTCGTCCACCGGGCCCCCGTCGGGGGACACGCGCTCACCGATGCGGGTGCCGGTGGCCAGCACGCGCACCTGCTGCATCAGCGGCAGTGCGAGCGTGCCGGCGGCCGCCGACGCGGCGCTGCCGGCCTCGTCCTTTTCCTTCAGGAAGAGGATGTCGATGAGGTCGCCCGGGGCGACCATTCCGGAGATCGAATTGTTCTCGTCGACGCTGAGCGTGTAAGCGACCTTGCCCCTGGGGATCAGCCGCGAGAACTGGTCGTACATCGGCACCAGCGCACTGGCGCTCAGCGGTGCGCCGCCGCGGATCGGCGAGCGCAGCATGCGCCCTTCGTACTGGCCGTGGTTTTCCGGCGTGACCACGTCCGCCGGCGCGAACTCGGCCGGCACCGTGCGCAAGGCCAGGTCGCCCGGCTGCAGGATCGCACCCTGCGGCATGTCGGCCAGCGGCACCGCCACCTCCACCATCGGCCGGTTGTCCTGGGTGCGCGCGGCGACCGTGTCCTGCACGTAGCTGACCGCGATGAAGGCGGCCAGCAGGGCCATGCCCAGGGCGATGGCGATGTACAGGAAGTTCTTGCTGATCTTGGGCTTTTGCATGAAAGGACCGGTCTGGGGCGGGCGTCAGCCGAGGATGACGTCGGAGGCCGATAGGGCCGACACGAACGCGGCGTAGGCCTCGCGCAGCGCATCGACGATCTCGGTAATCACATCGGGGCGGGCGACCAGGATGATCACCACGGCGATCACCACCACGGTGTACTCGATGGTCGATTGCCCGCGTTGGCCGGCGGGACCGCCCGGGGCCGCCCTCACTCGACCACCGCCACGATCCGGGTGCCGTCGGCGTCGCGCATGGCGGTGACCGTGATCCGGTCGTCGGCGCGGGTGTAGCGCACGTGGCAGACCGCGCTCATCGCCATGCAGGCATCCGAGTCCGGCTCCTTGCGGTAGCCCTGGCCGGCCAGGCGGCGGGTGTAGAACTGCGCGTTCTGGTAGGGGCTGAAGGGATTGGCCATGCTCAGCGTGCGCACGCGCCGTTCGGTGTCCATGTGCACGATGTCCTCGGCCACGACGGTGCGCGGCAGGCGCTCGAAGCCCTTGCCCACCGCATCCGGCGGCAGGTCGCGGTCAGGCAGCTGCAGCACGCCGATCTGGCCGGCCGTGGTGCGGCCCCGTGGCGTCAGCTCGACGGTCACGTAGTGGCGCGCGTCCGCGAGGTGACCGAGCACGCTGTGCCGCGGGCTCAGCGGCGTGTCCACCAGCTTGCCCTGCCAGCGCTTGCGGTAGAACGCCTTGACCTCCTCCACCGGGAGGTCGACGGTGAAGCGGCTGGCGCGCATGGACATGCCGTTGTAGATCATGTGCGAGGAGACGGTCTCGCCGGTGGCGCCCTCCGGCACCGGCACATCCGGCCAGTCCACTGCCCGGCCCGGGCCGGCCACGGCCAGACCCGCCAGCAACACCAGTGCCTTCACCCCTGTTGGCATGCGCATCCTCAGCGGTTCCTCACGGGGTAGTCCTGGAGCTTGTCCGCCGGCACCACGTCCGGCTGCAGATCGAAGTCCAGGTCACCCAGCGCGCCGACGATCGGCAGGATCGGCTCGAGCACCTGCAGCGAGTCCAACGCGCTGTCGATGCCATCGAGCCGGCTGATCGGCGCCAGCGGGCGCACCGTGGCGACCACGCTGCGCGCGCCGCTGCGCGGACCGGAGGCGTTCCACGGATCCACCAGCAGCGAATGCCGGCGCGTCTGCACCACGTCCAGCCGGTCGAACGGGTCGAGGTAGCTGGGCCGGCTGCCGTCGCGGTTCTGCAGGTTGCGGTATTCCAGCCGCACCTCGGAGGTGACGTAGCCGCGGCGGTTCAGGGGGAACAGGCCCTGCGGCACCAGCCCGACCACATCGTCCAGGAAGCCGGGCGACTCGCCCTGGCGCGGGCTTTCCACGCGCAGGTTGTCGCGCTCGAGCAGCTTGCGGCCGGAGAACGTGTTGAGCATCGGGTCGGCGAACTCGCCGTTGGCGGGGGGATTGGCATTGGTGCGGATCGGCGCGTCGGGGTCGGCGAACGCCTGCTCCAGGGCCACCCGCTGCAGTTGCCCCCGCTGCGGAAGCGCATGGCCCTGGCTGACGGTGGCGGCCCATGCCGCATTGCGCGCGGCCTGCTGCGCCATCTGGTTGGCGTGGCCGAACTTGGCCACCACCGGCACCAGCAGGAACAGCGGCACCAGCACGGCGGCGCACACGGCCAATTCGGTCAGGGCCTGGCCGCGCACATGGCGGCGAGCGCGATATGGCGGCCGCATCAGGAGGCTCCCTCCGCGCGGCCGGCCGGCTTGCCTGTGCCCACCGAGAACGAGCGGAGCTTGACCACGCAACCATTGCCGTCCAGGGGCGTGGCCTGCAGCGGGATGGCGGTGAAGTACCCGCCGATGGCGATGCCATCGCAGCCCAGGCTGCTCACCGGGCCATCGTCGAAGCCCCACTGGCGCCCGCCCGACCACACGCAGACCTCCTCCGGCGGGCCCAGCTCGGCGGACTTGTGCCAGCGCGTGCACGACTGCCCGCCCACGCTGCCCTCGCCCAGCGCGGTCCAGCCCCCGGGCAGGTGTCGCTCCGGGGCATCCAGCGGCGCGAACTCGATTCCCTCGTACTCGGCCAGCGTCTCGTCCGCCTCCTCCACCAGGCGGAACCGGCAGGACCCGGCCACGCCCGGATCGTTGTCGTCGAAGCCCAGCGTCCAGGCCTTCTGCCGCACC
>CAZJKJ010000082.1:10738-13775 GCA_964546435.1 uncultured Cellvibrionaceae bacterium
GGAGCGGGGGTCTGGACATCATCGAACCTGCAGGAGTCTGCGATCGGCATCCGGCGTATCCACCAGCCGGGCCTGCCAGTACGGGCTGAAGGTGCTGCCCATCTCGAACTTGCGGTCGCCACGTCCCCAGACCTGGCGCCGCATGGCGGCCAGGTCGTACGGGCGGTTGAAATAGACCTGGGCGCTGGCCAGTGCCTGCAGTTTTCCGCTGATGGCCTCGTCGCGCAGCGCCATGCGGCCGGCGCCCACGCCGATGGCCGAGCTGGTCCGCGCGTTGGCCACGTCGGTGGCCACTTCCACCGTGTAGATCGGGCCGGCGTTGGCGCCCTCCGGGATCCTCGAGTAGCCGGCGCGGACGTCGTGGTAGTCGTGGGTGAGGCCGTACCGGTACTGGCCGAAGTAGGCCTTGCTGCGGTTGAAGCCCATTTCCTGGCCGGCGGGATTGCCCTCGATGAACCTGCCTGAGATCGAGCGCGAGCCCACGCCGTTGTACGCGGCGTAGCGCCGGTTGTCGTAGGGCGACCGCCAGCCGCGGCCGTTGTGCATGCCGCGGAAGAAGCTCGGCCGGTTGGCGCCACCGCGATAGGCCTGGGTACCGCCCCAGCCCAGCGGGAAGGTCACGTCCGAGGCGAGCGGGATCGGCAGGCGGAACTCGAAGGTGTCCACCGCCGACCAGCGGTTGTACTCGACCAGGTCGGTGCCACCGTTGCTGGTCAGCACGCCGAAGCTGCCGCTGCGACGCGCGGTGGTGAACCCGTCGCGCGAGGCCATCACCACGTTGCGGTAGCGCTCGCCGCCTTCGTTGGTGCGGGTCAGGCCGTTGCCGCCGCGGCCGGGACGGTAGAGCTCCATCTGATCTGCGCCCTGGCGGATGTCGTTGGCCAGCACCCCCGCGCCTTCGGCGGTGATGGACGCACCGGGTGAATTGTCCGCCACCACCCGGCTGACCATGCGCTCGGTGCCGGCCAGGGCCGCCGGGGTGCTCAGGGCCGCGCGGGCCGCGGTGGCATAGCCCTGGTTGAGGACCTGGTCGTAGATGCGGATGAAGTTCTCCAGGCCCGGGATGGCGACGTTGCGCCGGAACGTCTTGAGCGCGCGGTTGATCACCACCATGGCCCGGTCGATGGCGATGAGGGCCTGGCCCAGTCCAGGCACCCAGAACAGGACCTTGGACACGGCCCCCATGAAATCCCCGAAGTGGTCCGAGGTGGAGTGCACCATCGTCACCCACGAATTCAGGCTCACCATCTGCGCGATCGCCACTTCATTGGCCACGCGCCCCCGGTTGAGGTAGGCGGCGAGGTTGCGGGCGCGGGCCTGCTCCACGGCCACGCTGTAGGCCGCCGCGTCGGCGGCGTTGACCAGTTCCACCTTCTTGGCCACCACCTGGCCGGTGTTGAAGGTGACCAGCAGGCCCACGCACAGCACGATGAGGAACACCAGGACCAGCGGCAGGGCCTGGCCTTCATGGCGGATCCGGAACGTGGGCGGGTAGGTGGGCATGGGCTCTCCTGCGGCATGCCGCGGCCTGGCCCGGTCCATCGGACCGGGCACGCAGGCTCCGGGGCATCGCCGGCGACGGCGCGTTACTTGGCGTCGTTGGCCTGGTGGTAGTTGGCCATGCCGTGCTTGGACGGATCATTGGCCCGGCCGGCGGCAGCATTGGCCGAGTCGGCCGCGTTGCCGATCGCCTGGCTGGCGTTGTTGCCGCTCAGCTCCTTGGCCAGGCCGGCGGCCTGGTTGCGCACGGTCTTGCCGAACATCGAGAACACGCCGATGGCGGCGATCGCGATCAGGGCCACGATGATGATGTATTCGGTCATGCCCTGGCCGCGCTGGATGCGGCGGGCGGCGGTGCGGTTGCGGTGACGCATCGGGAATCTCCGTTCGGAGGCCCCGCGGGCGCGCGGGCGCCGCGGAGCGGGTCGAGCACCGCGGGCTGCTGCGCGCCACGAGGGGCGGCAACGGCCCGCGGGCCGGCGCAGGCTTACTTGGCGTCGTTTTCCTTGTTGTACTCGGCCATGCCCTTGTTCTGGTTGGCACGGCGCTGCGCGTCGGTCGCGGAGGTGCCGGCGTTGGAGATGGCCTGGGTGGCATTGTTGCCGCTCAGCTCCTTGGCCAGGCCGGCAGCCTGGTTGCGCACCGTCTTGCCGAACATCGAGAACACGCCGATCGCGGCGATGGCGATCAGGGCGACGATGATGATGTACTCGGTCATGCCCTGACCGGACTGGTTGAAGCCGTACTTCCGGGACTGCTTGCGCATCGGGGTGGTCTCCTGGAGTGGGCCGGGCTTGCCCGGGCCGTCAGGCGGCTCGGGACGGATCGCCCGTTGTTTCGGGATGGGGGATGACGCTGAATCTGGCCACGTGTGTGACGCACTGTTCCACTGTGGCCACGCGTCAAAAAACTAACATCGCCGCATTGCCGTCTCAAGACAGGAAGTGACGTTTTTCGTCATCTTTCACGCCGCTTTCGGGTTGTTGACCGAAAACACGTGACGTACATCGCACTTCAATGTCACGGAGCGTCGTTTTATTGACGCAGTTCGCAAGTGCCTCTTGCAGGTCAGGCCGTGGTCATGTGCGAGCGAGGATCGGCGGGCCGGAGACGGAGTCCGTATACGCGGCGAGGCGCCCGGAATGAACCGAGTGCCGGGGCAAGAAAGACACACACGGGTGCGCGCCGGGCGCGGAGCACGCCCGGGGCAAGGCCTGGTTGATCGGGAATCCGCCGGCGGCGGCTCAGCTGCGCAGGCCGACACCACGACGCAGCAACGTCAGCGAGAGCGCCGACAGCGCCGCCACGAAGCACAGCATCAGTGCGTAGGCCACCCACAGCGGCACGTCGGTGCTGCCGAGCAGGCCGTAGCGGAAGGCGTTGACCATGTAGAAGATCGGGTTGGCGTGGGTGGCTGCCTCCGCCCACGGCGGCAGCAGCTTGACCGAATAGAACACGCCACCCAGGTAGGTCAGCGGGGTGAGGATGAAGGTCGGCACGATCGCCACGTCGTCGAACTTGCGCGCGAACACCGCGT
>CAZJKJ010000083.1:0-13747 GCA_964546435.1 uncultured Cellvibrionaceae bacterium
AACCTGCCGTCACATTCTTACCAGAGTATACACAGGGTTTGCTTGAAATAGTTCCAGGATTGTGCAGTCAATCGCAGGTTTCATGTGATAGGGGCTACAAGCATGCGCGTATTTTAGCGCCAAAAAGATGTACGAAAGCGCAGCCCGTGGGCGGCTCCCGGAGGGCTTTTTGATGGATTTCGTCAAGTTCAGCGACACGCTCGCAGGCTCTGTCCGGCTATGTTAGGCTTCCCGGCCACAGTCAGCGGGAACCCGTCACAGTGATGGGCGGCAATAACGAGGTTGATATGCAAGCAGTTGTGAAATGGATGGATGGCGCCATGTTTGTGGCTGAATCGGGCAGTGGACACACGGTAGTTATGGATGGCCCGCCGGATCACGGCGGTCGCAATCTTGCGGCTCGACCAATGGAAATGATTCTGATGGGGCTGGGCGGTTGTGCCGCTTTCGATGTGGTCAGTATTCTGAAAAAATCCCGTCAGAGTGTAACCGGATGCCGGACGGAGCTCGCGGCCGAACGAGCCGATGGTGTCCCTTCGCCGTTCACCAGAATCCATCTGAAATTTATTGTGTCGGGGCGGAATCTGAACTCCGGCCAGGTTGATCGGGCGGTAAAGCTGTCTGCGGAAAAGTATTGTTCCGCGTCGATCATGCTCGAAGCGGCCGGGGTTGTACTGACCCACGAAGTTCACATAGAAGAAGCGCCCTGACCGAAGTCAATGAGGCGCGTGATGCCCCTGTCTTTGAATGTGCTTTTAAATATGAAAGCTCAAGCCGGTCATCACCCGAGAAGTGGTGCGCATAGCCCATTTGACAGGAGCGGGAAAACGCATGCCCCCGGCAGCCAACGCGCGGTCACCATGGTTACGCTCATCTTCCAGCATGGTATCTACAATGGCGCGGGAGCGAAAATCTTCCTCTGGCAGGCGTTTCAGGTGATCCTCCAGGTGAGCGCAGACCTGATCTTCCGTCGCCGCAACAAATCCGAGGCTGGCCCGATCGCTGACGAGCCCGGCAGTTGCGCCCAGGCCGAAAGAGAGGGAATACCAAAGCGGATTCAGAACGCTGGGTCGACTGCCCAACTGCCGCAGACGGTCTTCGCACCACGCGAGATGGTCGATTTCTTCGTCCGCTGCCTTTTCCATGTCCTGTCGCACTTCCGGCAGGCGTGCGGTGAGTGCCTGTCCCTGATAAAGAGCCTGGGCGCAGACCTCGCCAGCGTGATTCACCCGCATCAGGCCGGCGGCCTGGCGTTGCTGGTCTTGAGACATGGGGGTGTCCGCGATGCCCTTTGCCGGTGAGGGCCGGGAATGCACCTGGCTGCCGGGCGTGAGCGTTCGCAAGGCGCGATCGAAGTGGTCAATCAGTCCGTCGACCCGCGACAGCTTCCTCTGGGAATTTGACATGATTGCGACGCCTCCGGCAGATAGTGGATGTGCGCGGATTGTATAACGTTTGGCGACGATGGTGGTTTGGCAAAAACCGTTCTTTACGCCCAATCTTCTGGACATCGATTCATAATTCGTGAGCCCACCGTTATGACGCAGCGTCCAGCCAATTTCTAGAGGAAAAGTCTATGCCCAAGTTGTATCCGGAAGATCAAGAGAAAGTAGACAGGGTTTTAAGTGGTGGCGTATAT
This sequence comes from uncultured Cellvibrionaceae bacterium, assembly GCA_964546435.1. Classification (GTDB taxonomy): domain Bacteria; phylum Pseudomonadota; class Gammaproteobacteria; order Pseudomonadales; family Cellvibrionaceae; genus CAYNST01. Next base: position 1,640 of record CAZJKJ010000083.1, read on the forward strand.
AAGCGGGATCGCAAACCGTTTCGGCCCTGGGTCCTGCTGGGATGGCTTATCGTCGTCCTGGCACTTCTGACTGGCGCGAGCTATTGGATTGCCGCCAGCCAGGGGTTTGTTTAGGCACTGTACGAAAAGTGCCTGCGCTCGACGACTTTTCGTACAGACGCTGACAGTCTGCCCGGATGGTTAAAGTGATTGCTTCATCGGTTGCAGGGCCGATGGCGTCACGGATTGCGAAAGTGTTGCGCACGGTCACGTCGCAGGATGGTAGGCTAGCCTAACATTCAAATTGACAATAACAATAAAGATTATCCGTGATAAGGAGAAGTAAGCATGGATCAACCCTGGGAGTTGAGAACGTCAGAACTTGAGAAATTGCGGTCGCTGGCCTTGTATCTGGAGCTGCACGAACGGAAGCACTACCGTGTTGCCCGACATCCGGAACAGACACCTGAAGTCATTCGCGACGCTTTGCTTAGTGAAAATCCTCAAATCAAAGAGCAACTGGCCATGGTGCTCGACGCCTTGTCCCCTCAACTCAAAGCCAGACTGCAGCAAATGCAGGTGCTCGACGGCGCCGCTACCCGCGCCCGCGCAAATGGTCGATTCGCGTCCAGATAACGGTAAATTGTCCTCCGCTGATTGATTTCGACAGCGTGCGCGTATAATGCCGGAAGTCCTGTAAACCCTGTAGGATGGCGATGCTGGCTTCAGTCGTCCTTAAGGTTTATCGGCTTAAAGTTTCTCGCCTGATGATCAAATTTTCGCAGTTTCCGCCGCAGTTTCCGCGCGAATGCAAATTCGCCAGTGGCTGCCTGTATTTATGGAGATAACCTATGAAATATAAAAGCCTTGTACTGCTGATGGCGCTGACCTTAACCGCTTGCGCATCGACGTATTACAACACCATGGAAAAATTCGGCGTCCATAAGCGTGACATTCTTGTTGATCGGGTGGAAGATGCAAGGGATGCCCAGAAGGATGGGCAAAAGCAATTCAAGTCGGCGCTGGAGCAGTTCAAGTCAGTCGTGGTGGTGGACGGCGGGAATATAGAAAAGATCTACAACAGACTCGATGATGAATACAACAGTAGCGATTCGGCGGCAAAACAGATTCATGATCGCATTGCAGATATCGAATCCGTTGCCAAGGCATTATTCGCCGAGTGGTCAAAAGAGCTGAAGCAATACTCCGACGCTTCCCTGCGCCGTGACAGCGAGCGCAAACTGCAAGCGACTCAGCAGAAATACGAACAGTTGCTGGCCACGATGAAAAAATCCGAAAGCCGCATGGCGCCCGTGCTGGATGCAATGCGTGATCAGGTTTTGTATTTGAAACACAATCTGAACGCGCGGGCGATCCAGTCCCTGAAGGAAGAAGTGATCAAAATCGACAAGGATGTAGATGTTCTCCTGCAGGCCATGCAGCAATCCATTGCCGAAGCGGATGAATTCATTCGGGAGATGAAGGATTAGCAGGGTAAAAACGACAAAAGCAGTGAAGCGTTCTGCTAACGTTGTGGTGGCAACACAGACCGCTTTGCCACCGTCGACTAAACCGGATTTTCCATAAACAGCAATGCCTCTGCCACGTCCTCGGCTTTGCGTTCATCAAACAGCAGTTTGATGATGGTCAGTGCAAATCCCATTGCGGTTCCGGGACCTTGACTGGTGACAAGGTTCCGGTCGATGACAACCTTTTCCTGCAAAATCTGCCGACACTGTGATTCCAGCTCTTCCTGAAATTTCGGAAAGCAGGTAGCGCGGTAATCCCTGATCAGATGATGGCGACCCAGAACCACTGCGGGTGCTGCGCAAATCGCGCCGACCCATCTTTGGTGACTGAACTGGGTTTTAAGGCAATCCAGTAATTCCTGCGAGCGCTGCAAGTGTTCGGCACCTGGCATGCCGCCAGGCAGTACAACCATGTCCCAGTTTGTTGCCATTGTTTCACCCAGCAGAGCGTCGGCTTCGATCTTTACGCCCCGTGACGCAGTGATTGTCCGGTAGCCCATCACGGAAGCAACGGTAACCTCGGCACCTGCCCGCCTCAGTACATCGATGACAGTCACCGCTTCAATTTCCTCGGAACCGTCTGCAATGGGCACAAGAACGTTTTTCATGGAATTGGTTTCCCTCACGTATGGAGATGGGTCGGAGTGCCTGGCTCAGGCTTCTGCGGAATGTTGATCGTCGGGTACAGTAAATCGATCGTCAGAAAGCGCACCCGGCCAGCCTGGTGACTGGGTACGTTTGGACGGATTTCGCTTTCCCGAAAAGATTGACGACCATCGGTTCGGACATTTTGACGGGATGCTCCGTCCGGGTGTGAATGAAAAATTCTCCACCGGATGCCGACAATTGCTTGCTGTGCAGGTAATCCTTGCCAAGGACTGCGCACCAATAATGTCCGAGCACGACGTTGGCAGATCCAGTGGCGCTGTCTTCAGAATTTCCATACTGCGGTGCGAAATAGCGCATGACAAAATCTTCCGTACCCTGGCTGGACGGCGCGGTGGCAATGACCGCACGGCGGGTTGTCCGGCAGATGGCTTCAAGGTCCGGCCTGAGTTGTTGGACAGCAGTGTCGCGTTCAAAAACTGCAATCAGGTAATCTTCATTGTCTCCTGCAAGCAACCAGGAGCAGGGCTGATGATTGAACAGATCGACATCGATATCCGCGCAGGTATGAATTGGTAGAGAGGTACTGGTAAAACCAAACAGCGGGTCTTTCCGGACAAGAGGTAATCGGCCCCAATCGGTATACAGAACAAAGTCGGCGTTGTATCCGAGTTCGTTGAATAAAGCATGGGCGGCGGCGATACACCCCGATCCGCAGCGGCGCACCGGCAGGCCATGATGACTGAAGCGGGCGTTTACTACGTTCGAATTTTCCTTAAAAAAGAGATCGACAACAATGGCATCCGTTCGGGGTTGCCGGGACGTGTCAGGTGCCTGCAGGTTTTTATGGGGATGAATCCGGACCAGATGACGGTTGCCGCCCTGTGAGCCGGAATAACAGGTGTCGATATACAATTCCTGAATGAATGCAGGCATACACGCGCTACTCGAATCGTTTTAAAAGATGCAGACTGAAATAGCCGTTGTCGCTGATCCAGCTGCGGTCCGCATTCCAGCCTGCATCTCTCGCCAGGCGCCGGAACTCATCTTCGTTATATTTATAGGAGTTTTCCGTATGTATGCTTTCACCGCGACGGAAACTGAAACGGTGACCGGCGAGATCGACATCCTGGGACCGGATGCTCACCAGATGCATTTCAACGCAGCCCTTGTGCGTGTTGTAAAAAGCGTAGTGTTCAAACCCCTGTACGTCAAAATTGCTGCCGAGCTCCCGGTTCATTCTCACGAGAATATTGCGGTTGAACCGGGCCGTAATATTTTTCCGGTCGTTGTAAGCGCGATGAAGAACGGAGGGCGATTTTTTAATGTCGACACCAACCAGTAGATAGCTGCATTCGCCCAGGGTCAGGCCGGCGTTACGCAAGAATTGCCGGGCTTCTTCAGGAGAAAAATTGCCGATGGTGGAGCCTGGAAAAAAGCCGAGTTTCAGCCAGGATTCATGCGCAGGAATGGTTACGGGCTCACAGAAATCGGCTATGACGGGCTCGACAGACAGATTCGGGAAATGCGCGGAGAGATCCTTGCAGCATGCCTGCAGGAATTCGCCGGCAATATCGATAGGGGTGAAGGCGCGAATGGATTCAATGTGGTGCAGCAGCGGCTGAATTTTCTTTAATGCCCCCGCACCGAATTCGATGACTTGAATGTCTCCACGAAGCTTTGCGGCAATATCCCTGGCGACGCTGGGCAGCAGCGACAGTTCACTGCGGTAAGGATAATATTCTTCAAGTCCGCATATCTCATCAAAAAAGCGGGAACCGGCATTGTCATAGAAATATTTGGGAGGCAGCGCCTTTTGCGGGCGGGACAATCCCGCAAGGGCATCCTGCAGAAACGGACTGTTCACAGGCGCTTTGGCGGCGAGCGGTTGCAGGGCTTCCAGCATAGCGGGTCCTCGGGAGTCAGCCCTGATCTGCCAGTCGCAGACCGGAAAATTGCCAGCGCTGATGTGGATAGAAAAAATTCCGGTAGGTGGCTCGAATCTGCAGTCGGGGTGTGACACAGGATCCGCCGCGAAGCACCATCTGGTTTACCATGAATTTGCCGTTGTATTCAGCCAGCGCACCGTCTGTGGCCTTGAAGCCGGGATAGGGGCTAAAGGGACTCCCGGTCCACTCCCAGACATTCCCGTACAGGTCGCACAGCTCTGCGGCATTGCCACTGATCGGCCGGGTCGCGGGTTGCCACAGGCGGTCTTCGAGAAAATTGGTTGTACCCTGGCCGGCATGTCGGGCAGCGTGCTCCCATTCCATTTCCGTGGGCAATCGTTTGCCCGCCCACCGGGCGAACGCGTCTGCCTCGTAATAACTGATGTGGCAGACCGGGGCTGAAGGGTCCACCGGCGTTAGACCATTAAGGCCGAATTGATACCATTGGTCGCCGTCTCGCTGCAGCCAATAGCCCGGCGCTGTCCAGTCGGCGGTACGCCGCTGCTGCCAGCCGTCCGAGAGCCACAGCAAAGGTTCGTCATAACCTTGGTCCGCCATGAATTCCAGCCACTGGGCGTTGGTGACCGTGCGCTCCGCCAGACCAAAGGAATCAATCCACACTTTATGGCGTGGCCGCTCGCAGTCATAGGAGAATGTGCTCGGGTCGTCGTTGGCACCGATATCGATGACGCCGCCTTCGAACCGGATGAATCGCGCCGGTGCGGATGCAATCGGATCGAGGGGCGTGGGTAACGACTGCATGGCAGGGTAAAGCGGATTGTTCGAAAAAAGATGCAGGATGTCGGTGAGGATGAGTTCCTGGTGCTGCATTTCATGGTGCAGCCCGATCTCGATGATTTTTTGAATGATGTCGAGTTGTGGGGACAGCGCCGTCTTTAATAACTGATTCACCGCCTCATCGACATGCTGACGGTAAGCCAATACCTGCTCCAGCGGCGGGCGGGTCAGCAAGCCGCGCTGAAACCGGGCATGGCGTGGGCCGGCAGATTCATAGTAGGAGTTGAAAAGGTAGGCGAACGTGGCGTCGAAAACACGATAACCCGGTAGATGTTCTCGCAGAACAAAAGTCTCGAAAAACCAGCTGGTATGCCCGAGATGCCATTTGGTAGGGCTGGCATCCGGCATGGACTGAACCGCCATGTCCTCAGCGGTCAGGCCTTCACACAGGCTGACTGTCTGAGCGCGCAGCTGCTGATATCGCCGAGCATAGCTGTCATCAGTTGCAAGGCCAGGCATACGGTATCTTGGGATTGGTTCGTCCACTGGGTAGCCTCGTTTCACTGCAAATACGGCGGCAGGCAGAGGCCGGATCATTCAACGACAGTACAGATTGGAACCTCGGGTCCATTCGAAGAACTGCTTCTCTCGAGCTGAATACACCTCATGGAATTTTGAGGAACGAAACAGATCGCAGGGCGACAGGGAAGTCAGGTGGAGCAGTCGTCCAGCAAAGACCAGGCTGAACCGGGAAGGTTTCTGGTGTTTCTCATAATTCTGGTAAGCCGACAACGACACACCCAGCGCATCGGCGAAATGCTCTTGGGTGAAGTTGCTTTGATGGCGTACAGCCCGGAGGCTGGTACCGAGAATCCGGGCGCCTTCCCGCCGCAGTTCATCGCGCATCTGTCCGGTCTTGTCGGGGTCGCAGGGCAAAATCTGCTGGTCGATCCCCGTTTGTGGCTGGCTGTCGACGCTGCCGGCCTCCGGACTTATCAAGGGTGAGAGTTCATCAAAGTTCGGCAGCAAGCGGATATGGGAATGATTTTTCTCAACAACCGTGCCACAGAACAAACGGTAGAAGGACACTCCAGTCAACAAACACCAGGACATCGCCGTGTCGGTGCGGAGGGTTTCAATTCCGGCTTCATATTTGCGCCACTGGGTGCGGGAAAGCCCCATCAGGTCGGCGGCTTTGCCTTGCTTCAGTCCCAGACGGTAACGCAGGTTCATCAGGTTGATGCCGATGCGTGCCCGCAGCGAGCGGTCGTCGGGAATTTCGGTCGGGACAGCACCGGCGGATTCACGAGGGTTGCGTGCGAAAACCGGGGCTGGATGGTTGAGGGAATATAAACGGGGGGCTGGTCCTTGAATCATCACTGATCTCCATTCCGGTCACTTGCAGAGGCCGCTTTTCGCGCCGGCGCAGGGCCGGCATCCAGAGGGAATCTTCCCGCTTTCCGGGGAAGTTTTTGCTGGAACAGTCTATGACAGCGAATTTGGCACGGGAATGGTACAGGACAGAAAATATACTGGCAATACAGGTTGTTAGTGAATAGTTGTTGCGAGGGTTTCGGTTCGGGTGACGGTGAAATCCACGCTCCATCCGGGGTTCAGCAGGCAGCTGAAACACAGTCTGCTTTTGCCATGCAGTCGCGATACTGTGTTTCGACGAGGTGTCAGGTACGATTGCTGGCCCGGAAAAACCGGGCATCAGAATCACATTTCAGGGTAATGGATTCGCCCGGCAAGATGAGTACGGCCTGGCCTTTGATGATCAGGTCGCGCTGGCCGTTGCGGCTGCTGATTTCCGCACCGCCGGCCGCACAAAACAGCACTTCGATGGCGTGGGACTGCCACTCGTAACGCTGATGCAGATCCGCGCTCAGCTCCGCCAGCTCGAACTCGCGGATGGGCGCCCGGAAGGTCTTGATGAATTGTCGGTCGGTCTCGGTTTTGAGCAGATATTTGCGGGGATCTGTCGGCTCCAGATTGGAGATGGCAAGCAGCTCCGGGACGTCGATATGTTTGGTGGTGAGACCGGCTCGTAAAACGTTGTCGGAATTGGCCATTAATTCGACGTTCTGACCTTCCAGATAAGCGTGCAGCAATCCGGGGGGCTGATAGATTGCCTGCCCGGGTTCCAGCTTCAGAAGATTCAGAAAAAACAGCGTCAATATGCCGTTGACCGTTCCCGGATTGCCGCTGATCCAGCGATGGATCCAGAATTCGATCTGCTGCTTTTCCAGAGAGCTGTGAGGTTTTTGAAAATCCGCCACCAGCGCTCGGTGCATGGCCTGCACGGACGGATTGAAATGGTTCAGGGCCATCTGGAAGGCGGCTACCACACCAAAGCGCGTCAGGCAGTTCAACAAGGGTTCCAGATAGGTTTTGCCGGCGAGACTGCGCTGGATTTCTTCCGGAAATTTCAGCCCGTGCAGCAACCAGAATGGACTCAGGGCTACCATCATCTCGGGCTTGTCGCTGCGGTCCTTGTAGTTTCGATGATTGGCATCGAGCGGGACGCCGGCGGCATTTTCCCGCTCGAAGCCGTGACGCGCCTGAATCTTGGACGGGTGCACCTGAATCGACAGCATCTCCCGGACATCCAGGATCTTGAACAGGAAGTTTATTTCTCCGGCGGCCTGGGCCAGCAAGAACTCGGACAGGTTGTATCCGGGATGCCCGTCCCGCAACACCATCGACGGTGAACTCGGATGGGCGCCGAGCCAGTACTCGGCAACAGGCGCTGCACCCGGGTTCGAGGTTCCCGTCAGTTCAGCAATAAAATGGCGACCGCCCCAGCCGTAGTTCTGAACCTTGCCCTCGATCTTGGTAAAACTGGTCATGATGTTTCCTGTTGGCGTTGCTGCTTCTTGGCCGAACATGCAGAGATTATTCGAGTCGACGGACCGCAGGCGCTGACGCATTGACGCAACCACCCGAGGACCCGGGCGATTATAGCGTTTGCCTGACGGAATTTCGCCGGTTCAGCGGCGGCAGTAGTGCTATTTCATCGGAATGTCGATTTTCCGCCGGTGGGTTGCGGCCTATCACCCTGTGCACCGGGCAGCGCACTGATAAAAAGTACATTGATAAAATTGTAGACGCCCGTTCGACGCTCATTTAAAAGAATCTACCGGGGAGCTGTTCTTATAACTGGCAGGCATTGAAAAATTATCTGCCTTGCCATTGCGGCGTTAAAAACAGGCTCAAAATTCTCGTTTATCGGGAGTAAATTCCGCCTTTTTCGTCTGCCTTTGCCTTGCACTGGCTGCCTCGATACCGTTTTTCAACGGTCTGCTAAAGCCGCGCTTGAACGCTCAGGCCGGCGATGAATTGACTGTCGTCGTCTTCTTCGCGGCGAGCGAAACGCTTGAGATCACCGATAAACTGCCGGTGCCAGGCGTGAATATTGTTGCGCTTGAGAACGACCATCATTTTGCTCCAGCGGTCTTTGCGCTCATCGGCGGGCATGGTGAGAGCGAGGGCCAGCTTCTTGCCCACGGCGCCAACATCATACGGGTTGACGATGACGGCGGAATCCAGCTCGGCGGCGGCCCCGGCCATTTTGGACAGGACCAGCACGCCGGGGTCTTCCGGATCCTGCGCGACCACATATTCTTTGGCGACGAGGTTCATGCCGTCGCGCAAGGGCGTGACAAATCCCACCCGCGCCAGATTGTACATTGCCAGAATCGTATTGCGACGAAAGCCGCGCGTGAGATATCGCAGCGGCATCCAGTCGAAATCGGCGTAGCTGCCGATGATATGACCGGCCGTTTCGTTGATCTTATGGGCAAAATCCCCATAGGCCTGCACATCGCCCCGAGACAGTGGCGTGATCTGCAGGTACACCATGTTGCGATGAAATTCCGGTCGCTGCTGCAACAGACGCTCGTAAGCGGCAAAGCGATGTTCCAGACCTTTGCTGTAATCGAGACGGTCGACGCCAATGATCAGTTTACGCGGGCCGAGGCTGTCCCGCAGGCGGGCAAAATCCCGGCTTGCCTTCCCTTTTACCAGCATTTCCGGAATGCGGTCGGTTTCAATGCCGATGGGGTAGACGCCGCTGGCGTTAGTGCGGTCGCCGAGGCGGATCAGGTTGCCCGGACCGATGTCGGCTTTGAGGCTGAAGTGCATGCTTTCCCGGAACCCGCGCAAATCTGTTTCGGTCTGAAACCCGACCAGATCAAAGCACATCAATTCCCGCAGGATCTCTTTGTGTTCCGGTACGGTTCGCAGCAGGTCCAGAGGCGGAAAAGGCGTGTGCAGGAAAAAACCGATGGGACATTTGACGCCCAGTTTCTGCAGGGATTTGGCCAGCGGAATAAGGTGATAGTCGTGCACCCAGACAATGTCGCCCTCGCGCAGCAGGGGCGCCAGGTGGGCTGCGAATTTGTCATTTACGGCGCGATACCCCTGAAAGTCGGCGTGCTGGTATTTCATCAGTTCCGGTCGCTGATGAAACAACGGCCAGAGAACGCTGTTCGCAAAGCCCTGGTAATAGTGGTTGTATTCCTGTTTGGTCAGGCTGAGGGTGGCGTACTCCAGATTGCCCCGCTGGTCAATCTCCAATCCGGCCGGCGCGGTGTTGCCAACGACCTTGCCATTCCAGCCAAACCACAAACCGCCGGATTCTGCCATCGCAGCATGGACACCGACTGTCAGTCCGCCTTCCGATCCCTTGTTGCCGTCCGGTTTGGCAACCCGATTGGATATAACTACTAGTCGATTCACAATGCTGTCTCCTCAATTGGGTGATCACCGCAACGCCGGCACTCGGGGCGGGTTTAAAGTGAGTCTTTTCATGCAGGATCGGCGATACCTCGCAACAGCCGGATAACGTCAGCGCAGTCCGGCAGGCGGTGACGTGCGGCGGTGTCACCCGGTCCCACCTTGATGGATATGCCGCCGAACCGGTTGACGCAGCGAAATCCGTCTTCATCGGTGGTGTCATCCCCGATGAACAATGGCTGGCGGTTCCGGAAGGGGGCCGACTCCATCAGCTGCGTGATCGCCGTGCCCTTGTCGATGCCCACTGGTTTGATCTCGCGGACACATTTGCCGCGAATGATCTTGAGTCGCTCGTTTAACGGGACCGTCTCTTCCAGATACGCATCAAGCTCGGTCTCCAGATGCGGCGCATTGCGAAAATGTATGGCCAGGGAGTAACGCTTGTCTTCCACAATCAGCTGATGAGATTCAGTAAACGGCGCTGTCGCACGGGTTACCGGCGCAATATGCGCAGCGGCCCATGCATGTTCGCGTCGCAGATAATCCGGTGCCATTTGCCACTCGGCGCCGTGGCATCCGGCCGCTGTCAGTTCGGCGATGTCCACATAACGGGAGAGATCCGCCAGGGCTCGGCCGGTAATGAGAGCGACTGCACCGTCGAGACGCTGGTGCAGTCGGCGGATAATCGTATCGAGTTCTCCAGGGACGCGGATGGCATCGGGAGTGGGGGCAATGGGTACCAGGGTTCCATCAAAATCGCAGAAAATGGCGAGCTCATGTAGCGGGGGTAAATTGATCACGTGTTCTACCAGCGAAGTATGTAATGCGGAATGTGTTCAGTAGTCTGCCGAAGAAGTCACTGGGGGGCAGGCCGAGTAATAAAAATGCAGCCGGGAGAGTACCACAATCCGGTGCAGATTACGCGGCGCTGTGCGGGCTCGGGGGTCAGTAGTCGCTGTACTTTCGGGACGAACCGCGGACTTTGTCGGCGGGATAGCGAGCTTCATTAATGGCCGTTTTGGTCTGAATCGCGCCGGGCAAATCGACCTGCAGGCGGTCCGCTAGCCGGATCAGATAAAGCTGAACATCGGCAATTTCATGAGCAACTGCCGCGCGCACATCCGGTGGCAACTGCTCGGCTTGCGCTTCGGTCAGCCACTGGAAATGCTCCATCAATTCGGCCACTTCCACGCTCAGTGCCATCACCAGATTTTTCGGTGAATGAAACTGCTCCCAGTCACGCTCTTTGGCAAAGTGCCGCAGATAATCCCGGATTTCGGTGAGGCTATTCATGGCGTCTACGGGTTGCATTCCGGGTCGTCATAATCTCCCCAGGAGCCGTAGGCGATGGGGCTGTCGGTATAAGTCTGGGCAAGCGTCATGATTTCCGTGGTCTGCGCTGCCGACATGCAGATGTGTGCGGCCAGGGTAAGTACCGGTTTCGGATAGGCGGCCAGGATTTTCTCCAGCGCCTTCAAATCCTTGACCGGGGTTAAGTTCACTTTGAGAGACGTTGCCGACACTTCGATGTTGAACAGATCCTTTTCAATAACCTGAGGTTTTGAGGTCGGAGACGAGCGCGTCTGGGTGGGTGCTTCGATCCGGATTTTCTTAGGCTCCACTTTGGAAGATCGGGTGGATTTGGCCGGTTTGGCCACTTTGTCGGTTTGCTGACCGGTGCGCTCAACCGGTTGAGAGCTGCAACCGACAATCAGCAGAAGAAGCCCGGTCATGCCGGCATGCAACAGAGTTTGCTGAAAAACATTCACTGGCATTCAAACCTCCACAAACATTGACGAACCGCATGTTACACCCGCCGCCCGGTGACGGGTAGCGGGTTTGAACGGCGTGAGCGTTTGAACAGGTGCCTGTCGTGGCGGTCGGAACGCTTAGCGTTTGATGGCCCGGTGGGCAATGTCCCGGCGCATTAACACGTCCGGCCAATGGATGGCGTCAGCGATGGCGTAGGCATTGCGCTGTGCTTCGGCGATATTGGTGCCGGACGCCGTCGCACACAGGACGCGACCGCCCGACGTAAGTACCTGCGCGGACTCTGAACCTTCGATGGTGCGCAGCGCTGTACCTGCGTGAAATATCTTCCCCGGCAGGCGACCAGCTTCGTCGAGACCGCTGATAATCTGCCCTTTGGCGTAGTCACCGGGATAGCCGCCCGCGGCCAGCACCACTCCAACAGCAGGCCGGGGGTCCCAGCGAGTCTGCTGTTTGGCGAGTGTGCCCGCCAGCGCGCTCAGGCAGATCTGCACCAGATCCGACTGCAGCCGCAGCAGGATGGGCTGGGTTTCGGGGTCGCCAAAACGGCAGTTGTATTCGATGACTTTGGGCGTACCATCCGCACTGATCATCAGACCCGCATAGAGAAAGCCCACGTAGCGGTTGCCTTCGGCGGCCATGCCGCGGACGGTCGGGTAAATCACATCCTGCATGATGCGCTCGTGGATGGCATCGGTGACTACCGGCGCCGGGGAATAGGCGCCCAAGCCGCCGGTGTAGGGGCCGGTGTCGCCATCGCCGACCCTTTTATGGTCATGACTGGTAGCCATGGGCAGGGC
>CAZJKJ010000084.1:0-6929 GCA_964546435.1 uncultured Cellvibrionaceae bacterium
AAAAAGACCTGTTGCGTTTTATTACATGTGGCAGTGTGGATGATGGCAAGTCGACCCTGATCGGCCGACTGTTGCATGACACCAAAATGATTTACGAAGATCAGATGGCGGCCATTACCCGTGACAGCAAGTCCAAGGGGACGACGGGTGAGGAAGTGGATCTCGCGCTGCTGGTGGACGGCCTGCAATCCGAGCGGGAGCAGGGCATCACCATCGACGTGGCCTACCGGTATTTTTCCACGGACAAGCGCAAGTTCATTATCGCGGATACCCCCGGCCACGAGCAGTACACCCGCAACATGGCAACCGGCGCTTCCACGGCGAATCTGGCAATCCTGCTGATCGATGCGCGCTACGGTGTGCAGGTCCAGACCCGCCGGCACAGCTTTATCTGCTCATTGCTGGGCATCAAGCATTTCGTGATCGCCGTGAACAAGATGGATCTGATCGGTTACTCGCAGGAGAAATTCAACGAAATCGTTCAGGCGTACAAGACGTTCTCCGAGCGATTGAACGTGCGCAACATGCATTTCATTCCGCTGTCCGCGCTCAAAGGCGACAACATCGTCGATCGCAGCACATCCATGGACTGGTACCAGGGCGAAAGTCTGCTGTCGCTGCTGGAGAGTGTACCTGTCGAAAATGATGACACTCTCGCGGACTTCCGGTTTCCCGTTCAGTATGTCAACCGGCCGAACCTCAACTTCCGTGGCTTTTGTGGCACCGTCGCCGCCGGCGTCGTCCGTCCGGGCATGGCGCTCAAGGTGCTGCCTTCCGGCGTCGAAAGCGCAGTCAAACAGATCGTGACCTTTGACGGTGAGCTGGATGAAGCGGGCGCAGGCATGGCGGTGACCCTCACTTTGCAGGATGAAATCGACGTCTCTCGCGGCAATATGCTGGTCGCAGTGGAAGACACAGTCGAAGCGGCCAACACCATGGTGGTCGACATTGTCTGGATGCACGAAAAGCCGTTAACGCTCAACAAGACCTTTAACATCAAGGTTGGAACTGCCGAGGTATCCGGTAGCATTTCGGAAATCGTCTACCGGGTTGACGTCAATTCCCTGGAGCAGCTGCAGGGCGAAGAAGTGCAGTTGAACGAGATTGCCCGCTGCGTGTTGCAGTTGACCGAGCCGGTCGTCATCGACAAATATCAGCAATCGCGTGCAACCGGCAGCCTGATTTTTATCGATCGCCTCACCAACGTCACCGTCGGTGCCGGCATGATTGCCGAATCCCTGGGTCGCCAGAATGTGGTTTGGCACACGATGGACGTGAACCGCGCCTCCCGCGCGGGACGCTTCAAGCAGAGACCGGCGATCATCTGGTTCACCGGCCTGTCCGGGTCCGGCAAATCCACCACAGCCAATGCCCTGGAGCGGCAGCTGTTTGCAATGGGCTATAACACCTACCTGCTGGATGGAGACAATATCCGGCATGGCCTGTGTTCGGACCTGGGCTTCAGTGAGCGTGACCGGGTCGAGAATATCCGCCGGGTGGGCGAAATTGCCAAACTGATGCTGGACGCGGGGCTGGTAGTGCTGGTGTCGTTCATCTCGCCCTTCAAGCGTGAAAGGCAGATGGTGCGGCAGATGGTGGGGCCGGGCGAATTTATGGAAATTTATATAAAAACGCCGCTGGCCGTGTGCGAAGAGCGGGATCCCAAAGGTCTCTATCGCAAAGCTCGCGCGGGTGAGATCAAGCAGTTTACCGGCATTGATTCACCTTACGAGGAGCCCTCTGATCCAGAGATGGAATTCGACACCAGTGCCGAGTCCCAGACATCGATTGTTTCGCGAATGGTGACACATCTCAAACGGAGCAACATCATCGAGTGAGGCGGCCTGGATTCGCCGGATGGCGTGTATCCATGTGCTATACCTTTAAGTTTGGTGCCCGGTTCCGGAGCGGTTTCGGTGCCGGGTACCTGAACATCGTGACGTATCAGGTCAATGAAGAATCAGGTCGATACCGTATCAGGATGACGGACCCGGGTGCCGCAGGTACGGGTATATGCAGCCTTGACCGGGGTGTGGAAAATTCAGGTAAGGAAAGTTTGCCATGTCAGAAGCAGCATCCAGTAAGGTTGAGCCCGTTCAGGCGCGGGTCAAGCTGGCCATCGTGGTTCCGGTCTACCGCCAGGACCATAACCTGCACAAGACCCTCGAGAATCTGCAGTCCGTGACGGAAGGACTGAAGGATTTTTCAATCACCATACTGAACAACAAGAAGGAAGTAGGCGTCGCCCAGGCTTTACTGCCGCAGTTTGACTTTCAATATGTGGAAAATGATTCGACACTGCCGATTTCGGAAAACTGGAACAAATGTATCGAGGTCGCCGACGGCGAATGGGTGCACATCCTCCATGAGGATGACACGGTGGAACCGGATTTTTATAAGCATTTTTTTGCGGCAATCCAGCTAAGTGATGAATTCGAAGCCTTTGTTGCCCGGCACAACTATATCAACGGCGACGATCTGAAGATCGGCGTCGGCATGCTGATCACGAAAACGGCTGGAATATTTGCCGATATGGCGCGGTGGCAAGCCTACCGCAACGTCGTTCAACCTCCCTGCATCATCGTCAAAAAGTCCGTCTATCAACGGATCGGCAATTTTCGCTCCGACTTGCGGTACACCCTGGACTGGGAAATGTGGTATCGCATTTGCAAACACTGCCGCGTCTGGTACGACCCGGATACGCTGGTCAACTACCGGATTCATGACAATCAGCTGACCACCGACGAAAAGAATTCCGGCAACTCGGCCCGGGATGTAATCAAGGGGTACGAGGTGATCGCCGGCTATTGCGACGACGCGCACCGACCGTTGGCGCTGGATCACGTCGAGAACCATATCCTGGTGACGGCGAAGCAGTACTTCCGGCAGAAGGAACTCGATTGTGCGAAGAAGCAATTGATGATTCTGCTGGCCTGGCGGCCGAAAACCGTTGTGAAGGGGGACGTGTTCCGGATGCTGCTCTGGTACATTCAGGGAAAGATCAAAGCGGTACTGCGGAGATCCTGAGTCCGGACAACGACAGCTGTAATGTGAGAGTACTCATATAACTCCGCCTGGAATTATCCTTCGAGGCGCAATGGATTCAGAAAGACACTTATGAATGTAATCAACAAAATTTTTGACCTGATCAGCAAGAAGCAGAAAGTGCAGCTGATCTCGATCCTGTTTATCAGCGTCATGTCGAGCATACTCCAGGTCGTCAGTATCGCGTCCTTTGCGCCGTTTATTGCGTTGCTGGCCAAGCCCGAGCTGGCCGATGAGAACGTGGTTTTCCAGACTCTGTCAGAGTATTTCGGCATTAGCGGCTATTACGAAATGATTCTCTACAGCGGCCTGGGTGTGCTGGCGATCCTGGTCATATCGAATATTACCCTGACCCTGACGGTCTGGCTGGTGGACAAATATTCCTTCGCGTTCGGGGTGGTGCTCAGTAATTCGCTGTTCAAAACCTATCTGTCACAACCGTATATCTATTTTCTCAACAATAACTCCGCTGAACTGACCAAGAACATCATGAGCGAAGTCAGCCGGGTGGTGACCGGTATCATGGTGCCGCTGCTCATGGGAATTACCAAAGTGGTGACGGCCTTGTTCCTTGTGCTGATGCTGGTGGTAATCGATCCGGTGGTGGCATTGACGGCCATGGTATTTCTGGGAGCGGTGTATTTTCTGATATCCATTGCCATCCGCCGCAAATTGACCAATAACGGCAGAATCCTTTCCGAGATTTCCATGATGCGTTTCAAATTGGTCTCGGAAGCGTTTGGCGGCATCAAGGACACCAAAATCATGGGCCGGGATGCCTTTTTCTATAATAACCATAAGGATTTGACCCAGCGGGTTCTGCCGCTGGAAGTCTTTGCGGGCACCGCATCCAAAATTCCCCGCTACATTATCGAAACACTGGTATTCGGTGCGATGCTGCTGTTTGTGATCGGGATGGTCCACATGGGACAGGACATTCTGAAAATCCTGCCCCTGATCAGCCTCTACGCCCTCGCGGGCTATCGCCTGGTGCCTGCGATGCAGGAAGCGTTCACCAACTTTTCCAGAATACGGTACGCCTTGCCAGCCCTCGATATTATTCATGACGACATCCTGCGACTGCGGGTGAAAGACGGGCTGCCAGGACGGGATCCCGGCCACCCGAGCGCAGGTTTCGAGCGCATCGAAGTCCGCCAGCTGTGCTACAAGTACCCCAATACCGACCGTTATGCGGTCAATGGTGTTGACCTGACCATCACTGCGAAAACAGCCATTGGGGTGGTCGGTTCCAGTGGTTCCGGCAAATCGACATTTATCGATATCCTGCTGGGCCTGCTCAAGCTTGAAAGCGGCACCATCTCGATTGATGGCGAAGTGGTGGCAGCGGACAATTTTCGGGTCTTGCAGGATATGGTTGGGTACGTGCCACAATCCATCTTTTTAAGTGACGCGTCGATTTCGGAAAACATTGCTTTCGGTATCGAACCGAAGCTGATCGATAACGAGCGGGTGCGGCGCGTTGCCCGTCTCGCCCGTATCGATCAATTGATCGAGCAGGAGCTGCCGGACGGATACAACACACTGGTCGGAGATCGCGGGGCGCGGCTGAGCGGTGGACAGCGACAGCGTATCGGCATTGCCAGAGCGCTGTATGCAGACCCGAAAATCCTGGTGCTGGACGAGGCGACCAGTGCGCTCGATTCCATTACCGAAAAGGAGATCATGGATTCTATTTATGAGTTATCCAAAAACGTAACAATCATCATGATCGCCCACCGTTTGAGCACCATCAAGCATTGCGACAACATTGCGGTATTCGACGCGGGGACCGTCGTGGCTCAAGGAAGCTACGAGACGCTGTTGGTCTCGTCCGGCAAGTTCAACGAACTGGTACGGGTTCAGGAAGGCGACACGTCGTCCGTCTGGAGCGGTAAAGACCAGACTACGATCTAGCTCAATTGGCAGGTGTCGTCGTTATGTGCAAGCTATCGGTCGTCATGTCGGTGTATAACGCGGGTCAGTTCCTCCGCGAGACCGTCGACAGCATTCTCACCCAATCCATGCCGGACTTCGAGTTCATCATTATTGATGACGGTTCTACCGACGGCAGCGGTGCAACCTTGGCCGCGTTTGCCGCGCGGGACCCGCGTATCCGTCTGGTCAGCCGCGAAAATCGCGGCCTGGTGGCCAGTCTCAATGAAGGCTGCCAGATGGCGCGGTCGGACTATATCGTGCGGATGGACGCAGACGACGTGGCGCACCCCGAGCGTTTTGCCCGGCAGTACCAGTTTATGGAAGAGCATCCCCAAGTGCTGGGATCGGGTTGTGAGGTGTTGCTGATCGACGCCGATGGTGCGCCGATAAAGGCGATGGGGACCGCAGGTGAGCATGCGCAGATCGATGGCGAACACATGGCCGGTCTCGGCGGGGCCATTATTCATCCCAGCGCAATCGTCCGGAAAGACGCATTGACTCAAGTCGGCTTTTACAGCGAAGACTATCCCTGCGCCGAAGATCTCGATCTCTGGCTGCGAATTGCCGAGGTGGGGGAGCTGGCCAATCTCGATCAGGTTTTACTGAGCTATCGTCAGCATCCGGGTAGTATCGGCGCCGCCAGCCGTGAGAAACAGTATCGGTCTGCCAAAGCGGCGGTACGGGCCGCCCACCAGCGCCGCGGCATGACGTTCGACGAGAGCCGTTTTCCTGCCCCGCACGCAAACCCGTCCGCCCAGGATCTGTACAAGAAGTGGGGATGGTGGGCGCTCAAATCCCGATACCTACCCACTGCCAGAAAGTACGCCTGGCGCAGCTTGCGTAATGCACCTATGGATAAGGCGGCCTGGAAACTGGTCTACTGCACACTCAGAGGAAGATAAGCCGCTCATGCCAGCAATTGTCTCGGGCTATGTCGTTTTTTTCATGGGCGTATTTTGCGCAATCTGGTTTTTCCGGTACATGGATCTTTATGATACGTACCTGAAAGACGAACAACTGCTGAAATACTTTACAGTCGCCAATCTGGCGCTGCTGATCTCACCATCCATGGTCGGCTTCTGGCTCATTTCAGTGGTTTTCCTGTTTTTTCCTATTAAAAAGGCGAAGAACGAGCTGGTTCTGGTTACCTCGTTTATTTTCCTGATCTTGATTTTTCCGTTGTTTGGCCAGGACATACACATGCCCGGAGTCGGCTTTATCGGGCGGATTTCCTTTCCCAAGATGCTGGCATTCCTGCTGCTGGCCCTGTTGCCCCTGCGTTCGCTGATGCCCACCGGCGGTTCTAACGAGAAGTGGCTGCTACTGCTGGTTATTCTCACTGGCATTGGAGGCGCACGGGAAGGCAATCCGGTAACGGGGTTTGTCCGGGTAGCGTTGCACACCTTTCTCGAAATCTACCTGCCTTATATCGTGATCGTTCGATTGATCGATAATGTCCACAAGATCAAGGTGGTCATCTCCGTATTCCTGTTTGCCACGGTAGTGCATATCGTGCCGGCGTTATACGAGTTTGTGCGTCGCTGGAATCCGTACAATCTTTATTATTTTCACATGAATGAGCCGGCCGCCTTGCTGTTCAAACGGTTCCGTTCTGGATTTATCCGGGTGAGCAACGTCTTTGCTAACCCGATTATTTTCGGCTACTGCTCTGCGATGGCATTTGTTTACGGACTCTATTTGTTGCAGATGGTCAAAAAAGGCAAGAAGCTGATTTTCATCTGCGTCACCCTGTTCTGCACCATCATCGCCTTCTCCAAGGGGCCCTATATGGGAATGATGGTAGCCATGGCCTATCTGTTCTTCTTTTCGAGCGAACTGCCTAAGGCCAAACTGATAGGTTTTGGATTCGTCCTGATCGGTATCCTGGCCATGACGCCGGTGATCGACACGATTATCGGATTTATCCCGTTTGTTGGTGACATCAGTCC
>CAZJKJ010000084.1:7029-13667 GCA_964546435.1 uncultured Cellvibrionaceae bacterium
ATCGTGCTCGCGATTGGCCAATGCGTCATCTATTGTTTAACCAAAGAAAAGCTGGCAAACCCTACAGGAACCGGCAGTTTGTCGAACTCCCAGGCAAGGACGGTCAGAAAGTCCTAAGCTTCCAGTTAGTTGGGAATAACAATTGCTAGGCGCCATGCAGGAATTATTTGACGCAGCGTACTGCAAGCTGACGGTAAATCGGGAAGTAAACCCGATATCCAATAAACAACAAAGGAGTAAATATGAAAGCGGTGATTCTGGCGGGTGGTTTAGGAACCCGCATCAGCGAGGAAACATCGGTGCGACCGAAGCCGATGGTGGAGGTGGGTGGCATGCCAATTCTGTGGCATATCATGAAGATCTATTCCCACCATGGAATCAACGAGTTCATTATTTGCTGCGGCTATAAAGGTCATGTCATTAAAGAGTTCTTCAGCAATTATGTGCTGAGAACCTCAAGCGTTACCTTCGATATGGCGAACAATTCCATGTCCGTTCGCGATGGTGTCACCGAACCCTGGAAGGTGACACTGGTGGATACCGGCCTGAATACTTTGACGGGCGGACGCCTCAAGCGCGTAAAACCCTATCTTGATGACGACGCTTTCTGCTTCACCTACGGCGATGGCGTATCCGATATCGACATCACCGCGCTGATCGCCTTCCACAAAAAGCAGAAACTGAAGGCGACCTTGACGGCAGTGCAGCCGCCAGGTCGCTTTGGCGCGATTGTTCTGGGCAAGGATGAGTCCCAGATCCATTCGTTTCACGAAAAGCCGAGCGGCGATGGAGCCTGGATCAACGGTGGATATTTCGTGCTGGAGCCTTCCGTCATTGACTATATTGAGGATGACACGACCACCTGGGAAGCCGAACCGCTGCAGCGTCTGGCACTCGATGGACAGCTGAACGCATTCAAGCACACGGGCTTTTGGCAGCCCATGGATACCTTGCGGGACAAGCAGTATCTGGAATCTCTGGTGGAGAAGGGCAAAGCGCCCTGGGTCAAGTGGTAGGCGTGCGCGCCTGTTGCAGTTGAGCGGGTCGAGCAGTTATTGAGGCGGTATGGATTTCGACAGCATAGTCATCGGCGCTGGAGCAGTGGGACTGGCGGTAGCCAGAGCACTCGCCCTGAGTGGACGGAGCGTTCTGGTGCTGGAGCGCTGGAAACACCCCGGGCAGGAAACCAGCTCGCGCAACAGCGAGGTTATTCACGCCGGCATCTATTATCCGCAAGGCAGTTTGAAAGCGCAGCTGTGTGTGCGGGGTCGGGATTTGCTGTATGACTATTGCGCGTCACACAAGGTTTCGCACCAGCGTGTCGGCAAATTGATCGTTGCGACGGAATCAGGCCAGGATGTAGCGCTGGAAGCCATCTACAACAAAGGACTGGCTAACGGCGTCGTTGATCTTGAGTTTCTGGATCAGCGGGAAATTCATGCCCTGGAACCGCAGCTGCGGGCGGTGCGGGCGATCTGGTCGCCCAGTACCGGCATTATCAACAGTCACGAATTGATGGTCGCTTACCGGGGAGATCTGGAAGCGGCCGGCGGTACGCTGGCGCTCACTACGGGCATGACCAGCGGACGCAGGATAGACGGCGGGTTTGAACTGATCGCGGGAGAAGACGGGTTTGCCGTGAGCTGCCGGGAAGTGATCAACTGTGCCGGTCTGAGTGCGCAAGCAGTGAGTCGATCACTGGATGGGATTCCGACGATATCGATTCCGCCGCAATACCTGTCTCGCGGGTGCTATTTCTCGATGGCCGGTAAAGCGCCGTTTTCGCATTTGATTTACCCGCTGCCGAACAATGAAGGGCTGGGGGTGCACCTGACGCTCGATCTGGCGGGCAGCGCCCGCTTCGGCCCCGATACCCAGTGGGTGGATGCCATTGATTATCAGGTAGACCCGGCCCGCGTCGACGCCTTTTACAGCTCGATTCGCGCTTTCTATCCGGATCTGGCCGATGGGGCCCTGAAGCCGGATTACGCGGGGATCCGGCCAAAGATTTCAGGTCCCGACGAGATCGCCGCCGACTTTCTCATTCAGGGTGAAGCCGGGCATGGAGTCAGTGGCTTTGTGGCCCTGTATGGAATTGAGTCGCCCGGTCTCACGGCGTCGTTAGCGATTGCCGAACACGTGGTGGCGCTTCTCGATCATTAGCAGACAGTTTTTCAAACTACTGGAAGTATTCGTCAATCTCACCGCTGCCAGCCCACTGGCAAACGGTAATGAAGCAATTAAAAGGAAGCCTATGAAAATTCTGATCACCGGTAATCTCGGTTACATTGGTCCCGCTGTCATAAAGCAATTGCGGGCGACTTATCCTCACGCTGAGCTGGTGGGTCTGGACAGCGGGTTTTTCGCCCAGTGTCTGACTGCTGTGGATCGGTATCCCGATACCCGTCTGTCCCGCCAGATCTACGCGGACGTTCGAGACATCAGCGTGGAATCACTCACCGGCTTCGACGCTGTGGTTCACCTCGCGGCGATCAGCAACGACCCCATGGGCAAAACCTTTGAACAGGTTACCGATGCGATTAACTGCCGATCCAGCATCCGTATCGCGGAACTGGCCAAGGCAGCGGGTGTGAGAAATTACGTTTTCGCGTCCAGCTGCAGTGTCTACGGTTTTGCCGAAGGCGGTCCTCGCGTGGAAGAGGACGCACTGAATCCGCTGACTGCCTATGCCAAATCCAAGATTGGAACCGAAGAAGGCGTCAAGCATCTTGCAGACGACGATTTCGTGGTGACCTGTCTGCGATTCGCCACGGCCTGCGGCTTCAGTGAACGTACCCGCCTGGATCTGGTGCTCAACGATTTTGTTGCCGGCGCTGTGACTTCCGGTGAAATTTCCATTCTCAGCGACGGCACGCCTTGGCGACCCCTGATTCACATCGACGATATGGCCCTGGCGATCGAATGGGCGGTCAGTCGCCCCGCAAGTAATGGCGGCGCGTTTCTGGCCGTGAATGCGGGCAGTGACGAGTGGAACTATCAGGTCAAGGATCTGGCCGAAGCTGTGGCGCGGGAAGTACCGGGGACGCGAGTTTCCATCAATCCCGATGCCGTGCCGGATAAACGTTCCTACCAGGTAAGCTTTGCCAAATATCAGAAACTGGCGCCCAATCATCAGCCTCGAGTTACTTTGCAGGCGGCGGTACAGGGTTTGCGAGCGGGCCTGGAGGCAATGGGTTTCAAGGACACCAATTTCCGCCAGTCCCAATATATTCGTCTCAAGGTTCTTAACGAGCATATGAGCAGTGGCCGGGTGGACGAAAATCTGTTCTGGAAAAACTGATACGGGTCGAATCATGAAATTTGAAGAAACCAGACTGCAGGGCGCTTTTGTTGTGGATCTGCAACACATGGAAGATGACCGGGGGTTTTTTGCGCGGTCATTCTGCAAGAACGAGTTTGACCAGCATGGGATGATTTCCGATGTGGTGCAGGCCAACATGTCCTGGAACAAAGTGAAGGGGACTCTGCGGGGGATGCATTATCAGCATCACCCCTGGCAGGAGACCAAGTTCATCCGCTGTACCCGGGGAGCGATTTTCGATGTCATTATCGATTTGCGACCTGAATCTGCGACCTACCGTCAATGGATCGGGGTTGAACTGACGGCGGACAACCGGCGCGCATTGTTTGTGCCGAAGGACTTTGCTCACGGGTTCATCACATTGCAGGATGACACCGAAGTAATGTATCTGGTTTCCCAAAGCTATCAGCCGGGATCGGAAGGCGGCATCCGCTGGAATGACCCGACCTTCAGTATCGAATGGCCGATAGAGCCTGTCTGCATCTCTCCCAAAGACGCCAGCTGGCCCGACTACAAGGGACAATGACATGATTATTATCGACAAGGCGCTTGAGAAGCTCGCGGCGGCCGGTACACCCATCCGGGTCGGCATGATCGGCGCAGGCTTTATGGGGCGGGGCGTAGCGTTGAATCTGATTCAAAGCACGCCCGGCATCGAGCTGGTCTGCATTGCCAATCGCTCTGTGGATGGTGCGGTGCGAGCCTACAGTGAAGCGGGCGTGGAGCAGGTGACAGAAGTGAAGACGGTCGCGGAGCTGGAGACAGCCATTGCCAGCAAGCGCAAGGTTGTCACCAGTAACGCGCTGGCCATCTGTCAGGCCAGGGGCGTGGACGTGGTTCTTGAAGTGACCGGTGCCATTGAATTTGGCGCAGAAGTGGCGCTCGAAGCCATCAGCAACAAAAAGCACATATTGCTGATGAATGCGGAACTCGATAGTACCCTCGGGCCGTTGTTAAAGAAAAAGGCCGATGCAGCCGGTGTGGTATTCACCAATGTGGATGGCGATCAGCCGGGCGTCATTGTGAATCTGTACCGTTTCGTCAAGGGATTGGGCGTGAAGCCGGTTCTGTGCGGCAATATCAAGGGTTTGCAGGATCCTTACCGGAATCCTACGACCCAGGAAGGATTCGCCAGACAATGGGGGCAGAAACCCCATATGGTTGCGTCCTTCGCGGACGGTTCCAAGATTTCTTTTGAGCAGGCGATTGTCGCCAATGCGACCGGAATGCGGGTTGCCCGCCGAGGCATGCTGGGACCGACGGTGCCGCCGAAAACGCCGATCGAAGAGACCGTCAATCTCTACCCGCTGGAGTATCTCGAGAGCGGTCCGGGCATTGTGGATTACGTGGTCGGCGCCGTACCGAATGGCGGGGTGTTTGTGCTGGGGATGCACGACAATCCCAGGCAGCAGCATTATCTGAATCTGTACAAGGTGGGACCGGGGCCGCTCTATTGCTTCTACAACCCGTACCACCTGTGTCATTTCGAAGTGGCCAACACCATCGCCCGGGCAGCTCTGTTCGGAGATGCGGCGGTAGCCCCCATCAACGGGCCTCTGGTGGATGTGGTCGCAACGGCGAAAACCGATCTCAAAGCCGGTGACACGCTGGACGGGATTGGCTGGTACATGACTTACGGTCAGGCCGAAAATGCGGATGTCGTTTACCAGCAACGGTTACTGCCCATGGGGTTGGCGGAAGGATGTGTGTTGAAGCGCGATATCGCCAAAGATGCCACGCTGACTTACGATGACGTCGAATTACCCAAAGATCGCTTGTGCGATCGCCTTCGCCAGGAGCAGAATACGCTCTTCTTCGGATGAACACCGTGACCGCGCCACGACTGGGGTGCGGTTTCTTGATTCAGAAAATGTCAAACACCATGACCATCAGTCGGAAGGGTGGTCAGTAAATGCGGGATATGCGAACCAATTTCCGTTTGCTGTCTTGTCCCGACTTTCTCTCCGGTGATACTGTCGATGTCACCTTAGGAATCTAAGTTTTAGGCGCCACGCTTTTCGTTTCAGCTGTTCTGCTATAACAATAATTCGGCAGTTGGATATTCGAATTTTACTTCAGACCGTAGTCGCTCGATGTATTGTTGCGATGCAGTTTTTGTGGCTGGTCTGGATAGTGCAACGGAATTTCTCGGAACCGCAAAGCGCAGCGGATGGCTGCTAACGCGTGTCCGCAGAGAAGAAAAGGGCGGAATTAAAGCGCTTTTTACACCGCTCCCGGTTTCCTGGCGATACCCGATCCGGCAATTTGCGGCTTTACAACAAGATGTAGAAAAGCCGCAGCTCTCCTCACTTGCGTGGATATGTATCGCTCCACCGTTTGTCGAGGACCATCTCATGCGCGATATTATTTTTTTTCAGGCGATAGGCCGTTCCGGAACCCAATGGTTTGCCAAACAACTGCAGGATGTATACGGGGATCTGGCAGAAGTTACCCACGAACCGATTCAGTACGCCTGGCAGCCCAAGCAGTTTTTCCGCCGTTATACCCCGGCGGCGTTTGCGCAAATGCAGGCATTGCCGGAAGTGCAACAACATCTGGCGCATATCGAGGAAGTCAGCCAATCGAAAACCTATGTGGAAATCGGGTTTCCCAGCTATGCCGCCATCCCGGCCTTGCGACAGCGTTTCGGCGAACGGCTCAAACTCGTCCACTTGATCCGAAACCCGGTACTGAACGCAGCCTCCCAGGTCACGCATGGCTGGTACAACACATCGAAACGCCCTGATTTGGCGGCGGCAATACTCCCGACACCGGAAAACCATGTGCAGCAATGGTATTACCGGGACAAGTGGGAGCGATTGACGCAGTTTGAAAAGTGTCTGTTTTTCTGGAGTGAATTCCATCTGCATGCGCTGGAACTGCATGATCGTTATCCGGAAATGGAGTATCACCGTATCCGGTTTGAAGAAGTATTTGGCGGAGAAGCGCAGGTGGACACGTTGAAGAGGCTGGTCGCCTTCTTGAATTTGCCTTGGCGTGAAGACATGGAAAGCAAGCTTCAGCAAAAAGAAGACAAATGGTCACGCAAGACATCTGATATGGGTGACTGGCATGATGTCTACGACCATCCGCAGACCTTGGCGCTGGCGTTGCAATTTGGATATAACCTGGAGCTGGCAACAGAGCACGAATTGAAATCCCGGTATCTGAAAAGCGTCTCATTGCCACAGCGGATCCGGCATCGACTCTCAGCAGTGCTGCACTGAAACAGAAATTACCCTGACACCCATCTCTATTACAGTCGTCCTCGCGAACGCGGGGCTGACGGTGATCCTGTGTGACTCATTCGCGATCT
>CAZJKJ010000085.1:0-12947 GCA_964546435.1 uncultured Cellvibrionaceae bacterium
TTTCTAAGCTGCCTGCGCGGCAGCGAACTAGAGCATGCCTCTGGTATCCACATGATTGCCAAAGACTTTCTCTAACGGTGGCTAATCGGCTCATTTTTGAAGGGATCAGCTAGTTCTTTGATTCCAAACACGATTTTTTTGCCCCAAAAAAAAGGGTCAGAACCAGGGAACGGTCGCTGTCTGGCTTAGGCCATAACAGTTGAACTGCCCACCTCGAGACGACTCGGGCCAAACCACCTGATCTATGAATAGCTGGAATGGCTGACCGGTACTTTGACTGCGTAGTGTGACGTACGGCAGGTCGGGTTTACGCTCGACAGTATCCGGAATGGCATGCAACGATTGCTTATAGCTTTCGTGCTTGCGCTTCATTCGTCGTCGCCGCAACCTTTCGGCGTTCGTTTTAAATTGCCGACGTTTTACTATTACCTGCTCCACGCTTGAGGGCGCTGGGAGAACATCCTTTACGCTTACGTGGTCTGTCATTCCTTGAAGCCAGGCCGACTGCGCGAGTTGCTGTAATCGATGAGCGCTTCCATGAACCCTCAGAACTTGCCCAAGCGAACGCGGTCTTTTTTGATAGCCGGGGAAGCTTACCCCGACGTCGTTACTTTCCAGCCTCGTTAGTGCCCAGTGCAGCTTGTTGAACAGCGCTCCCATTAAAATTGGTGTACTGAACTCGGGATCGGGTCGAACTGTCACCTCGATGTATGAATCCATAATTCACCCCGCATCACCAAACACACCACCGCGGATGAGTGTAGCCATGACAAAATGCTGCTGACTTACCTCGGGCGCTTTATCTTTTAGTACCCAGTTGTCTAACAGATTATAAAAATCCATTTTCTGCTTCGGTTGACGGTACGCTTTGCCTTGAGTTGTTACCGAGCCGTAAGGCTCCACTGCGATGGGTCCGAGCTCGTCAGCACCTTCATACCAAGTGTCGATAGTACGTAGCGCATTACCAATTTTTTGAGAGTGAATGGCTGCCACATCATTCACCTCGTATAAGGTTTTACTCTTGGAGCCGCGCCCACGATCCAGAATAAGCTCTTGTGAGGGGAACACCTCTTGCCCGGCTCCAACACGCGCATAAGCGGTAACCTGCAACAAAACATGCTGCCCACCAGACAGTCCTGACTCAATTAAAGAAGACAGCGCCTTCAAATCGCTGCTGTCGTGATTAAAATCTCGCAGAGACAAGCTAAGAGCATCGAATACCCAACTCTGCTTAGCAGCGCCCTTTTCCATTTGTGCTACGTGAACTTCTACCGCCTCGGCGCCTATCCGGTTGCGCCACAAAAATCGACCGTTCGCGAGATTTGCCGCGTATCGGCTCGCCAGTGCTGAAAAGCCCGTACTCTGCAGATAAGACTTAACGGTTTGCTCAAGCCTCTCTTTGTATTCAGAATTGTTACAGGCGGAAGGTTCGCCCGTACCGGAAAGAACTCGGAGTGTGAACTGCACTTTTAGAGTGTCAGCGGTTGCCGGCAAAGTAGCCACATCAACCGTCTGCAAGTTCGGATTTTCTATGGCTGCGTCTAACTTGGTGGGATCTTGATCCTTCGCTTTTAACCGATTTGAGATGGTGCCGCGAACAGACTTCTCGCGAATGGCAACCGGTGCCCAATCGGCAGGTTTGTTTCGGCTATCCCATTGTCCTGAGTACATTGAAGCGTCCGAAGGGTCAAGTTTGCGTTCGAATGCAAGTACAGATGCGGTTTTTAAGTTCATGGTTCAGTCTCCGTTAAACAGGCATTGAGGTAGTTGGGGAATAATGATTGCAGCAGCGGTACACGCCGTCATCATCGCTGGTTTGTGCATACCACAGTAGATCGTTGAAGTCGGACAACCGGTGGGGGCTTAACCACTGGCCGAGCGAGTACAGATTTTCCACGAAGCGGAAGGGTATACTCGAGTCCCGAGCATTATTAACCTCGCCCGCAGGATATAGATCTGAAAGAGCACCAAAACCCACGGGGATAGGCACTAGCCAACCGGCGCTTTTCGGACGATCATGCTGCCATTCAACTTTAGCGCTCTCACCCGGCTGTTGCGCATCCAAAGACGCGTTGGGTCGCCAGTTGAAACGCGCCAAATCCAGCCATGCATCCAGCAGCGTGCTCTCACTATTCTCTGCTTGTAATTGCTGGTTGCGTTGGTGTAGCAAATCGTCCCGGCTTACTAGAGCGAACCCCGGTAACCATTGTCGTCGGATCCTTCGGAATGCCTGGTATCGATCTTCTTCGTCCTGGGGGAACGCATGTAATTGTGGACAGGACCAACGTGCTACTTTTGATCGCACATCCAGGATAATGCCGCCAGCAACACGCATTGTGGATAAGCAATCTGCCACTTGCCACGCTACTGATTTTCGTTCTGTCTCATCCGAAAATACGGGATTTCTATTTTCATCTACACCGGACACACCAAATACTAGCGTGATGTCCATATGCATTCTTCCTTCTTCAACGATGGCCGTAGGGCTACCCGACACGCCAACAGGATTTCTGGTTAAACGAAAAGTTTTTACGTAGCCGTCTTGGACGAGCTCCTGACTTTGGTGACAAATCACACCCACACTATTCAGTAGTAAATCAATATTTTGTAGATGTAGCTTTCGCTCCAAAGCCCACATCAATCCTGCAAAAGCTGTGATAGCGGGAAATCCGTGTGTTAGCGGGCTGGATATCGCGTTGGCATTCTGTACGCGTAATGGAATGGTAAGTATCCCCTCGCTTGCTGGAAGTTCTGAAGTCACTTTGCACCCCCTCTTACAGCTATGTAAGTAGGTGCACGATTGTTCTTGCGCAACGAATGCAGCTGCTGAGCCCAACCATCGGCTTCTTCGTCTGAAAGCAGTTCGCGTTCCCATTGCCGGTGTTCAGCGTCACCAACGGGTAATCTATGCTTACGCAGTTGCGCGTTCAGCCAGTTAGCGAAACGATGTCCAATCTCTACAGGCCAGTCCATTCTTAGCCAGTCTTCACGAAATTTGTCGTCCGATTCGGCCAGGTACGGGTCCAACCAAAGCTGTTCCGAGCGGTTCAATTCACAGCCATCTTTCAGGCTCCAACGTGGCTCCAACGACTGCTGAAACAACCTCGCCATCTGCACAAGCTCATCAATCAGGCTATCGACATACTGCTCCACGCTGTTGCGTGTCCGCATATTTCTCTGCGGGTCGGACAACAGGAGCCGTACCAATGCGTCTACCGTCTCGCGCACACCTTCACGAAAGGGAAACACTGAATCGACTACCGACGCGCATTTCAACGGGATGCGCAATTTCGTAGCACGCCAGGACGGCGGCGCGCACGACAGCAGATAGTTCACGCCCCCGCGCTCGCTATTGAGCTGGGATATGTTTTGGGGCTTCGTGCCTCCAAGCTTTTGTACCGCCAGGCCGGGATAGTTGCGGAAGGCACCGTCAAAAGCTCTCTTCTCACTACGAGCCTTGCGCGCTGCTTTATTTTCCTCACCGAAGCGGTCGTTTTGGATGACAGAGTGAATGGAGTGAATAAGAGAAGTGGGGTATAACGGTGCCAGCAGGTGGAACTGATCGTTATGGGTGGGATCGTTTCCGGCAAGCCAGTAAATCTGTTTAGCCAATGCATGGCTGGACGCTCGATCGTTGCGGGATTCAATCAATCCCAGAAACGCTTTGCGCAGCTGGGCTGCTTGCTCCGCATCGTCGGACAATGCGGCCTCTGCGTCTGCGTCTCCACTTTCAAGTCGCTCCAGGAGACTGCTGCCCGCAAGATCTAGCTTGAGTAACTTGTATACGTCCAGCGCAGCTGCGTTACCCACTACGTCGAAGACAAAATTCTCTTTCTGGACATGACTTCCCACTTCTTGCCGAGCGGGCAAATCTCTGGGGTAAACATACAGGTTACTGCCTTTTGCATCAGGATGGATCGGCTTAAGCGAGTGTGTAACTGCTTGTATCTGAGAGACTCGGCGAGCAGCGCTCTGTAACCAACGCTCTGTTTCAAATTGTCCTTCCAGATCTGCTCGTTTAGGATCATCCGCTGAAAGTTTGTCTAACCTTGCACTTTTGCGCTCGAGGAGAAACTCCTCAATCACCGCTCTGTATTCATCCTTGCGATTTCCCTGCTTATCGTTTGGCATGAAAGCCCCCTTTGGTAAGCCCCACTCTATTAGACGCGTCGACTGCTTGCCCGCAGCCGGCATGGTTTGGCTTGCTCCGGCGACCCGCGCCAGAACCAGCTGTCGGACATTAAAGCACTTGCCCCCGAATTATTCAACCAGTAGGTACGTTTTCTATATATAACTGAGCTTCAAGTGAAGAAAATCGCTTCTCATGACTTTTAGAGCGGCCATGGATACAATCCCTCAGTCGTGTTATCACATGCGACTAATTGGTTCTATCGAGAAGATAGCTAAGAGAAGTAGGTACGTGTTCTTGCACAACATCTGCTGCCGCACAGGCAGTCAGGCTGATCCGGGTTTAAGTCTTAGCCACCAAGCCAAGCGCCGGATGAAACAGCCACCCCTCGGTAGCTGTATTAACACTAACAGTGGCGAACTTCTGAGCGCACTTCTCCGGCGACAGTCCGAGTGCTTCTGCGTGCTCAAGCAATGCCTGCATAAAATTTATTTGCCCCCACGGCGACATTCGCTCCCCGCGCACTTGCTCATCCGCGATTCGGTGGTGCAAACTCGCGTCAACACGAACGAATCGAGTTTCGAAAGTGGCGCTGCGATTGTCGATGTAGTGAAGGATGTACTGTTCGTTTTCTTCATCAGGCAGGAATACTAATTCGGTTTTAGGTGCAGGATCGTATCGAAACGGCAACTGTTGTTGTAGAACACCAGTTAAAGGCAATAGCGGGTTGCTCCACCACGTCGCGGCATTAAGTGGCGGTGCCGGTTGCGTGGTGCCTGCACGACGCCTGATTGGTGCGGTAGGAGCCGCCTGCGGCAACATTGTTGCGCTGAGACTAGAGTGCTCCAGGTCGACAAGGTTCTGGTGGGGCTGCAATGCGACTCGTTGTACCATGCGCGGGCGTGCGTCGATGACAGAGCGTTCCTCAACAGTAAGTAACTCGGTAAGTGAGTGACTGGTGAGACTGTGCGCCCCGGTTCGTTTCTCAAAACCCGGTTTGCAAAATGCCGCTTCGCCGGGTTTTTCGAAATGCCTCAGATTGGAGTTCAGGATAAGCAAGTTGGGCGTGTCCACCGTACCGACACGGTGGCGCCGAATCCGCCCCGCGAGCTGAATCAGAGAACGCATGGACGAAGGCTCTACGACTGCCCAATCGTAATCGTGGTCTCGCCCGACTTCGGATACAGGACTTGCGAGCACAATAAATAATTGGTCAGCCTCAGAGAACGTGTCGAGTCGCTGCCTGATTTCGGGAAGGTCGAAAACCGCGTCTTTTTGCCTACGGTTAAGCGCCATGTCTAATTGATACTCTATCGCTGAACGCAGCAAGAGTGGAAATTGAGAGTGGTAGACGCACAGATTGATTCGTGCTCCATCAGGAGCGCCCTGCTGATACATTGCCAACGCAACCTGTATCAGCGGCTCGATATTCGCCATCCGCACCAAGCCGAAACTCACGCGGGTTCCGGTTTTCGGATCAAGCTCGTGATGATTTTTGTGCAACCGCCATGCGCCTTCCATGATTCGTGATGCGAACTGCTTGCGCCGCTCAGCCTTATCTTGAGTTGTAAAATTCAAGCGCAGCACTTCGCTGCGACGACGAATGATTTCTGTCGCCAGCTTTTGATGACGCTTTTGAGCGAAAATTCTATGCGCTTCTATAAATGAACCCGCATCAGGACAATCCGCGTGAGACGGGGAAAATTCATCGACCCATAAACACGTGACTGGCCTGATCTCTCCCGGCCTGTCGCTGCGGTTATTTTGATAATGTTGTCTGCCTTCGCGATAGGCCAAGAACAGACCTTCAACAATAGAGGGTGGCAACGTCGCTGATGAGAGCAATATTCTCGCTCCCAGTAACCCTGCCCAATGTACCAGGCGGGTTAGTGCGGGCAAGTCATCAACGTCAAAATCATCCGGCTCATCAAGTACCAGGTCACCACTCATCAGTCGTAACATAGGGGCAATTTGACGTCCTCCGCGTAAGCTCTCAGTCGCAGGAGTCAGGTGGTCCACGGTACATACAAGGATGGGCGCCACCAATAGTGCGCGGACTTGAGGGTCATGGCTTAGACGCCGTAGCAGATCGTGATTGTCGTCACCATCGAACAGTACGTGACCATCCTCCTCCAGCAAATCCTGCACGGACGCCGAACCACTCTGTTCAGCTTGATGTTCGTAAAATTCAAAAAGTTCTCGGTTAGCAGCACCGCCGACCTTGATTGCTAACTCGTCATCGGAGAGGCGCAGCAAATCACGAAAACTGCGTCCTGTCTGCAATGTCAATGTGCGCAGTCCCATAGCGAAAGCACAGCGCATACCTTGCATCGGGTCGCTGAGTGCGTACATGATCCGAGCGTTCCCCAACGTCTTGCCGCAACCTGTCGAGGCCATATTGACTATGAATGCACCGTTCTGTCGAGTACGCTCACGCAGTGCGGCTGCCGCATCAAAGGCTCGATCCTGCCACCGGAAGCGCGCATTGTCGCTGCGTTTTTTCAGTCCCTTGTGTCGGGCCAGCGTCGGCAAATGACGATCGAAATCCGGCAGCGAACGGACCACTAAGTTTGCATGCCCTTCAACGCCAAGCAGATGCTCATCCAGAGTCTGGTTGAATTCGGCAATATCTTTCTGGTTACGCTTGGTGTTGGCGTACAGAGGATACGCATCATTCAGGTATTTTTTGCGATCCGCTTCCTCAGTTAGGCTTGAATAATGATGGTCCGCCAACATCAATGATAAGCGGGACAGATGCATCACGTATGGATCTTGCAGCCACGTTGAAATTTGACTGGATTGGGTGTAATCCAGAAGTTTATTGGCGAATCGCGCCGCCTGTCTGCGCCATGTATCGACCACGACTGGTAGACCGTGGGGAAACTGCCAGTAAGGCTCAATACGCTCGCGCTCGGTGGTATCGCAGGGTTCATTCCAGTTGGCGTCCACTTGCTCTAACAGATTTTTCAGAACGGCGGAGTTAAATGCTTTATCCCGCGTGCCCATGGGGCGAAAGCGCCCATCGTCCTGAACCGGCCACAATGGCAAGCGATGATGGGTCAGCACCAACCAAGCGATAGATCGCGCAAGGGGCGGCAATTGGACTAAAGGTTTGCTCTCCCGCGCGGCCTGGTGCAACCCATCACACAACAGGCGATCCTTTGCAATCCAAAGCGAGTGCCAATCAGAAGCCTTTGTCGATTGATTATCTGCGAGCTTTTGCAACCATTGCTCATCGGTATCATCGCCTACAAATGCCTGAAACAGTCGCACGGAGATCCATTCGTGGCGGTAGAGATTTTTCTCCAGTGGAGCTCGTGGTTTCAGTCGATCCTGAAAGGCCTGACATGCTTTTCCCAAGTCGTGCATCAGCGCAGCCAAAGCCGTCTGCCATTGAATGGCTGGCAAATTGTGCCAGTTGTTTTCATCATCCCTGCGTAAAACGTTCTGTTCCGTGATGTTCGTTGGCACAGCGCCGTGCTGATTGAAGAAGCTGTTATTGCCGACAATCCACATTAGCTCGCTATGATCTTTGCCGCGAATCCAATGGCACGACACCGCGGTATTTTTACGCGCGCTTTTTCGCAGTAGTTGGCGGAGCGTTTTTAGCCCGTCCATGGTGATAGCTGTTTGCCAAGTGCGATTACCTCTGCGTTCGGCGAATTGATCGAGGATGCGGCGGGTTTCGATTAGCGCCCGCCCGCTACATTGAGATATGACGAGTACGTTCACGAATCGCCCTCCGCTAGAGCCGCCGTACCCAGAGCCACTGCTTTGACCGTATCGATCATGTAATCCAATGAATCACTACGGGTCAGTGATTCTATACAGTTTTGCCGAAACTGCTGCTCCTCATCGCCACGCATAGCTGAAAGAAATGCTTGTGGCAGGATAGAGGCATCTTTCACCAGATCCGCTACGTCGAAAACGAGACCGCCACGACGGGTTTTGCCATGCAACACGGCGAGACCATGAGGCAATCCGAGCACCCATGTCGCCGTCGCCCCAAGGCCATATGCCAAATAGTTACCATGATCAAGAAACCGATTGGCAGGATCAATGCCTCCGCCTCTTTTGGCACGAGTGAAGTCACCATAATTAACCGCCTGGGCTGCAAGCTTGAATAGCGCTTTGGTTAGCCGTGCCTCCTCAGTCAGCAGGGCCACGGTGTCCGGCAGTGCTTCGATCCGTTCGCGACTGCTTTGTATCAAGGCTTGTAGACGTATCTCATCAACAACGAAGCCCGCCTCTTTCAAAGGCCGCTTACACCACTGTTGTTGCAGTCGGTCCAGCCTGGCCCGCTGCAGCGCTTTCGCGGCCGTCAAACGAAGGCGCTCATCGAACCAGAACTTTACCCATGCCTGTAAGTATTCCGTGGGCCTGTATTCGCTTTGCGGCAACAGCCAGGCAACATCAACATCGACTTCATTGGCACTGAATAACGGGGTCCCGCCACCTCCACAGAATCCAACCAGTACACCCGCTTTTGCCAATTCGCGCATGGCTGCCTGGGTAATCGAGGTTCCACTACCAAGCAGGATTGAGGTTGTGTTAGCGATAGGTATATTCCAGTACAAAGACTGCTTGCCTTGATCGGTCACATATTCCACGCGACCGCCTTTGACCAGAATGCGGCAATGCTCCAAGTAATACAAATTCGCTCGCTTAGAGTGGAGAATCGCTTTTAAATCCGCTGGAGAAATGTCATTCAAAACTTTACCTCTCTGCAGTATTTTGTAACTTGTAACTGATTAGAGCCGAACAAGATTCGGCAACTCGGCAGACGGTGGCAAATTTATATGTAGTCTATCCAAGCTCCGAATTTGTGATTATTCTTATGCGCTGCCCCATTCCAGCGTGTGTTTCGGCGGATTCAGTAGTTCCACATCGCACCTTGCCCAAGATGTAGTAATTGTCATTAGCCGCCTGCTGCAGTACCCCGAGAAATGAACGCTCCGCCGCAGAAAAAAGGGTCGGAATCTTTTTATATGGAAATTCATTTCCTCCCGTGCTGCTACCGGTCGACCATGTAGCGATTACCAGCAGCAGGATCAGAAAGATAGCAATAAAGGTCATCCAGATCATAACTTTTCCTTATTACGGGGGACTGATGTCTGCATATAGTTAAAACTTACACCATTTCAGAAGGAATCGGTTTTTGAGGTTCTGCCTCACGATCCCCCTCCACCATTCATCCCCCTCACCTTGCCTCCCCCGCCTGGATCACTATACTGTACAGACGTACAGATATTCCAGCGGTACCCATTATGTCGGATGTTTCCACCCCCAAAGCAGCGCGTGCCGGGCTTGAGCAGTTGCTCAGCCGGGGGGATGTGTGGCGTGGGCATTCGGCTCGGTTTGGGCGGGGCCGGGGGTTGGATACGGGGCATGAGGCGCTGAATCAGCGGTTGTTGCAGCAGGGCTGGCCGGTGGGGAGTCTGGTGGAGGTGTGTCAGGAAAATGCGTGTGGGCAGGGGGAGTGGTTGTTGCTTGGTCCGGCGTTGAGCCGGGTGACGGAGGGCCAGATCATATTGCTCAATCCACCGGCCTTGCCTCTGGCACAGGGGTTGTTGCAGGCCGGGGTGGATGTCAACCGGCTGCTGGTGGTGAAGGTCGAACACAAGCGTCAGTTTCTCAGCAGCTTTGTAGAGCTGGCCCGCTCGGCGAGTTGCAGTACCCTGCTCGCCTGGTCGCCGAAGCAGCCTTTGACCTATACCGAGTTGCGCAAGTGTCTGCTCGCCAGCAGTGACAGACCCGGTCTGTATGTGTTGTTCCGTCATCTTCAGGCCCGCCTGCAGAGTTCTCCGGCCGCTTTGCGGCTGATCGCGCAGATCGGGGCCGAGGCTCTGGAGGTGAACATCTTCAAGCAGCGGGGAATGCTTGCGCGCAAGACCCAGAGTCTCGCGTTGCCGTTACCGGCAAGCTGGCAGGGCGCGGCGCCCCACTCCTGGCTGGATCAGGTCGACGATTTCGATGATGCGGCTTACCAGCCCCAGCCGCGTCACCGGGGGATCAGGCCGTGACCGGGCGTGCCGGCAAATTGTGGCTCGCCTTGCGTTTTGAGGCCTGGCCTCTGAATGCGCTGGGCATTGGCACGGACGTGGCCGGCGCGGTGGTGGTGACCGACAAAAAGAAGCGGGTGGTCAGTGCTTCCGATGTCGCGCTGGCTGCCGGCATACACAAGGACATGAGTCTCACGGCGGCGCACCTGCTGGTGGATTGCACCACGCATCCGCGAGATGTGTCGCTGGAGCAGCAAACCCTGGAAGCGCTGGCAGAGCAGCTTTACCGGTTCACCCCTTACATCGAGACCTATCACAGCCGTCACACCCACGAATCCGGTCTGCTGCTGGAGATTTCCCGCTGCCTGAAACTCTTTCACGGGGCGACGTCGCTGCTGGAGCAGGTCTTGATCGAGTTGCAGACAACCCACTATCAGGTCAGCCACGGGCTGGCGCATTCACGTCAGGGTGCCTGGTTGCTGTCTCGCTACATTTATCCAGTGGATGACAATGACCACGCCGGAATCTTTCTGCAGCGGCTCAGCCAGATTCCGGTCAACCAGTTGCACGACCATCCGCAAGCGGCGGAGGCCCTGCACAACATGGGATTTGAAAAACTGGGCGATATTGAACAGCAGATTGCCAATCACTCCATGGCCAGCCTGACCAAACGTTTTGACGCGGAATTTATTCAATATCTGCGCGATCTGTTTGTCATTGATGATGATTTTCGGCAAGCCCGGCTGTTTGAAGCACCCATTGCAGTGTTCGAGCCGAAAGAACATTTTCAGCAATCGCTGGATCTGGATTACCCCGCTCACAGCACCGAACAGCTGCTGCCGCCGATCACCCGGCTGTTACAGGAGCTGGGCAACACCCTGCGCCACCGGCAGCACAGCTGTCAGCATATCGAATGGCGTTTTTACGATATCGAGCGCAACCGGGAAAGCCTGACGGTCAGTTGCGGCCAGCCTCAGCAACAGTCTGCCCTGCTGCTGGAGCTGACCCGTATTCAGCTGGAAGCCACCACCCTGCCTTTTGAGGTGGACAGTATCGAGTTGATATGCCGGGATAGCCAACCGGCGCGTCCGGCCACGCAGACGCTCAACTTTTCCGGCCGGCAGGCGCGGGCAGACGAGGCCAACGATTTTGTGATCACCCTCGCCCGTCTGCATGCCCAGTTGGGCACACAGGCCATTTTCAGGATTCAGCCTCAGGATCATCATTTGCCCGAACGCAGCCAGGTCCAGATCAAACCCGATGACCCCGCAACGTCCGACCCGCTTCAACCGCAGCCCTTCAGCCTGCGCCCCAGCTGGTTGCTGGAGACACCCATACCGATTCAGCAACAGCGCGAGGGTTTGTACTGGCGCGGCAAGCTGGAGCTGATTGCGGGGCCGGAACGCCATGAAGGTCACTGGTGGGACACCCCGGTCGGGCGGGATTACTATCTGGCGCGCCGCGATGACAACGTGCGTCTGTGGGTGTTTTTTGATTTTCGTCAGGAGGTCTGGTACGTGCAGGGCGTGTTTGGTTAAACCGCCCGGGTACCCCGTCGATCATGTTATTCGCGCAGCTGAACACCACCACCAATTTCACCTTTCTGACCGGTGCGTCCCACCCCCAGCAGCTGGTACGACGGGCGCATGAGCTCGGCTACGAGGCACTGGCGATTACCGACGAATGTTCCCTGGCCGGCATCGTCAAGGCCTTTACGACGGCGCGGGAGCTGGGCATCAAACTCATTGTGGGCAGCCGTTTCCGTTTGTCGAACGGTCTTGAACTGCTGGCGCTGGCACCCGATCAGAAAGGCTATGCGGAGCTGTCCAACTTCATCACCCTGACCCGTCGTCGTTCTCCCAAAGGGCACTATGAAGCCCATCTGGAGGATTTGCGGTTCCGCTTGCAACGCTGCCTGATCATCTGGCTCGTCGTCCCCCAAACGCTGCCCGACGCCACCCTGGCCGCTGAACTGCAACGGGCGTTCCGGCAGCGTTTGTGGATTGGCGTGGGTCATCAGTTTCAGGCCGGGGAGCAACGGATTTTCCAGCCCTGGCAGCAGCTGTCCACCCAGCTGGATATTCCGCTGGTGGCAGCGGGCGAAGTTCTCATGCACGACAAACAGTGCAAACCCTTGCAGGACGTGCTGACAGCGGTTCGCCTGAAACAACCGGTCATGAGCCTGGGCACCCGGCTGCAAAGCAACGCCGAGGCGTATCTCAAATCCCTGCCGGAGCTGCAACGACTCTACCCCCCCGAGTTGCTGCAGCAAACCCGGATCATTGCCGAGCGCTGCACTTTTTCCATGGAATCGCTGCGGTATCAGTACCCTCGCGAGCTGGTACCGGCCGGCCTGGCGCCCATTGAGTATCTGCGGCAGCTGGTCACCCGCGGCAAGGCCGAGCGCTGGCCGCAGGGTGTGGCTGATGAGGTCGAAGCATTGCTGGCAAAAGAGCTGGCGCTGATCGAGGAGATGAAATACGAATTTTATTTCCTGACCGTCTACGACATTGTGCAGTTTGCCCGCAGTCGCGACATTCTCTGTCAGGGACGCGGTTCCGCCGCCAACTCGGTGGTTTGCTATTGCCTGTTCATCACCGAAATCGCGCCGGGCCAGATCAACGTGCTGTTCGAGCGCTTCATTTCCAGAGAACGCAATGAACCGCCGGACATCGACGTGGATTTCGAGCATCAGCGCCGTGAAGAAATCATTCAGTACATTTACAGCAAATACACCCGTGAACGGGCCGCGCTGGCGGCAACGGTCATCACTTACCGGCCGCGCAGCGCCATCCGGGATGTGGGCAAGGCGCTGG
>CAZJKJ010000086.1:0-12926 GCA_964546435.1 uncultured Cellvibrionaceae bacterium
AAGATTTTTCCGCAATGACTTCTGGAGAGTTGTGAGCATCAATTGTTCAGAGCTTACCTAACTACTCACAACCAACTGGGCTTAATGTCGCTTCCCCGCGTGTGAGTTGCACCGCGTTACTTCTGTGAGTCTCGATCAATCGCGGGTTTCGGAAGTTGAAAATAAAAGAAACGAAATCGAATAGCAGGCAAAGCACAGGTGTTTTTATGGGTTGGTTTTTCAAGAACATGAGATTTCTTGATGTCTGGGTTTTTTTGTAGTTCAGGAACAAGTGATTTTCGCCGCCTCGAACTAAAGTCTTTACCAGCTTTCTGAAAAGTGGGCAGAACATTGGGTCAGACAACCGATAATCACCGTATCGGAATTCACCGTGCACCGCTTTAATGGACAGGCAGGCAGTGATGACCTCCCAGACTTTCATGTTGGGGAACGTGTCGGCGTCGATCCTGATCAGATCTTTTCTGACCGAGCAATAGCTCCAGAAAATCATATTGCCGTTGAACGAACGTAGTTCGCGATTGGCATAAGCTGGCTGAAACAAGTGGAACACTGTGTCTTTTACGCGGCTGTTGTCATATAGGCTTTCACGCTTATACTTCCCACTGCAGAAATGCCAAAGTGCTTTTAAACAGGAAGCTCTGTGAAGCTTCCTGACGCCACTGTCGTAGTTGAGGTAGTTTTCGATTCGCATCATTTCCTGATGGAACGCAAGGTAGATGAAATACCCGAACGCGCTACCCGACAGGATATTGATAGCCTTCTTCTGTTGTACGATGTCGAAGCCAATCAACTCCAGTACTGCAATCTGGCAAGATCCATTGGGACCTGTCCCGCCGAGGGTGATCACGGATTCATTTGCCGCTGCAGTCGATGAAAAACGCCTGATGATTTCTCCGGCGGTAATCTCAGTATGATTCATTATTTACCTCATAAAGCAGCGCCGGAGATAAAGGCAACCTAATGCCGGTTCGCTTAATCCAGCTTTTCCGCCGAAATTAGAATGCGGTGCCCTGCGCAAGCCAATAGAAGGGCCAGAGATAGGTTCGTTCACCGATAAAAGTTGCAAGGAACAGCAGGGCGGCAATCAGGAATAAATCTCTTGCCAGATGCAGAGATGATGTGAACAGGCTAATTGAAAAATACGATTTCGGTACAGCTTTTTTTAATGCGGAATAATCCAGCTTCATGTCCTGTGAATCCCTGTCAACGCTTCCTCGATATTCCCTTGAAATCATGGCCAAATTATTTTGACAACGCCGGTCAATTGTGGGCCGGCAAAAGAATATCAGAAGACAAATTGCGCTACAAGCCCGTGTCAACGCTTAACCACAATGGTTACGCATTCCCGTTCATGACTCCGAGCTTCGGCGACTTGCTGAGATTTGCTCTAACGCATTCTTAAAGTGGGAGTTCCCCGAGGTTGCAGAGTCATCAAGATAGTTCACCGTCCGACCATTAAGGGGGATCTACCCTCCGAGGCAGCCCCAACAACAGGTGTGGCGACCCGCCCCGGAAGGGTGGAAGTTCCCTGGTGCAAGTATCCGGGCGTGCCCATCACCCGAGTTACCAAGCGGCGGGTCGAGGCTGCGCTACCTGGAGGCTACGAGCAGATGCCGGTATGTTCGTCTATCATCTATGGTGAATTACATTCGAGTCGTGTCTTCATGGAAACGGAGTCCAAACCGTCCATCCCCCCAGCTACCGGCGACCCACCAGGGGGCGGCGCGCCTGAGCCTGAGAAATTTACGATGTACCGGGAGCTGGTGGCGATCATCATCGTATTCCTTATTATTATCGCGGCGGTCGGGTTCGATTTTGTTGAAAAATCCCGAACGAAGTCTGAACGGTTGGAGCAGCAGTTGATGGGCCAGCTGCGCACGGCCGATCAATTGAGTTCAACCAACTTTCTGACCCATCCCCGAGGCGGCGCCGCGCTCGATGTCTATCGCAGTGCCCGCAAGCACTTCCCGGATGCACCGGAGGTTCAGGAAAGTCTCCAGAAGCTGGCGGATCGGTTCCTGGAGATAATCGCGCAGCTACTGGAAGAAAACGAACTGGCACTGGCCGAAGTGACCATCGCGGATGCCGAACTGGTGCGCGAGGTACTGCAGGACAAGGAGTTTGATCGCAAGCTGCTGGATGTGAGAGCCGAGCTTGACCGGCTGCGGACCCAGAGGGACGCGGCCTACAAAAATTCCGTATCAGTGGAAACCCTGGGTGTAATTCAGGACAAACTCAGTGACGGTGGCCTGGGCCCTGCGCTGATATTCCTGCCTGGCGGCCGCTTTCAGATGGGTGCTCCGCCCAACGAGGCTGGTCGGGAAGATGATGAAGGTCCATTGATCGACATGAATATCAAAGCATTCGCCATGGGGCGAACGGAAGTGACCTTCGATGAATTCACGGCATTCGCCGAAGCAACCGGCAGCCGGGTGCCCAATGACAATGGCTGGGGGCGCGGTACGCGGCCGGTCATCAATGTCAGCTGGCTCACCGCCCGGCAATATGCGCTCTGGCTGACCCGGCAGACGGGCTATACCTACCGCTTGCCTTCCGAAGCCGAATGGGAGTTTGCCGCCCGTGCGGGCACGACGGGCGTTTTCGGAAGCCTGACTTGTCTGGACAGCGGCGTCGCCAATATCGATGATCGGGATCCCGCGACTTACCCGGCCTGCCCGGGTGCCGGAAAGTATGGGGGCAAGACGGTGCCGGTGGGCAGCTACGAGCCTAACCCCTGGGGTTTGCACGATATGCTGGGTAACGTCAGGGAGTGGGTTCAGGATTGCTGGTACATGAATATTGACGAAAAGCCTCGGGACGGCAGGCCTTTCTTCAGGGCAGAAGGCGGACATTGTGGCTTGCGAGAGGTGCGTATACTGCGCGGGGGCGCCTGGGATGCATCCCCGAAACAGGCCCGCGTTGCCAGCCGGTTCGAGCAGGAAGAGACCGATGCCAGCGCCAGTGCAGGTTTCCGGGTAGTCCGGGAGGTTTACTGACTTCCTGGAAACCGCGGGTGTGCTCTGCTACCCGGTTCCGAATTTAGCGGCGGCGTCCAGAAGACTCATATCTTTCCGGTAATGGTTCACCCAGCCACCTGCGTGCGGCACGTCAGTCCGCGGGGGTTGGGCGTTTTAAGCATGCCTAAAAAGTCGTTTTGACAATTAGAACCCGGGACCAATCCTCAAACTGGTTCACTCGTTGTTTACATGTTCCTCGTGCACTCTGATAATGGCCCGCGCTTAGGGTAGCCAGGTTTGCCGTGGCTGCGTGACGGAGCTGCGTCGCTACAATCCCGACCTCTATCCACGCTATCTGATCAACGAGACGTCTAATCAAACGAGACGTCTGATCTTCATTGCGTCGACGCTGTCAGACAGCGGTCGGAGTGCGCTGCCACCGGCAACGCTGCGTAAGATGGATGATGGTTCAACCACCAGTCGGGGAGCGGGCGGACATGCGGCTGCGGCATCCACCAAGTGGAGCAATTGCATGCCGCTGATGTTTCACCGAAGCACTGACCGCCCGAACGCAATATATTCACATACACAAGTCACGTACGAATAACGCCACGTTTAACCAGGCAAGGGTTAAATTAGCCGCCAGAAATAGCCACATCGGTCATGAGCAGCGGGTGACTTGTTTCGAGAAAGCGTGGTGTGGAGGCGCAAAATTCGGCTTTCTACGCCAAGTGGACCTCTTGTCGGTTTTAGTGCGCCGTTCATCCGCTCGGTCAGAAGCCGTTATAACGACGAGAACCGCGTCTCAAAAATTAAACTACTCTTGTTGGAAAGATTTCGCTTACCCACGGTAGATCTGAATGAATAGCTCGATCGAACTCGGTCTGATTAAAAAAACACTGCCTCTGGCGATCTGCTGTGCGCTGCTGAGCGTGCAAAGTCAGGCGCAGCAACGCCCGGATGACATGGTCTCGATAGATAACGAGCGCCTGGCCACCGAAGGCATCCTTCTTGAAGAAGTGATTGTCTGGGGGGTGCGCGCCTCCCAGGCCAAAGCTATCGATATCAAGCGGAACTCAGCCACGGTAGTGGATTCCATTGTTGCGGAAGATATCGGTAAGCTCCCTGACTTGACCATCACCGATTCATTGCAACGTATTACCGGTGTGCAGATTACCCGCGAGGCCAACGAGGGAACGTCCCTGAACGTGCGCGGTATGCCCCAGGTGTTGACGACCTTGAACGGCGAGCAGTTTTTAAGCCCCTGGTCCATCACCAACGTGGGTGCGAACTATTCTGACATTCCCGCCGGTATGATCAGCGGCGTGGATGTGCACAAGTCGTACAGCTCCGGCATGCTCGAAGGCGGTATTTCCGGTGTCGTCGACTTGAAGACTTACCGGCCAACCGAGATGGAATCTGGCTGGACGGGCACAGTCAAGCTGGAAGGCTCTCGTGGGGAGGATTCTGATTTCGAGTATCGCGAAGACGGCTCGACCTCTACCCGCGCGCCGGACAGCAGCGTCAGTCTGTTCGTCGGTTATAACGATGACGAGCGCTGGGGCTTCACTGCGGGCGGATTTTTCAGCGATACCTACGCGGCGAACTACCGGGTTTTCGAGGATCAGCGCGTCGCTTTTCTCGATGTTCCCGGCGGAACACCGGGCGATCCGAATGATTTGAACGGTGACGGGGATCTGGTCAACGACTGGTATCTGGTCCCGGCGGAATTCGGTGCCCGCAGCAACTTTATGGATCGTAACCGGGAAGGTGTTTCTTTTACTCTGGACGTCAAACTCAACGACCGGTTTTCAGTGAAGGGCGACATCTTCTATACCCGCATGGACCAATATGACCGTGGGGTGCGTGCTTCCTTTAAAGGCCAGAGTGATGCGCTGGCGTATCTGGAGCAGGGGCGTTACCTGCTGGATGGAGAATATGTCTATTTTGACGTCGGCGACGAAATCCCGGCGGGCGCACAGGACGCCTATGAAGTGCAGGGCGACGCCGACCTGTACAACGTGCTGCAACCTGGCTCGGTGTTCGGTCCGGGTACGGATGTCAGCTACGTCGACCGCAATGGTGTAAACCAGACCCGGACACTGCATCCGGTGACAATGGCGCAGATTGCATCGCCCGAGTTTCAGGTCTATTCCACCAATGACATTAATCGCACGGCTGCAATCAACGGCAGCCTGCTGCTGGAGTACACCAACCAGGAAAACCTGGAGTTGAGCTTCCGTTACGTCAAGGCGGAAGCCGAGCACCAGTTGCGGCAGGCGAGCCTGCAGCAGGGTTCGCCGGCGTGGTTGTGGCTCGATATGGACCAGGATCAGCGCAAGGACCGGCTCAATATCTTTGACGTGACGGTGGATTACCGGGGTGACGCGCCTTCGTTTGCGTTCGATGAAGACCTGTCTTCGCCCGATCTGTTGCAGTATTACCAGGCATTCGGCTCCGGCCAGACTACCGAGGCCACTCTGGATGTCCTGCGGGCGGATGGTACTTACCTGTTCGATTTTGTCGACAATATCGAGTCCGTGGATTTTGGATTGCGGTACGGCCTGCGCCGTGCGGATCACTCCCGTTTCTTCTATGTGTCGCCCACGGGTCGCTTCAGTACCTATAACGATCCCCGGGTGGACCTTGAGGACCGATATCGTCTGCGCGAGGGTAATACGGTGTGGGAATTCAACCCCACCTGGCGGCGCTATGATTACGAACTTGAAGATCAGAACCTGATAAACCCGGAGATCGGCGGCATGCTGCCCAAC
This sequence comes from uncultured Cellvibrionaceae bacterium, assembly GCA_964546435.1. Lineage (GTDB taxonomy): Bacteria > Pseudomonadota > Gammaproteobacteria > Pseudomonadales > Cellvibrionaceae > CAYNST01. The sequence continues at coordinate 5,732 of CAZJKJ010000086.1, forward strand.
GGGTTTACCCGGGACTCGGTGGTTGAGTTCACCGAGTTCGGACCGGTCGGCGGTTTCGAAGGTGGCGTGTCGGCGTTGAGCCCGGCGGCCTGGGACTCGCCCCTGGAGTTCTTGAACTCGCTCTATCCGGGCACCCGGACGGCGGTTGACCCCAGTTACGATTACTCGGTGGATGAGGCTTCAATTTCGACGTATGCACAGCTGAATTTCAATCTGGAAGAAGGCTGGGGCGTACCGGTGCAAGGCAACCTGGGTCTGCGCGTTATCCACACCGAACGCGAAGTGACCCGCTCAGTGGTGCCGGATGTTCTGGATCGCAGCAACTCCATCGGTTACGGCTTCCAGAAAATCGCTTTCGTTTCGGAAAAGGAAACCATCGATCACTCCTATACCGAAGTCTTGCCATCGCTGAACCTGCGCTATACCCCGAAAGAAGATCTGGTGGCGCGCTTCGCGGTGTCCCGGACCACGTCCCGCAACGATCTGAATAATGTCGGCTCCAGTCTGTCGCTGCAGTATCAGATGTGTAACAAGACCGAGCTGGATGCCAACGGGGTGCGGCGGGTGGTGTACTCAGTGACGCCTTCCGGAGAAATTCTCCCGGAACTCGTATCCTGCGTTCAGGGGGCGTCCGATACGGGCAGCCCCTACATCAAACCCTGGCAGGCGGACGTCTTCAACACCTCCCTCGAATGGTACTTTGCGGAAAACGCGGTACTGAGCGCCGGTTTGTTCCTGATCATGGTCGACACGTCCGTGGAGACCATCCAGGAACAGCGTCCCTTCGAGGATGCTGACGGCGTGGATCGCGGCAATACCGCCAACGTCGATGTGTCGCGCAACGTCGGGGCCTCCGATCTTTATGGTATGGAGATCGGCTATCGCCATCCGTTTACCTTCCTGCCGGGGAAATTTTTTGAATCCACGGGTTTGGAATTTAACTACACCTATTCAGAAAGCAGCTCCAACGACCGGGATATTCAAGGTCAGGAATTCCCCCTGCAATCAAACTCCAAGCACCAGACCAACCTGATTCTCTGGTACGACGACGGCAAGCTGAACACCCGACTGGCCTACAACTGGCGCAGTGAAGAGTTTCTGGGGCGGGTCGATCTGAGTACCAACGAAGCGGCGCTCAGTCTGGGCAACTGGCTGGAGCCGACGGGATATCTGGATCTGTCGATGAGTTACTGGCTGAACGATCACTTCGGTGTTTTCTTCAACGCCAACAACCTGACGGAAACCCACAGAAAATCGTACTCACAGTTCGAAAGTCAGTTTCATTCGATGTGGGCGCAGGAACGACGTTATTCAGCGGGTCTGACCCTTAAACTCTAAGGACGGCACTGCCGTCCGCAATCAGATTCCTGATCCAGTCAAGACGAATTTCGGAGCACAACATGAACATTAAAACTAGCATCTGGATCATTATGCTGGGCATGATCTTTTTGCAGGGTTGCGACAGCGGCGGCATACTCTCCGACGGTAAAGACATGGATCCGCTCGTACCTGAGCAGCCACCACAGATTGATCCGGCGACGCCGCGACCGCCGGAAGATGCCAGGGTCATTACCACCAGTGCGGACCAGATTATCGACGCGGCGGGCAATCCGGTACTTCTGCGAGGCATCAACCTGCAGTATGCCCAGAGCCCTGACGAACGCATCAACGGCATCCCGGCCATCCGTAGTACCGGCGCCAATGTGGTCCGCCTGCAACTGTCCAAGAACACCACGGCGGTCCAGCTCGAAGGCGCGCTGGAGCGGGTTGTCGAAGAAGGTCTGATTGCGATCCTGTCATTCTGGGGGCCGAATGGTGAAATCGCCTGTACCGGTTCAAGTACCCAGTTGGACGCTGCGGTCTACAACCTCTGGCTTAATGCCTGGATGCCGGTGCTGTCCCAAGGCCGCTTCCAGCCGTACATCATGTTGAATATTGCCAGTGGCTGGGGCCCGCCAAGCGTATTTACGGCATCGGCCGTCCAAAGCTACGAAAGCTACATTGCGGCCTACAAGGAATACATTGCGCGTTTCCGGTCGGTGGGATTCAAGGTTCCGCTGGTCATTGATGCACCTGGTTGCGGCGAAGATCATTTTGCATTTGTCAGTGGCCGTGGTGATGAGCTGCTGGCAGCAGACCCGGAAAGCAATCTGGTCTTTTCCGTGCAGGCCTTCGGTACTTTCTGGAATACGGAAACCAAGATCCGGGAGAATATCGGTGATCTGCAGCGCTTGCCATCTCCCTTCATTGTTGGCAGCTTTGGTGGCTCGGAAGTACCCAATACTTCGGCCATGGATCATGAACAACTGATGTTCATGGCAACCGGCGATCATGCCCTTAAACTTTCTCTGCCCTGGGCTGGGCCTGACGATGTGGTGGCGCTGTCTTATCCTCTTGATGAGTCCAGGAACATCATCGGCCTGGGCGTCACCTTCGAAGCATTTATTCCGCAAAGCTATATTGATGCCGGCGGGGCGTTGAGCATGCAGCTGGTCGTTGAAAACGCGAATGGCGAATATGCTCTGTCGAACCCGTCGCTGGCGTCCGGGCGTTTGCGAAACCGCTGGAACAGCTACAGTTTTGCCATCACCGATGTGGGCGACTTCGCACAGCAAAGTGACAACTTTGATCCGGCCGCAGTGACCCGGATCGGTGTCCGCATCGCCGCCAATGGTAAGGCCAGTACCGTGACCGGCGATATCCTGATCGATAGCTTCGTCATCAGCGAAGCGCCGGAACCGATCTTTATCAGCCGGTTTACTGATGGAATCGAAAACTGGTTTGTCCCCTGGGGCATCGGTGGTGCGTCTTCCCTGTCGGCGGTGGACGGCGCCTTAGGCGCGTTGCCTCCGTGGGACGGCGGCGCGTTCTTGATGCGTACCAATGCCATCAGTGCCGCCCAGCCACCGCTGAATCTGGAGGAAAGCTTTACAGTCTCTTTCCGGATTTTCGTGCCGGAGGAATATGCCAGCGAAACCGGCATCACGCTGCAGCCTTTCCTGCAGGACGGAACTAACAGTTTTGTGTTTTCCGGCATCGGCTTTTTTCCGTTCCGCGCGCCAGATTTCAAATTCGGCGAATGGAACGTCGTCTCGGTCACCCAGGAGAACTTTCCCGATTACCTGTTGAGTGACGGTTACGATGGCAACGACGCATTCAACTCGACAGTCCGGCCCAGCGCCATAGGGTTGGAGATCGGCGGTGTCAAGACGGTCAAAACCCAGCCGATCCTGATTGATGACTTCAGGGTGGAAAGTAGCGTAAACCGTTCCATAAGCCGGGAAACGATTTATGAGGACGTCCTCGACGAATGGGACTGGATGCGCGGCGCGGGTGACACCAGTTCGGTGACATACAGCAGCGGCGTCCTGTCCGTACTTGCGCCATGGGATGAAATCGACTTCAACACGACCGTGGGGCATGTGGACATTGCCGGGCGGGAGCCGCCGATTTATATCAACGAACCCTTTGTCGTGAGTTTCGATGTGTTCATTCCCGAGGAATACGCGAACGAAACCCAGATGGCGATACAGCCGCTGTTGCATGACCCATCACCGGCACAAGCCTTTGGCAGCATCGCCTACCTCCCGGTGCAGGGTGCCATCGGCCTGGGAGAATGGCAGACCATTGAGGTTGCGATCAGCGATTTCTCCAAAGAGGCGAACTATGCGGCGCCGGGATTCGTCTTCGAAGGTGCTATCACGCAGATAGGTGTGGAAGTTGCGCAAGTCCGATCAGCCAAAACTCAGCCGGTGCGATTCCGCAATTTCAAGGTCGACAAGGTGACTGAGCTGGAAGAGGCGGCGCTGTTTGAGCTGGAATTTGAAACCGAAGAAGACGTCGCAGATTTCGAATTCATCGATCGGCCCGAATTGTCCAGCAGCAGTTGGCTGAGCAGTTTCAATGTGGATACGAAAACCCGCACCTTCGGAATCCTGCCCTTCGGCTGGCTGGCCTGGTCCTGGACTGGCAACGTTGAGCAGTATGCCGGCTGGAACCTGGCAACCCAGGACGGATTCGTGGTGCCGGGCGACGCTGAGTCAGGTGTTGATCTGACGGATCGGGGTGAAGATGTCGTTAACGGAGTCTACGGCATCATGATGACGGCCGAACCTGTTGAGTTTGCTCAATAGCCTTCAAAGTCGTCACAGAGAAGTGGAACAACCAGCCGGGGTGCTGAAGGATGACTTCAGGCACCCCGGCGCTGTTTTGGAACCACGGGCCCCGTCACGCTTGATCTTTTCCAGGTTCTCGGAAGTGCTTTTTTTGGGGCTGTCAGGCCCATGAAGTGATTGCCAACACAACCGGGGGCATCAACAGTGGAAAAGACCTGGCCGGAGCGATATGCTTCAGCGCAGGTCGAATGGGCTGGCATCGGCGATAGTGCAGGGCAGTCCCATAGAAGTCTTCCCATGTTATTTAATAATAATTAATCCGATTCCGGGTGCATGCGGGAATACGTTATGAAAAATGTTTCGAATGTCAACAAAGTCATTGTTCTGAACTGTTTTGGTCGCGGCGGATCCAGCATTTTGTGGAACATGATTGGATGCTCACCCGATGTGCTGATGACGGACTGTGAGTGGCACCTGGGTTTTTACGGTCGACTGCCGGTATTGGGCCGCGCCCTGCGCCGGGCTACCCGTCCCTGGGGGCTGGATGTGCCGCCTCTGCCGGGATTACCGGGGCTGGCCGGGTCCCGCGTTTTGCATAGCATTCCGGCGCAGGAGCTTGCTTGCAAACCCGCTGCGCGAGCGACGGTCATCAAGCTGATGGACCACCACCTGTGCATGAACCGCGTAATCGACGCCGCGTTTCGGGAAACCGAACAGGTAATCCTGATGCGCCACCCGGTAGCGCAGTGCGAGAGCCTTGCCCGCAGCGGTTTGACGACCGAGCAGGCAGTGGCCTGGTATCTCGACGTGTGTGAACGCTTTCTGCGTCTCACCGAACAGCGCAATGTCCATCTGGTGAAATTCGAAGACATGGTACGCGACCCCTTCGCGGTACGTGACCAACTGTACAACAAGCTGGGCATTAATCTGCCCGACTCGGGCAGCATCCGCTTCAAACGCAAAAAATTCGGCGATCAGCGCACCGCCAATGAAGTAGCGGTTGGCGACTATGTGGAGATGACCCGGGAGAACGTCAGTGACTTGCTCGATCCCAACGTCAATGAAAAATCCCTCGCCCGTGTTCCCCGGGAACGGCAGGAACTCATCTGGAAACGAGTGGCGAAAATCGCCGCGCAACTGGGTTATCACGCGGATGAGTTTGACAACGTGGCGACCGACGCTGTTGCCGGCGTTGCTCCGGAGACCGGGCGGATAGCTCTGGGCGGATAGCTCTGGGCGGGTAGTTCTGGGCGGGTAGTTCTGGTCGGATAGCTCTGGGCGGGTAGCAAAATTCCCTACGGGACCCGTGAGGGCTGCCTCGAGTCGCTCTTGTGGCCGGTCACTTCAGCGCCGGCATCGCGGGACAACCGCAGAAATACGCAGGAGGCGAGCATTACCAGCAGACCCATCCCGACAAAAGCCACCCGAAAATCGATCAATGCCAGCACCGGACGCTCCGCCAGATACTGCGAGCCGCGCAGCAAAAGCACGCCGACTGCAATCCCCAGCACCATCGATACCTGTTGCAGCATCGATGAAAGCGTCGCCGCCGAGCTGCGCCAGTGATCGGGGATATCGGCAAAAGCCAGGGTATTGAGCGCGGTGTATTGCATGGAGCGGGTCAGGCCCGCGAAAAACAGCACCACCATCACCACTGCCCTGGCGGTGTCTTGGGTAAAGAATCCACAGGCCGCAATGGCCGCACCACACAGCACACCATTCACCAGCAACACCCGTCTGAAGCCGAAATACCGCAGCAAAAAGGTAGTGATGGTCTTCATGCCGAGGTTGCCAAGGAAGTACACGAGGATATAACCGCCGGCTTCCAGAGGCGTCATTCCGAATCCCAATTGAAAGAGCAAGGGCAACAGAAACGGGGTGGCGTTGATGCCGGTGCGGATGTAGGTTCCCGCCCAGAGTGTGGACATGGCAAACGTGTGGCAGCGGAAGCTGTCCAGATTCAGCAAGGGTTGCGGTGACCGTTTCAAATGGCGCACAGCCAGAAGGGCCAGCACGGCACCGGTCGCAAACAGCAGGCAACTTCCGGTCTTGCTGATATGTTGGTGAGCGAAGGATTCCAGCCCGTAAAGCAATCCCAGCAGGGCGCCGGCGGTGAGCACAAAGCCGGGAAAATCGAAGCTGCGCCGTTGTTCCGGCGGCTGGGAGGGAATCAGTGTCCACGCGAGGACAAACGCCGCCAGTCCCAGAGGTGCATTGATATAGAAATTCCAGCGCCAGGAAAAATAAGTGGTGATAAACCCGCCCACGGCCGGACCGATTACCGGCGCCATCAGCGCTGGCCAGGTAATCAGCGCGGTCGCCTGCAGCAGCTCGGACTTGCGCGTATTGCGCAGCACCAGCATGCGGCCCACCGGCGTCATGAAGGCGCCGCCCACTCCCTGCAAGGCCCTGGCTGCAATGAACTCCGGCAGTTCGCGGGCGACCCCGCAGGCCAGTGACGCTGCCGTGAAAACCACGATAGCACCGAGGAAGGTCCCCCGGGCGCCGAACCGGTCCGACGTCCAGCCAGCGAGAGGAACCATCGTAGCCACCGCCAGGATGTACACGCTGATGGCCAGGCTCAGATCCACCGCCGCCACGCCAAAGCTTGCGGCCATGGGCGGCAGAGAGGTCGCTATGATTGCGCCGTCCAGCAGTACCATGAAAAACGACCCGCCGACGATCAGTGCGACCAGGCGAGAACGCTTTTCCTCTGGAGACCTGGTCACTGCAGCAGGCTGATTGCCCGGATTGGCAATCTGGACGAATCGGCTATTTTCACTGATCGGGATCTACGGCGGCCGTGGCCCGGGTCCGATGCACCGGGTGCCCGGGATCCTGTTTGAGCAGGCAGTAGGTCACGCCATTGGTCCAGCCGAAACCATCCTGCAGCGGATATTCGCCGCCACGGGCGTGTTCCGCAGTCGGCCGCAGCACATATTTCTCCACCAGTTTGCCGTCGCGGGCGTAGAGCGCGGCGACGATATCCAGCCAGCGCTTGCGAATCTCCCCCGCGAGTTCGCTGTGACCGTAATGACTGAACCCGGTCACTGCCATCCACTGCACGGGCGCCCAGCCGT
>CAZJKJ010000087.1:0-3311 GCA_964546435.1 uncultured Cellvibrionaceae bacterium
AAAATGGAATATCATCCATGCCGTCAAATCCCGAGCTTGCCATGGGCTGCGGCTGGGGCTGGGGCTGTCCCTGGGGCTGTCCCTGAGGCTGCTGATAGCCCTGCGGCGGTTGCTGATAGCTTTGCTGCGGCTGCTGCTGATAGCCCTGCTGCTGATAGCCCTGCTGCGGCTGCTGCTGGCCTTGCTGCGGCTGCTGCTGATAACCCTGCTGGGGCTGGGCTTGCGGCGCAGCCTGCTCCTGATTCCGTGATTGCTGGCGCGGGGCGTTTTGCGCGGAGGCGCCGGAGGAGTCAAGCATCTGCATCTCGGCTGCGACGATCTCGGTGGTGTAGCGATCCACGCCCTGAGCATCCTGCCACTTGTTGGTGCGCAAAGAGCCTTCGATGTAGACCTTGCTGCCTTTTTTCAGGTACTCGCTCACGATCTCGGCCAGGCGGTTAAAGAACACCACTCGGTGCCACTCGGTGCGCTCCTGATCCTGACCGGTCTGCTTGTCTTTCCACTGCTCGCTCGTTGCGACGTTGACACGCGCTACGCATGAGCCGCTTGGGCTGTATCGAACCTCCGGGTCCTGACCCAGATTACCTACAATGATTACCTTGTTTACGCCACGTGATGCCATGTCCAGATTCCTCTTAAACCCATGATGATTGCCGCGATATCCCTGGCGGCACTGCCTGTTTCCGATGATTGTTATTATACGCGCAAATATATAAAATGTCAATGGGCAGTTTAATTAAATCTGATAATAGTATAGCAAGCCCATAACACCCGACCAGCCCTCTGGCCGGGACCGGCAAGCATGGACCGCTGAGCAGGCACCACGTCGCCGATGCTGCATACAGGCCACTGGCACGCACTGCGCTCTTGCGCTTTCGCTTCTCAAGCGCCACCACAACACACACCCGATTGCTGGGTGTTTTCTTGAGCGCGAGCGGCTCAAGGATCCTTTGACGAAATCGGACCCTGGGGGTGCTGCACAGCCGGCGGGCCAGTGGCGCAAGCAGGGCGGGCAGGGTGCCACGAAGAGGAGGCGCCTGTGGCGAGGCGGGTATCGATGCATTGTGTTCCCGGTCCGCTTAGCACATAATAAAAAGAAAATTAATAGAGTGATGCCTGTATGACCATTTCACCCATCCGGGGTATGGCGGCGATAGCCGGTGTACTTATGTTGACACTGTGTGCCACCGCACATGCGGCAAGCTATCAGATGCGCGCCGAGATCCCCGGCATGCGCGCGCCCAAGCCGCTCGAGCCGGTCTACAATAAGCCGATTGATCCGTCTGCGTATACAGGCACCTGGTCGACCAGCGCGCAAATCATGTATACCGACTCGATCGCCGGCTCTGCCACAAGATGGCGCTATGCGATTTTCGAGCTGGGATTTAATGAGACGCAGCAGCTCGGGCGTCAGAACGGCACGCCGTGCCCCAACCCCGGGCAGTACCGGCGCTGGTTTAACGCGAATTTAGGCTCTCCTTCATCGCGGATCGATATTTACCATCAGTTGTGTCGCCCAGCTGGCAGTTACGCGAATCCTAGCTCATCCAGTGATCGTCTGGAGATTGATCCTGTAAGGTGGAGCGAGCTGGCGGGCCTCTTGACGCCAGGCAAGTGGGGCACTTCGGTGCTTAAGGGCCGGTACGGCCACTTTGATCATAGTGGTCAACTCTATGCGATGCTCGTCATGGGCGTTGAGCCTAACGGGAGCAAAAATGCGTTCGCCACTGGCTCGCCGTGCAACGCGGTGGGCGAGTATCACGATCATGTGGGGAAGTGGGAGCACAGCTCGAACAGTTCGATTGGCGGCACCGGCTATTGGTTTGAGGTCAACACACAGCTGTGCTTACCGGCGAACCATCCCAACACGATTACACCGCCTGTCGACTTTACCGAGGATCTGAATTACTGGCCCAAAATAAAACCGTAGCGGCGCGGTCATCACAAGTGATGTTGCAGTAAGGCGAAAAATTAAAGCCGGATTGAGTCCGGCATTTATTGGGATCGGGGTTAGAGGCGCCGTTACCCGGCAGGGCCCTATGCCCGGGCGATCAGGCGCTCATGGACTTGGCCGATGCACTTTTGTGCCCGGGTCCAGTCGCGGGTGATGATAATTGCCTTGATGCGGCACCAGTTCTCTGCCCGCTTGTCACCAAGCGCGCGAAAGATGCCGGTGTAGGTGCGCAGAACACCGGCAAGCATCATCGCCGCGCAAGGATCCATGGGGGTGCTGCGCCTGTGTAAGGCATCCAGCGCCTGCGCGAGCTGATCGGCAAGGAGCTTGCGAAACGTCTCGGGCTGCGCGGCGGGCGGGGGCGGGGGAGGGCATTCACTGGCCGCCGCCAGGTAGGCATCGCTTGTCACCGATATGAACTGCTGGAGACTTAAACCGTTGATATTCACACACATTCCTTGATTATAAAAGCTTTGTCCGCCGAGATTGCGCTCGGCGGGTGCCCGCATGGCGGCTTTCAGTGACAGCTGCCATGCCGACCTGGAGTAATGGTCGCCTATTTCTGGACCGGGCAATTAACGGCCACCTCTTTCTGCGCAATCGCAGGTGAGCAAAAGCGCAACGTCCCGGATCAGGCGCCTCGCATATAGATAATATAGCATAAAATAAATTAGTGGCAAACGTCATCCCCCGATTGCTTCGGCGGGGATTTGTTTGCGAGGAAAGCATGAAGGCAGTGATTGCCACTGATGTCGGCGTGCATCAGGTGCCTGTAAAGGAGCATCCCGGGATTTCTGGTGACTGGCGATTCGCCCTGCCCATGCCGGCACCAGCAGTGCACCTTCGAGCCAAGGACACGTGCGATCATCTGGCGGCGCAAACGAGCTCGGTCCTGACCCAGGCTCGATTGGCTAAGAGCGGACCTGCGCTTGGTGGCAGGCCGGGCAGGCGTTCGCCGCGCTGCTTATGGCGCTATGGAGGGGCGTGGCAATGCGGGCGAGGACACAGGCAACTGACTGAGTGGCTTGAAAGCTGACGACCGGCATTGAATTGCTTCTTGCGCAGAGCTAGGGTTGGCTTATAGAAGGGGTCAGCGAGGTTGCCGTAAGTGGGATTTTTTGGGCGCAGTGTAGTCGGCGCATTGTTGTTTGGTTTACTGGCGGGCGGTGTTGGCGAGGCCAGGGGCGCCGCAGCTTCTGAGCAGTACCGGGCCAATCTTGAGACCTGCCTGAGCGGCTACAGGGTCCATTCGTGCAAGCATAATCTGCTGACAGCTGAAGACGCTGTGCGCACTCAAAAGGCGCAGTACCGGGCCAATCTTGAGACCTGCCTGAGCGGCTACAGGGTCCATTCGTGC
>CAZJKJ010000087.1:3411-12719 GCA_964546435.1 uncultured Cellvibrionaceae bacterium
AAGCATAATCTTCTAAGCGCCGCAGATGCAGCTCGCACGCGCGAGGCAGAAATTGAGGCTATCCGATCGGACTGCCTGCGTGGCTCGACGTCGGATTTATGCAAAAGCGAAGTGCGTGCCGCAGCGCAAATTGCTGAGAGCGCGAAGTCGCAGGGTGAAGTAGGCGTCATTACTGATCCGGTGCGCACAGCCCCCGCGCTTCGCTGCGCAGAAAATGGCTCCTGTTATGGAGATATCAGTAGAGGTACGGGGAGGGCAAAAACGGTCGCCGTGAAGGGCTATTACAGAAAGGATGGCACCTACGTTCGCGGGCACTATCGCAGCAAGAGCTGGTAGCTTTGCGCCTCATGTCATTTGGCTCGCAAGGCGCCGCTGGTATTGATTAAAAGTGATGTGTGCACCATTAAGTCATTGAGTGGCATGGATATTTATATTCGCTTTTGCGATCGAAGTGTCGTATATTCGCAACTTAAACTGTCGTATTTTTGCGAGCAATCCATGCCTGTCAAGTCATTGAAGGACAAGGTTAGGTATCGAATTAGTCGGGCGCAAGGCGCAGTGTTCACGCCCAGGGATTTTATGGATCTCTCGGATAGGGATCAGGTGGGGCGCGCGCTTCGTCAGATGGTCTGCGCGGGCGAGTTGATCAAATTTGGTCAGGGATTGTACGCAAAAGCGAAGCGATCAAAACTGACCGGCAACATCATTCCGGTTAAACCGTTGCCGGAGCTTGCCCGGGAGGCGCTCACCGAAAAGCTTAAGGTGCAAGTGGTGAGCGCAAGCCAAAGCAGCGCTTACAATGAGGGAGGATCCACTCAGGTGCCCACCGGTCGGGTGATCGCGGTTAAGGGGCGCGTGTCGCGCAAGATGGCCTTTGGCGGCAAGTCGATCAAATATCAGTATGTCTCGTGACTGCTCCCGCCTTATCGGGTGAGGCTTCCAGCTTCACAGGCCGCTGCTGGCGTTTCACCAGTCGCTCTTTGCGATCTGGTAAAGGCTGTTGCTGCCGTTACGCACCTGGGCGATCTCATGAGGCGCGGGCACTGACACGCTCCCGGTGAATCGCGCAATCTCAGCCGTGCCACCCCCATGGCGCGGTCCTGGTGCCGCATGATAAGCCCGCACCCGCACTTTGTGCGAATACATGGCCTGGCGAGCTTGCGAGCGGCATCTGATCGGGCGGCCAAAACGCCAAAACACATAAAATAGCAATAAATAAATGCCGGGCACGGCTAAAATCCGGCAAATGGTGTGCGCAGCAATTGACATTATTATATCAATATGATAGACTTCTACTTACTGTAAAGCAATGAACTCCCCGCATCCAAAGCGCATTACCTCTTGTCGTTACCGGCAAAAGCTGAAGTCGCTCGGGTGAGCCACAAAGACACCGCACATGGAGGCAGGCCCAATGGCGTCGAAGACAGGCGAGCTCAACAAGAAGGGTCTGCTGCAGACGCCGCCGAAATTCCTGGAATCGGCCGTGCAGTACGAGGTGCTCATGGGCTCGATGGCCTATGGCGTCGCGAACGAGAGCTCCGATATGGATGTGTATGGCTTTGCGATTCCGCCGCGCGATTACGTCTTTCCGCACCTAAGGGGGGAGATCCCGGGGTTTGATAAGCCCGGAGCGCGCTTTGAGCAGTTCCAGCAGCACCACATCACGGATCCGGGCGCAAGAGGCGGCAAGGCTCAGGAGTACGACATCACGATCTTCTCGATCATCAAGTACTTTGCGCTTTTAACCGACAACAACCCGAACATCATCGACTCGCTGTTTGTGCCCAGAAACTGCGTGCTGCACACAAGCGCAATCGGGGAGCTCGTGCGCGAGCGGCGCCACATCTTTTTGCACAAGGGCGCCTGGCACAAATTCAAGGGCTACGCGTATTCGCAGATGCATAAAATGCGCGCCAAAGACCCCACCGGCAAGCGCAAGGCTTCGGTTGAGCAGTTTGGCTATGATGTCAAATATGCCTACCATATCGTCCGGCTGCTCAACGAGGTCGAGCAGATCCTGCTCGAGGGCGATCTTGTGCTTGATCGCAATCGGGAGCAGTTAAAAGAGATCCGGCGAGGCGAGTGGAGTCTTGAGCGGGTGGAGCGATATTTTGCCGACAAGGAGCGGGATCTTGAGAGCGTCTACCTTAAAAGCGAGTTGCGATACGGGCCCGACCGAGCTGCCATTAAGAGCTTGTTGCTTGAGTGTCTGCAGATGCATTACGGCTCGCTGCACGAGTGTCTGTATGAGCCGGGCGCATCGGATCGGGCCGTGCTTGAGATCGAGAGGATTATTGCCGGCATCAGGCGCTGAGCCGGGCGGGCACCTGCCGGTACTGCCCAAAGGACGACCCGGCGGCGGCCAGATCTCTTATCGCCGAGGCTTTGTACCAGTACCAGGACACTCACTCTATCGACATTGTGATCACGGGCGCCTTCAGCCATAGCCGCGCGCGTGAAATGCTGTCTGGCAGCACAACGCTTAAGCCAAATGAGATCCGCCAAGGCCCGCCTAGTAAACCTGCCTTAACTTGCCTTCACCCTTAGTTAAAGAAACAGCACTTTCTTTAACTAAGGAACCATGCAAGGTAACGTTGGAGCGCATAAACCCTTCCTCGCTGCTGACCCGTCAATTCAACGAGAATGCGTTTATCACATATCGCCGAGGCTTTGTGCCAGTACCAGGACACTCACTCTATCGTCATTATGGTCACGGGCGCCTTCAGCCATAGCCGCATGCGCGAAATGCTGTCTGGCAGCACAACGCTGAAGCTTCCGGGCAAGTCACAAGCCCCCTTGATGTTGATGCGTTAACGGATGGCCCAATCCTGCCTGGGGGTTGGCAAGACGCCCCGGTCGTTGTGTTGCGGCAAGTTTTCATCCTCTGAATTTCTACCTTGCCACTTCGTTAGATAAACATGTTCATTAAGGTTCACTAATTTGACATGCCTATATTCACCGCGTGGATATTGTACTAAGCTTTCGCAGTCTGACGTGGGATTGCTGTACGAGCGCAAGGTTATTAGCAGCATCCAGTTCAAGTCGATAATCCCAGACACCGCCCGCCAGAGTTACACTCATCTGGCCCCATCAAGGTTACGGGAGATTAGCACTATGGATCGCATATCAAGAACCCGCATACTGTGTTTATTCGCAAGTTTCCTGCTTTTTGCCCCGCTGTGCGCTCAGTCCGCATCAGATGAACCTGAGCTAATCGAAGCCTTCATCAAGGATGGGAAGGTGCACGTCACCGGTAAGAACGCCATCCCCGGTGAACCGGTGTACTGGGTAGCGCACCGCCAGTGGTACTCGGACACACCCGTGGTTGGGACGGTTGATGCGCAAGGGAATTTTCAATTTACGAGCGAGGATCTGCCGGTTTTGCCGCGATGTTTAGCTGAGATCATCATCGGCGATATTGCTCAGGAGATGACTGTCCACGTTGATAAATGTGAGGGAAAAATAACCAGCTTTTATTCGGTTCACTTATATGACGAGGAAGGCGAACCAATCAGAACGCCGGTGCTGCCAGGAGAGCGGGGTTCTGCGGGCGCCTCGTGCCACCCGGGCGATTTTGCGGTATCGGGTGAGCATTATATTTTTGGTAGCGGCAACACTCTACCGCACGCGTCGGTTCTGCGCTCGAGTAAGTCAATCGACGGTCAAAGTCAAATACAGAAGTGGGGTGTGACTATCGCAAACCATGGCACAACCGAGATTACCTTAGGTGTCAGCGTACAATGCGCAAAGGTTGAGCCGCCCGCAAGCCGCACTGCCCGCAAGAAAGACAAAAAGCACCAGCACTGAACAGTAAGCGCCATTCACAACGTCGATGATAAGTCAGTAATAGGCCTCGTGGCAGGCTGAGCAACTGAATGATTCCAAGGAGGCACCCGATGGGGTGCCTCTTCAGTGATCACGCGTGACGCCTACCCGTCGCGCCCGGGTTTTGACTGCGGCGCCCCATGGGCGGCCGGATCCTGCGATGGCTGTGCGCACTCGGCCTTCTGCTCGCACTCGGCCTGCTCCTCGCGCTGAGCCTTCTCAAAGGCGCTTAATGAGGTTCCAAGAAGGCAGCTTAACTTAAATATCTGCGCGGGGGGCACCGTGCGCAGGAGCTCACTTCTGCCATAGCGCAAATAATCATCGAGCGGCATCTCGCGCCAGTTGGGGTGGGGCCGATCGCTACAAAGGCTCCACTCGCACAGCTCGCTCGCACGCTTAAACGCGTAGGTATCGATCGAGACCTGAAAATCAAGTTCGTAATGCGCCTCGCAGATGAGCTTTACCTGTGAGCCGTCCTCGTTTGTGAAGATTCGGGTGAGCTTGGTGATGGGATCTTCAACGCGCATAAGGGCCCTTCGGACTATAGACTGGGTATACCCGGATGATACACCGCGCACGGCGGGGCGGGCATTATTTATTGGCGCTTTGATGGGCGATCACGTGCCCATTTACAGATCTTGCGACAGTGTGGGTCGGGTGTGGGGCGCGTCCAAATATATTTCATGATAAACTATATAATTGCCACAGACCCAGAAGGGGCACTGGCAGTTCTAATCAAGGGCTATACCCATGTTGAGATTTGCAGGTCACCCCGAGCGCGTAAATGGCGCGCAAGCAAGTAAGCCGGGTGCGGCAGATGAGTTTTATGAAGCGCTGTACCGCCACGGCAGTAACATCTCGCGCGCGGATCTCCTTGCGAGGGTCGATATGAGCGGATTGCTCGAGGAGGGGGAGGATCCTGGGTATTACCTGGATGAGGCCGAGTCGATCTTTGCGCTGAGCACACCGGGCGGCGTCGCTGCTGCGGGGTTTAGGAGCGCAGGCGCCTTCTTTATCTTCACCCGCAGCGGGCACCTGCCTGAGCGCTGGGGGTGCGAGGGGCGTATCGAGGCCCTTGGGCAGCTGAGCCTTGATGCCAATGCCTGGGTGCTGCTACCGATCAACTGCCCGCTTGCGCATCTTAGCCCGGGCGAGACTGAGACACTTAAATTAAGCACCGAGCGCTTTCGGGTGCTGGCATCTGATCAGGGCAATTTTCGCTTTCAGCGCCTTAAGGACGGGGAGGTTATTGCGGCGCTTTTGGTGCATGAGGGGGTTTCAAAGACGGTCTACACCCACCATGAGCACCGCCGCGAGGGGCATGCCTCCATGCTGTGGCATCTTGCCTGTCAGTGGGTGCCAGGCCTTACGCACTCGCAGGTGCAAACCGCGCACGGTAAGGCCTGGGCGCAGCGCATCAAGGCGCCAGGGGCCGGACAAAGCGAGCACCAGGCAGACGCACTTTGCGCGCCGCAGTCGATCCAGATGTGACTGCGGTGCGTGCATTGTGGCCGCAGCTGACGTGCGGTGCAGGCAGCAGGTTTTGGGCAGTTCCAATGAAGCGGCGGCGGATGCTATAATAATTTAAGAATAATTAATAAAGGAAAATCCAGTGTCTGCCCAATTAATCAGTCCAAATGAGCTGGCCTACGCCGTGAACGCCATGCTGAGCTATTACGATGAGTGCTTTGGGAGCGAAAACCCGCACGAGCGCGCGCTTGGCAATGAGTTGCATAAGGTGCTTGAATCGGCAAGCCAAAGTCCCGTAAAGAGCGCCCCCATGGCGCCCGAGAAGCTTAAGCTGAGCCTGTTCGAAGCGCTTGGCAGGGCCAATATGGCGCACTATATCGAGACCTATCCCGATACGAAGGAGGCCCTTTCGCAGGTATCGGGTGATGCCGACAGGATCTTTAAGCAAAGCACCGATCAGGTCAATGAGCCGGTCGATCTTAAGCGCGGCGGGGCCTGCGTGCTTAAATCGGTGCTTGATCATCTACTGTACAACACCGGTGAGCCCGGGGCGTGCAAGATTCACGAAGCGGTGCAGGTCTTTACCGGGAATCTTGCCAGCATCGCCCTTAAGCTCTCGGCGCACTACGATCAGCCCGAGGCGGATTTTCCCGAACTGATGGAGGATGTGCTCTCGATGCTTACCCACGGGGATAAATTCTACGGCCTGCAATCAGGCTTTAAGACTTTGACCCAGCCGCTTCAAAGTGCAGGCATCAACGCCTACAACAGCCTTGTGAATAACTACCCGGGCGAGGTCTTTGCGCACATTGCTAAATCGTGCCTTATGGGCGATGGGTGTGTGCAGATCGTCCCGAACGGCACCTGCAGCCAGCTTGCGCCTCTGAGCGCGCATATCGGTCGAGCCTTCAAAATTCAAAGTGACATCCCGGCGGCAACGAACAGGAGCGCCTTTCGGGTGGCGCGCCTTTTTGATCAGATGAACCAAAAGATCCAGAGCCTGCCTGCGGACAGGTTCGGCTCGGTTGATGGTGAGGAGCTCTCGCACAGTGCGGTTATCGCCTTTAAAGAGCTCTTTGGGCGGGTCAAGGCAAACCATGATCAGCACCTTCTGATGAATCTTCCTGAGTACCGGCGCGCAAGCACAATGATCGCTCGAGCCGATCACGCGTGCACCATGTAGGGCGGGCCCTGTTTGCCTGATGTGCGCCAATGAGCGTGGCCGCAGGCGACACACTGCGGCCTTTTTTGTGTCTTGCCCGCCAGGCGCCGATGCGCCTGATCGCTCAGGCATCACCCCCAATATCCGCGGAGGCCGGCCTTCGCTGACTGATCGGCTTTTATCGGTGCGGTCATTGTGATGTAAAGGTGGTATACTTTAACTATACTAATTATTACAGTTAGCGTAGACTTAACCATGAAAATCGCCAACTTTATTCGCACGATGGATGATCTGGATGCCAAGGGCATCTGGGCGTGCCGCAGCGCAACGCTTAAGATGGTTTTCCGTGAAAAGCCATCGACTTTGCTCAAAGGTCTTGCCGCCATGGAAAGGGCCGGGCTGCTGGTTAAAATCAGCCGCGGCCTGTATGTGAATCCCAGGGCAAAATCTCTGCCGCCCACGCCTGTATTATCGCTGGTATCATTTTTACGTCCCTGGCACTTAAGTTATCTGAGCCTTGAGTCGGTGCTCTCGGAGGCCGGCATGATCTCCCAGTTGCCCTCAAGAATGACCTTTATGACAACCGGGCGCGAGGGGGAGTTTTTTACGCCCTACGGCACCATCGAGTTTGTGCACACCAAGCGCGATCGGGATGCAATACTGCGCGATGTCACCTACGATACCTATCGGGAAATCCATGTTGCCACACCGGCGCAGGCGCTCAGAGATCTTCGCCGCGTTGGTCGCAACATGCACCTGATCGAGGAGCACGATCATGTTCACCAGCAAAAATGAATTACTAAGACTGGCCGAGGAAATTGCGGCCGGGCAGGGCGCTCCGGTTAACACCGTTATCAAGGAGCTGCTGCACTACGAGATTCTGTACGCCCTGAGCGAGAGCGAGGCCATGGACAGCCTGGTGTTTCAAGGCGGCACCTCGATCCGATTGTGCCACCGGGGCCAGCGCTACTCGGAAGACCTGGATTTTGCCTGTGGCAGCGTCATACCGGATTTACCGATGGACAGCTTTGCCCGCCTGTTGCGAGAGCAAATGGGGGATCGCTACGGGCTGACAATACAGGTAAGTGAGCCAAACCGAAGCCCGCTTGGGGGCCAAAAGGTTAGTGTCGATCGCTGGAAGGCGACCGTGCGGGTTCCCAATCCCGATAAATCCATCGCGCAGTCCCAGTTTATAAATATCGAGATTGCCAGCGTGCCGGCCTATGACGTGCAGTTTCTTCCACTTGCTGTCAATCACACCGGCTTGCCTGCAGTCATCAGGCAGCTGCTATTGCCGGTGGAGTCCATGCAGGAGATTCTCGCGGATAAGATTGTCGCCCTGGGCGCAAGGCCCTTCGTCAAGTACCGGGATATCTGGGATATCAAGTTTCTTGCCGATGCCGGTGTCAGGATCAATCCCGAGCTTGTGACCAAAAAGCTTGCCGATTATGGCTGGGAGGCATCCGAGTTCAACCAGTCGCTGGGCGACAGAATCGCCGCGCTTGATACTGCGGCGCACCGTGAGGGCTTTCACAAGGAGATGTCGAGATTTGTGGACAGGCGAATCGAGCGCCTGTTCGGGCGCGCAGGCTTTGTAGCGGGCTATCTGCAGGCATCCGCGCAGGCCGGGCGGCTGTATCTGGGGCTGGACAGGCAAGGCCCTGACCACGATGAAGCCGGCCCGGTGTTATAGCCAGGCATCCACGCGCTGTGCCAGGGCGGCGTTATCTCACGCCCTGGTCTCACCCCTCCCATAACCGCGTAAGGCCGGGCTTCGCTGACCGATCCTTCTTCATCGCTAGAGTGCGATCGCTATTGTGAAATTCACCTGAGACCTGCGGGGCAAAGTACAGCCCGGCAGAGCGCTCAGTGGTATTGTTTGGAATATAATATAGCGTATAATAAATATAGGGGAATAATCGCTCCCGATAAAAAGAGGGCTTACAGATGTCACACAAGCGCGCCTTTGGCGCATTCATTCGGGCATCTGTACTGATCGCAAAGGCTGCGGCGCTGTGCCTGGTTGCCATCTCCAGTCACGCCCAGGTCTACTACATGCGCGTTCCTGCGTGGGAAGGGGCGCCTGCGCCCAAGGCCGGGCCGGATGACGGCAACGGGTGCTTTTATAATCCCGCCAAGGGCACGTACGCATACAACACCCTGCATAAAGACGATTATGATTATCGGATTTACTATCGTTTCGAAGGGCTGCTGCTGTACGAGAAGACCGTCTCACACCTCACGTACAACTTTGGGACCAAAACCGTAGGCAATTATGTGTACTGGCCGGGCGAGTTAAAGGAAAGCAGCAGCCACTACACAGCCAACTCAAAATACTATGAAATTTGTCGCGCGTACATTGAGGAGCCCACCTACCGCCCTGAATCCCAAACCGGGTGTCGCAGTCTCGAGCAGGGCAGCTATGTGTATCAAGGAAACAGCAGCGGCACTCACCACAGGGCTTGGTACTGGAACAATCTCTGGATTGCGCACGACACAAGCACTTATAGCATGAGCCGGCTTCCAACATCTAAAACCACCGGCGGTTACAACTACACCGTGGGCGATGAGCACCCGGATAAACCCGGCTACTTCAGCATCTGCAGGGAAGTTACTGAAGAGCCATAACCGCAAGGGCCGGCCCGGCCGGTCCGTCATGATCGCTAAAGCCGATCACGCGTGCACCGCTAGATCGCCCGCTTCGGGGCGACGCTCGATCTACAGGCGTAAGGGTAAGCGCGCCCTCTTGGGGCACTGGGGGGGGCAGGCAGCGCCTACTCGCTTACCCGTCCGATCGAATAAACTACCGCCACCAAGCTAACGCTTGGAAGCGGTTTTAGGCGGAGTGACC
>CAZJKJ010000088.1:0-12709 GCA_964546435.1 uncultured Cellvibrionaceae bacterium
GACGATCTCAATGACGCACAGCGACAGGCCGTGGGGGCCGCACCTGGACATCAGCTGATACTGGCGGGTGCCGGCAGCGGCAAAACCCGCGTGCTTGTGCACCGCATCGCCTGGCTGATTCAGGTGCAGGGTATTTCTCCCCGCCAGGTCCTCGCCGTCACGTTCACCAACAAGGCCGCCCGCGAAATGCGCGAACGGCTGCACACCCTGCTTGGCAACCGGGTCGCCTCTGGAGATTTCCGCAACCTGTGGGTTGGCACCTTTCACGGCATTGCCCATCGCCTGCTGAAGATGCACTGGCAGGAAGCGGGGCTACCGCAAAATTTCACTATTCTCGATTCCGATGATCAGTTGCGTTTGATCAAGCGCGTGTATCAGGAGCTGAATCTGGATGAAGACCGCTGGCCGTACAAGCAAAGCCAGTGGTTTATCAATGGCCAGAAAGATGAAGGCATCCGGCCGGCGCACATGCCCGACAGCCCCGAGCCTTTTCAGCAAACCATGAAGCGGATTTATCTCGCCTACGAAGAAACCTGCGCCCGCAGCGGCGTGGTGGATTTTGCGGAGCTGCTGTTGCGCTCTCACGAACTCTGGCTGCGCAACGACCGTTTGCTCGCTCATTATCAGGAGCGGTTTCCGTTTATTCTGGTGGATGAATTCCAGGACACCAACGCCGTTCAGTACGCCTGGCTGCGGGTGCTCGCCGGCCAGCGCAGCCGCGTGACCGCCGTCGGCGACGATGATCAGTCGATTTACGGCTGGCGCGGTGCCCGGATTGAAAACATCCAGTCGTTCGGACGGGATTTCTCCGGCACCGACGTGATCCGGCTGGAACAGAACTATCGCTCGACGCGCACCATTTTGCAGGCTGCCAATGCGGTGATCGCCAACAATCAGGGACGCCTGGGCAAAGAACTCTGGACCGCCGGTGCCGAAGGCGAACCCATCGAACTGTATTCCGCGTTCAACGAGCAGGATGAAGCGCGCTATGTGGTCGACCGCATCGAATCTTATGTTGCCGACAAGCATCCCCGTGCGGGCGTTGCGATCCTGTACCGGTCCAACGCCCAGTCGCGGGTCCTGGAAGAAGCGCTGATCCGCCAGAATATTCCCTACCGGATTTATGGGGGTTTACGGTTTTTTGATCGTCTGGAGATCAAGAACGCGCTGGCTTATCTGCGGCTGTTACTGAATCCCCACGACGACACTGCCTTTGAACGGGTCGTGAACCTGCCGCCGCGCGGCATTGGCAACAAAACCGTCGAGAATGTGCGGGTCGCAGCGCGGGAACAGGGCATCTCGCTCTTTGATGCGGCCCAGGCGCTTGTCCGTCATCAGGCACTCACGGGCCGGGCCCGCAATGCCGTTACCGTGTTCCTCAATCTCGTCCAGGATCTGCACCAGGTCGCTCAGGGCAAAGCGCTGCCGGAGCTGGTGGCGGACATCATCAATGTCAGCGGGCTGGTCCCCTATCACGCCAGCGAAAAAGGCGAGCGTGGGGAAGCCCGAGTGGAAAACCTGCAGGAACTGGTCAACGCCTGTCGGGGTTTTGAGCCCGACACCGATGACGTTCCGCCTCTGGAAGCTTTTCTCGATCGCGCTGCGCTGGACGCCGGCGAGGCCCAGGCCGATGAACATGAAGATGCAGTCCAGCTGATGACCCTGCACAGCGCCAAAGGGCTGGAGTTTCCGCTGGTTTTCCTGGTGGGCATGGAAGAGAACCTGTTTCCCCACAAGATGTCGGCGGAAGATCCCGACCGTCTCGAAGAGGAACGTCGCCTCTGCTATGTCGGCATGACCCGCGCCATGGGCAAACTGATTCTGACCCACGCGGAATCTCGCCGCTTCTACGGGACCGAAAATTTTAATCCGGTGTCGCGGTTCGTGCGGGAAATACCGCCGGCGCTGCTGCGGGAAGTTCGCCTGAAGGCCAGCGTCACCCGCGCCAACCCCTATGCACAGAAATATGTTCCGGAAGACCTGGGACTCGGGCAGGCCGTGCCTTTTCGCCTCGGTCAGCAAGTGACGCATCCGGTCTTTGGTGACGGCACAATCCTGCAGTTTGAGGGCCGCGGCTCGTCCACCCGTGTGCAGGTCAACTTCGGCAGCGGTGGCAGAAAATGGCTGGTGCTGCAGTTCGCCAAGCTGGAAGCTGTCTGATCGTGTCGAAAAGCATGAACCCGCGCTATACCCCCTGGTGGTTGCCGGTATCGGTAGTTGTTCTGCTGGCGACCTGCATCCTGTTGTTCGTGGCGCTGGTTACCCGCCAGTCTGCCTCCGCCAATGTTATCCACAGTGGGGTTGCAACCGATGATCAGGTTTTCAACTGGCGCCTGGTAACCACCTGGCCGAAGAATTTCCCCGGCATGGGGGTGGCGCCGGAAAATTTTGCGCAACTGCTGAAAGCCATGAGCAATGGCCGCCTGAACATCACGGTGTACGGTGCCAATGAACTGGTGCCCGCCATGGGCGTTTTCGATGCGGTTTCCTCGGGCAGTGCGGAACTGGGGCACGGCGCCGCCTACTACTGGAAAGGAAAGATTCCCTGGTCGTCATTTTTTACCGCTGTCCCCTTCGGCATGAACGCACAGGAATTCAACGCGTGGATTCACTATGGGGGTGGGTTGGAGCTATGGCGGGAAACCTATGCACCGTTCAACCTGATTCCCTTTTCCGGTGGCAATACCGGTGTACAGATGGGGGGCTGGTTCAATCGCCCGGTAGACTCGGTGGCGGATCTGCATGGACTGAAAATGCGCATCCCCGGCTTTGGTGGCGAAGTGTTCACCCGCGCCGGCGGAACTGCCGTCAATATTCCCGGTGGTGAGTTATACACCGCGTTGCAGACCGGCGTCATCGACGCCACCGAGTGGGTCGGGCCGTACAACGACCTCGCTTTCGGCCTGCATCAGATCGCTGAGTATTATTACTATCCCGGCTGGCAGGAATCGGGCGCGGGGCTGGAATTTATCGTCAATAAAAATGCGTTTGCACGATTGCCGGCAGATTTGCAGACAATGGTGGAAGTCGCGGCCCGCGCCATCAATCAGGACTTGCTGGATGAATACACCGCGCGCAGCCACGACGCCCTGCAGGAGCTGGTCAACAAGCACGGGGTCGATGTGCGCCGGTTCCCGGACGACGTGCTGGCAGAATTCAAGCGCATCAGCTTCGCCATGTACGACGAAATGGCCGCCGCCGATCCTTCATTTGCCCGGGTATATCACTCCTATAAGGAGTTTTTGAACAATGCCAGGGCCTATCACGAAATTACCGAGCAGGCCTATTACGAAACCCGCTGAACGCGGCCTGCCGCTGCCGCATCAATTGTCCGCGTCCATTCCTTCCACAATGTCCACCTGCCCCGACAGGCGCCGGCGAATGTGGGACCAGCTGATGCCGATCGTCAGCACTATGGCAATCAGAAACAGAATGACCCAGTGAAATACCGCGTCCTGCTCCAGGCTCAACAGCCCCAGATCGATCAGTAACCAGATCACACACCCGAAGAGCGTTGCGAGTAACAGAACGCCAATAAATCCGAGGGACCGGAATGTCGCCCGGAGATACACCACCCAGCCGATAACCAGCAGAATGCCGGTCAGCGCGATATAAGGGTTGATCGCATTGATCGATTCCCTGACCCAGTGGACATACGAAAACCCGCTCGGATTGTATGTGACCAGAACCAACAGCAAAGCAAAGCCGAAGCGCGCCCCGAAACCACCCCAACTGAGTGCACCCATGTGTATGTCTCCCAATATGTAGCTCTGAGCAATTGACGCCGGTAAACACCGTCATTCCCTGCTGACAGTAAAGCCAGGCCCTGACGTCCGCCCGCGCAATACCGCTTGTACTACGTTCATACGGATACGTTCATGCGGACACTGATTCGCCCGCAGTTTCCCTTCTTTTACGATCAAGAATGCCTTGTTGATTCTCTATCCACTGTTCGACCTCGTCGATCAACTCCCGACTGCTTTTGTTGTCAGTACTGATGGGCTCACCAATAATGACCGTAATCAGCCCTGATTTCTTCACAAACTGTTTCGGCGGCCAGCAATACCCCGCATCCAGCGCCACCGGTATGACCGGCACACCCGCTGCCTTCGCAATGTCCGGGCCACTGCGGGCATATTTGCCCTTTTCGCCGACGGGCGTACGGGTGCCTTCGGGAAACAGCAACAGGTTCATGCCGCATTCCAGGCGTTCGATGCCTTCAGTTTTCACCTGCTTCAGCGCCTCACGCGGATTGCTCCGGTTTATGGCGATGGGACGCAGACACCGCAATCCCCAGCCAAAAAAAGGCAGAGACAGTAATTCTTTTTTCAGGATGGTTGCAGAGGGCCAAAACAGATACTGCAGGGCCAATGTTTCCCAGGTGCTCTGATGCTTGGCAAGAACAACCTTGGCTCCCCTGTGTTTATTGATATTTTCCTTGCCCACAATGTGAAAGCGCACGCCGCAGACCAGCCGCGCCCAAACAATAATAAACCAACACCAGCTGATCAAAATGCGATGCCGTATCAATGGTGGAAAAAAAACCAGAAAGATCACCAAACTGCCATAGATGACAGTTGCGAGATTGAAGCCGATTGCAAAAATCGTGGATCGAATGAATGCCAGCATCGCTGTGTCTCAAGGAATTTGCTAACGGATTAACCGCCAAGGTCGCGGCCGGGTACCGCTTTATGTTCCGGCCGGCTGATCTGGCAGGAGACGGGGCGACGTGGTGTCGCCCTCAATGACGGCACGGGTGCCGACGGGTCAGTTTGACCGGTTCACCACAAGGCAGGAAATGTCGGCCACTTCCAGAAACAGACTGCGCAGATTGTTCAACAGAGCCAGGCGGTTGTTGCGCAGTTTTGCATCCTCAGTCATCACCATGACTTCATCAAAGAACCGATCGACCGGGGCGTGCAGCTCTGCCAGGCTTGCCAGGGCTTCGCGATACCGGTGCTCGGCGAACAGCGGTTCGACTTTGGCGTGCTGGTCGGCCAGAGCAGCGGCCAGATCCTTCTCGGCAGATTCCACCAGCAGGTTTTTCTGCACCACCGTTCCCACTGCGTCGCTCTGCTTGGCCAGCAGATTGGACACCCGCTTGTTGGCAGAGGCCAGCGCCTGGGCTTCGGGCAGCTCCGAAAAAGCCGCCACCGCATACACCCGGTTGTCGATATCCAGCGGCGTGGAAAGATTCTTCGCGCTGACGGACTGATACACCTCGGCGGCCACACCGGCCTCCTCGTACCACGCCCGGAACCGTTCGAGCATGTAAGTCAGCGCGGCATCGACCGTTTGCGGCCCTTGCGGCAGCTGCCGGTAGGCACCGACGGCCTGCTCGAGCAGGTCCCGCAGATCGAGGGGCAGTTTTTTCTCCACCAGCAGACGCAAGACCGCCAGCGACGCGCGCCGCAAACCGAACGGATCTTTGGAGCCCGTGGGCAGCTGGCCGATGCCGAATATGCCCGCGAGGGTATCCAGGCGATCCGCCAGCGCCAGCACCGTCCCGGTCTGGGTTGCCGGTAATACATCGCCCGCGTAGCGCGGCAGATATTGCTCTTTCAACGCCTGCGCCACTTCCCGGGATTCGCCGTCATTGAGGGCATAGTAGTAGCCGGCAATGCCCTGCATGTCCGCAAATTCGTAAACCATGGCGGTGGCCAGATCGGCCTTGCTCAGAAAGCCGGCGCGCTCGGCCAGGGACGGAACGTAGTTGAGGTAATCGGCGATGTCTCGCGCCAGCCTCGCTACCCGGTCGGTTTTTTCCAGCAGGGTTCCCAGTTGCGCCTGAAACACGACTCGCGCCAGTTTTTCCCGATGTTGCGCCAGCGACTGGCGCTTGTCGGTCTGGAAAAAGAACGCGGCATCCGCCAAACGAGGCCGAATGACTTTTTCATTGCCCGCCACCACCGCCGCCGGATCGGTGCTCTCGATATTGGCCACGGCAATGAAGTAAGGCAGCAGGCGCCCCTGGGCGTCCATCACGTGGAAATACTTTTGATGTTCCTTCATTGAGGAAATCAACGCTTCCTGGGGGATCTCCAGAAAACTGGCATCGAACTGGCCCGCCAGCGCCACGGGCCATTCCACCAGCGCGGTAACTTCATCCAGCAGAGCTTCGTCGATCTCGCACAAACCGCCCACCGAGCGTGCCGTCACTTCGACCTGGGCCCGGATGGATTCGCGCCGGGCGCCGAAGTCAGCGACCACATGGGCGTCATGGAGCAGATCCTCATACCGGTCCGGATGCTCGATTTCCAGCAACTGTGTACTGTGGAAGCGGTGCCCGGAGCTCTGGCGACCGGAGTTCACGCCCAGCACGCTGGCCGGCAAAACCTGCTCATCCCACAGCATGACGACCCAGTGCAGCGGCCGGACAAACTCTTCCCGTCCCGCGCCCCAGCGCATCCGTCGGGCGATGGGCAACCCGGCCACCGCATCCTGCACCATCTTCGGCAGCAACTGGCGGGTCGGTTCACCGCCGAGGCGGGAGTCGACATAGATCTTGTCGACCTTGCCATCGTTGCCGGTCTGCAAGGCCGTTGCCGCCAGGCCGTTTTTGGCTGCAAACGCCTGCGCCGCTTTGGTCAGGGACCCGTCCGCAGCGAAGGCTACACTCGCCGGCGGCCCCCAGACACGCACCACCTGGGTGGGCGTGGTTGCCGGCAGCCCGGAAATTCTCACGGCGAGGCGCCGAGGGGTGGCGAACGGCCGCACTTCGGTAAATGCAATCCCCGCCCGCCGCAGGGCGTCTTCCAACTGATCGGCAAATGCCCGGTAAAGCGCGGACAGCGTTTGTGCGGGCAGCTCTTCAGTGCCGAGTTCTACCAGAAAGCTGTGCAGATCATCACTCATCGAACATTGCCCTCCGCCGCCAGGCGTTTGAGTACTTCATCCCGTAATTCCGGTGTCGCCAGTGGAAATCCCAGTTTGCGGCGCGCATCGAAATAGGCTTGGGCGACATCCCGCGCCAGGGCGCGCACCCGCAGAATATACCGCTGCCGCTCGGTCACCGAAACGGCGGCGCGTGCGTCGAGCAGATTGAATGCGTGAGAGGCTTTCATCACCATTTCATAGGCGGGCAACGGCAGCGACTGGCCGATGAGCAGCTGGCAGGCGGCCTCGCACTCGTCGAAGGTTTTCAGCAGAAAATCCGTATTGGCGTGAGAGAAGTTGTAATGACTCATTTCCACTTCATTCTGGTGAAAAACATCGCCATAGGTGACGACCTCGCCATTGGGTCCCCGCGTCCAGACCAGATCGTAGATTGATTCCTTGTTCTGCAAGTAAAGCGCGATGCGCTCCAGACCATAGGTGATCTCGCCTGACACCGGAAAACACTCAATGCCGCCGACCTGCTGAAAATAGGTGAACTGGGTCACTTCCATACCGTTGAGCCAGACTTCCCAGCCCAAACCCCAGGCACCCAGGGTGGGCGACTCCCAGTTATCTTCCACAAAGCGCACATCGTGAATGCCGGTATCCACCCCCAGCCGGTGCAGGGAAGCCAGATACAGGGACTGGATATCTTTCGGCGATGGCTTGAGCAATACCTGAAACTGATAATAATGCTGCAGGCGGTTGGGGTTATCACCGTATCGGCCATCGGTGGGGCGCCGGCAGGGTTGCACGTAGGCGGCATTCCAGTTTTCCGGCCCGATGGCTCGCAGGAAGGTCGCCGGATGGAAGGTACCGGCGCCCACTTCCTGATCAAGAGGCTGTAATATCACACACCCTTGTTCTGCCCAGAATTGTTGCAGTGCGAGAATTAATCCCTGAAAAGTGGAAACGTCCACCGGATTCGCTGATCGAGATATCGCCATAATTCACCTGATGGCCCAAAATGGCCGGCATTGTCGCGAAAAAAGCCGTAATTATAACGATACTCACCGCGCTAAACCATTGCGGCCAAAGCTTTTGTGCCGTCACCGGCGGGCGATTGGGTAAACCCGGCAATTTTTGGCACAATGGCCCGCTCCGGACCGGGCTGGGAAACCAACACTATGCAAACATCCGCGCCATCACTGGCACAGTCGATCAAGTCAGCGTCCACCGTGGGAGTGGTGAAGCTTCTGGGCCGCCTGCCGTTGGGGCAGGCGCGGCGCCTGGGGGCTGCCTTCGGGGGGCTCGCCTATCGCCTGAATACCCGCATGGTGCGGGTGACCCGCCGCAATATCGAACTCTGTCTCACCCACCTGACCGCGGAGCGCCGCGAGCTACTGGTGCGCGAGAGCCTGAGGGAGACCGGGCGTCTGGCCCCCGAGGCCTGCGTCGTGCTGCGGCGCCGCAAGACACCGGTCACCGACATGATTACCCACATCGACGGCGAAGCGCTCGTGCGGGCGCTGGTAGCCGAGCAGAAGGGGTTGATCGTGCTGGCGCCGCACCTGGGGAACTGGGAAGTGCTGGGCACCTGGCTGCCCCAGCTGGCGCCCACCACCAGCCTCTACCAGCCCCCCCGCCTGGCCGGACTGGAAACACTGGTGCGCGAAGGCCGGCAGCAAAGCGGCAGCGAGCTGGTTCCCACCAGTCCGAAGGGTGTGGCCGCCCTTATCCGTCGCCTGAAAAGCGGCGGCATTTGCGGCATCTTGCCCGATCAGAATCCCAACAGCGACGCCAGTGGCGAGTTCGTCCCCTTCTTCGGGCAGCCTGCCTTCACCATGACGCTGGTTTACAAGCTGCTGCAAAAATCCCGCTGCAACGCTGTGTTCGCGTTCGCCAAACGGGTGGATACCGGCTTTGAACTGGTGTTCCGGGCGCCTCCGGAAGATATCTATAGTGAGGATTCACTCACCTCTCTGGCCGCGCTGAACAAGGGTGTTGAAAAGCTGGTGCTGGAAGCGCCCGAGCAGTATCAGTGGGAATACAAGCGCTTCAAGCGCACCCGCAGGGAATCGGGCGAAGACTTCTATCGCAACCTGGTGTGATCGGGATCGGCCGGAATCATCAGAGTAAAAGTGGCGCCGGCGTGGATCTCCGACTCCACCTGCAGCCGCCCCCCATGCAGGTGGACGATGCGCCCCAGCAGTGCAAAGCTCAGCCCCTCTATGGCGTCTGTGGCGGCTTCCCCCCGGCGGATTTTCTCCCGCACCCGCGCCAGCCGCTTACCGTCCATGCCGAGACCCGTGTCTTTCACGTGGATGACAATCCACTGGTTGCGCAACTGGGCGGCAATTTCGATATAGCCGTGTTCGGTGAACCGCAGAGCATTGGCCAGCAGCTTGCTCAGGACCTGGTGCAGCCGCTTGTTGTCACCGGCCGCGATCACCAGCTCCGTTTCCACCCGTGTATAAAGCCTGACTCCAGCAATTTCAGCCTGTGAGCGATAGTGGGCACTTACTTCCTCAATCAGCGCCCCGATATTCACGGGACGGGTACTCAGGCTTAGCGGCCCACTGCCAGGTGGACCTTCCAGACGGGACGCATCGTCCAGCACCTCGCCAAGATGCTCAGCCCGCTCCCGTAACCGGGTCACGCTTTGTTGCGCATCCAGCGGCAGCTCGGCGCCATGGACCTGCAACAGGTTCTGGGCCAACTCCTTAATGGCGGTTACCGGCGCGCGCAGCTCTCGGGTAATGCCCAGAATCACCTGACCCTTGAACTGGTTCATCTGTTGCGCCCGGTTGCGGGCGTTGCGCTCGGTCAGCATCTTGCGCTGAAACTGTCGCCAGATAACGCCGAGAACAGCCATCAGTACCAGAGTCGCCAGCATGTAGGCCCAGCCACTGCGCCAGAACGGCGGCTCAAGGACAATGTGCAGCTGGGTCGGTTGCGGATTCCACACGCCATCGCTGTTGGAACCCCTGACCTCGAAGGTGTAGTGACCCGGACTGAGGTTGGTATAGGTCGCCAGCCGCTGCGTGCTGTCTACCTGCGTCCACTGCTCGTTGAACCCCACCAGCCGGTAGGCGTACTGATTGCGGGACGGCACCAGGTAGTCCAACGCGGCGAATTCGAGGGAAAATACCGAGTTCGGGTAGGGCAGACGCAAGGACGCCATGCGATCCAGGGCCGTGCCCAGGGGGCCATCTGGTTGTACTTTCTGGCGTATACCGGCCAGATTCAAACCTGTGAGCACCACCTGCGGCTTGAACTGGTTGCGTCGGACCTGGGCGGGATAGATCCGGGAAACGCCGTCGGTCGAGCCAAACCAGAGTTCGCCGTCCTGCAGCCTCAGCGTGGCGGCTTTGCGGGGATGGGCATTGGCGGCCAGGCCGTGACGGGTATCGTAGTGAGTGAAGGAGTCGGTTGTCTCCTCGTAACGGGATATGCCTTTCTGGGTCGTCAGCCACAGATAGCCGGAGGCATCCACCAGCAGACCCGTCACGCTGTCATCCGGCAAACCGTCACGAACGCGGTATACCCGGAACTCGTTGGCGCGGGGATCGTAGCGGCTCAGTCCCGACGTCGTACCGGCCCAGATATATCCGAACTCATCTTCGGCCAGAGCGCGCACGGAGTTGTCACTGAGGCTCTCCGGATCGAGGGGGTCGTGAAGAAAATGCTGAAAGCGGTTGGTCACCGGGTCGAACAGGTTCAGGCCGTGCTGGGTACCGATCCAGATACGCCCCCGCTGATCCTCGAGGATGTCCCACACCTGGGTATGACTCAGGGTCGTGGTGCGCTTCTGCGGATCGGGCCGAAACTGGACAAGCCGCGCAGCGGCCGGATCTTGGGGCGCCGAATCATAGCGAAACAGTCCTTCAAGCTGGGTGCCGATCCACAAAGCGCCCTGCCGGTCTTCGTAAAGGTCCCAGACCTGGGTATTCTCCAGCCCCGGCAGCGGCTCGAGTGTCGGCGATTCCTTGCAGTCGTTCTCGGCAGTCCCGGCCGGGCAGTGCCCTCTGACCTGGAATACCCCGTGACTGACCGTGCCCAGCCAGAGCCGGTTGCGGTGGTCGGCCCTCATGGCATGAATGGAGGACGGTATTTTCAATCTGACGAGGCGGGGGCTTTGCGGATCTTCTGACGGGTATAGCCATGCCAGTCCAGCCGGCCCTGCAAGCCACACCGTGCCGTCGCGGGTCTGCTGCAATGCGGTGATCGCGTTCGACGCAGCGGGTTGCCCCGTCTCAGGAAAATCAAGGGTTCGAAACGGTGGTAAGCGTTCACTTAGCCGATTGATCCGGGAATCGTAAGTGCCCAGCCAGAGATCCCCGGCCCGATCCAGAAACAGGGATATCACTGGTCCGGACAGATGATGGCGGGAGTGCCGGCGCGGCGTGAACCGCTCGAACCGGTCCTGCCATTTGTCGTAGCGCAGCAGGGTGCCATCGCGGGTGGACAGCCACAGCGCCCCGGTCGCATCTTCGGAGAAGTCCCAGACCATGCCGCCGCCGATGGAATGCGGTATGGCCGGATCGTGGACATAGTGGCTTATCTGGCCGGAACCGGATTCAATCCGACTCACCCCCGATTTGAGCGAGCCAACCCAGAGATTGTCGAAGCGGTCGATAAACAGCCGGTAGAGATGCTGCCGGAGCTTCCCGGCGCCGGGGGGCGACTGCCAGGGCTGCGCCGCACTGCCATCCGACCGCCATTGCCACAGACCCCGGTCGACGGTCGCCAGCCAGATAGTGCCCTCACTGTCCACTGCGATATCCCGGATCCCCACCCCCGCAAGCTCCGCCACCTGATCCCCCGGCGATATCACCACCTGGCGCTCCTCGTCCAGCAGCAGCAGGCCGCGCTCATGAGTTGCAATCCAGATCCGTCCGGCGGGATCTTCCGCCACCCGGTACGCGCTGTACCGGGAAACACTGCCGTCCCCGTTTACCGCCGGGAAATGGATGAACCGTTCGGTTTGATGATCGAACCGGTTGAGTCCGCCCGTAGTCAGCAGTGCCACCCAGAGTCGACCCCGGGAATCGGTAAACAGATCACTGACATCGTTGCTGGCCAGCGTACCCGGCTCACCCGCCTCGTGACGAAAGGACCGGAAGTCATAGCCGTCATAACGCAGCAAACCGTTCTTGCCGCCAAACCAGAGAAACCCGCTGGCATCCTGCTCCATGGCAAAAACACCCCCGAGTGACTGCACCTGCGGCGAATCCAGACGGGTAAACACCGGCTCAGCCGCAATCGCGGGCGGCGCCAGCATGCCCGTCAGCAACCAGGCCGTCACGGTGAGCAAAAATGCTGGGAAGGAGCCTGTGATTAATGCCTGGGTCATAGATAGAGCCTGGGCTGAAGGACGGGCGTCTGGCCGGATCGAAGACAGGGTATATCCGACACGAGTATAGATTGAAGTCTACCGAATAATCGCGATGAGCGATGATTCTGTGCCAATTACGAGGGAGTTTGTTGCGGATCAAAAAAAACCCCGGCGATTTGCCGGGGTTTTACGAAGGATTTCCGTCGCGGTTACAGGGCGTCTGAAATCGCCTGAATCTGCGCGTCGCTCAGCTGGGGCACGATACCCAATTCGATGTAGGTCTGCATGGTCGAGTTGGTCGTCAGGCCGGTCTTCAACTGATCGAAGCTGTAGCCTGAAAGCAGCGGAGCCCGGGATCCGGTGTGACAGCCGGAACAGTTGTCGGCGAACAGGGCCGCGCCATCAATCGCGGCACCAGAAGAACTGCTGGAGCTGGATGATGAACTGCTGCTTGAGCTTGAACTGCTGCTTGAAGACGAGCTGGAAGAGCTGCTCGAGGACGAGCTTGAGCTGCTGCTGGAGCTGGATGAGCTTGAGCTGGATGAACTGGAGCTG
>CAZJKJ010000089.1:0-12538 GCA_964546435.1 uncultured Cellvibrionaceae bacterium
TCTCTCTGTGTCAGCATAGTTGCCGCCGCATCTTCGGCAGCGCTGACCAGCCAGCATCTCTTTGCAGTCGATCATTTTTTTCCCAGGATTCCAGCAGGCCACCGGCAGAAAATGACGCGGCGCTCATGGCGACCAGCATGAGCAGGTCATGCAATGCCTGGACGCGATTGCGCACCTCAGCTACCGGACTGGCGGTCTGGCGGGTAAAGCCACGTCATCTATTCTTAGTCAGCCCGGAGCAGCTGACCGGGCTCCATAGCGTGCACCGGCGGCGCTTGAAAGTGGCCAATTCTGGAATAGAAAATTTATGCGTACAACATGGTTATTGGGTAATTTTCTGATCGCAGTACTGACAGGCTGCAGCAGCAGTGGCGGCGGTGGTGGCGGTGGCGGTGGCGGTGAACCGCTCAGCGGCACTTTCGCGCTGAACAGTCAGGCGGTCAGCTTTAACCGGGATCTGCTGGGCGGCTCCGGCGATGCCCAGGTGGTGACCGGCTCGTTGACCAATCCGTCGGGCAACGTCTATCTGTTCGTCGAACTGAATCAGTCCGGTCTCATCAGCCAAGCCGACGTGTTTATTGATCAGAACGCTGGCACCGGCGCTTTACATTTATGGCCAAGGGCGACCGGCGATGTGGGCCCCGGAACCCACACCGAACAGATCAGGGTGCGGGCCTGCGGCGATGCCAACTGTACCCGTCAGTACACCGGCAGCCCCAAAACCATCGATGTCACTTACACCGTTACCGCGCCGCCTTTCGAGATCAGCAGCACCGAAGTGGTATTCACCACTTTTGCCGGAGCCTCCGAACTGCCTGCACCACAGGTAGTCAACGTCGCCTCAGATATCCACGTGGGCGCATGGAGTAATACCACTTTCCCCGCCGACCACTGGCTGCACGTGGATTACAACTGGGAAGGTGAAACCGGCACCGCGGTATTTTCCGTCAACAAGCCGATGCCAGCTGGTGAATATCAGGTCCCGGTGACTTTGGGGCTGGGCGGAATGGCCTACCATCATGTCGTGAATGTCACCTGGAAGGTACTCGACAATCCGATCCAGCTGTCCAACGGCTCTGTGCATTTCTTGCTGAACCCGGCGTCGACGTCCGCCGATCTGCAGCGAGGTTTCACGGTTGAAAATGCGGGTGATGTGGACGAGTTCGGCTGGAACGCGAGCGTCAATGTCCCCTGGCTGACGCTGTCGCGAAACTCCGGCGACACCCAGGCAGAACTGCAGGTCGTCGTGCACGTGAACAACGCGGTCGCCAATCTGTCTCCGGGAGACCATCAGGCAACGGTCACCATCGCAGACGAGGCGGGCACACTGGGAGACAACCGCATCGCGGTGACACTGACTCTGGATCTGCCGGTGGTGCAGGGCGTATTTCCCTACATTGCTTATCCAGAGCAGGCGCAGGAAGTCGTGGTCGCAGGTGAGGGATTTACGCCGGCATCGGTCATCATGGTGGGCACCCGGCAGATCAATGCGGTGGAATATATCTCGCCTGAGCGCCTGAAAATTACCGTGCCTGCCCTCTCCACGGGCACACACCCGGTATATGTGCAATCTCCATTGGGTGCTTCGATCAGTGAAAGCCGGATTGTCGTGGTGGAGCATGCCGCTTTTGACGCAACGGAATTTGATTTCGAGGCGCAGTTCCAGTTCATCTACGACGAACAGCGTAAAGCTGTCTATTCATACCATGCCTACACCCAGCATCGGCCCGGCGAAGTCATTGCCAAGCGGTACCGGGACGGCGCGTGGAGTGAACGCAGCCTGACGGCCCTGAAAGGAAGCCCCATCGAAACATTGACGATGACCCCGGATGGCCGCCATCTGGTGGCGCTTGGGAGTGGCCAGATGGATGTAATCAATTTGGATGCATTTCAGGTTACGGCTTCCTATACCGCACCCATTCACAGTTTCAATCCCCGCTCCCTCGCGTTCTACAAAAACCGCAAGGCGATGATCGCGGTGGACGAGGTCCGCAACCTGGACTTGGCGGGCAAATTTACCCAGATTACGGCTCTGGAAGGGCACCAGCAGAACTACTCCGAAGTGGTGGCTTTGCCGTTTCAGCACCGAATGGCGCTCCTGCGTCTTAATGTCAGCTACCCCACCATCGGATTTCACAACCTCATCACTGGCGAGACACCCACCGCAGTGGACGTCCAGTGCACCGTATTCAACCGCGATGGAGACAAGTGTCTTTCCTTCAACGACGTCTACCAGGTGTCGGGTGACACCTTTGAGTTGCTCGGTACTTTGCCCTATCAGGCAGCATTTACGCCCGAAGGCACCGATGCGGTTGTCTATGATGTGGCGAAATCAGAAATCAAAAAATATGACCTGCTCCAGAGCGACGGCACTGAATTCGCCGAAACCGGCACGTCAGTTCCGTTCGTATCAGATCAGCCCTACGGTGCCGTAAATTCTGTGACTGAAGACGGGCGCTTCGTGTTTATCCGGCTGGAGAACCGGCTGGCCATCGTACCGCTTGGCATTGCTTTGTAGAGTGACCGGAACGGGGTGAGCTTTACGCGCCTTGAATGTAATTGAAAGTGGGCTACCGTCGGAACCGCGCGCGCGGCTTTTTGCGAGACACCTACGGCTTTTTGCGAGACACCCACTGCAGTGGTGGCACAAATGAGACTAACCAGCACCGGCTCCGCGTTGCTGGTTAGTCTCGTCGACGCTGACAGCCAATCAAGCTGTGTAAATATCCAGTCAGCACCTCCAAATCTCGCTTGGATACTGGATTCATCTGCCGTATATTGAGCTCCGTTTTCACTTCCGGACACAGCAGCCCATGACTCACGAAGCCATCATCATCCGTGGCGCGCGGCAGAATAATCTCAAAAATCTTGATCTCGACATTCCGCTGGGCGAGCTGGTGGTGGTGACGGGGGTGAGCGGCTCGGGCAAGTCGACGCTCGCCTTCGATACCATTTACGCCGAGGGTCAGCGGCGCTATGTGGAAACCTTCTCAGCCTATGCGCGCCAGTTTCTGGACCGGATGGACAAGCCGGCGGTGGATCGGATCGACGGCATTCCGCCGGCCATCGCCATCGAGCAGAGCAATACGGTGCGCACCTCGCGTTCGACCGTGGGCACCATGACCGAGCTGAACGACTATCTGAAGCTGCTGTTTGCCCGGCTGGCCCGTCTGTATTGCCGGGGTTGCGGCGAGGAGGTGGTGCGGGATACGCCTCAAAGCGTGGTCGCGGCGCTTTATGATGGCTGGCCGGCTGCTCAGCGGCTGATGGTGTGCATGCCCATCAAGGTGCCGCCAACCCTCAGTGACGAGGAGGTCCTGCGGCTGCTCAACCAGCAGGGCTATGCCCGCATGCACAACCGCACGGGTGAACGTGTGGAAGTGGTGCAGGATCGGCTCAAGCTGACCGACGACAACCGCAGTCGACTGACTGAAGCGGTGGAAGTGGCATTGCGTTTTGGCAAGGGGCACGTGCTGGTGTATCCGCTGGATGACGCGGCCGAGGCGGGGGCGCCCGCACGGTTTTCCAGTCACCATCATTGCCCCGCCTGTGACATCGACTACCCCGAGCCCAATGCCAGCCGGTTTTCCTTCAATTCACCCATGGGTGCGTGTGACAGTTGTCGTGGTTTCGGGCGCATCATCGGCGTGGATTACAACCTGGTGGTGCCGGATGCGAGTAAAACCATCAAGGGCGGCGCCATCAAGCCCATCCAGACCCAGAGCTATTCCGAAGTGCAGGGAGAGCTGCTGAAGTTTGCCAGGAAGCGCGGCATTCCTACCAATATCCCCTGGCGCGACCTGACCGACGAGCAGCGGCACTGGGTACTGGAAGGGGACGGCCATTGGGACGAGGGCGTGTGGTATGGCATGCGACGCTTTTTCGACTGGCTCGAAAGCAAGGCCTACAAGATGCACATCCGCGTGCTGTTGTCGAAGTACCGCGCCTATACGCCCTGTCAAAGCTGCGGCGGGGCCCGCCTCAAGGCGGATTCTTTGTGGTGGCGGGTCGGTTCGAAACCGGCGGCGGACGCAGCACTGGTTGATCGCACCCGCTTTGCACCGGTGGGCAGCACCTTGCCGGCGGCTCGCTTTGAACAGCTGCCCGGCCTGAACATTCATGACGTGATGCAGCTGCCCCTGGCCCGTTGTGTCGGCTTTTTTCAGCAGCTGGATGAGGAACGCGGCACTGCGGCCATCGACGAAGCGGGAGAACTGCTGCTCACGGAAATCCGTGCACGCCTCGGTTATCTGTGCGAGGTGGGGCTGGATTATCTGACCCTGGACCGGCAGTCGCGCACCCTCAGCGGCGGCGAAGTGCAGCGCATCAATCTCACGACGGCATTGGGCACCTCGCTGGTCAATACGCTGTTTGTGCT
The DNA here is from genome assembly GCA_964546435.1 of uncultured Cellvibrionaceae bacterium. GTDB lineage: Bacteria > Pseudomonadota > Gammaproteobacteria > Pseudomonadales > Cellvibrionaceae > CAYNST01. Next base: position 4,379 of record CAZJKJ010000089.1, read on the forward strand.
GGACGAGCCCAGCACCGGATTGCATCCGCGAGATATCCAGCGGCTGATCAGCGTCCTCCATCGTCTGCGCGATGCCGGTAACTCCCTGCTGGTGGTCGAGCATGATCCGCAGGTCATCCTCGCCGCCGACCGCATTCTGGATATCGGCCCGGGGCCGGGTCGTCATGGGGGTGAGATCCGCTTTTTCGGCACGCCCCGAGCCCTGCTCAAGCGCAAGGACAACCTGACGGCGCGATACTTGACCGGCACGGAAAAAGTCGGTGGGGCGGTGGCGGAAGTGTCTCCCGGCTATCTTAAAACAACCGCTGCCGGCACGCTCAAGACAGCCGCTGCTGACGTTCTCGAGACAAGCCTCACCGACGTGCCGGCAATACGCATTGTGGGTGCCAGCGAACACAACCTGAAACAGGTGAATGTGACCATTCCCCTCAAGCGCCTGGTGTGCCTGACGGGCGTCAGTGGCTCGGGCAAATCCACTCTGATGCGGCAGGTGCTCTATCCGGCGCTGCTCAAATATCGGGGCGAACAGACCGAAGCGCCCGGAACTCATGAGCGAATCGAGGGACTTGAGCTGATTGACCGGGTGGTGATGGTGGATCAAAGCCCCATCGGCAAAACCACCCGCTCCACGCCCGCGACCTACGTGGGTGCCTTCGAGGCCATTCGTAAATTGTTCGTCGCCGCGCCGCTGGCAAAGGAGCGCGACTACAAGCCGGGCTCTTTCAGTTTCAACACCGGCAATGGTCGCTGCCCGACCTGTCAGGGCAACGGTTTTGAACATGTGGAAATGCAATTTCTGAGCGACGTTTATCTGCGCTGCCCGGACTGTGATGGCCGCCGCTTTCGGGATGAAATCCTGGAGGTCAAACTGCTGCGGCGCGACGATGAGGGGGCGCCCGTGGCCGTCTCCATCGCTGATGTGCTGGCGTTGACGGTCGCGGAAGCGCTGCGCCTGTTCAGCGATCAACCGGACGTGCAACGCAGCCTGCAACCCCTGGCGGATGTCGGCCTGGATTATGTGCAGCTGGGGCAGGCCGTGCCGACCCTCAGTGGGGGTGAAGCCCAGCGCCTGAAGCTCGCCGGGCATCTGGCAAAGACTACGGCCAGGGACAACGAGCATCTTCTGTTCCTGTTTGACGAGCCGACCACCGGTCTGCATTTCGCCGACATTGCGACCCTGATGGGCGCCTTTCGACAGCTGCTCGCGGCGGGACATTCGCTGCTGGTGATCGAGCACAATCTGGACGTGATTCGCGGCGCAGACTGGATCATCGATATGGGCCCTGAAGGCGGTGACGCGGGGGGAGAGGTGCTTGCAGAAGGCACGCCGGCCCGGTTTCTGGAAGAATTCCAGACCTATACCGCCGAAGCCCTGCGGGAATACACGCAGTCCCTGTCTCAAGTGGCGGTTCTGCCTGGCGCCCGGTCCCGGCCGAAAGCGGCCGCGCGGGTCATCAGCGTGCATCGCGCTCGCGAACACAACCTCAAGAATATCGACGTGACCTTGCCCCGGGACCAACTCACGGTCATCTCCGGCGTCAGTGGCAGCGGCAAAAGTACGCTGGCCTTTGACCTGATTTTTGGCGAGGGCCAGCGTCGCTATCTGGAATCACTCAACGCCTATGCGCGCCAGTTTGTGCAGCCGGCGGCCCGCCCGGACGTGGATGCGATCTACGGCATACCGCCGGCGGTCGCCATCGAGCAGCGCACCAGTCGCGGTGGTCGCAAGAGCACCGTGGCGACGCTGACAGAGATCTATCATTACCTGCGCCTGCTGTACGTAAAGCTCGGCACCCAGTTCTGTCCCGATTGCGAAGTCCCTATCCAGCCCCAGACGCCGGCGGCGATTCTGGCGCGCGTGCAAAAGGATTACCGCAATACCGACGTGACGCTGCTGGCTCCCATGGTAGTGGCCCGCAAAGGCATCTATCGCGAACTGGCTCAGTGGGCAGCCGAGCGCGGTTACACGCAGTTGCGGGTGGATGGCAAATACGTGCCCACCAATCGTTGGCCAGTGCTGGACCGCTATCGCGAGCACGATATTGAACTGCCCCTCACCGGTCTGAGAGTCGCACCGCAAAACGAACGCCAGCTTGCCGACGCCCTGGAGCAAGCGCTCAAGCTGGGCAACGGCGTGGTGATCGTCGCGCCCGAGCCCGTCAAAGGCAAGCGTGCCGGCGCTGACCAGTTGTTCTCCACCGAACGGGCCTGTCCCGGTTGTGGCCGCGGCTTCGATGAGCTGGACCCGCGCCTGTTTTCCTACAACTCCAAACATGGCTGGTGCGGAAAGTGTTACGGCACGGGCGTGGCCATCGCCGGCTTTGACGCCGAGCAGACGGGCGAGGAGAGCAGCTGGCAACCCGAAGAGGGTGAACCCGGCGGTGAATGCGTCTGCCCGGCCTGCCAGGGGCAGCGCCTCAATCCGACGGCACTGGCGGTGCGCTTCCATAACCATTCCATCGCTGCGCTGGCGGCCCTGCCGGTGGATGCCGCCAGCGACTTCTTTGGCAAACTGAAACTCAAGGGCAGTGAACAGGTCATCGGCCGCGACCTGCTTGCGGAAATGCAGAATCGCCTGCATTTTCTGCAGAAGGTGGGGCTCAATTACCTGTCGCTGGATCGCGCGGCCCCGACCCTCAGCGGCGGCGAGGCCCAGCGCATCCGCCTTGCCGCCCAGCTCGGTTCCAGCCTCCAGGGCGTCTGCTATGTGCTGGACGAACCCACCATCGGCCTGCATACACGGGACAATCGCAAGCTGATCGACACCCTGCGGGAACTGCAACAGCAGGGCAATACCGTGGTGGTGGTCGAGCACGATGAAGACACCATCCGCGAGGCCGACCACATCATCGACATGGGCCCGCGCGCTGGCGTCAATGGTGGTGAAGTAGTTGCCTGTGGCAGTCTTTCGAAGCTGATGCGCAATAAAAATTCACTCACCGGGCAGATGCTCGCCAACCCGTTGCGCCACCCCTTGCCAGACCTGCGCAACCAGGAAATGCGGGCGCTTTGGCCTCAGGAAAAACTGTGTCTGGAAGGGGCGGCGCTTAACAACCTGAACCGCATCGACGTCGCTGTACCCCTGCGCCAGCTGGTGTGCATCACGGGTGTGAGCGGCAGCGGCAAAAGTACGCTGGTGCGCGGCGTTCTCTACCCGAACGTCAAAGAAGCCATCGCCCACAAGCGCAAGAAAAAGCACCACTGGCGCGGTGTCGACAATATTGCGGGATGGCAAAGCGTCGACCGCATTCTGGAAGTGGACCAGACCCCCATCGGCAAAACCCCGCGTTCCTGCCCGGCCACCTACATCGGCATCTGGGACACCATCCGCAAACTGTTCGCGGGCACGGTAGACGCCCGCCTGCGCGGCTACAGTCCGGCGCGGTTCTCCTTTAATGCCGGCGACGGTCGTTGCGAGGCCTGCGGTGGCAATGGCATGCAGAAGATCGAGATGAACTTCCTGCCCGACGTGCGCGTGCCTTGCGACGTCTGCCACGGTTGGCGTTTCAACGACGAAACCCTCACCGTGCGCTACAAGGACAAGCACATCGGTGAAGTGCTCGCCATGAACATCGACACCGCCGCCGCTTTTTTCGAACCGATCAGCAAAGTCCATCACGCCCTGTGCCTGCTGCAGGATGTCGGCCTCGGCTATCTGACCTTGGGACAACAGAGTCCCACTCTCAGCGGCGGCGAAGCCCAGCGCATCAAACTTGTCGCCGAACTCTCCAAAGCCGGCATGACCCCCCAGGACGCCCGCGGCCGCACCGCCCAGCACAACCTCTATGTCCTCGACGAACCCACCGTCGGTCTGCACATGGCTGATGTCGAAAAACTCCTGCGCGTCCTGCACCGCCTCGTCGACGCCGGCAACTCCGTGCTCGTCATCGAACACAACCTCGACGTCGTCGCCGAAGCCGACTGGATCATCGACATGGGCCCCGAAGGCGGCAAGCAAGGCGGCAAAGTCATCGCCCAGGGATCACCCTACACGGTGGTGAAAAGGAAGAAATCACATACCGGGAAATATCTGGCGGAGGTTTTAAATTGAAACCTGCCGTACTCGTACCTAATCCGCTTTTACTGGAATTTCCGCATTGACGACAATCTCGGCAGCATTAAACGAAGCACTCAAGAACCAGGGATGAAATTATTTATGACTGAGCAACAGATACAGATTTTTATCAGTGAAGATGGCAAGGCGCAGCTGCATGTGGCGCTGGAGCGCGATACCGTCTGGTTGAGCCAGGCGCAGATGGCGCAGGTGTTCGACACTACGCCAGAAAACGTTCTGATGCACCTCAAGAACATTTTTTCCAGCGGGGAGTTAGAGGAGCTTCCAACTACTAAGGATTTCTTAGTAGTTCGTCAGGAGGGCAAACGCGAGGTCCGACGTCAGATCAAGCATTACAACCTGGATGCCATTATTTCGGTCGGCTACCGGGTCAGTTCCCGGCACGCCACCCAATTCCGTCAATGGGCTACCTGCATCCTCAAAGAGCATCTGGTACAGGGCTACACCCTTAATCAGCGGCGGCTGCTGGAGCGGGGCGTGGAATTCGAACAGGCGGTGGATCTACTCAACCGCACTCTCTCGAACCAAGGACTGATCACGTCTCGAGGCGCGGCGGTAGCCCAGGTCATCAGCGACTATGCTCGATCCTGGAGTCTGTTGCAGGGCTATGATGAGCAATGCCTGACAGAACTGACCGTCAGGCAAAAGGAAATGCGACCAATTGAGCTCAATGAAGCTCTGACTGCTATTGGAGAGCTGAAACAAACTCTATTTGTCAAAGGCGAGGCGACTCCACTGTTTGGTCAAGTGCGCGGAGACGGTCTGGCGTCGGCACTTGCGACAATCGAACAGGGTTTCGGCGAGGAATTTTTTTACCCCAACACCGCCAGCCGCGCCGCGCATCTTCTCTACTTCGTCATCAAAAACCATCCCCTGGCCGACGGCAACAAGCGCTGCGGCTCGTTTCTGTTCCTTTGGTATTTACGCCGCAACCAGCACCTACTGGCGAGGCCGGTGGAACAGCTAATCAACGACAACACGCTGGTGGCGCTGGCGCTGCTGGTTGCCGAAAGCCTGCCCGATCAGAAAACACTCATGATCCGACTGATCGAACATTTTGTATTGCTCCGGCAGGACGGTTGAAAACGGAAAAATCCCCCCTGCAAAGGGGGGATTTCGGAGGGTAATTTACCCTTCACAGTTCTCAATATCGTAGGTCGGAAAAGGCGGTAGCCGCCTTCCGACGATCGCATCCGCAGACCGCCACGCAGCCAGGCATTTTGCGAAAGAAGAGCTCACCGGCGAAATCCCGATTGCAATTAAATTTGATTGCGAAGCATCCGATGTCGGAAGGCGGCGTACCGCCTTTTCCGACCTACACTGTACACGAAAAGTATTTTTCAAATCCGCCGTCCTCACGCAAGAGGGGACCCATGACGGGCGGGGAGGATGTACAACACGGGACAACTCTGCCAGCAAACGCATAAGTTGCCGGTCTGATTCCATAAAGCACCGTCGTTGTCATTTATCCGGATGTCGTTATGCCATGACAATCGGCAAGTCTTTCCGGGGTTCATGGGCCCCCGCTTTCGCGAGGTCGACGAGCAGTTGAGAACTGGGCGTTACTCAATTGCAATGTCTTCATCAATTGCCCGCCAGAGTCCATGTTTATCAACCGTAAGCGCAAACAGTCGCATATCAAAATAACTTCCGCCTTCAACTGAATCAGTACTTCGTATCAGAATATCTTCCAATCCATCTGCATCAAAATCCCCACGTCCAATCAACGAAAGAATCTGCATGCCTGAATCGGAATAGTATGCAAACCGGTCGGGTGATAGTCGTTTTGCTTCGCTCACCGAGTTCACATCACTCCATTTGAAAATGTCTGGATCGGATCGAACGAGGTTTTTTTCACTCTCTGAGGTCACAAGCCCAAGGACTTTGGGAAACTCTTCGGGTGAATGGGCATGCAGTGGGGAGGGAGGAATGTTGGAGCTATGCGCTGCAGTTGCGCGACTCAGCAGACGGGTCGCCTCGCACATGACCATTAATTCCAGAAGCGCATTGTTTTCTTGGTCTCGCCTGGCAACAGGCTTCTCTGTTTCGATGGCTAAGTAATCATTGCAGTTATTGAGTGTCCGCAATTCAGAAGTCGCAGGCAACTGGACCGCGAGGCTGGCATACCACAGCCGTTCCATGAGTTGCGCCAAATCCTTCTGAGAATATACATCGATCGAATCCTCAAGAAGATCAGCCATATTGAATTCTTGAGTCCAGCTTATTGGGAAACCTGTATTCTCAAATACACTCGGCGGCGGGTTAGTAGTGACACATGAAGCAATGCCGACTGTCATGGCCATAATGAGTGTTAGTTGTGCTGTCGGTTTTCGGTGATTACTCATTGAGCGGATTTCCTTAATTGGTAGCAATGACAGCAGACTTCAAGATACGATGCGAATATTTCGAACAATTCTCCGGGCTGAACACGCCAGAATTCACGGCCCCTTTTTTGGTCCATCAGTTTACTGACCAGGCACGACGTCACAACGCCTCCAATCCCAAGGGTTTTCGAGCCCACACATCGTACGCCACAAATCCCTGCATGACCGAATAAGTACCAGATACCGCTTTATCCGTCAGCCAGATTAACCAGTCCTCCCGGCCATCACCATCTGCATCCAGTCGCGCCACTACCCGGACTTCTAAATGCCAGTCTTCCAGCGCTGGCCGGATGCCATAGTCAAAAGGAACGAGAGGTGTTTCGATGACTGAAGCAAGAGTGAAGTTATTGTCGTCGGTGCGCTGGTAAAGCGAGGAACGAAAAGAACGGAGATCCAGACGATCCGTTAAAACTTTTGTGATACTCCCTTCCGGGCCTAGATCAACCTTGTTCGCTTTGGACTTTCTGATCAGGTTGACGGTATCGCAAACGACATACTCCTGTGCTATTCGGAAATTATCTGTGTCTTCCTGAATCTTTGATCCATGTTTGTGACTGAAATATTGCTCGCAATTTTTCGCACTATTGCCAGATTCGAAGACGAGGAGAGGCCGCTCTTTCGAGAGCGTATCCGAATAGTTAAAAAATGACTGTTCCACTGGCTCGAAGAGAATCTGAGTGGTGGGATGATTATCAATGACCGCAGTGCACGCTGACATTCCGACGGCCAGTAGGGCGATTACAGGTTTCCGATTCATTTAACAATCCTGCTTAATAGCGTTGCTTCTTTGTTGCGGCGGGTGGGATAGACGTCACCGAATTTTTTTAGAATTTCAACGCCGTTCTTCCAGTCTTGTGATGATATGGCCTTCCAGAATTTTGGAGTCACTGAGGCGAGATTTACCCCGTACTGAAATGAAACAGATGCGATAACTGTTTGAGCCTCTGCGGGAGTATCAAACAGCTGTATTTTCGATTCGTTGTGTGCAGATGCGAGGTATCGAGTCTGCAGGTTTTTGATATGCGTTATTTTTACGGATCGGTCGAGTTTTTTACCTTGCTCTGCAGTAATCAGAAGCGGGTTCTTGCGCAGGTACTCAGCTGCGGTTTTTCCTTTCTTACCGAGATACGGTTTAAGTTTCGATACTAGAGAAGCAGGCAGTTTCAGATTATTCAGATCCGCCATGCTGCGTTGGCCCAGGTCGAAACCGGTGGCGATAGTAACTCCGCTTTTACTTATCGCGGCAGCGGGCACATATCCGACCGTTTTGCATCCACCTTCCAGGTCGCTCAGGAATTTATAGTCAATTTTATCCGGCATACAGTCACTCCACTTCTATTATTCACATCTTCCATGGCCGGCCCCTCCCAGTTAACAGTCGGGGACTAATATTCGCAAAAACACCACCGCACACTAATTGATGTCAGGGCAAATGTCAGCAAGCCAAAGACATAACAGGCTGTAAGCGAAAGCAGACAATCACACACGCATCCGAAGTGTCTCTCATAGCGCAGCCAAGTATACTGTCGCGCATTCCATTGTTTGGAGGATTACCGCAATGACCACTACAACAAAGCACTTCCGCGTCACAGGTGTAGTACAAGGCGTCAGCTTCCGCGCCGCAACCCAACAGCAGGCGCAAGCTCTGAAGCTGAGAGGCTGGGTGCGCAATTGCTCTGATGGCGCCGTGGAGCTGGTGGC
>CAZJKJ010000090.1:0-11749 GCA_964546435.1 uncultured Cellvibrionaceae bacterium
AGCCCGTCGCAGTAAATCCGAAAGCCGGTTGCAGTAAATCCGAATGCCTATCCGTCGCGAATCCGAAAACCATGATCTGACACTCCGTTGCACCCAATGCCTCACCAAATATCGGCAATCGATTGCCGAGCACGTTTCCGGTTTTGAACAAACACATGTGATGGATACTGTAATGTGATGCAGTTTCGCAAGCATGAGAACCGGTCGATCTCGATGCCCTGGGACTTCGTATAGGCTCTGTTAGCAGGAAATCTTAACCAGGGATCAATTCATCTAAATCGGGTTAGCGTGTTCCTTCACGCAGTTGGTTCGACCTTCCATCCGGAGAAAACCAATGTTTCCAAAATCTGCCTTTTCTGTTGTGATAAAAGCCTTCGCAAGTAGTGCACTCATTACGCTGGCGCTGGCTTCAACTGGTTGTGGCACTGATGATTCGCCAACACCAACACCAACACCAACACCAACGCCAACGCCAACGCCAACGCCAACGCCAACAGGCGAACCTGTGGATCAAGGTCCTCCTAACGCTCAAGGTCAAACACCAGCATTTCCGGAACAAACGCGTGCGCCCGAAGTTTCGTCAAATGTGGAATTTACCGAAACGGTCGTGGCCAGTGGCCTGACGAACCCGTGGGGTATGGAGTTTTTGCCGGACGGACGGGTGTTGGTAACCGAAAGACCCGGTCGCCTTCGAATCGTCAATCAGAATGGTCAGCTATCGGATCCAATCAGTGGGCTGCCAACCAATATTGATACCCGTGGCCAGGGTGGTCTGCTTGATGTCAGTCTGGCGCCCGATTTCGAAACGTCCAGAATGGTATACCTGAGTTTCGCCGAAACTCGTGAAAGCGACAAAACCGGTACTTCGGTAGCTCGAGGTCATTTATCGGCGGATGAAACCCGATTGGAAGATGTGGAAATTATTTTCCGCCAGGAACCCGCCTGGGAGTCCACGTTGCATTATGGTTCCCGCATAGTGTGGAGTGAGGACGGCACAATTTTTGTTACTCTGGGCGAACGCTCAGTGAACGATGCGCGTGTCCATGCGCAGAATCTGGAAGCGCATATTGGCAAAGTGATTCGGATTCGTCCCGATGGCACCAGTCCCGATTCAAATCCCTTTATTGATGACACCGGTTTGCCTGAAATCTGGTCGTACGGGCATCGGAACGTACAAGGCGCGACCTTGCACCCACAAACGGGCGAACTCTGGACCATCGAGCATGGACCCCGCGGAGGCGACGAACTCAATCGGCCTCAAGCGGGGCGCAATTACGGCTGGCCGGTGATTACTTATGGTGTGGAATATTCGGGTCAGCCCGTTGGGCAAGGTATCACTGCGCAAGAAGGCATGGAGCAGCCGGTCTATTATTGGGATCCGGTGATTGCACCAGGTGGCATGTTCTTTTATGACGGTGCTATGTTTGACGACTGGCGTGGCAATCTCATTATTTCCTCACTGACTCCCGGCGGGATCGTGCGTCTCGTGCTAAACGACGGGTTGGTGGTCGGAGAGCAGCGTCTGCTGAGAGATGTCGGACGCGTGCGGGATGTTGCGCAGGATTCAAACGGCGCGATCTGGTTCATAACAGATGCAACCGATGGAAAACTCATGAAGTTGACCTTGCCGTCGTCCGAGGGCTGATTCTTTCCCACGAACTCGAATGGGTCTTCTCAATCGCCAGCGGGTCGGGACAATCCCCTCGCTGGCGGTCCGCTTTTGACTTAACCCTCTTCAAGTACCCGCAATGACAAATCGATAGCGCGGACATGCTTGGTCAGTGCGCCGGAGGAAACATAACAGGATCTGGTGCTTTTTATGTCGGCGAGGGCGGCAAGGTCGATATTGCCCGAAATTTCAATATCTATGAATGAGGGTTCAGACAGCACTTGCCGGAGGTCATCGGCTGAAAATTCATCCAGCATGATACGGTCGACTGGCAGGTTCACGGCTTCCCGATATTCCCGCATGTTCTCCACTTCAACAATAACGGGGCGATCCGGATGTCGGGATCGGGCGAGGGCGACAGCCGCACTGATGCCGCCACACGCAGCAATGTGGTTTTCCTTGATCAGATAGGCGTCGAAAAGACCGAATCGGTGATTTCTACAACCTCCTGTTGTTACAGCATATTTCTGCGCCTGGCGCAACCCTGGCAGCGTTTTGCGGGTGTCGAGCACCGTCACCCCCGCCGGCGCGGCATTGGCCATTTCGCGACTTCGGGTAGCCGTACCGGACAAGGTCTGGAGAAAATTCAATGCGGTGCGTTCGCCAGAAAGAATCGAACGAGCCTGTCCATGAAGGGTCACCAAGCGGGTCTGGGCGTCGACGAAATCCCCTTCGGCAACCGCCCACTGCAATTCCACACCACCCAACTGCGCAAATACTTCGTCTGCCCAGGGGCGCCCGCATACAACGCATGCTTCTTTGGTAATGATCTCCGCGGCAACGATGGCATCAGCCGGTATAAGCGCCGCTGAAATGTCACCGGAGCCGATATCTTCTTCCAACGCTAACCGCACCGACTGCGTGATTGAAGGCCCCGGCTGTTCGATGTCGATCACGTTAACTCTCCTCAAAAAAGTGATGCATCCCCTCGACAATCACCGTTGACCGGATTGCATGTCGACGGGTCAGAAAAACTGCCGCAGGGTCAACTCACCATTGCGGTGCACGAATTCTACGTCTTTCAAGGCGCTCATGCCGAGCAATACCTCGTTCATTGTCAGCCCGGGACTGATGCTGGCGCGCACATTGGTCAAAGTAATGGTGCCAATCTGGAGCTGATCAATGACGGTGGCGCGGGCTTCAACGAGACCGTTGGCGGTGTTGTGAATTTCGGTCATGCCTTCGCGGAGACCCAGTTGTTTGGCCAGTTGAGTGGAGAGCGCGACATGCGTGGCACCTGTATCGATAAGAAAAACAACGGGTTGCTCATTGATATAGCCGGAAGTGACATAGTGATGCTGACGGTTCCGCCTGAGAACCACCTCATTAAAATTTGCCCCGGTCTGAGATAAAGGTGTGCGATTCGGGTTTTCGCGCGACTGCAAAACGTCGCGGAAGAAGATGGTCAGAAAGGATAGTGCAATCACCCAGCTGATGAACAGCATGGTCTTCCCGTATCGTCTGAATGGATTGTCTTCCCTCATTAACTCCGCCTGTTCTAGAAATTGTCAGTTAGTGCCAAAAACGGTCTTACGGTGTTTGCTGGATTTATTAACTGCATCACATGACTTCTGCAGGACTGTGTTAGATTAGTAGTAATTCATACTTAAGTATTAAATAAACTCTTGAGTGTGACAGTAAATATCATTTTATATGCTTAAGTCAGCGCCATTCAGGAGGCGAATGTGTCGGATTCGGCAAAAGTTGTCCGATTAAACCCGGAAGCCCAGAGAGCCGTGCGTAATCGCCTGGATCGTTTGCCGACGGTCGGTCGCACCTTGCATGAAAAGGGCAGAGCTTCTCTGCAGGAGCCATTGCAACGTCTCTTTGATGAGGTCGACGACGCGTTGTTCAATATGGCGGACAAAGCATCGACCAACCAGGACCAGAACGCATTCTTTGAGGCCATGCGAGAGATTCGAGTGCAGCGGGCGAGTCTGGAGAGGCGATTTCTTGAAGCTATCGACGAATCCTTCGGCCGGTTGATGGAGCGCAATACCGCGTCTGACTCATCCAGTACCTTGTCTCTCGAGAATCTGTCATTGGTCATGAACGATGATCTTGAGCAGGTCGTTGCCATGGAAGCAGCGGTAAGGCGCTGTGGCCGTGACATGATCACGCAGCTTACGACACTGTGTGACAGTTTCAACGCGATCGTTGCAGTGCCGGTCGACAGCGATACGGTTCCTCTCGGTCCTCAGGTATTGGCCAGTGCATTTATGGGACAAATCAAACCCCTGGATGCTGATATTCGTGCAAAACTGCTGATCTTCAAGCTGTTTGATCGTCACGTACTGTCGAGTTTGCCATCTTTATACGCAGAACTGGCCCGCATATTCGCGCAGCACGGCATCCGACCGCACTCTCCCGCAGTGGGGCGTCGACGGGTATCGGATACCGAAACAGGACCGGCAACAATGCCGTCGCCCTCCGGGCTGCAATCCCGATCGACTTCCGATGCTGGCTTGATAATGGGCGCGATACCGGCCGAAGGCGGACGCCAGGCGTTACTGGACGTGTTGTCTTTTATGCAGAAACTGCCCGCCACGTCGGCGAACCACGAGGGAGTGGACATTGAGCGGCTGCTTGAAAGCGTCGAGCATCGCCGGGGACAGCCTCTGAATCTGGGTGGGGTCGAGCAGGAAACCATGCGGCTGGTGCAAATGCTGTTTGAATTCATCCTTCAGGATAAAAGCCTGGCCAAACCGATGAGAGAGCAGTTGTCCCGCCTGCAGGTGCCGGTGCTGAAAGTCGCTCTGATGGATGAGAGTTTCCTCACTGACCGGCGCCATGTCGCCCGCCGTCTGATCAACGAAATTTCTGCAGCAGCTCTTGGGTGTGCGGCCAATGGTCAGGACGAATCGATGCTGGCTTTCCTGCGGCAGACCGTGGAACGTGTCGTGAACGATTTTGACCGGAATATCGACATCTTCAAGGACACTCTGACGGACTTTACTGATTACATGGAAAAAGAGCAGCGGCGCGCGACTATTCTCGAAAGGCGCACTGTCGATGCAGAAGACGGCAAGGCAAAAACAGAGATGGCAAGAGCGAAAGTCACGCAGGAACTGGAGCGCTGTACACGGGGTATGGAGCTGCCCGGACCTGCGCGCACACTGATTTTCGGGCCCTGGAGCAATGTCCTGTTCGTTTCAGGTCTGAAGTTTGGTTTTGCCTCGAGCGAGTGGACCGAGAATCTGCAAATCCTCAGTGACCTCGTCTGGAGCGTCCAGCACCGGGAGTCGGCGGCTGAAAGACAACAGCTGCTTCGTCTGATTCCAGATCTTGTGCAAAAGCTTCGCGGCGGACTCGATGCGGTTGCCTACAATCCATTCGAAGTAGCGGAACTGATGACGGCGCTTGAGGAAATCCATCTCGCCCGAATCCGCGGAGAGACTGTATCGAACGCGGAAAGCGCTGGTGCAGTGGCCGCCGCCACACCCGAAGAACCCGCTATCGCGGATGTACCGACCCTGCATTCAGTCGCAGAGCAACCAATCGGGCCGGCATCGATCGTGGCAAAAGAACTGGCGGGCGATGATCCACACATGCTGACCGTTGCGGGATTTGCCCAGGGCTCATGGTTTGACCTGACCGAAGAAAATGGCGACGTATTGCGATGCAGGCTTGCCGCCACTATCAAAGCGACGGGCAAATATATTTTCGTAAACCGCGCTGGCCTCAAGGTCGCGGAGCGTAGTCGCAGCGACCTGGCGTGGGCCTTGAAAAAGGGCGCGTTACAAATTCTGGATAACTCCATGCTGTTTGATCGCGCCCTTGAGAGTATTGTCAGCATGGGGCGGAACTCTCGTAACGCCGTAAAGCCGGACAAGTGAATTCCGACCTCTGCGTCGCGGAGGTTGTCGGGCCGGGTTCGGACTGTGCATAATGCGGGCTCTGATTCAGCGCCCGCAAAATCTTATGCAAACGACCTGTCCGTTTGAACTTCCTTCGGGTATTGACGCCAGCGGCTGGCTTGTTCCCGTAAGGCGCTGTCCGTCGCCAAATTTCAATCCACGACCTGACGGCACCCTGGTCGATCTCCTGGTTATCCATAACATCAGCCTGCCACCCGAACAATTCGGGGGAGCCTATATCGAAGATTTTTTCTGCAACAAACTCGAACCCGGCTCGCATCCGTATTTCGCCAGCATTGCGCATCTGCAGGTATCCGCGCATTGTCTGATCCGGCGCGATGGCGAGGTGATCCAGTTCGTGTCTTTTGATGACCGCGCCTGGCACGCCGGGGCATCGGGTTTTGCCGAGCGCACGAACTGCAATGATTTTTCTGTCGGGCTGGAACTGGAAGGAGCCGATCAGATTCCCTACACCGAGCAGCAATACGACGTATTGGGACACCTGACCGGGCTATTATTGAAACGTTACCCTCTGCTCACTGAAGAGCGGCTGGTTGGACATTCTGATATTGCCCCGGACCGCAAGACAGACCCGGGGCCTGCGTTTGACTGGAATTATTACCGGAGCAAGCTCAGTCACGGGAGGCATGAACATGATACTGGTTGAACTCCTCATAGCCCTGGGATTGTTGCAGGTCTGGGGCGCAAAGAACCCTTTTCATTACGACCGCTGGTTCCAGCGCTGGCTCACGGTGCTGGATTCGACCAACGCGCTCGCCATGCGCCACTGGATCCATTTGCTGATTGCGATCGGTATGCCGGTGCTTTTGGTGGCGGTAGCCTGGATCCTGACGCCGAGTATTGTCGCATTCGCAGTGGCGACTGTGGTGCTTATCTACAGTCTCGGACGGGGTGAATTCGGCGCCAGTCATGCCAGCTACACCGAAGCGAGCAATACCGATTCCTGGGAAGACAGTCTCGCCTGCGCCCGGGCACAGGGTGTCGATACTGACCATATCCCGGCGGATGACTGGAACCGGCTCCATGAAAGCATGCTGGAGTCGACGGCGTATCAGGGATTCGAACGGCTGTTCGCCGTACTCTTCTGGTTCGTATTGCTGGGGCCGGCCGGCGCCCTGATCTATCGGCTGAGCTATCTGTATAACCAGGAATATCGACGCGATGTCGCGGAGGACTGGGTCTGGGCGCTCGAGTGGCCAGCGGCCCGGATTCTCGGATTCAGTTTTGCGGTGACGGGAAATTTCGTCGGCTGCATCAACAGGATAAAATCCCTCGTCTTCGATTGGCAGATACGGACCGGGCAGGTATTGATGCAGGCGGCGCTGGGAGCGCTTTCCGTCGACAGCGAGCTGGTGCAGTCATGCGACGTCACACAAACGGAATTGTTTGCGATCCGACGGCTTTATGCGCGGACACTATGGTTCTGGTTGACGTGTATTGCCATCTGGGTACTACTGGTGTGACCTGCCTATCCCAAAGTGCGCAGGAATTGCGTTAACAAAATATTCACTTGCCGGCTGTGAGGGCAGCGTTTATTATGGCTGCACTTGCCGGATGACTGTATATGCGTACAGCTCTTCACCGCACGGACGCAGCCATGGCATCCTGTTTACGAGCATCGCCAGTCATCCGGCAAGACCAGAATCCTGTTGACACCGGTAAAACCCGTCCAGCGGTTGCTGGATTACCGCCCTCTATCCAGCCATAATGCCGCGTTATCGAATCACTTAACCCACTGATGCCGAAACGCATTTTGTTGCACTGGATGTCTTTTGGCCAACTTGAAAAGTAGAGAGCGGAATGATCAGCATCGCGGTGTATAACCTTAAAGGCGGAGTCGGTAAGACCACCACTGTTGTAAATCTGGCCTATCTGGCGGCCAGTTCAAAAAAAAACACCGTATTGTGGGATTGGGATCCGCAAGCAGCAGCCAGCTGGTATTGCGGGGTCGACAAGGGGAATAACCGGGCAATTCGTCTGATCGAAAAAGGCAAGCCGGTAGGAACGATGGAAATCGCAACACCGTATCCCCGTCTCACCGTCATTCCCGCCGATCTGAGTCTGCGCAAGATGGATTCGGTGATGGCCAAGCAGCCACATCCCCGCAAACTCTTCCAGAAACTGATGACGCCGATCAGTAAAAATGCCGATTTCCTGTTCTTTGATTGCCCTCCAACACTCAATCCGAGCATTGAATACCTGCTGAGCGGGGTCGATCTGGTTTTGGTGCCCATGATTCCGAGTCCTCTGTCCATCCGGGCAATGGAACAGGTGATGGAATTTTTCAACGACCGGCGTTTCCAGCCGCGACTAATCGCCGGCTTCTACAGTCAGGTGGATTTGCGTCGCAGTCTGCATCGCCAGACGCTACTCGAGTCGGCGAAAATGCCGTTCCGCATGTTGAAGAACTGGGTGCCCGAAGACGCCGCCGCAGAGCAAATGGGCATCATGCGCGCGCCCTTGACGAGCTATGCCAAGACCGGCCGGGCTTTGATGGCCTATCACAAGATGTGGCGCGAGATTGATCGACTGGTCAACTCCGACAAATCGAGCTGGCTCGCCGGTTAACGCGCCATCAGCTGTTCCGGGCGTAATGGGTGCGCAAATCCGCACGCAGAATCCACAACAGGTACAGGCTGGGTACCACCATGAAGCAGGTGGCCACAAAGAATATTGCCCAATTGCCGCCGAGCGCGTCGACAATCTGACCGCTGAACGAAGCCAGTGTGTTTTTGCCCACGGTAGCGAGAGAAGCCATCAATGCATATTGGGTCGCGGAGAACGCGTGATTGCAGAGCATTGAGATAAACGCAACGAACGCCACCGACGCCCAGGCTGCGGTAATGCCATCGACGATAACGGTCGCGATGTACCAATTGATATCCGGTCCGACGACGGCTAGAACTGCAAACATCAAATTGCTTAATGACATGCAGATCCCGCTGATAAAAAGTCCGCGAATCAGGCCGAGGCGTGCATTGAGCAGGCCGCAGGGGATTGCCGCCAGAATTGTCACCCACCAGGTGAGCATCTTGGAGTAACTGGCAATATCGGTATTGGAAAAGCCGATTTCCTTGTAGAAAACCACGGACATGCGCCCCAGCACTGCCTCGCCGATCTTGAACAGAAAGATGAACAGCAGCAGATTGCAGGCAAACCGAAAACCGTTGCGGGCGAAAAATTCCTTGAGGGGGGCGACCACCGCCGCCAGAATAAATGCAATACAACCGGTGGCCCAGGAACGGTGCGGCCGGGCGAGCGACGGCTGCACCGCGCGTTCCAGCTGACTGAGCTTCACCAGGGCAGAAAACAGCAAGGCAATGACCACGGCTGCAAGCATGGGGACGTAGGCGGCACTGCCACTGATGCCATCCGGCAGACCGGGACTGCCGGCGACGCTCCATACGACTATCGCCAGTGGCGCGCACAGCCAGGCAACCAGCATCCTCTGGGTTCCACCCGAAAGATAAACCAGTTTTTCGAGGTTATCTTTCATCGGGTTTATTGCATCGGCACGCGATGTACGCGGCGGGTCGGGACAGAAAAGGCTGAGCAAGCCCAATGCTCCGGTAACGGCGCCCAATAACAGGTACGCCTGTGGCCAGGTCAAGCCGTGATCGGACAGCATGATGGCGAAATACCCGATGCCTGCGTACCCGGTCCACCAACCGGCGGTGGCCAGCGCCGCACCGGCTGAAATATGTTCCGCTTCTTCCGGCGTAAACTGGTCAACCCGGTAGGCATCAATGGCAATATCCTGCGTGGCCGATGCGATCGCGATGACCAGTGCAATCAGCACCACGATTTTTGCTTCCGTCGCCGGTGAGAAATGCCCGATTGCCCAGCAACTGACGACAATGACCCCCTGGCATAGCAGAATCCAGGAGCGGCGTTTGCCGATACTTCGGAGCAGGCGTATATCGAGGCGGTCCAACAGGGGTGCCCAGAGAAAATTGACGGCGTATACCGAAAAGATGAATCCGGCATAGCCAATGTCGGTGCGACTGATATCGGATTCCTTGAGCCACAAAGTCAGGGTTGAGCCGATCATTGCCCAGGGTAATCCACTGAGTGTTCCCAGCAGAAACACGCTCAATATGCGACGGTCGGTATAAAGCCTGGCGCGCTGCGCCCAAGGGGTCGAACTGGTCAAAGGCAAGTGTCCGGGGTCGGTAGAATAATTCGTGAGGTAATAGTAGCATGCGCCGTTCTTTGGCCGCCGCCGGGCAGGAACAGGGTCGCCGCTGTTAATGCTCAGTTTCGGGGCCGGTTACGATTAATCCGGTTGCACCATCCAGGCGTTGCCCGGAAGGGAGGGCCATTCCTGCGCTCTTCCCCATGCGCGGCCGGACGCCCTTTGTCACATGATGTAGTTGTACATGTTGAGAACACAAAAACGCAACAGGAATTCACGCATGGTCCGTGCACTGACGTTTGGCATGTTCATGGCGGCATCTGCCCTGACCAGTGCCGGCCAGGTGACCTTGACCAACGGGGATTCCCTCCAGGGAATCCTCAAACGGATCGAGGGAGATGTAGTGGTCTGGGAGTCGGCAAGCCTGGGCGAGGTCCGTTTGCCGAAGGCTGCGATCGTCACCCTTGAATCGTCTGCACCAATGCGGATACAGGGCAAGGATGTGGCCTGCTACCTCGGCAGCGTCGAAAGCCAGAAAGCCACGTTCACCTGCATTGACGGAGAACGGAAAACCTATTCGTTGCTCTCTCTCAACAATATCGTGACCTTCGAAGACAGTGAACTTGGCAACCGGATTTTTGCGGGCAACTTTCGGGCTTCGGGCCTCAAGCACTCCGGCACGATTGAAACCGAGTTCTGGGAAATTCTGATCAATCTCGAATACCGGCGCAGTGAAATGCGCCACACCGCATTGTTGGGATACAGCAGCCGCTACAACGAGTCCGCCCCCACCGCCGAGAATGTCATCACCCGCACCCGGCATCATCGGTTGCAGGCCACCTATGGTCTTGACTGGTTCTTTGCGCCGCAGTGGTTCTGGGCGAACGAGCTCAGTTACGGCAGTGATGATGCATTCAATATTCAGGAGCAATATGCGTTGAATACCGGTCTGGGGTATCAGTTCTGGGAAACCGACGCGTCCGCGCTGTCATTTGAAGTGGGTCTCCAGCATATCCTCCAGTATCTGACGACAGCGGGGGCATTTGCTGACGGGGACGCCTATACCTCTGCGCGCTTCGCGTCGGATTACCGCCGACGTCTGGGTTCGGGGCTGAATTTCTACCACAACAATGAATACACCCATTCACTGGAATCACCGGAACCCGGAGCCAGGGATCGACGTGTGATTGTCATGAATACGGGGTTGTCATTTCCCATCGGATTCGGCATCTCTGCCGATGTGGGGATGGAATGGAAGTATGTCAACCATGCCCGCGACCTGGAGGCAGCCGCTTCCCAGAGTGATCTCACCTACCGCTTTGGTATCAATTACGCCTGGTAGAAGTGCCCCGAAGAGGCATCTGACCCCGGTAAGAGCGGCCGGGGAGCGGGTACCTTGCGACCCGCTTCCTCAGCGTCCACCTTGCAATTTGCCTTCTGAACCCCATTAATCGATGTCGGCCACGGTGGCCGTGTACGTTGGTGTCATTGAATTGGCCATTTTGGGGGACATTTGCCAGTACTGCTTCTGCTGCTCATCTCAATTCCGTTGATCGAAATCTATCTTCTGATTGCTGTCGGCAAGGTCATCGGGGCCATACCGACCATTATTTTGTTGATGGCGACGGCCGTGCTCGGAATTGCCTTGTTGCGCCGCCAGGGGCGGCAGGCGTTTGTCAACGCCCAGAGCAAGCTGGCTGCGGGTACATTGCCCTCTGCGGAACTCGCCGAAGGGCTGCTGCTGGCACTTGGCGGCGTCCTGCTCCTGATTCCGGGGTTTGCGACGGACATGCTTGGATTTGCGCTGCTGGTGCCGGTGATCCGACGCTTCCTGGTCAGCAAGGGCGTCGGCCGGTTTTTTGTTGCGAGCAGCTCGTCGTTCAGCTTCGGGCGCAGCCATCGGGGGCCGGCCGGGCGGCACACGCTCGAAGGTGAATTTGAGCGTGAAGATGAGGATCGAAGAAATTTGCCGTGATACACGCTAAAAAATTTCCCTGGGCCATTGAAAAAATGAAAACGGGTCCCATTTTGCCAACCAGACTTTTTTCTCCCGCCGGCGCTGTCCGG
>CAZJKJ010000091.1:0-11683 GCA_964546435.1 uncultured Cellvibrionaceae bacterium
GCCATAGGTATCGACGATGATCTTGCGCCCGGTCAGACCGCAGTCACCCACGGGGCCGCCGATGACAAACAGGCCGGTGGGATTGATGTGGTAACGGGTATCTGCGTGCAACCATTCGGTCGGCAGCACCGGCTTGATGATTTCTTCCATCACCGCTTCGCGGATATCCACCTGTTTGATATCGGGATTGTGCTGGGTCGATACCACCACCGCGTCTATGGCGATCGGCCGGTTGTTTTCATAGCGCAGGGTAATCTGGCTTTTTGCATCTGGCCGCAGCCAGGGCAGGGTGCCATTCTTGCGCAGCTTTGCCTGGCGCTCCATCAGCCGGTGCGCATAGAAGATGGGTGCCGGCATGAGCACGTCGGTCTCGTTGGTGGCGTAGCCGAACATCAACCCCTGGTCGCCGGCGCCGAGGTCTTTGTCGACGGCTTCGTCAACGCCGATGGCGATGTCGGAGGACTGTTTGCCGATGGCATTCAGGACAGCGCAGGACGCACCGTCAAAGCCGACGTTACTGCTGTTGTAGCCGATATCCAGAATGACCTGGCGGACCAGGTCTTCCAGATCCACATAGGTGGAGGTGCGGACTTCACCGGCGATAACGGCCATGCCGGTTTTCACCAGTGTCTCCACAGCGACCCGGGCGTTCTTGTCTTCTCTGAGAATGGCGTCGAGCACGGCATCGGAAATCTGATCGGCCATTTTGTCGGGGTGGCCTTCGGAAACCGATTCCGATGTGAAAACAGAATACTGAGCCATCGGTTATTTCTCCTGAGTCTGATCCGGATGAGAGGAATCTTGAAAGGGTTTGACGAACTGGCGAACCTGGATCTGAAAACCGTTGCGCAGGGCGAGGTACACGCTCTGCCCGACCTGCAACCCGGACTCCTGCGCCCAGGTCTGCAAATCCTCGGGGGCAAACCCGAGCCACAGATCGCCGCAGGCTTCCTGCGCCCAGGTCTGATCGTGGGAACACAGTTCAGTGACCAGCACCATGCCGCCGGCTTTGAGACTGTTGCCGACATCGGCGAATATCTGTGCGGGCGAGGGAGTATGGTGCAGCACCATATTGATGATGGCGCAGTCGAACCGGCCGGCATCGGCGCGCAACGTGCTGGTATCGCCGAGCCGGAATTCAATGTTCGGCAATGCCTGCCGGGTAGCGAGCAACTGCGCCTTCGCCAGCATGCTGGCACTGTTGTCCAGCGCCAGCACCTGTTGGAATCGAGCGCTAAGGACCGGCAGAAAATCGCCTTCGCCGGGGCCGACTTCCAGCGCCGTAGTCGTAGCCGTAGCCGTAGTCGTAGCCGTAGTTTTAGCCTTAGCCTTAGCCGCTGACGCTTGCGGCAGCAGTTCGGTCACGGCGGCGCAATAGACGTCAAAGCTGGCGATCATGTCCTGCTGCGCTTTGAATTTGGTGGCATTGTCGCGGAAAAATTGTTGCGATCGATGGGCGCGCTCTTGCCACACCTGATGCAGCCCCAGCTGGTAAGACCCCGCCAGCGGCTGGGCGTCCAGACGCGCAAACAGGGCCTGGATCAGCGCCCCGTTAGCGCTATCGGGGGACAGAGTGACGCGCCGGTAGAAAATCGAATTGCCTTCGCGCCGGGTTTCCACCAGGCCAGCATTCGCCAGCACTTTCAGGTGGTGGCTCATGCCGGATTGGCGAACCCCGAAACCCTGCGCCAGCTCGAGCACACCGTAAGAATCCTGCGCCAGCGCCTGCAAAACACTCAGGCGCAAATCATCCGCCGCAGCCTTGAGTAGCTGGGCAAGTTCGGATGGCGCATCAATGGATTCGGCAGGATTCGACATGGGCGGCAGTTTAGCAGGAGCGTGCAACCTATATCAAAAAATATTGATATAGGTTTGCGTTGGTGTAGATTCGGGCACACCACCAAGGTGCGCTCAAAAACACGTGGAATATTTGAAACGGTCCCGAATTCAAGGTGCCGCGCCTGTGACGACCGGAAAAAATAAGCTAGGATCACGGCCCGCATCCCACGCGATGGTGACCGCTCAACCCGAGGTCCGGTCACAGGAGACATACTGACAGGATCATCAGCATGCTGGCCCCTCAATCCTCTCGCCGGTCCCGGCGACATGCCAGCTTATCCATTTTCTGAATTTCAAGGTCAGTCACATGAACAACCTGAAGCCTGTTTTCCAAAGCGTGTATGGCTTGGTAGCACTCCTCCTGGTCCTTGCTGCCTTGCTTGTATCTACGCCGACCCGCGTGGAATTCAATGACTTCCAGCTTGCCCACGAATCCGGCCGCCACGAGCCGGTCACCATGCCGCTGCTGCGACCAACCTGGGCACTCGGAACTTACAAGCTTTCGGGGACGATCGATATCGGCTGGCTGAGCCCCCGCACGTTTCACATTGTGCCGGACGACAAACTGCTGGCCATCCGGATCAATGACATGAAAGTCGATCTGGCCGGTTTTCCGTCGGAGCGTCTCCAGGATGTCCGGAACGGCTTCAAGGTGAATCTGGGAGGCTACCTGCATTCGGGGACCAATCGCATCGTCGTGGATTTTTATGATTACGGGGGCGATATGGGGATGTCGCTCGCACCCGCCATGACAGACCAGCGTCAGTTGACCTATATCCTGGTGTGCGTGCTGCTGGGCGGCGTCGTCCTGATCGGGTTTGCCCAGCGCTGGCAGGTGCCGAAGCGCCATGGCTTCCTTTATTACATGATTGTCCTGGCCTCGATGGTGCAGGTCTGGTACATCCACACTTACAACCCCACCGCGCATATCTGGAGCGACCCGGCCCGTCATTGGGAGCAGGGGCTGGATATCCTGCGGGCCGATCTGATGGCGGTGACCGACCCCATCGGCTATCAGCTGTTCGTCGCGGTGCTCGGCAAGCTCTCCCTTGGAAACGCCGCACTGATCACCTATTTCACGTCGATTCTTGCATTGCTCGGCCCCTGGTTCTGGTACCGCTTTTTCCGAGAGCTGCAGAGCAACAAAACACTGGCGTTGCTGGGCTGGGCTATACTCATGTGGCTCCCGTCCTGGACTGCAATCTACGGTTATTTCATGCAGGAAACCCTGATGTTGCCGTTGCTTGGGGCGGCGCTGTGGGCGACCTGGCGGTGCCGGCGTAAAGGTGATGCACGCAATTTTATCTTTATGGTGGCTTTGTGGGTGGCCGTTGGATTGACGCGGGGTATTGCCATTCCCATGGCGGCGGTTGCCTGCACCTGCCTGTGGCTGACCCAGGACCAGAAAATAAAAAAGGCAGTTTATTCATCCATAGTGCTGCTCCTGATCATGGGCCCGTTGACCTACCGATCATTCGTTACGGTCAATCATTTTGCGCCCCACGGCATGGGACATCTGAATATCATTTATGCACAGTCTGGTAAAAAGACCATTGAAATCACTTCGAGCCGGGGCGGCAGTCGCTGGATGCACGGCTTCGGCTCACCGTCGACCGGTATGCAGCCTCTGGCTCCGTTCAGCGACTGGTCCACAAGACGCGAGGGCACCGTGGAAGTGACCGTGGATTTTGACGAGGGGACACGTGACTGGGATCTGGCAAAAGACAAGATCGACCTGTCCTGGAGCGACTATTCCTGGATCCTCAAGGAAAACATCATTTTCCTGTTTATTGCCGAATCCTGGCCCGACAGCAACAAATCGCGCCTGGTGGATCAGGTCAATTCGATCATGCGCTGGATCTGGGCGCCCATGCTGGTATTTATCTTCGTGACCATGGCTGTCAATCACCGGAGACTGCGCCGGCAATGGTTGCTGCCGGGCATGATCATCGCCTGGTTTGTCGTGCAGGGCTTGATCCCGATTTCTGTGAATGAAGGGCGTTACCGCAAGCCTTTTGAAGGGCTGGCGGTGGCCTATCTGGTGCTGTGGCTGGGCGCGGGTCAGGGACGCGCGCGCCCGGCCGGGCCCGGCAATTCCATTGTGGCCGATATGCGCGCACTGCGGCGGCGCTCTGAGTTTCGCAATGAACAACCGGTCGAGGCAGGCAAAGATGGCGGATAGGAGCCTGATATCCATCATCGTGCCGATGTACAACGAAGAAGCGGTATTGCAGACGCTGTTCGATGCTTTGGCTGCGGTGATGCACGAATGTGATGTGGACTATGAAATCGTCTGTGTTGACGATGGTTCAACGGACGGCACCCGATCAAAACTGCGCGCCTGGGCGGAGCAGGATTCACGCATCAAAGCGGTGTTTCTGGCGCGCAATTTCGGGAAGGAAGCGGCCATGACGGCGGCACTGGATTTTGCCGCAGGTGACGCTGTGATTCCGATCGACGCGGATCTGCAGGATCCGCCTGAGCTGATCAAGGACATGATCGCGCGCTGGCGCGAAGGGTTTGACGTCGTCTATGCCAGGCGGATCTCAAGACATTCGGATACGGCCATGAAGCGCAACAGCGCGGGCCTGTTCTACAAAATTTTTAATCACCTCAGTGAAATGCCGATTCCGGAAAACGTCGGCGATTATCGTCTGATGGATCGCCGGGTCGTGGAGGCGATACGCCAGCTTCCGGAGAAGGACCGCTTCATGAAAGGGCTGTTTTGCTGGCCGGGGTTCAGTAACACGACCATTGAGTTCGAGCGCAAGGAGCGTGCGGACGGAGAGAGCAAATTCAATTACTGGAAGTTGTGGAACTTCGCCCTCAATGGCATTACGTCTTTCAGCAGTCTGCCGATCCGGATGGGTGTCTATCTCGGTTTGATCGTGTCACTGGTGGCATTTATTTACGGTGCGGTGATCATGCTGAAGACGCTGGTGTTCGGCGTGCAGTTACCAGGCTATGCATCAACCATGGTGGTTGTGTTATTTATCGGCGGAATCCAGCTGTTTTTCCTCGGATTAATGGGCGAGTACATCGGGCGGATTTACAAGGAAGTCAAAAACCGGCCCATTTACATTGTGGATCAGGCCATTGGTTTTACGGAGAGGCGGCGGTGAGAGAAGTGGTGGTATTCGGCCTGATTGGTGTTCTGGCCACGGTGGTGCACTATCTGTCGGCTCTGCTGGCAGTCGAACTGCTGGGTGTGTCCGTGCTGACAGCCAACGTCCTGGCTTACTGTGTGGCGGTGGCAGTGTCATACATAGGTCACACCCGGTTTACGTTCCGGGTGTCTGCCTCCCGCGAGAATTTTCTGCGGTTTATCACCGTTTCCCTTTCCGCGCTGGGATTGAGTCAGCTGCTGTTGTTCGTTTTGCAACACCTGGCGTGGTTTCCTTACCAGTTCAATCTGCTGCTCGGCGTCGGCATCATTCCCGTTTACAGTTTTATCTGCAATAAATTCTGGGTCTATCGAGGACGCAGCCAGACAGGTTCAGCCCCCGAGCGGCTAAACGTATAGAAAGCGGCAGTCAGGATAATCCAGAACAACAATTGAAGCGGTTTGGTGACCGCGCAATCATTCGACTGGAAAGCTAATCAAGGTGGACACTACGACTGCGGTCTGATAAGGGCAGCCGACTCCCAAAGCCGTTCTTTCAAGGAGGCGTCTTCCCTGGTTCAGCTGCTTACCGAAACGGGCTGTGGCAGCTTTACGGTCGCAGGATTTTCGGAAAGAAAAATCCGGACAGTCGGGAGAAAAAGCATGACATGGGGGAATATTTATGAAGGAACCGCTCAGAAGCCCAGAAAGCGTGCGACAATGCCGCCACGCGGGGCACGCTGGCCTCTTACTGGCTTTCATGCTATAAAACTTTCATGAGAAACCTTTGCCTTGTCATACACTGCTCAGCTCCAGATTCCTGGCGAGCTGCTGCCGCCTGTGCCTTTCTCACATTCGGGCGATTGAGAGCACATTAACTTAATCGCCCGTAAGCTCCTGTTTACTGGTTAAATTCTGAAGAACGTTATTCTGAAGGTCGTTCCTTGCAGCTCCGGGGGCGGTTTCTATTGGATATCTACTGGTTTCACTCCGACGCAGCAGGTTTTGCCTGGGTGACAGCCTGTTAACTTTTATTTTACGGATGGAAGGTATTTACATGAAAAAACAGCCTAAAGTACTGATTTCCCGAGACGATTACCGGCGCCTGAATGCCTTGCTGGACAGTATGCCGGCCAGCGACGCCATCATGCGTCTGATAGACGAGCTGGAGCGGGCTGAAATTGTCGATGCGGAAAAAATGCCGAAAAATGTCGTGGTGATGAACTCGAAAGTAACGTTTACCGTGCTGTCTACCAAGTCTACGTTCACATACACGCTCGTCTATCCTCAGCAGGCCGGAACCAAAGACACGCTTTCGATACTGACGCCGGTTGGCAGTGCGTTGCTGGGGTTGTCTATCGGACAGGAAATCGAATGGCCGCTGCCGGACGGAAAAACCACCCGGGTGCGTATTGATGCCTTGCTGGATTGAATCTGAATGAAAAACATCGCCGGGATTGAATTTGTTGTCAGCCGCTTTGATCCTGCCGAGCAAAGCTGCAATTTTTATAGAAACCGGTGATGCGTGGAGATGAGATACAGCAGCGTGCAGTTGCATCAACAGCACCCGTGCAGGTATGAGCAATCCTGCCACCATGCCGTGGTACAGGGGAAACACTGTCAACTCCTCGACCGATAAAAATTGCCGTTGAAAAATTCCGCAGATTTGCGGCGTATGAAAACCTTCATCGCCGGTTTCGTGCTGAAGGCTCAGAAAAATGGTGATGGTGAAAGCCAGTATCCGACTGCACGCCAATGCCAGCTGAATGCCATTGATTTCCGTTCGACCGTTTCAGTCGAACCCCTCAGGGAGCGCTTGAAATCAATGGCTAACATCTTCATTTCTTGAGTCAGGTAATGGTCGTTGAGACTGTGAACCGGGTCATGCTTACTGCCGGCCAACTGCTTCTGATTGATGAGTTGGCGACAGATTCTTTGAAAGGCGCGCTATTGTACCTGCTTAATGTGAAGGTCTCGAACTATTTGTAGGCGCTATTCGGGCTAGAATCCAGCACTTATCGACATCGTCCAGTGAACCTTGTTGCCTGACGCCTCTGTGGTGAGTGGTAGAGCATGCCGACAGGTGGCCGGGGAATCCTGCTCATGCCCGAGCTTGAAGATTCCCTGGAGGTTCCCGAACAATAATGACAAGAGGTCCGGCATGAATACTGAATCAATTACGTGGCGAACAACCCGGCTGGCGGGAGTCGCTCTCGGCATGGCCGTATTGACGGCCTGCGGCGGCTCCAATAGTGGATCCAGCAGCAGCTCATCATCAAGCAGTTCATCATCAAGTTCGTCTTCAAGCAGTTCGTCCAGCAGTTCCAGTTCATCTTCGAGTTCCAGCTCGAGCAGTTCCAGTGGCATCGGATCGGGAAATACGCTCCCGCCGATTACCGTGCAAGGCAACCAGGTACTGATTGGCGGCCAGCCGGACAGTATTGCCGGGCCGAGCCTGTTCTGGTCCAACACAGGTTGGAATGCAGAGCGGTTCTACAATGCAGAACTGGTGGCGTATGTAAAAGAGCAGTGGGACGCCCGCCTGATTCGCGCCGCCATGGGTGTGGATCCGACGGTTGCCGGTTTTGGCGGCGCACCGGAGCCCAGCGGTGGCTATCTCGACAACACGACACCCGGCAATGGGGAGTTCCAGAAAAGCATGGTGACGACAGTCGTCGACGCGGCCATTGCCAATGACATGTATGTCATCATCGACTGGCACACGCACCATGCCGAAGACTTCACGGAAGAGGCGGTGGCATTTTTCAGTGAAATGTCGGCCCGTTATGGCGACTTCAATAATGTGATTTACGAGATTTACAACGAGCCGCTCCGGGTTTCCTGGAGCGGTGTGATCAAGCCTTATGCCGAGCGAGTCATTTCCGCCATCCGCGCCAACGACCCTGACAACCTGATCATCGTCGGCACGCCGAACTGGTCACAGGATGTGGACGTCGCCTCCCAGGATCCCATTACCGGCTGGAACAACATTGCTTACACCCTGCATTTCTATGCCAATACCCATTACGCGTGGAAGCCGGCAGAGGAAGGTGGATTGATACCCAAGGCGCAAACCGCGCTGAATAATGGCATCGCATTGTTTGTGACCGAATGGGGTTCCGTTGAGGCCAGCGGGGATGGCGGGGTCAATTATGATTCCACCAATCAGTGGATGGATTTCCTGCGAAGCAACAACATAAGCCATGCGAACTGGGCGCTCAATGACAAGGTAGAAGGAGCCTCCGCACTTACGCCGGGTGCCAGCGCCACTGGCGGCTGGAACGATGGCAATCTCACGGAATCCGGGCGCCAGGTCCGGGATCTGATCAAGGGCTGGTAATCTCTACGCCCTGGGAAATTGACTGACATCTCCAAAGGCAGGCTCCGGTCTGCCTTTTCCCATTGTTCTGCTCGATTGTTCTGCTCGATTGCATAGCCCCGTTTATCGGCATCTTGTCAGGTTGACCATTATATTACCCTTCGGAATCATCAGACGGTTTACCTCGAGCGCTGACTAAAGGACAATAGCGCCCTTTCAGCGTTTTACACGGGCGCACACCGCCTCGTGCTACTTTAGCCAACCATTTTTCCAGCCAGCTTTCGATTAGGAGTGCAGACATGCCATCCCGTAAAGATCTTGCCAATGCAATTCGCGCCCTCAGTATGGATGCCGTTCAGAAGGCCAATAGCGGCCATCCGGGTGCGCCCATGGGGATGGCGGACATCGCCGAAGTACTGTGGAACGATTTCCTCAAGCACAATCCGCAAAACCCCAGCTGGCCGGATCGGGACAGATTCATCCTGTCCAATGGCCATGGTTCCATGCTGATTTATTCCCTGCTGCACCTTTCGGGCTACGATCTGCCGCTGGAAGAGCTGAAGAATTTCCGTCAGTTGCACTCGAAAACACCGGGACATCCGGAATTCGGCTACACCCCGGGCGTGGAAACCTCCACCGGACCGCTGGGGCAGGGCGTCAGTAACGCCGTGGGCATGGCGCTGGCGGAGAAAATCCTGGCCGCCCAGTTCAATCAGCCCGGCCACGAAATCATCAATCACCACACCTACCTCTTCCTCGGCGACGGCTGCATGATGGAGGGGATCTCCCACGAAGCCTGCTCATTGGCGGGCACCCTGGGGCTGGGCAAACTGATTGCATTCTATGACGACAACGGCATTTCCATTGACGGCAACGTGGAAGGCTGGTTCACCGACGATACACCCAAGCGTTTCGAAGCCTATGGTTGGCACGTTATTCCCGGTGTCGATGGTCACGATTCCGCAGCCATCAAGGCGGCCGTCGAAGCCGCTCACGATGTCACGGATCGGCCGACGCTCGTCTGTTGCAAAACCATCATCGGATTCGGCTCGCCCAACAAGGCAGGAACCCATGGCGTGCACGGCTCGCCGCTGGGTGACGCAGAAGTTGCCGCCACGCGCGAAGCCCTGGGCTGGAAACACGCCGCCTTTGATGTACCGCAGGATATTTATGCCGGCTGGGATGCGAAAGAGGCGGGTGCCGCCCGCGAGGCTGAATGGCAGAAGCGTTTTGCCGCCTACCGCAGCGCCTACCCGGAACTCGCTGCTGAGTTCGAACGACGGGTTATTCGCGAAGAGCTGCCCAAGGAGTTTTCTGCCATTGCGGACGATTTTATTCGTCAGTGTCAGGAAAAGCAGGAAAAAATCGCCACCCGAAAAGCCTCTCAAAACGCCATCGAAGCCTACGCCAAATGTCTGCCGGAACTGCTGGGCGGCTCCGCGGATCTGGGCGGCTCCAACCTCACCACCTGGTCTGGGACCAAGCCGCTGACCCGCGAAGACGCAAAGGGGAACTACGTACTGTACGGCGTCCGCGAGTTTGGCATGAGTGGCATCATGACCGGGATCGCCCTGCACGGCGGCTTTGTACCCTTCGGCGGCACGTTCCTGATGTTCATGGAATACGCCCGCAACGCCGTGCGCATGAGCGCCCTGATGAAAGCGCACAACATCTTTGTGTACACCCATGACTCCATTGGTCAGGGTGAAGACGGACCGACCCATCAGCCCATCGAGCAATTGGCCAACCTGCGCATGACACCGCGCCTGATCACCTGGCGTCCGGGGGATGCAACCGAATCGGCGGTCGCCTGGAAAGTTGCCCTCGAATACACCGACGGCCCGTCCGCACTGGTCTTCAGCCGCCAGGGCGTGGAGCACGCAAGTCGCACCCCCGAGCAGGTCGCAGCCATTTCCAAAGGTGGCTATGTCCTCGTGGACAGCGAAGGCACCCCCGACGCCATTCTGATCGCCACGGGTTCGGAACTGTCTCTTGCAGTCCACGCAGGTCGTGCGCTGAAAGACGCCGGTCGCAACATCCGCGTCGTGTCCATGCCTTCTACCAGTATTTTCGACATGCAGGACGAGCAATACCGCGAGTCGGTACTGCCGAAGGCGGTCACTGCGCGGGTGGCTATCGAAGCGGCTCACGCCGATTACTGGACGAAATATGTCGGTCTGGAAGGCCGCACGATTGGCATGACCACGTTCGGAGAATCTGCGCCGGGCGACGCACTGATGGGATATTTCGGCTTTACCGTGGAAAAAGTTGTTAACACGGTTAACGAATTGCTCTAAATTCCGTCCCCTAACGCCGCCGCGAGGCGGCTTCCGCCATAAAATTCCGGTTTGGAGAGCCTCCATGAAAGTCAATCTTATGTCCGATATGAACCTCAAAGGCCAGAGGGTACTGATCCGGGAAGACCTTAACGTGCCTGTCATGGACGGCAAGATCACGTCGGACGTGCGGATTCGGGCGGCATTGCCAACGCTGCGCATGGCGCTGGAACGCGGTGCCAAAGTCATCGTGATGTCGCACCTGGGTCGTCCCACCGAAGGGGAGTATGAAGAAGAATTCTCCCTAAAGCCGGTGGCCGAATATCTCGGCAAACTGCTGGGCAGGACCGTGCCGGTCGTGCGCGACTGGAAAAGCGGAATCGATGGCGATGATGAACTGGTGCTGCTGGAGAACGTGCGTTTCAATCTGGGCGAAATGTCGGATGACGAAGGCCTGGCAAAAGCCTACGCCAACCTCTGCGATATCTTCGTGATGGATGCATTCGGTACCGCTCACCGTGCCCAGGCCTCCACCCACGGTGTTGCCCGATTTGCCCCGGAAGCCTGCGCCGGTCCTTTACTGGCAGCGGAACTGGATGCACTGGAAAATGCCCTGGCCAAACCCGCGCGGCCCATGGTGGCACTGGTGGGTGGTTCCAAGGTGTCGTCCAAGCTGATGGTGCTGGACGCTCTGGCGAAAATCGCCGATACGCTGATCGTCGGCGGCGGAATCTCCAATACCTTCGTTGCCTCAGCCGGCAATGAAGTGGGCAAATCACTCTACGAGAAGGATCTGATTCCTGAAGCTCAGCGGCTGCGCGCCGAAACCAGTGTGGTCTTCGCCGAAGATGTACGGGTGACCAAGGACGGCTTCAAGGAATGGAAACACGACTCAAAAACCGAAGTGAAAAATCTGGACGAGATAGCACCGGACGAAGAGATTATTGATTACGGCCCGAAAACGGCAGCCAAGGTTGCGGACATTCTGAAAAATGCCAAAACCATTCTCTGGAACGGTCCCTGCGGTGTATTCGAATTCGATGCCTTTGCCAAAGGCACGGAAGAGGTCGCCCGGGCCATTGCGGACAGCGAGGCGTTTTCGATCGCTGGCGGAGGCGACACCCTGGCCGCTATCGATAAATTCGG
>CAZJKJ010000092.1:0-11619 GCA_964546435.1 uncultured Cellvibrionaceae bacterium
CTGATGTAATAGTGAAGAGTATGGGTATACTGTCCCACCATTCTTTAAGAATCTTTAAATTTTCCCTTTTATCCCATTCAGCCATGAACGATTTGATGTTTTCTTGTTTTAAATTATTATCCTTAGAATAAAGATCATAGACAGATTTGAGTGCATCGTACTGGTTGGTGGATAACTGGATAGTTTGGACTAACTGCGATCCGCCATAGGGTGATAAGTGCTGCAATACTATATTATTTATATGCTCCTTATTTACAACCGGGATTCGCAGAAATTCATTATTTAGACTATGGTCAACCAGTAGGCTTTGCGGAAGGTTGTTGCTGCCTAGTATTTCAATGGCTTTGGTGTGTCTTTCAGAGCCTTTATCAATACCGACGTCAGTATAGCCAGACAATATTTCTGGGTAGTAATCTTGAGTCTTCTTCATTCCGCCAAATGAATTTAGCCTGACTGCATTCAGTATATCCAGATGATCGAGCCACTCCTGACCACGCGGGAGCTCTCCGTAAATCGTCGACCCAAACAAGTCATCTAAAACATCGAGACCTTGATGAATATCTCCGCTTACAGGAAGAAAGCTGCCTACGGAATGGGCTAGAGTTAGGCCAAGAAGAGCTTCATCAGAAACTTTGTCAACAATTTCCACAGCAAAGTTAATTCCGGCCCGAGCAATACGGTTTTGGCCTTTTTGGAATCTATGTATAAGCAACTCGGACAGAAGATCATAGTCAGCTGGGCGCTCAGTAGACGCAGCGGTCTTTTGAGCATCTAGCAGTAAAAGTTGAAAGCTTGGGTCTGAAAAAGCTTCCAATGCGCCCTCGATCTTGGCCATTTTAGACATAAGGCTATTTTCAAACTCAGAGACGCGGGTATTTGCAATCTGTAGCGCCTCTTGGGTAAACTCTTTCCTCAATTGCAAGTTCATTTCTTGGAACACTTCACGAGCACGCTTTTCATCGATTCCAAATTGAACCAACATTTGCTGAGCTTGAATATTCGTGGAGCTATCACCACCTTTTTGGCTTTGCTTAGTCATCCTTGCCGCCACCAATTTTAAAGTCACCACCGACTTGTAGGTTTGTTGAGTTATCTCCGCCCTTTTGAATCTGCTTCTTTCTATGAGAAGACAATAGCCACCCAACGACCGCAAGTGGTAGTGCAATAGCAATACCGCTGAATAGCCACTCTTTATTTTCAGTAATCCACTCCATACCTGCTCTCTCTATATGATCATGTATAACAGCGTAGTTCACCCGCAGACTTAGCCTGAGGCGAGGCACCTTCCCTTCAGACGGTGCGCCGTCGCAGGCCTC
The DNA here is from genome assembly GCA_964546435.1 of uncultured Cellvibrionaceae bacterium. Taxonomy (GTDB): domain Bacteria; phylum Pseudomonadota; class Gammaproteobacteria; order Pseudomonadales; family Cellvibrionaceae; genus CAYNST01. The sequence continues at coordinate 1,317 of CAZJKJ010000092.1, forward strand.
GCATCAGAAAGCGCGCCGGGTGCAGCTGGGGATAGAGTTCGGCCGACACGGGTAGTGCGTCGCCACTGAGCAGCGCGTCGATAATGGCGGCGCATATCGGGGTTGACGTCAGCCCCTTGGCGCCGTGGCCGGTGTTTACGAACAAGCCCGGCCAATAGGCGCCGGGCTGGTCGATCCGGGCTTTGGCGTTGTGACGGAGTAAGGAAAAGCGCTCGAGCATGGTACTGGCGACCGGAACCGGGCCCACTATCGGCAAGTAGTCGGGCGTCGTGCAGCGGGCGCTTACCCGACCGGGCTTTTCGGCGTCCACCGCCAACCCGCCGAGGGCCGGCGCAAGTGTCGGCAGCATGTCCAGATTCTTGCGGTGATCGCTGTCCATCAGGGCGCTGTCGGCTGGCTCCATCCGGAAGGTGGCGCCGAAGCAGTGGCGATCGCCGGCGGCGGGGGCGATATACCCCGTACCGCACAGCACGGTGCGCAATGCGGCGCTGTGCCGGTCCGCGCGGGCGTGGGTGACCTGTCCGCGAATGGGCTTCAGGGGAAGCGATTCAAGTTGCGGGAACGCCCGGGCGTGATGGGCGCAGGCGATCACGACGGCATCGCTGCGGAGGATGGTTTCATCGCTGGCGTCCAGCAGACTCCATTGTGCGTCGCGGTAATCGAGACGAGTGACTGCGGTTTTGGGGATCAGATGAATCCCCGGCTGCTCGAGCAGCCGCTTGCAGAGCGTCACCGGTGACAGCCAGCCGCTTCTGGGTAAATACAATGCGCTACCGGCCAAGGCTGTGCCGGCCACAGCACTCGCACTTGACTGGTCCAGCCAGCGAGCCAGACCCGGCTCGTCGATGCGAGCTGCAATTTGCTGGAAAGCGGCTTCTTGAGCGGTCGAGCCGGCCAACTGCAAGGCACCGCACTGGCCGCCTTCCGGGAACAGGTTATGCAATGGGTAAAAACCCAGAGCAAACAGATAGGCGCGCAAATTGAAATCTGCCAGGGGGCTGTCATCCAGATACAGACGCGTATATAGGATCCCCTGATCATTACCGGAACCCCCGGCTGCCGGACCTTCGCGGTCGATAACAGTTACCTGGAAGCCACGCTGGGCAAGCGCAAAAGCCGTGTGGCAGCCAGCGAGGCCCGCACCGACAACCGCGATCGTGCGCGGCCGAGCGGCCGGAACATCGGTCGCGACAGGTCGAGCCAGATACCAGGGGGTGGGTGGGGCGGGTCGAGGCGTAGAGGAAGTGTGAGCGGGCGAAACATCCCCGCGCAGCATCTCGCGCTTGCGCCCATATCCCGGGACTTTCGACGTCAGGAAGCCGACCGCGTCCATGCCCCGGCGAACATGGCCGGCGGCCGTGAAGGTGGCAAAGGTGGCAGCGGGACGACTCAGCCGGGCGAGCTGGTCAAACAGGGCAGGGCGCCACATCTGGGGATTCCTGGCCGGGGCAAACCCGTCCAGAAACCAGGCATCGACAAGCCCGTCGCGACTGTTCAGGCTGCTCCAGCTGAGGGAAGCTTCGAAGGCTGCTGCACCGTCAACCCGAGCGGCAGGGGCGAGAGTGGCGAAGGCATCCGCCGCATCATCAAATATCAAAGACAAGCGGACCTGGGGTGTCACCGCAAGAGTGTGTAAACCCCGTACGGACACGGGTGGATAACACGCCAGCAGCCGGTCGGCAAACGCCGCCAGCTCCGGCCACAAGGTCAGGGCCTGACGCAATTGGATGGGGGTCAACGGGTATTTTTCGACGCTGATGAAGTGCAGCTGGCAGGCGGGCGGCGCCAGGCATTCCCACTGCTGCCAGGTGCACAGAAAATTCAGGCCGGTGCCAAACCCGGTTTCTCCCACGACGAACAGTTCACCGGGGGCCAATTGCGGGAATCGTCGATCCAGATCATTGTGCTTGAGAAATACATAACGGCTTTCTTCCAGACCGTTTTCCCGAGAAAAATAAACATCATCGAACTGACGGGACTGCGGCACGCCGTCATCCGCCCATTCAATGTCAGCGCCGGGGTGCCCGCTTGCAGACATCTCAGCGCTCCAGTCCGAATTCGCGCAGAATCTGTCCGGTCCACTGGACAATGCGGCCGGACGTCAGGTCGAACTGATTTTCATCATCCAGCGCGAGTCCGACAAAATGTTGCCGATCAGGCGTTAACGCCCTGGATTCTTCAAATTGATAGTTCTCGTTCGGCCAGAGCCCCACCGGGGTCGCGCCCAGATCCCGCAGTTTCTGGAACAGATACCCCATGGCATCCTGGAACCACTCCGGATAGCCGATCTGGTCACCCAGCCCGTAAATGGCGAAAGTCTTGCCGGTCAGGTCCAGCTCATCCAGCTCTCCCCAGATGTCTTCCCAGTCCTCTTGCAGCTCGCCGTAATCCCAGGTGGGAATCCCGAAAATCAGACGATCGTAGAACTGCGCCGTGATGATGGGGGTATCGATGATGTTGTAGACATCCACCCGCTCACTTCCGATGGCATCCCGGATTTTTTCGGCCGCCATCTCCGTGTAACAGGTGGAGCTGCCATAAAAAAGCGCAATAGAGGCCCGATTGCTCAGAATGGTTTCGATATCAATGGGGGTGGAGGGCATGGGCTACCTGTAGCGGCTGATGCAGAAAAAGTCGCTATGTTATTCGCTTTGCGCCGCGGGAGAAACGTGGAGACCGGCTGCGACCGTCTCACATCACCGCAGCCGGCAGGGGGTCGTGGTGCTGGGCGGCAACCTCTGTGCTCAGATCACCCAGCAGTTGCAGGACCCGGGTGCTCGCCTCTTCCATTTTCTCCAGGTGCTTGAACGCGCCGGCGGAGTCCTTCTGGAAGGCACAGGTCAACGCCTGCAGACCGCATTCATGAACCTCTTTCTGGGGTTGCTCCAGCGCCTGGTAAGTCCGGTGCCCGTGATACAGCCGGAAGCCGTCGCCGTGGTAATACCACCGGCCCAGGCGACTTTTGGAATGATCGGAAAAATCTTCAATGGTTTTGTCCGACTTGCCCCAGAAGAGCCGGTAGATCTCTGTTTTCCAGATAATATGATCCAGCTTGGCGGTTACCAGAAAGCTCTTATTGGCGGAAAATTCTATGTTCTTGGCCATCTGTGAGGTGTGCTCCAGAAAATCCCGGAGCAACTGGTCGATCTCCGCCGCTGACCCGAGTGAATCAACCGTGACGTCGGCCGGCAATAAACCTGCCCGTCCGAGCGGCGAGTTCTGAAGCAGCGTGTTGAAGCGCTGCTGGCTCGCGCCTGCCCGCGCCAGCTGCTGCAGTTGCAACTCGCCTTCGAGGGCGGTATTTGAGAGAGTGTCGCGGACTTGCTGGATCGCGTCCGCCGTAAACAGCCACAAACGCTGGAACTGCTCCTGCTCCTTGAGCAGTTTGCAGACGTTGGCGTGCTGCATGTCGGCAACAATCTTGATCTTGCGATGGAGCTGCAACTCGCGCTCCAGTTCTTCAATCCGGCTTTTCAACTGCTCGGCTTCTGAATCGGCAGGTGGGGGAGAATTCGAAAACCAACGGCTTATAGGTTTTAACATGTCCGTCGTATCCTGATCTGTGCGGCGAGGAGTCTGCGGTTATTTTGTTTACTGCTGCTGTGACCTGAATCGGGGGCAATACTAACACCCTTTGGCGGCGGTGTTGATACCGCAGCGCCGCTGATCGTGTAAAGGGTTTACAGCGGGAGGGTCATGCACTAGCATACTAGTGCATGAATACTCACGATTCGTTTCAGAAAGATCTGATTGCCTTGCTCTGCACTATCTCGGATTCCGACGAGATGAACGCAGTGCTGGAGGCGCTACTCACCGGCAAAGAGCTGGAGGAGATTGCGCGGCGGGTGCAGATTTTCAGGCTGCTCGCAAAGCCGCTGACGCAAAGGGAAGTGGCCGCACGGCTCGGCGTCGGCATAGCCACGGTCACCCGCGGCGCCCATGCCATTAAAAGCGTCGGCGCGACGGCAATTCTGGATCATCTGCCGGCGCTCCGCGACTAACGATGACCTTCACAGACCAATCAAAGCAGACGATATATGAACCGGATGAAGCCACCGAAAATTGAACTGCCCGGCAAGCCGACCTATGTGAAGCTGGCGGAAGACTGCAATTTTTTTGATCTGTTCCGGCGGATCGAAAAACAATCAGATAATTGTTTTTTGCTCGAATCCCTGGGGGAGGAAAGCTATGTCTCCCGCCATCACATTATCGGTTTTGATCCCGCCCAAACCGTCTGTGCAACCGACCGGAATACTCTCAGTGTCCGGGACAATACCACCGGTCACACCGAGACCTTTAACGTCGAAAACCCCTATTACGCGTTGCGTGACATGGTGCCCCAGAACATTATTTCCCGGCGTTATGCGGGGGGACTGGTGGGCTACATCGGTTATGACGCCGTCAATTTTTTCGAACCGAGCCTGAAAGTGAAGACCAGTGAAGTCTTCGAACCGTTTAAATTCGGGGTGTACCGGGACGGGCTTGTCTATGACCAGATGACCGGGGAGGTGTTCTATTACTTCTACGATGGCAGCCGGTTGCAACAGATTGAAGAGCTCCTGGCTCAACCGACGCCCGATTTCGGCGCCACCCGGGTAACCTGTCTGGGGGATTCAATGACCCGCGAGCAGCACGAGCACGCGGTGCATCAAGTGAAAGAAGACATTTGCGCCGGGCTCATTTTTCAGTGTGAAGTCGGTTTCAAAACCCGTTATTCAATCCAGGGCGATACGCTTCCGATTTATTCGAAACTGCGGGAAGTGAACCCGTCGCCACACATGTATTACATGAAGTTCGGCGCCCAGAAAATCATTGGTGCTTCGCCGGAATTGCTGTTTCGGTTGCGCAATGGCGAGATGGAAACCTTTCCCCTGGCAGGGACTACCCGTCGGGGTGCCGACAGCGCCGAAGATACGCGCCTGGCGCGCGCACTGCTCAATGACCCCAAGGAGATTGCCGAACACAATATGCTGGTGGACCTGCACCGCAACGATATCGGGCGAGTAGCGCGGTTCGGCACGGTCAAGGTGCGCAGCCTCATGGATATCAAACGGTATTCCCATGTTCAGCATATCTCGTCGGAAATAGTCGGCATCCTCCGTGAAGGCGAAGACATGTTCTCGGCACTGGCCTCGAATTTTCCGGCCGGAACCCTCTCCGGAGCGCCGAAAATCGAAGCCATGAAAATCATCGACCGGCAGGAACCCGATGGCCGCGGCCCCTACGGGGGAGCGTTGGGGCAGTTTAGTTTCAACGGCGATTGCACGTTTGCCATCCCGATCCGCTCGGTATTCATTGCGGGTGAGCAAGGTTACGCGCAAACCAGCGGCGGCAATGTTTTCGACTCGAACGCGGCTGATGAATATCTGGAAATCGAGCGCAAGCTGTCCGCCATGCGCAGTGTGTTGTCCTGTTTCGAGGCGAAATGACATGAAAGTTGTAATTATCGATAACTACGATTCGTTTACTTTCAATCTGTATCAGTATGTGGGAGAAATCCTCACGCGCGCAGGCAGCACCGGCGGGTTTGATCTGCTGGTAAAGCGCAATAACGAAATCTCATTGGCACAGTTGCGGGCCTGGCAGCCAGACCGGATCATCATTTCTCCGGGACCAGGCTCGGCCGAGGACGACCGTTATTTTGGCGTATGCAGCGAGGTCATCGTCGAGTTAGGGCCGCGCATTCCGCTATTGGGCGTGTGTCTGGGCATGCAGGGTATCGTGCATTGTCTGGGGGGGAAAATAGTGCGTGCGCCCCAACCTCGCCACGGCAAAACGTCATTGATTGTTCACGATGGAGAAGGCGTATACCGGTCAGTCCCGCAGCATCTGGAAATCATGCGTTATCACTCGCTGATGGTTGAGGCGGCAACTTTGCCCGAATGCCTGCAAATATCGTCAATTGTTGCAAGCGGGGACAGTCCGGATGACGATATGCGCCGGGGTGCGCTGGCGGGACAGGAAATCATGGGGATTCGGCACAAGGCGTTTCCCATTGAAGGGGTTCAGTTTCATCCGGAGTCATTCGCGACCGAAGGGGGGCAGACTCTATTACAGAATTTTCTCTTTCAGCGCTGATGAGGTGCAGTAGCCGCTGCGTCAGTCTGCATGGACAGGATCGGGTCACCCGGAACCATTGTCAGTTGCAGCCATTACCATAGTGACCTAAGATTTCGCTGTTCCTGCCATTCACATTCCTGCCAGGGCAGCAGTCCCTCTGCTGCAAAAGGATGATGATCGATGAAAAACTTTCCGCTTTATTTTGTAGCCGGGTGTTTCGGCGCGGTGGTGAATACGGCTGCTATCTGGCTGTGCGACAATTTTGGAATTGTCGAGGCGGCGCAGGTGAGCCTGCGTCCGGAGTACTCCGAAGCCTGGTTTTACCGCAGAGTCGTCTGGGGCGGACTTTGCGGGCTGCTGTTTTTTTTGCCGGTGGGGAAGTCCAATCTGTTTTTCAAAGGGACGCTGCTCAGCCTGGTACCGTCACTGTTCCAATTGCTTTATGTCCATCCTTACCAGCTTGATACAGGGTTCGGCGGTACAAATCTCGGCGTGATGACCCCGGTGCTCATTCTGTTTTTCAACTGGATCTGGGGGGTGGCCACAGCAATGGGCATCAAATCGTTTCGTTGACACGTCTGGCAGGTCGTTGGAAACGGTATCGCGACTGCCATGGCAAAGATAGCCGTGCCTGTTGAGCGAATCTGATCAAAGGCGCCCCAGGGACTGGAGCCTCTGACAGCCTTGCCACGTTTCTCCGGGGCCCAGGGTGACGGGTTCATCCAGTTTTACACTCTCGATGCACAGCATTCTTGACCAGGCACTGTCCTCCAGGTCTTCCAGCCGGGCCGCTTCGTCCGCCCCCGGATTCCAGATGACCGCTTCCGTAAAACCCGAAGAGTGAATTCGCAGCCTGCCTTTTGCGTCCTGCAGGGTCAGGGGTTTCTCACAGCCAAAAAATACCCGGTCGATGGCGCCGGAGAAGGTTAAACAATCGTCTGCCTGGGTTTTTCGCGACAGAAACTCACTGCCGTCATTGTCCCAATACGCCAGGTCTTTTAGCCCGTAAACCTTTGCCTCATGCAGTGAAGTAACTGCCAAATAGGTGTGCAAGGCTGCGCAGAACGTGAAGGGAGACCGATCCCGATTACTGATCGTCAAATTCATGCTCAATTCCTGTGCGCGCAGTGCGATTGAAAAATCGGCGCGGAACCGATGGGGCCAGAGTCGCAGAGTGTGATCATTACAGGTCAGGGAAAATTCTGCGCGGGCCGTGGGGCCCTCGCTTTCTATGCGTTCGCATTGCCACTCAACACAGCGCGCAAAACCGTGGCGGATGCTGTCACCGAAACCGCTGAATTGAGGGAAAATGACAGGCACTCCGCCCCGAATGGAGCGCCCGTATTCGTGCCGGGCTTTTTCGCTCAGAAATAACCAATCCAGACCTGTGGTCGTTTTCCAGCGGACCGGATGGGCACCATATTGATAAATGTCAGCCTCGGCTCCGTCACTGGTACGTATCGAATGCTTCTTCACGTGGTAATGACCTCTTTTCTGTGAAACCTCTTGCACTTGTTCAGTAAGGGCCAGAATGTTGTCAGCAACGGTCGGGATGACGGTAGAATACGCCGCCCTTGCATAATCTGTGCATTGGTTGCTGTAACGGAAGGGGTGCTCCCGCGCGCTCCGGCCATTCTGAAATAGATCCGGGTTTCTGTGCAATTACTATGGCCAATTTCAAAACACATCTCCAATTCGCTACCGTCGGCAGCGGACTCGCATCCACCTTGTTCCTGAGCGCGGAAGTTCTGACCCCGGTCGAGGCATTTCTGTGCTGGATAATGGGAACGCTCGGGGGAATTCTGCCGGATATTGATTCGGACAACTCTTACAGTCTAAGCATTCTCTTCGCGGTGATCAGCGTGACTGCATGTTTTTTGACCGCTGTCAGCTGGATTCCACACTGGCCGTTGCTCTGGGTCTGGGCCGCCTGCGCGGCGGTATTTCTGGCGGTTCAATATGGTGTTCGCACCGTTTTCGAAAAATTTACCGTGCACCGCGGCATTTTCCATTCTTTGATCGCAGGATTATTTTTCATGTTTTTCGTCGCGGCGGTGTCGGGGGCATTGGGGGCCGGCGACATGACCAGCTGGTTTCTGGGAGCGTTTACCGGTTTTGGTTACTTTCTGCATCTGGCGCTGGATGAGATTTACAGCGTTGATCTGATGAATGTTCGGGTCAAGCGGTCCTTCGGCACCGCCATCAAGATTTGGGATACTCGTAACCTGTTGACTTCAGTAATGATGGCGGCGGGCGCTGTTGCCGTCTTTATGGCCGCGCCGCCGCCCTATGCATTTATTGCGGTACTGACAGATCCAGGTACTTATACAGCGGTTCTAAACGGTTTTAAAGCCGTTATCTAATGCGCCGCATCGGTCTTCTCCTTTGAGCGAAAAATCGCCGGATCAGCTTTGCCATTGACGTGAAGAACGCCGGCAAGACCCTTTTCCGCGCGAGACAAGGCGTGATCCACAATGGTATAACGGCCGGGGTAGTCCGCAACAAACTCCACGATAGTGGCACCGCCGGGCGCGACCAGCGTGGTTTGCACATCCGTCAGCGGTGGACTGGTGAGTGAAGCCTGGTCATAAACCCGGTCAAAGACTTCACCGATCACGTGAAAGCTTGAAACCAGATTGGGGCCGCCGACGCCGAAGAAAATGCGCACGGTTTGCCCGACGTCCACTTCCATTTTATGGGTTTTCACCAGCGCGTCAGGATTGCCATTAAACATCATGTGTTCAGGTGTTTCCCTGAGCAGCTTCTCCAGGGAAAATTCATGCAGCCCCGCCGATCCATGACGTTCAGCCGTGTATAGCTCCCCCTGCATGATGTAAAACTCGTGATCCACCTTGGCCAGTCCGCCCTCCGGCTCAACCAGGATCATCCCGTACATGCCATTGGTAATATGATGCGCGACCATGGGCGTTGCACAGTGGTAAACATACAACCCCGGGTGCATCGCCTTGAAGGTGAAGCTTTTGGTTTGCCCGGGCGCCGCCTGGGTGACGGCCGCGCCACCGCCCGGTCCCGTGACTGCATGAAAATCAACGGAATGGATATGATTGCTGTCAGTGGCGTTCTTCATGTTGACCGTCACTGTGTCGCCCACGCGGACCCGGATGAAAGGTCCCGGTACCGTGTCATTGAATGTCCAGTATCGGTAGGTACTGCCGTCATCCAGTTTGCCTTCCGCTTCGGTGGTCACCAGATCAACCGTAATGGCCTTTGGTGCGCGCTTGCCAACGGGAGTGCCCACTTCACGAGGATCCTTGGACAAATCTCTGGCCTCGCTGACCGGTTTGTCTTTCTGGGAGCCAACAATCAGTTTGCCGAACATGCCGGCGGCCTTATGACCGGGCAGCGTACATAGGTACTGGAAATTTCCGCTTTGACTGGCCCTGAAGACGATAGCTGTAGACGCTCCTTTGCCACGCAGTTGTTCTGACTGCACATTGAACTGGGGAACCGCAATATCGTGAATCGCGCCATCGCCGTTTATGACGTTAATCTGCACTACGGCGTTTTCGGCAACATACAGGTCCGGATTAATCTGTCCTTTGGTAGGGCCCGATTCACTGATATAAACAAGCTTGCCGTCCGCGATATCAGTTCGAAACGTGAACACGGTATCGGGCATCATTTTGACACTGTTTTGAGGCGCTGCAGAAGCAACGGATGACGTCATCGCTAATAGTACGAGCCAGAACAGGTTAAGCATTTTTGCCGGCATATTTTTCTCCGCAGTCAAAATTTTGAAAATTAAAATCAAAGTGTTGAAAATTAAAGCCACGTATTGAAATTGGGGCTGACGCTCCGAGTCTGCGTCTGATTAGGTTACGGTAAAAGATGTGGGAGCGGTTAACACAAAGCGGAATGACCAGGCACACGCATAGCTGCAACCCGAATAAAAAAGCCGGAGCCGCGACATGGCGTCGCAACTCCGACATATTCAAATTTTAACTGGAGGCACGAATGATGGCGTAGGGAATGTGGGCGTTGCTGTTCGAATATTTTTTGTAGCACCCTTGCGTATACCACCCGTACCAACTGGCGGCTTTGCCATTTTCCCGACCTGCACATTCAAGCCCGGCTTTATCAACGGTCCGGTAGAAATCCGGGCCGTCACTGGTGGGGTGTGAAGCCCGCACAGCCGCATACCAGACTCCATTGGCCGGATCCTGACGCCAACACTGCGCAGGCAGGGCTGTGTGCAAGCCGGCAGTGTATACGGCCGCACCGG
>CAZJKJ010000093.1:0-11007 GCA_964546435.1 uncultured Cellvibrionaceae bacterium
TAGAATAGCTAGCCATTTCGCCCTCAACTGTACAATTATCAGACCGACTGAATCTAAAAGGCACACATGATACCCGGATCCGCAGAAACTTGGCAGAGCACGAACTGGCAGTATGAGCTAAATCATTTGATCGAAGATCCCGCGCACTTGTTGCGGCTCGTTGAGCTCGACGAACACTGGTTGCCGGCAGCCCGAAAGGCGGCTGAACAGTTCCCCCTGCGGGCCACTGCGTCTTTCGTTAATCGCATCGTCAAGGGGGATCCGGCAGATCCGTTGTTACGTCAGATATTGCCGTTGCAGCAGGAGCTGGATGCCGTCCCGGGGTTTGAGCTGGATCCGCTGGCAGAACGGCAATTCAATCCGGTTCCGGGACTGGTACACAAATACCGCAGCCGAGTCTTATTGATCGCCGCCACCCAATGCGCGATCAATTGCCGCTACTGTTTCCGCCGGCATTTTCCTTATCAGGATAATTCCCTTAACCGGCCGCAATGGCAGACCGCTCTGGAGTATGTCCGCGCCAACGGCGACATCAATGAAGTCATTCTGAGTGGCGGTGATCCGCTTTCAATCAGTGATCGCCAGTTGCAATGGCTGGTTGACGAGATCGCCGCAATCACCCACATAAAGCGCTTGCGGATTCACAGCCGCTACCCGGTGATACTGCCTTCAAGGGTGACTGATGGCATGGTTGCAGCGCTGTCGTCGACGCGCTTGCAAACGGTGGTCGTTATCCATTGCAACCATCCGCAGGAAATAGACCGCGCCGTGGAGCAGAGTCTCGCAAGCCTGCGAATGGCAGGAGTCCAGCTGCTCAACCAGACGGTGCTGCTCAAAGGCATCAATGATCGCGTGGAGGTTTTGAGCACTCTGAGCGAGAAACTTTTTGAGTGCGGTGTGCTGCCCTATTACGTGCACTTGCTGGACCGCGTTCAGGGCGCCGCTCACTTTCTGGTGCCGGACGCGCAGGCGCAAGCGCTGTACCGGGCGCTGTTAAGCAGTTTGTCCGGTTATCTTGTTCCGCGCTTTGTCCGGGAACTGCCCCATGCGCAATCGAAAATTCCCCTGTGGGCGGGACTGGACCATACTGAGCCGGACGGACCTGCGCCTGACAGCCATTTGGTGCCTCTCGTCGAATCGTCGCTATACTGAGATGAGTAACTTGCCGGGCAGTAACCACTGCCATTGCAGCGTGACGGGAAGCCACAACAGGGTGACTGAATGGCAAAACTGCCGAATCCGGACGAAATCTACGGCCGTTTTAACCTGCCCCCGCAGGATTTGGACCTGTTGGGTTTTTGCGCCGGGAAAAAGGCGGGGCAGGTCGACCAGTGGATCAAGCAGCTGCGTCACACGCAAATCGGTAAAACCGCTTCCCTTCTATATCAGGCTGTTCCGCAGGTAGCGCATCTGCGCACGGATCCCAAAACCCGTTTTGAAATGCTCGAGCTGCTGTGGCCCGTTACCCAGCAAGCCATACAGGGTCTGTCCAGGGACTTTCTCAATCAACCGCTGGTACTTCCCGAGCCCGCCCAGAAAGCGGCTCTGGTTGCCCAGGCATTGCAAAAGAACCTGGTGGACGGCTACACCCTGTGCACGCTGGATTTGCATCGGCAAAAGCTGTCGCGGCACGCCAACCGGGAGTTGCTGGTCAGCGCACTGTATCGTGCTGTGACGGGAATCGGCCTGTTGATGCTGCGCAACCATCAGCTGTACACCCAGATCCCCGCTGGCCACTGGACGCGGATTCACGGTCTGTATGCAATTGCGATGCACTATGAGTTGCATGAGCACCTGGTGAAAATTGAACACTCGCCAACGGACCCCCGCAATGTACAGGACGCCTGGCTGCATGCGAGCGGCCTCGCCTGTTCCCGTCTCAACCAGCTGGTGCAACAGGATATTTCTATCGCGTTTTCAACCCTGGCGGCCTGGTCGTGCCATATACAGATAAGGCCGGGAATCACCGCCGACCAACGAAATCTCTATGTGGTCGATCTGGAGTCCGATCAGCCTCCTGTTATCAAAGCGCGCCACGCGGCCGCAAAGAACCATCACCTGACCTTCGAGCTGGATTTTCAAAGACTGGTTAATCAGGTCAGCAAAATGTCGGACTCGGCGGACATGCCGGATGACCAGTTCCTGCAAGGTACGCTCAATAGACCGCCGGGGTTGCACGAATCTTTGACCCAGCATCTGCTGACCTCGTGGAATACGGCCCCCCAGCGCCATCAGGATCGCCAGCAAACCAACCACACAATCGAGATTTGCGCCGGTTTGACGGATTGCCATTTCCAGATGACCCACGAGACTCCTTTTGAGGAGTTTCTCCAGGGACACTCTCGAGGTGGTCATGACGACGTTCAGATGTTGCTGAAAAGGGCTTCACGCAGTCCCGAATCCGACGCGCCCAAAGCGCGGCGTCAGTGCGTTCATAACCTGACAGTCCAGAACACCAGCGCGGGCGGCTTCTGTCTTTTGTGGTCGGGGGAGTTGCCTAGCAAGCTGGAGGCAGGCGAGCTGGTGGCGCTTCGCTATCCGGGCCGTGAAACCTGGGATCTCTGCGCGGTGCGCTGGATCCGGCAACTCAAAGGGGCCTCGCAACTGGGCGTTCAGCTTATCGCGCGGAAGGCCGAACCCTGCGCCGTTGCCATTACGTATGATCTGGGCGGATTTTCCGATTATCAGCGTGCGATCCGCATCACCTCGCCTGCAATATCGGGACAGCCCCCCAGCCTGCTTACATTCGCTGTCCCTTTCCAGGCGGGATTACGTATCAAACTCAAGGAAGCACAACGGGAAACCGACGTGCGCCTCAAGCAATGTATTTATTCCACCGGCAAGATCAAGCTGTTCACTTATGACGTGCTCAGCGCAGAGTAAAACAACGGCGCCGCGCCGGCACACGCGCGGGCGCCACCTTGCGCATCCCTGATGCGATGGAAAGGCTGGCCAGCCAGACTTTGCCGATTCGGGGTTTTAGTGCAATTATTAATAAAAACCCGACGTTGTCAGGACGGCGACGCTGTTGAGAAACGTCCTCACAACATAACCTAATATTGAGTGGTATGACGACCAATCCGACTATTCGCCTGCTGATCCTGAACGACTCGCGTACTGAGGCGGAGCGCCTTATCAGTATGTTGAACAACGCCGGTCGCCAGACGCGCGCGCAGCATGCGGAAAGTGAGGAGGTGCTCGTCAAGCTAATGCAGGAACAGACCTGGGATGTTCTGATCTGTCACGACACCAACAAGACCGTATCAGCGACCAATGCCATCCGTCAGGTCCGACGCCTGAACAAAGATCTGCCCGTCGTATTGCTGACCGACGATGAAGGCTCCAAACCCATTGTCGAGGGAATCAAGCTCGGTGCCGTGGACGTCGTCCGCCTGGATGAAGATCAGCACCTGTTACAGGTTATCGCACGGGAACACACCAATCGGGAACAGCGCAATCTCATGCGCGTCGCAGAACGTCGCTACAAAGAGATGGAACGCCGCAACCAGCAGCTGCTGGACAGTTCGCGCGATGGGTTTGCTTTTATTCAGGACGGGATGTTTGTCTATACCAACGATTCCTTTGCGGAAGTTCTCGACTACCGGGACCGCGACGACCTTGAATGCATGCCGCTGATCGATATGGTGAGCGAGGAAGATCAGGATCGGGTGAAAACTTTCCTCAAGCAGTTCATGTTGCGGGGGAGCGATATCGAAACCACCAAGCTCACGTTCACTGCCATCACCGCTCAGGAAAAGCAGAAAGTCCTCAATATTGATGTTCGCAAGGCACAATATCTGGATGAAGAGATTTGCATCCAGTTTGTTGTCAGGGCCAACAGCGCCAATACTGAAGAACTTGAAGAGCAGCTTGAACAGATACGTCAGCAAGATCTTGCGACCGGGCTTTTCAACAAAAATTATCTGGTGGAACAGCTCGAACTGGTCGTCGACAAGGCCGTCAAGCAGGACACGGGTGCCGCCCTGCTCTATCTGGCGATCAACAATTTCGTGGAGACCGTGCAGTCAAAAATGGGGATTGCCGCGACCGACGTTGTACTCGGTTCAATCGCAGCGCATGCGCGCACGCTGATCAAGGAAGGCGAGCTGCTGTGCCGCTTCAGTGAAGACGGTTTCATGCTGCTGATTCCGGGAATTGACGCCGATGAAGCACAGGGGCGGGCCGAGAAACTGGCCAAAGCCATGAGCAGTTACATTATCGACATTGAAGGCTCGACGTTGCAGCTGACCTATTGCGTCGGCGTATCCCTGATTAATGAAACCACCAGTCATTCGGATGTTCCCATTACCCATGCCATGAAAGCGCTGGAGCTGGCACGCGAACACCACGCCAAAGACAAACAGATCGTTGCCCGAACCTTCGAAGAACAAAAGGCCGAAGGCGAAGGCCAGTCCGCTCGGGAAGTGGCAAAAACGGTTCAGCGAGCGCTGGACAAAAACCGCTTCCGCTTGCTGTACCAGCCGATTCTCAGCCTGCGCGGCTCGGATATGGAACACTATGAAATTCTGCTGCGAATGGTCGATGACGACGACAATGGCGTGTCGCCCAACGAGTTCCTGGAAGTTGCAGCGGAAATGGGGGCGATTACCAAAATTGACCGATGGGTCATCCTGGAAAGCATCAAGGTGCTATCGGAGCACCGCTCCAAAGGTCACAAAACGCGCCTGATCGTGAACCTGAGCAAGGAATCGATGAAAGACGCTACTCTGCCGCCGTGGCTGGGCGTCGCGTTCAAAGCAGCCAAGCTGCCAGGGAGCTCCATCATCTTCCAGCTGCAGGAAAGTGACGTAAACGACCACATGAACCTGGCCAAGGCGTTCACCCAGCAGGTTACCGCCCTGGGGGCGGAGTGCTCCATCAGCCGCTTCGGCTGCGTACTGAACCCGTTCAACGCGCTGGAGCATGTCACCGCCCATTACATCAAGGTTGACGGGTCCTTCACGCAGGAATTGCAAAGTGGTCACGGAGAGCCCGAAGCACTCGGCGAACTGGTCAGCAAGCTCCACGAGCTCGAAAAAATCACCATTGTTCCCTTTGTAGAAAACGCCAGCGTTCTTTCAAAGTTGTGGCAGTCCGGTGTCCACTACATCCAGGGCTATTATCTGCAAGGCCCCGCCGCCGCCATGGATTACGATTTCGATACGGAAAGTTGACGGGGTGTAATGGTGGCGCAGTTGAGCTGCGCGACTATGCAATCGCCCGTGTCAGCTGCGTCTGGAACCCTTGCACTTCTTCCACGTAGGGCGCCTTCAATCCCTCAATATGTACCCTTCCCCCGGAGATGGCTGCGGTATCCAGTCGTTCGGCCAGGGAATCGCTCAACAGGCTGTCCTGCAGATAAATGCCCTTGTCGTTCAAGGCCAGCTTCACGTCGCAATCACTGGAACATATCTGCGCGAGCACTTCGAGTTTGAATTTCTGCTGCTGACTGAAATGCCGGATCAGATAGGCCGCGCATACGGCTTTATAGCTGGCTTCGGTTGCATCGTGTTCGACGGTAAACCGTATGCAGTGATAATCGTCGCTGCCGGTTTCAACACGCTCTCCACCATAGACTTTGGCCACGCTGGTAACGATTTTCTCGAACTTGTCCATCAAACGGTCATACACATCAATGCAAAGCTGCTGCTGCAGTTTTCGACGGTTGGGCAACAGTATGATGAGATCGCTGTGAACTTGAACCGGCTCTTCGACTTCCGCCTCAGTCTCTGGCGTGTCCCGTTCGGTTGATTGCGGGTTCTCGCCAAAATGAGGAATTTCTGCCACGTCCGGATCGACGTCGATCGGGGAGGCCCACTGATTGAATTCGGTGGAATCTGCAGTGTCCATTCCAGCCCATTGGTCCTCGAGCTCACGGCCGTCGTCATTCTTTTGACTCGGCCGGGCGAAATACCAACCGTCTCCGCGAGTTTCGAACAATGACATCAGTGCAAGCAGAATCAACACAATGCTGATTCCCCAGAAAGTCCAGCGCAGCGCGGCATCCCCTTGAAATTCCGGAACCAGGGAAACGGTCACCTGCCCCACCGTCATGTCTTCAACCAGAATCGGCGTACTGACGGTATACAGCGACGCCACATCACGGGCTTCTCCTGCTTGCACCAGCACCTTGTCATTTGCATCAAGAATGGTGGCCAGCCGCACTCGCGGCTGATCCGCCACGGTCTGGAGTTGCGCATGCAACCCCAGCAGGTCATCCGCCACCGCGGCATCTACTGCCTGGAAAGCGGTCAATGCTGCCATTGCCCTTCCGTGGTCCCGCAGCAGTTGCTCGTTTTTCTGTTCGAAGCGTTGCGAGTAAACAACGCCGGTGATCAACAGGCTCAAGAGAGCGCCGAAACTTAAGCAGAACAAAGGAGGAAGCTGCTTGAAGCGCACCATCGGTAATCGATTGAAAATCGGCATGGGTAACCTTTTGGTTATAAAAAAGTAAGCAAAGTGGAGTGTAACTTATGAGCCGGGCGGCGCAAGTACATCTCACAGGCCACGGGTTTGCACGCCAACCGCATAATGAACACGAATATCCGGGCTGCGGATTGGCGACGGGTTCAGTGGCTGGCCCGTGGGCGGTTCTGCAATTGTACGCCTCTACGCTTTCGCGGGACTTTTTAGCCGGGTTTTGCGCTCGCAGCCTCCGCGACTTTTAAATGATTTGAGCAAAGAAAGTCGGGGTTTTGTATACTGCCGGCGCATTTATCCGAGTTGAGCTGCATTTCCCGTGAGAGAACTCCACCTAATCACCATTTCAGGGCAGGATCGTCCGGCAGTCACTGCGGCCGTCACCAGAATCCTGGCATCTTACAAGGCCAACATTCTCGATCTCGGCCAGGCGGTCATCCACGATAATTTGAATCTCGGCATGCTGGTCGCGTTTCCCGAAGGCGAACAACCGGCACCCATCATCAAAGACATTCTCTTTCACATGCATGAGCTTGGGATGCAGGTGAAGTTCAGTCCGATCAGCGAAGAAAGCTATAACGACTGGCTGAAGCAGCAAGGTAAGCCCCGTTATATCGTGACTCTGCTGGCTCGTCAGACCGCCGCCGAACATATTGCCGCGCTCAGCCTGGTCATGGCAGAGCAGGGTCTGAATATCGATTCAATCACCCGACTTTCGGGGCGGGTTCCCCTCGACAATATCGACAGTCGCAGCAAGTCGTGCATCGAATTTTCAGCCCGGGGCACACCGGCAAGCCTTGATCAGTTACGCGCGGATTTCATAGCCTTGTCCGCCCGCTTCGAAATTGACATCGCTTTTCAGGAAGATGACATGTACCGTCGGACGCGTCGACTGGTGTGCTTCGATATGGACTCCACTCT
Source organism: uncultured Cellvibrionaceae bacterium (assembly GCA_964546435.1). Classification (GTDB taxonomy): domain Bacteria; phylum Pseudomonadota; class Gammaproteobacteria; order Pseudomonadales; family Cellvibrionaceae; genus CAYNST01. Next base: position 7,342 of record CAZJKJ010000093.1, read on the forward strand.
GATTGAAGCCGAAGTGATCGACGAGCTGGCAAAAGCCGCAGGTACCGGCGCGGAAGTCGCTGCCCTCACCGAAGCTGCCATGCGTGGCGAACTCGATTTCAAGGAAAGCTTCGCCCGTCGCATGGCTACCCTGCGGGGACTGGACGAGTCGGTACTGCTGAAAATCGCCAACGAAGTGCCGCTTACCGAAGGCGCCGAACACCTGATATCAACCTTGCGCATGCTCGGCTACAAAACTGCCATACTCTCCGGCGGTTTTAACTTTTTTGGTCACCACTTGCAGCGCAAGCTGGGCATCGACTATGTCTATGCCAACGAGCTCGAGATCGAGAATGGCAAAATCACCGGACGCGTTGTGGGCGATGTGATCGACGGCCAGCGCAAGGCCGAACTGCTGCGCGAACTGGCAACCCGCGAGAATATTTCACTGAAGCAGGTGATTGCCGTCGGCGACGGCGCCAACGATCTGCCCATGCTGAGCATCGCCGGCCTCGGAATCGCATTCCGTGCCAAGCCGGTGGTCAAGGCTTCTGCCAAACAGTCGATCTCAACGCTCGGCCTCGATGCTATCCTTTATTTGATGGGTTTGCGCGATCGGGATATCAGCCCGCTTGATCTGGAATCCATTCGCGGCTGATCCGGGTCAGATGACGTGCAGAATCCACCCTGTGCGAGAGTGCTCCGGACCAACTGCGCCGGCCCGGAGCAGCTGTACACACCGCACGCTGCAGGTAATCGCTGCTGAATGAGTGGCGTATTGATTGCATAATGCCCGCCATGAAACCAATACTGACAAAAGCACAACTGCGAGCAGAGCTGGACAAGCAGATCCAGGCTTATCTCCAAGAGGGGGGCGAGGTGAAAGCTGTCCCGCGGGGGATAAGCGGTCAGACTGACAACCGCAATCCATTCAGCCAGATTGGCGATCAGGCACCGAAGCAGGAGCGCACGCTGCTGACGGATGTGGTCAAAACCCTGGAAGCCCGCAAGCATCCGCCCTCCGCAAAACAATCCAGAAAGCCTCGCAAGATCCTGATAAAAGACGACTTCGGCGAACCCTTGCGCTGGGTGTGGGAAGAAGAATGATGAATTACTGGCTCTTTAAAACGGAACCTGCGGAATTCAGCATCGAGGATTTGGCCAAAGCTCCCCGTAAGAGCACGCGCTGGGACCAGATCCGCAACTACCAGGCGCGCAACTTCATCCGGGATAACATCCAGACCGGTGACGCAGTTTTTATCTATCACAGTCAGTGTCGGCCGACGGGTATTGCCGGGATGGCTATGGTGGTCACGCCTGCCTATCCCGATCCCACCCAGTTCGACACGCAAAGCGACTATTTCGACCCTAAAAGCACCACCGAATCACCCCGGTGGTATAGCGTCGACATCTGTCTGACCGGGCAGTGGACGCCTCTGCTGCCCTTGTCCGTCATCAAGGCTCAACCGGACTTGCAGGACATGGTTCTGCTGAAACAGGGGCGCCTTTCCGTACAACCGGTGACCGTGAGCCAGGCTCGGCACCTGATCCGCCTCGGAAGTGTGGAGTGAATCACAGAGCGCCCCGACCGGCAATGATCCACGGTGCAGCCCGCCGCTGAAAAGTGATACTTTGGAACGCAATGGCACCCTGTTGACGGAGTCCACTGTATCCATGGTCCAAAGCATGAAGATTGTAATCGCCGACGATCATGAAATCTTTCGCCAGTCCCTGGCATTTCTCATCAACAACCGCTCACCGCACGAAGTGATTGATCACGCGGCGTCCTTTGATGATCTTCTGGACCTGCTAAGCCGGATTTCACCCGACTGCATCCTCCTCGATTACCACATGCCCGGCGGCAATCCCGTGCAGGTGGCCGCCAAGCTGAAGCGGCTGCACTCACCACCGCGTATTATCATGCTTACCGGCTCCCAGTCCTGCAGCGTCATGAAGCAACTGAGTGAAAGCGACGCCGATGCTGTCCTGCACAAGCGTGACAATGCCGACACCATCATGCTTGCCATTGACGCAGTCGCCACCGGGGGTCGGTATATCTCCCCAATGGTTGTCGACATGATTGCAGCCGCTGAGGTCAACCTGACGCAACGTGAGCTGCAGATTCTGGAACTGCTGCTGAAGGGCCGCTGTCCGCTGGAAATTGCACAGACATTGACCATCTCACCGCGAACGGTAGAGAAGCACAAAGAGAACATGATGAAAAAGCTCGGCGCCGCAAATTCCATGGGCCTGATCGAGGCTGGGCACCGCCTGCTGGTGTGCGAGTAGCCGTTCCCTCTCAATCTCCCGTCAATTTGCGTGTCGAAAAATCCAGCATCCGCTGCAGCGGAATCATCGCTTTACGTGCCAGGTCCGGGTCTACGTGGATTTCGTTGTCATCCACCTCAAATACTCGCGTCAGACGCTCCAGGGAACTCATGGCCATCCACGGGCAATTAGCGCAAGACCGGCAGGTGGCACCACTGCCCGCCGTCGGGGCGATATAGAAAGTTTTGTCCGGACACAAGCTCTGCATCTTGTAGAAAATGCCCTGGTCGGTCGCAACAATAAATGCATCGTTGTCCAGCGTCTGTGCCGCTTTGATCAACTGGGACGTCGAGCCTACGACGTCGGCAATCTCCACGACACTTGCCGGCGACTCCGGGTGAGCGAGCACTGCCGCCTCCGGATGAAAGCCCATGAGTTCTTGCAGCGCGCGCACCTTGAATTCTTCATGCACAATACAGGAGCCATCCCACAACACCATGTCCGCACCGGTCTTCTTCCGGATATAGCCGCCGAGATGCTTGTCGGGTGCCCACAGTATCTTCTCTCCCCGTCGATCCAGATAATCGACCACATCCACCGCGATACTGGAGGTAACAACCCAGTCGGCACGCGCCTTGACCGCTGCCGACGTGTTCGCATAAACCACGACTGTGCGATCGGGATGCTGATCACAGAATCGGGAAAACTCATCAATGGGACAACCGATATCCAGTGAGCAGGTCGCTTCCAGGGTAGGCATTAACACGCGCTTTTCGGGCGATAGTATCTTGGCGGTCTCCCCCATGAAACGCACTCCAGCCACGATCAGGGTTGAGGCCGCATGCTGCTTTCCGAAGCGCGCCATTTCCAATGAATCCGCCACACACCCACCGGTGGCTTCGGCGAGTGCCTGCACTTCCGGATCGGTATAGTAATGCGCAATCAGAACCGCATTGTGAGCCCGCAATAACGCCTGAACCTTGTCTTTCTGTTCACGTACAACAGATTCCGACGGTTTGCCCATCTGGGGAATAATGCGATCGAGATGGTACTGGACAGCTTCATGGGGCGAGAGACCCTCCTCGCCTTCGGTGAGCGGACGGTTTGTTTCCGGCGTCATACTGCAACCCTTTCTGTTAAATCGAGACGAATTATAGCTGAACCGGGGTCGGGTTTATGGAACCTCTGGTAATTTCGGACTGCAGCTGTTCGGGAATTAGCGGACCGACGCGCCTCTGAACCGACGGTCAGCAACCGCCGTGATCTCGCCAAACGCTGAAAGCCAGACGCTGCCCGGATTTAATCGGAGATTCCTGAAGACGGGAAACAGCGCAGCTTGATCGGACGGACGGGGAAAAACTTTCCCCGGAAATTGGTGGGTCGTACTGGATTCGAACCAGTGACCAATTGGTTAAAAGC
>CAZJKJ010000094.1:0-10768 GCA_964546435.1 uncultured Cellvibrionaceae bacterium
CGGTACCAGTCACCACCAGCTCCGCGGCCGGGCTGCCGGATACCCGCGCCACTTCATCCAGGCAGGTGCGCTGCGCGGCCGGGTAACGGTCGTGGGACGCCTCGCTCGCGGCGGCCGCCGCCGCGCCAGTGGTGCCGGTAGTGCCGGTAGTACCGGCGGCCTGGTTGCCGGCGCCGTTGTTTGCGCCGCCCCCTGCCGAAGCACCACCGCCGGCGCCGGTGCTATCCGTCGCGCCACCGGTGGATCCGTCGGTGGGGGTGGTCTGCACGGTGCCGCCCTGGGTGACCTCCGGGCCGGTATCGCCACCGCAGGCGGACAGGGCCAGCGACACGGCGCCGGCAAGTGCGAGGATCAGATGGCGTTGCATGGGAGCTCTCCTTGGGATGGGTCGATGCGGGCGGCCACGCCGCGCGGCAGTTCCTGCGAGGCCTGCGGGTCGTGGCCGGGGGCACGGCCCATGCTGCGCGGGCAGCGATTAACCGGCAGGCAAGCCACTGCATGCGGCGTGTTAACCACCTGCGCGCCGACGCGTGGTGCTGACGCCGCCATGACAGCCACGTACCGAAGATGCCGGCATGAACACCCGTGCCCAGATCGATGCCCAACTGCAGCGCCTCGAGCAGCTGCTTCCCCAGCTGCAGGCCGAAGGCGATACCGCTGCGGTGCTGGAGCGCTTTGCCGAGGCCTCGGCCCCGCTGACCCGCGATGCGCCGGCCGAGGAAGAGGCCTACATCAACCAGCGCCTGACCTGCATGCTGGTCGATGCCGGCCTCGTGGCCGGCGGCCCGGAGGGCGAACCCTGCCTGCGCGGTGACGAGGCCAGCCCGCCCGATACTCCCCGCGGTGAGGATGCATGAGCCGCAATTCGCGCCGCCCGCTGGGCATCATGGCGATCATCTTTGCCGGCATCCTCTCCGTCGGCGGGCTGCTGCTGTGGCTGTTCCAGGATTCGGGGATCGTCAACCGCTGACGCCTCGGCAACAGCAACGCCCCGCGGCACCCCGCCCAGGCGGCGCCGCCATCCGGGTGCCCTCAGCGATCGCCACCAGGCACTGGCGGCTGTTCCGCTGCGGTTTCGCCGGCCGGAGCCGCTCCGGCCAGGCTCCTGATCCGCGGGGTATGCGCCGGCAGCAGGCCAGCCCAGGCGGGAAACCGCCGCAGCACGTGATACAGCAGCGGCGTCGGCACCGGCCAGCGCAGCCGCCAGGCGACATCCTCCAGGCGCACCGGTTGGCAATGGTGCTCCCACAGCCGCTCCAGCGCCTCGGCGAGGGTCGCGTTGAAGCGGCGGTCGCGCACCAGCAGGTTGGCTTCCAGGTTCAGCGACAGGCTCAGCGGATCCAGGTTGCTGGAACCCACCGTGGCCCATTCCCCGTCCACCAGTGCGACCTTGCCGTGGAACGGGCGGGCGCAGTATTCGCCGATGCGCACGCCATCGCGGATCAGCGGCCGGTACAGGGTGCGCGCGGCCATCATCGCCGCCGGCAGGTCCGGCTCGCCCTGCAGGATCAGGCGCACGTCCACCCCGCGCCGTGCCGCCCGCCGCAGCTCGGCGAGGAATCCATGGCCGGGGAAGAAGTAGGCATTGGCGATCACGATGCGCCGGCGCGCACCGCGGATCGCGACGCGGTAGGCATCCTCGATCGCGGTGGTGTGCCGGTGGTTGTCGCGCACGACGAACGCGGCGTCCGCTTCGCCCGCGCCTGCAGGCGGCGGCGCGTCGCGCTGCACGCCGGCGGACACTTCCGCACCACCGCCGCCGGCCTGCCACAACAGGCGACGGATCGGCGCCACCACCGGCCCGCGCACCTCCACCGCGTAGTCCTGCATCGCCTCGGGGCCCGAGCGCAGCAGGTGGTCGGCCGAGTAGTTGATGCCGCCGACGAAGGCGACCGCGCCATCCACCACCAGCAGCTTGCGGTGCATGCGCCGGAACAGGTTCAGGCGCACGCCGAAGGTGGTGCGCTGCGGATCGAAACTGCGCAGCTGCACGCCCGCCTGCGCCAGTGCCCCGGTGAAGCGCGGCGAAAATTCCGGGGAGCCGTAGCCATCCACCAGCACCCGCACGCGTACGCCGCGGCGCGCCGCCTCCACCAGCCGCGCATGCAGCGCCCAGCCCACCTCGTCCTCGACCAGGATGAAGGTCTCCAGCAGCACTTCCTCGCGCGCCGCCTCGATCGCCGCGAACGCGCGCGCATAGAACGCCTCGCCGTTCTCCAGCAGCCGCAGCTGGTTGCCGGGATGCCACTGCGGCCCGCCGGGCCTGCGGCTCATGCCGCGGCCTCCACGCCGGACAGGCGCGCGTGCAGCGGCAGGTGGTCGGACAGCCGCGACCACGGCGCGCCGCGCGGCATGTCCACCTGGTGCACGTGCAGGCCGCGCACGTAGATGCGGTCCAGCGGCAGCACCGGCAGCAGCGCCGGGAAGCTGCGCGCCAGGCGGCCGTGCTGCTGTTCGAAGGCTTCGGCCAACCCGCAGTCGCGCAGCCGGCGGTGGCCGGCCCCGCGCCAGTCGTTGAAGTCGCCGGCCACCACCACCGGCGCATCGCCCGGAATCTGCTCGCGCAGCAGCGCCGCCAGCAGGTCGAGCTGGCGGCGGCGATGCGATTCGCGCAGCCCCAGGTGCACGCATACCGCGTGCAGCCGCTGCGGGTGGCCGGGCAGCTGCAGTTCGCAGTGCAGCAGGCCGCGGTTCTCGTGCCCGGCCACCGAAATGTCGCGGTTGGCGTGGCGCACGATCGGCAACCGCGACAGCAGCGCGTTGCCGTGGTGGCCATCGGGATACACCGCGTTGCGCCCGTAGGCGAACTGCGGCCACAGGGTGTCGGCCAGGTATTCGTACTGCGGCATCTGCGGCCAGTCCCGCCAGCGCGCGGCGCGGTCGCGATGCCCGCCCTGCACTTCCTGCAGGAACACGATGTCCGCGCCGACGCCGCGAATCGCCTCGCGCAGCCGCGGCAACACGAAGCGGCGCTGCAGCATGTCGAACCCCATGTGGATATTCGCCGTCAGCACCCCGAAGCCGGGCAGCGGGGGAGTGCCGTGGAGGGCCACAGGCTGCATCGCCGCCGCCGGGTCAGCGCCCGGCGTTCCCGTCCTTGTCGTGGGCCGTGTCGTCGCTCTGGTCGCGCTCGGCCGGATTGCCGGCCTCGTTCAGCTCATCGGTAGGCGCGGCTTTGTCGCCGTCCTTGCCGTAGCTGCCGCTCTGGCCGAAATTCGGCTGGGTGCTGCCGTCACGTTGCGGCTCGTCCCCCGGCTCGCCTTCGCCCAGGATGCCGCCCTTGCCGTGGCCGCGCGGGTGCCAGCCTTCTTCTGAACGCTCCGGCGGCAACGCGGCCGAAGGATCGCTGCGGCCGTGGCCGCTCGGGTCGGTGTCCGGGCCGTCGCCGCGATAGGCGGACTGGCGTTCGTCGTGGGTGCTCAGTGGCTTGCTCATGGTGTGCTCCGTCGGAATGGGCCACCCGAGCCTGCACCGGCGGCCATGAAACAGCCGTGCATCCGGCCGCCCCCACGACGGACGCCGTTCATGCCCGTGCGCGTCTGCACGGCGCGTGTACCGCCGGGTCACGCGCTGCTAACTGCCGCCGCGCGAATCTCGCCATCCCTCCCCCCAACAAGGACATGACCATGGGAATCCTGCGGACCGTAGTGATTGCTGCAGCTGGTGTAGTGGCCTATCGCGCCTGGCAGCGCCACCGTACCGGAGACTGGCCGACCCGCTCGCTGCGCGACGATGGCGGCACCACGCCCCCGCACGGCGACCCGCGCCGTAGCGACCTGGCCGACGAAGACTCCGCCGCCGGCAGCAACGTGGTCGGCCTGGGCGGCACCCAGGGCGCGGACACCGGCATCACCGAGCCGCGCATGGGGCAGTCCAGCCCGGGGTTCGGCGCCTGAGTCGCCACCGCTGCCGCACCAGCGAAAAACGCCGGCTTCCGCCGGCGTTTTTTTTGGGCCCAGCAGTGGCCACGGCCGTGACCGCCTACCAGGGCAGCGGGGCGCCGTTTGCGTGCCAGAAGCTGCCGCTGTCGGACAGGCCCAGCGACGCCATCCGCTCGATCAGGCCGGCGGCGGCCTCGTCCGGGCTGACATCGCCCTGCCCGCCGAGCATGTCGGTGGCCACCCGGCCCGGATGCAGCAGGAACACCGCGATCCGGCGCGGCGCCAGGTCCATCGCCAGCGACCTGCCGATCGCGTTCACCGCCGCCTTCGAGGCGCGATAGCCGTAATAGGCACCGGAGCCGTTGTCGGCCACCGAGCCCATGCGGCTGGTGATGATGCCGACCTTGCCGCCGTCGGCCAGCAGGCCCTGCAACGCCGCCGCCACCCGCAGCGGTCCGAGCGTGTTGACCTCGAACTGGCGCTGGATGCGTGCGAACGCGTCCGCGTCCAGCGCATCCAGGGTCTCGCTGGTGAAGATGCCGGCGTTGAGCACCAGCCCGTCGATGCGCCGGCCATGCAGCTTCCGCGGCAGCGTGGCCACCGCCTGCGCATCGGCCACGTCCACGCCATCGATGATTTCCGCACCGGTGGCCTGCAGCGCTTCGCTGCCCTGGCGGCACACCGCGATGACCGTGTCGCCGCGCGCGCGCAGCTGCCGGGCCAGGGACAGGCCGATGCCGCGGTTGGCACCGGTGATCAGGTAGGTCGCCATGTCGGTTCCTCGAAACGTGGGGGCCGACATTCTAGGCCAGCGCCCGGTGATGGCCGCGGTGGCCACGCACGCCTTCATCCGCGGCTGACGCCGGGCACACGGCTGGTGAACAGCACAGGTGCAAGGGTGGCGTTCCCCGGCCGAACGGCCTTTCCCGAGGAGTCCTCCGATGAGCAACGAACCCCGCGACCTCAACCGCGACCCGATCACCGGCGCGCCCGGCTCCCATCCCGTCGGCGTCGGCGTCGGCGGCACCGGCGGTGCCGTGGCGGGCGCCGCGGTCGGCTCGCTGCTGGGCCCGATCGGCACCCTGGTGGGCGGCGCGGTCGGCGCGATCGCCGGCGCTGCGGCCGGCAAGGGCGTGGCCGAGCGCCTGGACCCCACCGGCGAGACCGAATACTGGCGCACCGAATACGCCAACCGTCCCTACGCTGATCAGAGCCTGGACTACGACAGCGACTACGCGCCGGCCTACCGCTACGGCCTGACCGTGCGCGAGCAGTACGGCAGCCGCACCTGGGACGACACCCTGGACAGCCAGGCCCGCCTGGGCTGGGATTCGGCAAAGGATTCCTCGCGCCTGAGCTGGGACCAGGCCCGCGACGCGGTACGTGATGCCTTCGACCGTTCCGACCGCACCTATCGCGCCTACGAGGACACCGACGGCTACTACGCCGGCCAGTACACCGCTGCCGACTATTACCGCAGCGACTACGACTACGAGTCCGACTACCGCCCGGCCTACCGTTACGGCACCTATGCGCGCAACAACCATCCCGGCCGCGAGTGGGACGACGGGCTGGAATCGGAGCTGGAGCGCAACTGGGGCCAGGCCCGCGGCAGCTCGCGCATGGAGTGGGCCGATGCGCGCCAGGCCGTGCGTGATGCCTGGCACCGGGTGGAACGCGCCCTCCCGGGCGATGCCGACCGCGACGGCCGCTGAGCCGGACACGCCGGCAGGCGCTGCACAGCCCGCCGGCACTTCACAGCAGGACGCCCCGCATTGCGGGGCGTCCTGCGTTGGCGGTGGGGACCGCCGCGATACAAACAGCGGGAGCGCGTGCGCGCCCCCGCCGCCCCCTTAACCGAGGTCGACCTTGGCGACCTTGTCCTTGTAGTCCCGCTTCGGGTCGATGCCCAGCAGCATCTTCACTCCGGCCAGCATGCTGTGCTCGTTGAGCCAGACCTCGCCCTGGTCCGGATCCAGCCGCAGCAGCGCCAGCTTCGGATCGTCCTTGCCGGTGTACCAGGCGGCCACGAACGGGTTCCACAGCCGCTCGACCATGGCCGGGTCGGTATCCACCCGCAGCAGGCCGCCGATGCTGGCAAACAGCTCGTGGTCCTTGGCCGCGAACGCGGCGGTGGCGCGGTGCGGGCCTGACAGCTGCTGCACCAGCGCGTTGTCGGTGGAAGTGAAGAACCAGATCGGGCCGTGGTCGTCGCCCTCGATCTGGGCGGTCATCGGCCGGGTATGGCCCTGTTCCAGGCCATCGACGCCGAGCATCACCGTCATGTCCGACTTGAGGGCCTTCCAGAATTTGCGTTCCAGTTCATCGGGTGTGGTCATCGGGAGCTCCGGCGCCGTGTAAGGGGGGCCAGCCTTGCGCAGCCGGCAACAAGCGACGGTGAAGGCAGGCCGCCGCCGCTGCAGCGGATGCAGGACCGGTTCACCCCGGTGAGGCCGGTGTTCCAGGCGAGGGGGTAGGAAAAATCCTGCAATGGTTCAGAAAACCCTGATACCGCCGGAAAGCGCGGGCTGGGATGCTTGGCGCGCAGGGGGCTGCGTAACCAGGTCGGGGAATCTTCCACATGACGCACTCTGGAGCCGCCCCGCGCGGCACTGCCGCCCCTGTCCGGGAGGCCCGTTTGAACACCCGCAAATACACCCGCAATGCATGGCTCGCGGCCATCTGGCTGCTGGGCCTGCTGGCGGCCGCAGCCGTGGCGGCCCTGGCGTGCGGGCTTGCCGCCGCCGAGGTGGCCTCGCTGGCGCTGGCCACCGATTTCGACGGCAACGACAACCTCTTCTTCGGCCTGCTGTTCGGCCAGGGCGCGGTGGCGGCGGCCCTGCTGGCCCGCGGCCGCCGCGCGGCGGTCCGGCGCCGGCGCCAGCTGCTGGCCATCGGCCTGGGCCTGCTGGCCATTGCCAGCCTGCTGTGGGGCGCCCTCGGGCTGCTGGTCATGCTGCTGACCCAGGGGGCCCTGATCACCTCGAACATGCCCCAGCGAGGGCCCTGAGCGCCGCACCGCATCGATTGATCCGCCTCGCCCAGTGCTTACACTCGTGCACGCTGCGGGCGGCACTTCGGCCTGCCCAGGGGACCCTCGATGATTCTTACCCTTCCGGAGCTGCTCACGGCCGATGAGCTGGCCCGGATCCGCCAGATCCTGGCCACGGTGCCGTTTACCGACGGCCGCGCCACGGCCGGTGAATACCTGCACGGCAAGAAGCACAACCAGCAGATCCCGTGGAACCACCCGGCGATGAAGGACATCACCGCGCTGGTGATGCAGGCGCTGGGCCGCAACGACGCCTTCATGAGCGTGGCCCAGCCGCGGCGCCTGGCGGCGATGCTGGTCAGCCGTTACGCGCCGGGCATGCAGTACGGCCTGCACGTGGACGCGCCGGTGATGGGCGAGCCCAACCATGTGCGCAGCGATGTGTCCTTCACCGTGTTCCTCAACGAGCCCGACAGCTACGAAGGCGGCGAGCTGGCCTTCGAGTACGGCAGCGGCGAGATGGCCTTCAAGCTGCCGGCGCGCTCGGCCATCTGCTACCCCACCGGGCAGCTGCACCGGGTGCGTGCGGTGGAAAGCGGCGAGCGCCTGGCCATCGTCGGCTGGGTGCAGAGCCTGGTCCGCGACCCGGCCATGCGCGAGCTGCTGCACGACCTGTCCTGCGCGCGCGAGGAACTGGACGGCAAGGAAGGCACCGGCCGGGCCATGGACCTGATCAACAAGTCCTACTCGAACCTGCTGCGCCGCCACGCCGAGCCGTAGCGGCCGCTAGGGCGACTGCTCCAGCGCGCGCAGGAAGCGCGCGTCGGTGCGGTAGGCGGCGAAATCCGCATCGGCCATGAACTGCGCCGCCGGCTTGCCCAGCCGGCGCGCCGCGGCCACCGTCGCGAGCATGCGCGCGGTATCGCCCTCCAGCGCGTGGAAGCAGGCCAGGTTGTACAGCAGGGTGCCGTTGCGCTGCGCCGCCGGGTCGAAATCCGGGCCGACCAGCTGCGCCATCACCGCCTCGACCAGGTCGCGCTCCTGCGGCCGGTGGATGGCGAAGGCCAGCGCCTGGCTGGCAACCACGCCGGTGTTGTAGTCCAGGCTCGGGTCTTCGTGGATGGCGATGGCCGGGTGCACCTGGCCCAGGTAATGCCGCACCAGCTGCGAGGACGCCTCGAAATCGCCGGCCCCGTTGAACACGTTGACCAGCCGCGCATAGGCCTGGGCCAGCACCGGCCCGAACCGCTCGGCGTAGTACCCGTCGGCGGCCAGCAGGGCCGCCTGGCGCAGGAACCGCTCCAGCGCGTGCGCTTCGCCGGCGGCGGCCGCATCGATCGCCGCATGCAGCTGCTCGCGATAGTGCGGCAGGTCCGGGCCCAGCGCGCGGAACGGCGGCCATTCCAGCACCTGCACGCGCACCGGTGGCAGCGCGGTCTCGCGGCCGCCCTCGCGCAGCACCAGCTGCACGGCAGGGTCGCGCTCGTGCAGCTGCGGCACCCGCACCACCAGCTCGCGCACCACCCCGGCCGGGGCCGGCGCCGACAGCGCCGCGCGCAGCTGCGGCTGGTCCAGATCCAGCCGGAACGCGCCGCGGCTGGCCGGGTCGTGGCGCGAGCCCCAGTGCACGGTCATCGCCGCCGGCAGCGCATGCAGGTCCGGCTGCAGCGGCTCGGTGACCATCGTCGGGGCCAGGCCCACGCGGGCCGGCGGCAGTGGCGAGCGCAGCCAGCGCACGGTGGTGGCGCCGCCATCGAGCTCCAGCTGCGCGGTCACCGGGCGGCGCCGGGTCGGCTCGCCCTCGAACCGCGGGCGCCAGGCCGGCACCTTGCGCTGCGCCGGCGGCGCCTGGCCGGCCCCGCGCGGACGCACCACGTACAGGCCGATGTCGTCGCGGTAGTGCTCCAGCAGCTCCAGCTCGCCGGGCGACTCCATGTAGCCGCGCATATGCACGCCAAACCACGGGCTGGCACCGGGCAGCACCCGCGACGGCTCCCACCAGCGCATGTTGCGGAAGAATTCGTAGTCGCCATCGACCTTGGGCACGAAGGCCTTGAACTGCAGGGTTTCATCGCCGACCTGCAACTGCACGCGGGCATCGCCAAACCAGTAGCGCCCCGGCCCGGAGCCGGGATAGCCCATGCCCCTGAGCACCACGCCGACGGTGGCATCCAGCAGCTGGCCCTGGACGCCCTCCTCCAGGTGGAAGCGGCGACGGTCAAAGCCCGCCACCTGCAGTCGCGGCGGCACCTGGCCATGGCCGCCGGCGAAGCTCTCCGGCTCGATCTCCACCAGGCCCGGGCCTGCGGCGGTGTAGCCCTCCAGACAGGTCACCTCCCAGTCCAGATCCGACAGCGCATCGCTGCGCCTGCCACAGCCGGTGTCGACCCTGGCGCGGGCGCCGTCCAGCCACAGCTTCCACGCGCGCCCGTCGGCCCACAGCCAGGCCCAGCTGCGGTCCTTGTCCTGGCCGAACGCCACCACCGCGGCGCGGTCCAGCTGCGCATGCAGGGCCGCCTCGTCCAGGCCGCGGCCATCGACCTCCGCCGCGTAGGGTTTGGGGTCGCGTTGCCCGGTGAACACCCAGTCCACGTAGTGGTCCGGGCCAAAGGCGATGCCGGAGGCATGCATGTCGCCGGGTTCGTCGGTGAAATCCAGCAGCACCCCGTCGGCGCTGTATTTCCACAGCATGCGGTCGGCGCCGACGATCACCTGGCCGGTGGACGGCGCGGCGAACAGGCCACGGACCGGTCCGTGCAGCAGCTTGCGCACCTCCAGCCGGGCCGAGGCGGCGGTGTTCTCCGACAGGCGCGGATAGGCGGCGCTGCGGCCGGCGGCCAGCAGCGGGGAAAACAGGCTCGGCATCAGCAACAGCCCGGCGAGGGCCGCCAGCACCACGGCGGCAGTGCGCGGCAAGGGAGTGGGGTCGGACATGGTGGGCGAGCATGCAGGCGCCCACCGGTGCGGGCAAGCGACCGTAACCGCCGCAACCACGACGGCTGCGGCGGCCGCGCGCGGTCAAGCCCGGCCGCCGCCCTCCGGCCGGACCCGGCCATGCGACCGGCGCGCTACTGGCCGGCCTTGCACACGTAGCTGTCGGCCGAGGCCGTGTCGCCACCCTGGTAGTGCGCATGGGTCGGGTACGGACACAGCGGGCGCTCGCCCTCCAGCGCCGCGCCACGGGCCAGCACCCGGCCAGGTGCCTGGCCCTGTTCCACCCATGCCACCAGCGGGGTCAGCAGGTCGAAGTGGTCGCGGCTGGTGCCGCCGCCGCAATGGCCCATGCCGGGCACCAGATAGAAGCGGCTGGCATCGGCCCAGGCCTGCTGGCCGTTGGCTTCGCCGGCGCGGCGGTAGTAGTCCAGGGTGTCCAGCGCCGAGAACCAGGGGTCGCTGACGCCGTGGTAGTAGATCGCCTTGCCGCCGCGGCCCAGGAAGGTGGAGAGGTTGGTCCAGGTGTGGGTGTCGGTGAGGGTCTGCACCGCATCGGCATGCACTTTGTGCGCCTGCGCGTCCACGTCGAAGCCTTCGGCGCTGGGCATCACCGCGGCAAGGATGTCCGGCCCGGCGCTGGGCAGGAAGCCGGGGATGCCCGGGCCTTCGGCCACGATGCCGGTGTCATACGGGAAGTCGACGTACAGCGGCGTACCGGAGGCCGCGCGCGGTGCCTTGAACGCCTCGGCCAGGGCGGTGACCTGGGCCGGCCACAGGCAGGGGCCGCGCTGGCTGGCGGTGCACTGCAGCTGCGCCGGGTCGAACCGGCAACCGGCCACGTTCTCGATCACCCCGTCGGCCAGGCCGTCCAGGGCGTCGCACTGGGCCAGCAGGCCCTCGAGGATGAGCTTCCTGTCGGCCGCCGAAAAGGTCTGCGCCAGCTGCGGCGTGCCGGCGGCGT
>CAZJKJ010000095.1:0-8344 GCA_964546435.1 uncultured Cellvibrionaceae bacterium
ATGAAGCGGTGCTTCATAAACACTTGCCTCACCCAGCTGAGCTACGGGTGCAAAAACGGTTTTCTAAAATCAAAATGTTACAACGCTGCAGGTTCTGGCAGCGCTTTGCGCTGCAACCTACTCCCCTCGCGATGCGAGGGCCCGGTCAACCATCGTAGATGGTTGCCGTTCGGCTGCGTATGAAGCGGTGCTTCATAAACACTTGCCTCACCCAGCTGAGCTACGGGTGCAAAACTTGTCTTCGTCGGCCAGGGTGTGGCTGGCTGAGCGCGAGAGGCGCAAATAATATCAGCTGTTTGAAAATTGGCAAGAGGGAAAGTGGGGTTTGTACGTTTGGGGTGTGGTGAAGTTCAGTACTTATTCACCCGGTGGGGTTATAATGCGCGCCCCTGTTTTCTGAGCATTGTGAGGAGTTGATAGTGACGTTCAAGCTGAAAGTTTTGAGTGCGGTCTGTGCTTTTGCCGTAGGTGGAGCGGCTTACATGACTGCGTTTGCGGAGCAGGATACGGTTGAGACACGGACCAAGCCGGTCGGTGAGGTCTGTATGGCCGGGGACGCCTGTGCTGCTGCCGTCAGTGCGGCCGCTGCGGGCGGTGAGCCGCGTACCGGAGAAGCGATTCACTCCAAATCCTGTGGCACCTGCCACGCAACCGGCGCTGCCGGTGCGCCGAAGACTGGCGAAGCGGGCCAGTGGCAGTCTCGCCTGACCGAGCGCGGCATTGACGGGCTGTACAATAGCGCTATCAATGGCTTCAACGGGATGCCGGCCAAAGGGCTTTGTATGGATTGTACAGATGAAGAGCTGCATGACACTGTCAATTACATGTTGACCCAATCGGGCATCGAGATCTGATTTGTCCCTGTGCCGGTAGAATGCCAAGGCCGCTCGAGCGGCCTTTTTTGCGGGCGATGCAGGACGATTTCTTCAGGCGACGGATACCGGGCGACCCCTATTTCTGATTGAATGACGGCGCAGCAGCTATCCCGTTTTCAATTATTCAGGCGCAACGAGGCGAACGTGGAATATCGCGGTCAGACCCAGACAATGCACTCGATTTACTCGCCCGCAAGAGTCGGCATTCTGCTGACCAATCTGGGGACCCCCACCGCACCGACTGCCACGGCCTTGCGGCCATACTTGCGGCAGTTTTTGTCCGACTTCCGGGTAATTGAGCTGCCTCGCTGGAAATGGTGGCCGATTCTGCATGGCATCATTCTGCGGGTGCGTCCGGCAAAATCGGCGGCGTTGTACCAGCAGGTCTGGACCGAGGCCGGCTCGCCCCTGATGCAGATCACCCTGGCGCAACGGGACAAACTGGCCGCCATGCTCCAGGAGGCGGGGGCGCACCATGCCGTGGTTAAAATTGCCATGCGTTACGGCGAACCCGCCATCGGCAAGAGGTTGCGCGAGTTTCAGGACGAGGGCATTAATCGGGTGGTGGTGCTGCCGCTGTACCCCCAGTATTCCGGCCCGACCACTGGCTCGACCTTCGATGCGCTGGCCCGGGAGCTGGCGAGCTGGCGCTGGATGCCTCAACTGCATTTTCTCAACAGCTACCACGACCATCCCCTGTATGTGGAAGCGCTGGCGAACTGCGTCACCGAGCATATCGCGGCGCACGGACAGCCCCAGCGACTGGTGCTGTCGTACCACGGCATGCCCCAGCGCTATTTTGACGCCGGTGACCCCTATTACTGCCTGTGCCAGAAGACCTCGCGTCTGGTGGCGGAAAAAGTGGGTCTGTCCGAGACGGATTACATCACCACATTTCAATCGCAGTTCGGCCGGGAGGAATGGCTGAAGCCCTATACCAGCGAGACCCTGGCGGAACTGGCCGGTGCCGGCGTCAAACAGGTTGCGGTAATCTGCCCCGGCTTCAGCGCGGATTGCCTGGAAACCATTGAAGAAATCGGCAGTGAAAACAAACAGGTATTTCTCAAGGCCGGAGGGGAATCCTTTCACTACATTCCGGCTTTGAACGATCGCGATGATCATCTGCAACTGATGGCGGACCTCGTCAGCCCTTACCTGCGTTAGCCTCCTCTCCACCAACGTTTTCGAGAGCGTAGGCTTTCGCCCTGGCGAAGTCTGTCTTACCGGAGCCAAGTTTCGGCAACACGGGAATCTGCAGCCAGTGTGTGGGTATTGCCAGAGGCGGCAGTCCATTGGCTTGTAGCGCTTTTTTCAGCGCTTCCTGATCGAGCACCGCTTCACTCAGCACCACCAGCGCTTCACCTTTGCGAGCGTCGGGGATATTGGTGACGATCACGTCCGCCTCCGGGTCACCCAGCGCCGCACTCAGCGCCGCTTCAACCTTGGCGAGACTGACCATTTCGCCACCCAGTTTTGCAAAACGCGAATACCGGTCGACGATAAACAGATAGCCGTCGTGATCCAGATAGCCCTTGTCGCCGGTGATGTACCAGCGGGTGTTATTGAGAATCTTGATGACGTCGTCGGTTTTTTCCGGTTGATTCAGATACCCCTGCATGACCTGCACACCGCCGATCAGGATCATGCCGGCCTCGCCAGTGGGCAGTTCCTGCAGGGTCTCAGGGTCGACCACCATGCAGCTGGTGCCCGGCAAAGGCATGCCCACCGAGCCGGATTTATGACCGCGCTGCACCTGGAATGCCTCGGTTTCGAGTTTGTCCGGCACGTTGACGCTGGCAACCGGCGTGGTTTCCGTGGCGCCGTAACCTTCGTAGATGGGCTTGTTGAATTTAAGCTTGAAGGCGGTTTCGACTTCTTCTGCCAACTTTTCAGCACCGGCCACCACTACTCGCAAGCTGTCCAGCATCAGCGGATGCACTTTGGTATTGCGACAGTAAAGCCGCAAAAAGGTCGAGGTTCCGCACATGATGGTGGCTCGATAGCGGGCAATGGCTTTGGCCGAACTGACCACGTCCGTCGGATCCGGCTGACAGATCATCGGGCAGCCTTCCAGCAGCGGTAAAAATTGAGTCACCGTCAAGCCGAAGGCGTGGAACAGCGGCAGGCTCGCCAGCATGGCATCGTCATCTTCCATGTTCAGCACGTCGGCTATCTGCTTCACGTTCGCCAGAATATTGCGATGCGACAGTTTTACCCCTTTGGGCATGCCTTCGCTGCCGCTGGAAAACAGAATCGCGGCGGTCGCTTCCGGGTCGGTGCGCCGACTCAGCAGAGGCACCAATATCACCGCGGGCAGCAGCGCGACGGTGAGGAGCGTACAAAGCCGTTCGGCCATTCCGATAGACGTACGCATTTCCTCAACGTTGACCCGCTCTACCTGCTCAAATAATGACTCCAGATCGATACCACGGCGCTTGAGCCGGTCGAGAAAACGCTGGCTCGTATACACCTGTTCGATATCGGCTGAGGCAATGGCATTGCGCAGTGCCTTGAGATCGGCGGTGTAATTCAGGTTCACCACGGTTTTGCCGGCCAGCAGGCACGCCATGTTCAGCAACACACCCCCCGCGCTGGTCGGCAGCAGGACGCCAATATTGCGGGCAGAAGTTTTGCCGACCCGACGGGCGAAAAGTATGGACCCGGTCAGCGCCTGCCAGCCGTTCAGGGTGGTGCCCAGTGCCGGATCGATAATCGCCGGACTCAATGCCGTGCGGCGGGCGGATCGGACCCAGGCTTCACTGAGGCTCGACAGCTCGTTGACATGTGCCTGCCAGGAATGCGTGCCGAGATCAAAGACACGCCGTTTGAGCACATCGGCGGTGGTGTCTTTCGACAAGGGCGCACCGAAGGCCACCACCAGATCGCGTTTGGTCAGCGAGCCCGACTGTCTTTTCATGCGCATGGATGACCGGGAAAACTGGCTGCCCCACAGCCCTCGCAGATAGAACGGCAAAAGCACCACCTCCTCATCCGCTTTCTGACAGGCCCGCTCATAACCGCGCCGAAACTCGGCCAGATGCCCGGTCCGGCTGATGGTGCCTTCCGGGAACAGACAGACCACCTCGCCCCGGTTGAGCGCGACGGCAACTTCATCCAGGGCACGGCGGCTGCGCGGACCGGAGTCGATAGGAATACAACCGAACAGATCAAAAAACCATTGCAGATACCAACGCTCGTAAATGCTGCGAATCATGACGAAACGCACGGGTCGCGGACTGGCAATCTGCACCACCGCCCAGTCGATCCAGCTGACATGATTGCCGAGCATCAAAACGCCACCGCGCGGTGGAATATTTTTCATGCCCTGGACGGTGACCCGATAGCGGCGCGACATCAAAAACGTGAGGACAAAGCGCATCAAACTTTGCGGCAACTGGTAAACCACATACAGGCAGCCAACCAGAGCAACCAGAGCAATCAACTGCAACAGTGTCTTGCTGCTCCAGCCGAAATACGCGAACGATGCGGATAGCACGAGAAAGCTCAGCATCGCCACGTTCTGTACCCAGTTGTTCGCCGCCAGGGTTTTACCCAGTTCCCGCTCCTCGGCGTAAAACTGGATGAGCGCGTTCAGCGGCACGATAAATACACCGCCGCAGAAACCGATAAACAGGAAATCCAGAGCACAGGCACGAGCGGTTTCCAGCGAGGGCAGAATCCACAAGCCGACCGCAATGCCAATGGCACCCAGAGGCAGGAGGCCGGTTTCGATGTAGTTGCGCGAATAGCGCCCGGCGACCATGGATCCGAGTGCGATCCCGATGCCCGTGCACGCCAGAATGCCCTGCACGACGATGGTATTTTCATTGGCCGTCAGATCCTTGAAGAACGAGGGAAAGGCCGCGAGCATGACCTGCCCCACCGCCCAGAACGTTGCAAGCCCCACCACCGACAGCCGAATGACCCGATTCCGGGCGAGCGGCTGCAGATCATCCTTGAACATCCGTCCGGTCATGAATCTTGCGAGCGGAAATTCGCTGCTGGACTTGGCGGTATCAATATCCGGCAGGCGATAGCACATGAAAACTTCCACCGCGGCATTGGCAGTCAGGATAAATCCCAGCGGCGCAATCGCCCGGATGATTTCCCCTTCGGTTGTGGCCCCGGCGGTCATGCCGTAGAAAATTTCGAACAATACCGAATAAACAAATATGCCCGCGAGAATCGCAATAATTGACAGCGCCGATACCACACCGTTGGCCTGCCCCAGACGTTCCTTGCCGAACAGCTCCTTGATATAGCCAAACTTGGCCGGCGAATAAATTGCCGACTGCACCGCCATCAAAAATGTCATGGCGAAGGCAGCCCAGAACCATCCCGCAAAATAAAAAAGCGTGATCAAAATGGTCAGCAACAACGACAACCAGGCCGCCACGCGCATCACCCGCACCCGGCGGAAGCGATCGGAGAGAAAACCGGCAGGGCTCATTAACAGAATAAAGGGCAACAGAATCAGCCCGTTCACAATCGCTGTGAGAATTACCTGTTCAGCGCCGTCGTAAAGTTTGTAGACGGTGTTCTGCACCACGATCTTGTGGCCAAGATCCACAAAGGCGTTGATAAATACTGCGGTAAAAAAGGGAATGGCACCGGTAACGTGGCGAAGCTTGATCATGTCACATCCTGTCTGGGGGTCTCGGCGGGGTGGAAAGTGTGACTGCGCCTTTCACTGATTTCAACTGGATCATCCCGCGCAACCCATCGGCGTCAGCCATCGCGATGCCGAAGGCCGCCTGAAAGAACCTGAACGCTGCCGGAGCGGAGTGGAAGGCTGCTTGAAGAACCCGAACACCGCCTTCGACCCCGCTCAAGCTTCGTGGGCGGAGTCAAAGGCGGCAGCAGGTGAGTGGCGCAGGCTGGCCTCTTTTCAGGCCTCGTTTTCGGTAAAAAGCATCACGCGGGGCAGGCCGTCTTCGATTTTTACCTGCACCAGCATGGGCTGGCAGCACACGAAGCAATCTTCGATATAGCTTTGCAGGCTTTCCGAACAATCAACGACCAGCTCAATGCGTTCACCACAATTGGGACAGAAGCATTTCTCGGTTTCCAGCAGCATGACAGACCTCCTGTTTCAGACTCTCAGCCGGATACTGTCACCGGCTGGTCCGCTTTGGTATTTGGCATCAAATCCACGCGCCGGACCGTGATTCAGCGCAATGTTTTTCTATCACATCAGCCGCGCCCGTCAATGTAGCCGACGCATATTCCCGCTCGCAATTATCGCGGTGCCGGTGATAGCTGCAACAGGGCGAACATCAGCATCAACCAGCCGAGGATAAACGCGAGCCCGCCCAGCGGCGTCACCGGCCCCAGCCAGCGGGGGCCGCCCAGGGAGAGCCAGTACAGACTCCCGCAGAAAAGCACGATGCCCACCATGAACGCCATGGCCGCGAACATCAGCCAGCGCGACTGCCAGCCCATATGCAGCAATACACCGATAATCAACAGGGCGAACACGTGGTAAAACTGGTAACTCACGGCGGTTTGCCAGGCCCCCAGCATGACCGGTGTGAGCTTTTCTTTGAGGGCATGGGCACCGAAGGCGCCGCATATCACCGCGAGCATTCCCCCGAGGCTGGCGAACAGCCAGCATAGCTTTAAAAAGGGCATGATATTTCCTCTTGAAAACAGATTGACCGGACCGCGTTGGTGTTTTGCGCCACCAGAAAAAATTCCCGGTTGCCGTCGGCGCCGGTGATGCCGCTTTCAAACCATAACAGCGGCTTCAAGCCATTGGCCTGCATACAGTCCTGAACGCGCTGACGCACCTGCGGAAACAAGGCTTCGTTGCGAACCAGGCCGCCTTTACCCAGGTCCGCCGGCGTCAGTTCAAACTGGGGTTTGACCAGACTGATGACGTAGCCGCCGTCACGGATCAGCGGCGGCAGCTCCGACACAATCAGGGTTTGCGAAATAAATGAAACGTCCATGACCACCCAGTCAAACCCGTCCGGAGCATCGGCAAGCAAGGTCTCCACCGGCAAGCGGCGGGCATTGACGGCCTCATGACATACGACCCGATCGTCTTGCCGCAGGGCGGACGCCAGTTGATCGCGACCCACATCCACCCCCACAACCAGCGCCGCCCCATGCTGCAATACACAGTCGGTAAACCCGCCGGTCGACTGGCCGATATCCAGCACGGACCGCCCGGCGGCGCAACGGCTGAGGGGCGCATCGAGAAGCCCCTCTTCGACCAGTCGGGACAGCGCCATTTCCAGTTTCAATCCGGCGCGGGAAACATAGCGCATCTGCGGGGTGGGCTCGGCGTCGATCTCCACGGCGCTCTCCAGACGCACCGAGGGTTTGCGTTGCACCTGCCAATGACCTGCCGCTCGTATCCGCACCTGGCCGGCGCTGATCATTTCCAGCGCCTGCGCCCGGGAAGTCGCGAAGCCGCGGTCAACCAGAAGTTTATCGAGCCTTTCCGCCATGGTTATTCCTGGAGAGATGTTGATCGATGGTCAATTGCGGGCAGCACTTTAGCACGAGTTCCCGGGGGAGTTTTCAAGCGGGTTCAGAACTGATTTTCGCCGCACAAATCCCGACGTTCCCGCCCCGCGAAAATCGTCCCGACCGGTTTGCGCCGGTTGCCTGACGAAACCGTCCCGGTGGCGCTCCTTTCGTCGGTAAAGCCTTCCACCCGGCGACTCTCGTCTGGCGCAAAAACCTCGCGTGGACTGTAATGGGATGTACGTCCAGCGGTACCCTGCCTGCAACTGATTTCTTCTGAAGTTCGGGGGAGCGCAATATTGTGGAGAGCCGGTCCGCTACTGCTGCGGTCCTCATGCAAATCCGAGCTTGTCTGTCCCTGTACTTACAGGAGGAGCACTTCATGCCACAACCCGTTAACCTCCTGCCGGGTTTGCAAGCCGCGCTGCCTGCCATTGAATTGATCAGCGCCTGTCATCGACCTTTGCTTAGCGTCCAGAATCCCGGCGCGAGTGCCCATTACTACGTGCAGATCCTGCAAAGCCTGCACGGATTCTACGCCCCGCTGGATCGCCGCATTGGTGCGAGCTATTTTGATTTCGCGTACCGGCGAGTCGCCTCACCTTCCGTCGAGTGGCTGCGCGCGGATCTGGCGTTTTACCGCTGCACCGTGGATGAGTCGCGCCGCTGTTTTGATTTGCCGTCGACCAATACGCTGGAAGCCATCCTTGCCATCCTGTTCATCAAGGAAACCGCGCAGCTCTACGAAACACGATTGCTGCAGCCACTTCAGAGTCAGCTCGGGCCGGAGCATTCTTTCTGTTATTTGAGTGGCTGGGGCGACCAGACTGAGCGGCACTGGCGCAATGTGCTGCAGTTTATCCACACCTGCGGACACGCGCTCGATCAGGACGCCATCGCCCTCCACGCAGCGCAGTTTTCGGAAAAGCTGCTGCACTGGCTGGATTATTCGACCCGACTTCATAACGGCACGGCAAGCGCGACCGGCTGACCGG
>CAZJKJ010000095.1:8444-10620 GCA_964546435.1 uncultured Cellvibrionaceae bacterium
CGCCCGGAATCAAACCCTCGACGGAACCAGCGCATGCGTTGTTCCGAGCTGCCATGAGTGAAGCTCTCCGGTACCACCCGTCCTTGTGACTGCTTTTGCAGACGGTCATCGCCAATGGCGGAGGCGGCCGCGAGGGCTTCTTCCAGATCCCCCTCTTCAAGTAACTGCCGGTCAATTTTCGCCGCGTGCCCCCAGATCCCCGCAAAGCAGTCCGCCTGCAATTCCTGGCGCACCGACAGCGCATTCGCTTCGGTTTTTGACGCGGACTGGCGCTGTGCATGCACTTTTTCCGAGATGCCCAGCACCGTCTGCACATGGTGCCCGACTTCATGGGCGATGACGTAAGCCTGGGCAAAATCTCCAGGGGCGTCATGACGGTTTTTCAGGTCTTGATAGAAGCTCAAATCGATATACACCTTTTCATCGGCGGGGCAGTAAAACGGTCCCATGGCCGCTTGAGCTGAACCGCACGCGGAATTTACCGCGCCGGAGAACAGCACCAGACTCGGTTCACGGTAGGGCTGATTCAGACCGGCAAACTGTTGGTGCCAAGTGGTTTCGGTGTCCGCGAGTACGACTTTCACAAATTCCACCAGAGATTCCTCTTCCGGGGAAAAATTCTGTTCGCTCTGGGTGCTCCCCACACTGCCGCCGGTCAGTAATGGCAGCAGATCAATGTTCAACAGGCGCGCGCCGAAAAATACAGCCACGCCGAAGAGCAACAGCATCCTGCCACCCCGGCTGGTAAGCAAACGCGGCAACAGGCGCATAAGCACCATCGCACCCACCCCGCCACCGGCTGCCCGCCCCGAAAGACCCCTGCGATCTTCCACATTCTGACTACGCCGACCTGATTGCCAACGCATACTGCCCCCTTGTTTTCATGATTGCTTTTGGTGTGTGGACGACGATTGCACTTGTTACGCTGCGGCGCGGATTTACGACCGTGACGTGGTCCCTATTGCGCCGCAAAACAGTGCTCCAGCGAGCCTCGCAATGCTTCCAGCAGTTGCAGGTAAGAGGTGATCTGCGGCGATGTCGCCAGCGGATCGACTTCCACCATCGGCAATTTCAGTGTCTGCGCCAGGCGCTGCGCCGGTGAGCCGGTTTCCACCAGCAGGCAGCGCGCCGGTGCGACCCTCTGCTGCAATAGTTCCAGCTGATGTGCACTTAAGCGTTCTTCAGGGGAATTGTTGACCGCTACCACCTGATTGAGCCCGAACGATTGCACAAAATGTCCGAGGGCATTGTGGTGTACCGCAAAGGGTTCATCTTTTACGGCTTTGAAGCGGGCACTCGTCTTTGCAGAAAATGCCGTCAAGTCCGCGTCAAGGTTTTCCAGATTTTGCTGGATGACCGCCGCCTGCCGGGGCCGCAGTGCTTTCAGTCTGGCCGCGATGGCGGCAGCCATGATCTGGGCGTTTTCCGGGCCCAGCCACACGTGGGGGTCTCGCGTTTCAGTTTCGTCATGATGAGAATGCCCATGCAGATCGCCAACCGGCTCTGGGAAGGCCATGTGCGGGAGAGACAACATGACCACCTGCTCAGCCGCCGTCCGCGCTGCCATGGGTTTTACCAGAAAACGCTCCAGCGCAGATCCCACCCAGAGCACCAGATCCGCCTCGGTCAGCGCCTTGCGGTCGGAAACCCGCAGGGCAAAATTATGGGGATCGGCGGAACCCGGCAAGAGCGTATACACCTCGACGTTATCTGCCCCGTTGAGCAGCGCCTCCGCCAGCAGGGCCAGCGGACGGATGGTCACTACGATTTTCAAGGTCTCGCCCTCCGTGGTCCCGGTGAGCGCGGCCGCGTCGCCCATGGCAGACGCCCGGTCCCCCGATTCACAGGCCGGCAACAGCAGGATCGACACGAGAATGCACAACAACGAAGATAATTTCATAAGAAGCCTGGGCCAGATGCGGGCGCACATTATGCTACATCCTTGTCCTTGTGCGATGATGTCGCCCTCCTGGAATCCGGCTCCATAAACCCATGATGAGCAAATCCGACCCCTTGCTTGAGCTGCGCCACGTCAGTTGGTCTGACGGCGCCCTGCCCGTGCTGCAGGATATTTCTCTGGCCATTCGCGCCGGTGAAATCGTCTCCCTCATCGGGCCCAATGGGGCGGGCAAGAGTTCGCTGGTCAATATTGCCGTGGGATTGTTGCAGCCATCCG
>CAZJKJ010000096.1:0-10059 GCA_964546435.1 uncultured Cellvibrionaceae bacterium
ACGAGATCGTCGGCACTGTGGATCAGGGTGACCGCATTCTCCGGGGTCCCTTCAATCAGGACGCGCTGATTGGCCAGGCGCAGCAAATAGACCGCTTCCGCCAGCAACCAGTGCTCCCGGTTGGAGGCCGACAGCGTCACCAGGCGGCGTTGATGGTCATCCAGACGCTCATTCAGCAGACGGGCTTCCTGTCGCTGACGCTCTTCGGTTTTCAATAGTTCCCGTTGCAGATCACTTTGGAGCTGCGTCGCCTGTCGCTCCATCGACTGTTGCAGTTCGCGACCGCTGGCCTGTTCGCGCTCAAGGATCACCCGCAGTTCGCTGAGGCTCTGCGTTTGCTGTTCGACGCTTGCGACCAGCCCGCTCTGCTGCTGCGCCCACTGCTGCTGTTCGCGCTGATCCGACAGCCACAGCCAGGCGACACCGGCGAGCGTGAGCAGACTCAGAATTATCGCGATACCCGCCAGCGGCGAGCGTTGCGCCGGCAAATCGCGAACCGGCGGAGTGGCCACCGGCGCAGGCTCAGTGACAGGCGGTTCCCCGCCGGAGGTCGTCTCTCCCGACGTAAGCGGCGGCGTGGTACCCGGCGGTTCACCGGGTGGCGGGGTCGGGTCGGTTCCGGCAGGTGGAGAAGCAGAGGATAAATCCGGGGAAGCGGGATTATCACCCGCGGGCTGATCAGTGGAATCCGGATAACGCGGGTCTTTCATGCGTGATTGCCTTGCTGATGTTGGATAGGGTGTCTGCGACCGGTTCGCGGCAGACTTGCAGCGTTTATGTACGGTCAGAGGGCGCCGGTGTACTTGCACAGCGACCTGGGTGCAACCTGCATACCGATATCAGGGACTGGCCGTTCCTGCCTGGCGGTCCAGCGCCAACAATGCTTCCAGCATGGCGGGTTCGGAGGCGTTGGCCGCGCTCACGACCGTGCCAAACCCCAGGGAGGCCGCCAGTTCAGCCACCCGCCTTCCCGGCACCACGAGTCTCAATGCACGTCCGCCCACGCCCAGCCGGTCCAGAACCGTCACCAGATGCTGCAGAGTTTCGCCACTGAACACCGGCACTATGTCCGCTTCGTTCGCCTGGGTACCCTGCCAGGCGGCCATCACATCATCCAGAGCCGTTGCCGGCAGCCGGCGCTCATAAAGTTCGCAGTAGCGCACGATGGCACCCCGCTGATGCAGCACTTCACCCATGCGCGGCAGGCCGCCTCGCCCCCGGCAGATCAGGATTTTTTCACCCCAGACCGATTGCAGCGCCGGCAGGGCCAGCAGGGCATCACTGTCCATGGTGTGATCGGGAAAAGCCGCTTCGACCCCGTAAGCGGCAACGGCTTCCGCAGTTTTCGTTCCCACCGCGAAATACTGCACGCCGACGGGCAGCTGGGGCCAATAATCTTCGAGCCATCCGAACGCTACCTGTACCGCGTTCTGGCTGACAAAAATGACCTTTTGAAACTGGTCGAAGTTGAGCATCAGATCGCGAACGGCCTGCAGCGCGATCGGCTCGCTGACGGGTTCGATGACCATTAACGGCGCTTCCACGACCGGGAAGCCCGCATTTTCCAGCAGCTGTGCCCACATCTGGTTCTGCTCCGGTGGCCGGGTCGCCCAGATCCGCCGGACGCGGGAGTTCTTCAATTCAGTTGCCATAAACCGACCGTAAAATCCTGTCTGCCCCCGCGGCGAGCAATCGTTCTGCCACTGTGATGCCCATTTGTTCGGCATGGGCCGGGTCATCCACTATCTCGTCTCGCAGCACCTCCGACCCGTCCGGATCGGCAACCAGGCCGCGAAGCCAGAGTTTGTCGCCGCGATGCACCGCATAACAGGCAATGGGGACCTGGCATCCGCCTTCCAGGCGGCGGTTCATGGCGCGCTCGGCGGTGACCGCCTCGGCAGTCACGCGGTGATGCAGGGGTTGCAGCAATTCAATCAGGTCGGCATCCGCAAGACGGCACTCAACGCCCACCGCGCCCTGCCCGCCGGCCGGCAAGCTCTGCTCTGGCGTCAGGCAGGTGCGGATTCTTTCTTTCATCTCCAGGCGCAGCAACCCCGCCGCCGCGAGGATGATGCCGTCGTATTCGCCGTGATCGAGCTTGTTGAGGCGGGTCTGGACATTGCCCCGCAGAAACTTGACCTGCAAGTCTGGTCGCGCCGCCAACAACTGGCTTTGGCGGCGCAGACTCGATGTTCCCACCACCGAACCGGCAGGCAGTTCGTCGATACTGTCAAACGTGTTAGATACCCAGGCGTCGCGGGGGTCTTCGCGCTCGCAGATGATCGACAGGCCCAGACCTTCGGGAAACTCCATCGGTACATCTTTCATGGAATGCACGGCGATGTCGGCTTCGTCATCCAGGAGGGCGTTTTCAAGTTCCTTGACGAACAACCCTTTGCCGCCGACTTTGGCTAGGGGCACGTCCAGGATCTTGTCGCCTTTGCTGACCATGGGCACCAGCTCGACCCGCAGGCGGGGGTGGTGGGCAAGCAAGGCGGATTTTACGTATTCGGCCTGCCACAGGGCTAAGGGACTGGTACGGGTGGCAATGCGGATAGTCGTCATGAGGGCGTCCGTCTTTTCATCAGCGGCTGTGCTGGCGGGTTGAGGCCGGGATGATAGCAAAGACACCTGCAGCTGTCAGAGAATTACCGCCGGTACAGGCGGACAGGCAGCTGGACTGAGAAGGTTACTGAACCGGATGCAAGACAAACCGGGGGTCGATCAGGGGCTGTTATTCCGCATCCTCGGCAACCCGCCCCTTGCCCGCCTTGTTCTGTCCCAGCGGCCGGTCCATTTCAAGCTCATCACCGCTGGCATCATCTGGTCCCGCATCATGCTTGGCCGCTTCCTCGGCGGTGGACTGAAAACCGATGTGATAGGCCGCGAAGCCAGGCTGCATCACCTGATTAAGCGCCATGCCGATGACCCGCCCGTCGATGGGTGTGTTGATTTCGACGCTGTAGTTGGTGATCGGGTCGGTCACGGTGCCAAGCACATCGCCGCTCTTGACCCGTTCGCCCAGGGTGATGCGACTGGTAAGAATACCGCCGTTCGGTGACCTGACCCAGCGTGATTTGTAGTACATGGGCTCGATCTGACGGGTCCACATGCTGCGCCGCTCGTACATGCCCCGCTTGTGCAACAGCGCCTGCAGACTCATGACGCCATGATCCACCGCATCCAGATCCACCTTGTGGGGTTCGCCGGCTTCCAGGGTCACCGCCGGGATGCCCCGATCCGTCGCCGCCCGCCGCAAGGATCCACCCGCGCCCCGGCTGTGGAGAACCACAATGGACCCCATGTTCTGGGCCAGTTCCTTTACGGACGGGTTGTGCAGATCGGCCCGCAACTGCGGCAGGTTGGTGCGATGGAACGAACCGGTGTGCAAATCCACCAGCAGGTCGCAGTGAACCACCACCGACTGGAAAAACGCATGGGCGATGCGGGAGGCAGAGCTGCCGCGCGCACTGCCCGGGAAGTAGCGGTTCAGGTCGCGCCGGTCCGGCAGATAGCGCGATGCCCGCCGGAACCCTTGCAGGTTGACGATGGGCACCCCGATCACAGACCCGGTCAACTGCGCGGGATTCAGATCATAAATGATGCGGCGTACCACTTCGATGCCATTGAGCTCATCGCCATGCACGCCCGCCGTGACACAGAGTTTCGGACCGGGTTTGGCCCCGTGAACCACCAGCACCGGCGTGGGCGCGGAAATTCCCTGGAATGATTCCTGGGCAACCCAGGCAAGTTTGGCGGCGGTGCCCGGCTGCACCGTCTCGCCCAGCAGGACCAGCGGTTGTACTGAAGGCGTTGCGGCCGGATCGGGGGTCGCGGCAGCTTCGGCTGCGACCGGCGGGGACTGGGACGGTTCGGGGGCGGTTCCCGTCACGGCGCTGTCCGGGGTCGAACTGTTCGCAGCCGTGGCCGCCGGGGCGGTCTCGCCCTTCACTTCCGGCGCCGAGGCGACAGGCGCGTTCGGTGCGGGCGTTTGCGGGGAAGGTTCGATGGCGGTGTCTGTGGAAGCCGCTGCGGGCCCGGGTGCAGCCTCTGCTGCGTTGACTTTGACCGGGACTGCGGGATCTTCTGGCGTGGAAGCAATTTTTTGTTGGGACGAAAGCTCCTGTTGCAGGGTCACATCGCGCTGCTCTTCGGCAACGCCAGACGGCGCCGTCAATACAGCAAGAGCAAAACATAAGCAGCGAGTTATCACGGACCGGCACCTGGCTGAGCTATCAAAGATCCTTCACCGACAATCTTTCTAGTGTACGGTGACAGACCGCTGCGAGAGCAACGGCCGTTCAAGTATGCGTGTTTTAACGGTATTTCTCCACCGCAGGCGTGACCCGCAGCACCTCTTCAACACTCGTCACACCGGCCGCCACCCGGTATGCGCCCGACAGGCGCAACGTCTTCATGCCTTCCCTCATGGCCTGCTGTCGCAACTGGTTCAGATCACAATCGTCTTTTACCAGGCGCTGCAAGGTTTCGCTCAGAGGCATGATTTCATAAATGCCCTGGCGCCCGAGATAGCCGGTGTTACGGCACTCCAGGCAACCCACCGGCACGTAAACCGCCTCTGGTTTCGCCGCCTTCCAGGGCCGCGTCAACATCTCCCAGTCAGCATCGCTGATCGATGTAGATGCCTTGCATTTATTGCAAAGCATCCGCACCAGCCGCTGCGCCATCACGCCGATCACGCTGGAACGCAGCAGATAACCGGGCACACCCAGGTCAAGTAATCGGGAGATGGACGAGGGTGAGTCGTTCGTATGCAGGGTGGATATCACCAGATGTCCCGTTAATGCAGCCTGAACGGCCATCTGGGCGGTTTCTATGTCGCGGATCTCCCCGACCATGATGATGTCCGGGTCCTGGCGCATGAGCGTCCGTATTCCCGCAGCAAAATCAAGGCCGATGTTGTGCTGCACCTGGGTCTGATTGAAAGATTCCTCCACCATCTCGATAGGATCTTCCACGGTGCTGACGTTTACTTCGTCGGTTGCAATCGATTTTAAGGAGGAATACAGAGTGGTGGTTTTGCCGGAACCGGTGGGACCCGTAACCAGAACGATGCCGTTGGGTGACTGCAGCATCGAATTCCACCGTTTCAGATCCTCGCCCCCCAGCCCCAGATCATCGAAGCTGCGCAACAGGACCTCCGGGTCGAAAACCCGCATCACCAGCTTTTCGCCAAAGGCAGTGGGCAGAGTGGACAGACGCAGCTCGGACTCGAGGCCGTCGGAGTTTTTGGTCTTGAGCCGCCCATCCTGGGGTTTGCGCTTCTCCGCCACATTCATGCGCCCGAGGATCTTGATGCGGCTGATGATGGCCGTTGCAATCCCTGCGGGAAATTCATGGATTGGATGGAGCACGCCATCAATGCGAAAACGCATGCGCGCCACTTCCCGGCGCGGTTCGATATGGATATCACTGGCGCGCTGGTCGAAGGCGTACTGGAGCAGCCAGTCAACAATGTTCACGATGTGCTGGTCGTTGGCTTCAGGATCCTTGAGATTGCCCAGCTCCAGCAACTGTTCAAAATTGGCCACACCATTGTTGCGCGCCGCGCCGCCCTGGGCGCCCGACAGGGATCGCGCCAGCGAATAGAACTCCAGCCGGTACCGTTCAATGTCCGAGGGCACCGCCATGACTCGCACGATCTTGTGGCGGGAAACCTGCGCCAGTTGCTCTTCCCAGCCCTGCATGAACGGCTGCCCCACCGCCACGATCAGCTCTTCCGCATTCATCTGCACACACAGCAGGTCGTGGCGCTTGGCGAACGCAAATGACATCAGCTCGGCAAGTTCCGCCATGCGCAGCTTCATCGGATCGATATGGTACAGAGGCAGACCGGCGTTCTCCGCCAGCCAACCCGTCAGCGACATCTCGTCGAACGTCTTGCCATCGCGATGGAGATCGCGCAGCTGCTGCGTCGCCAGATAAGTCAGCGGATGCATCGCCGTCTCTTCCCGGCTGCGGCTGGTGCCCAGCACCCGGTTCACATCCTCCTGGGAAATGCGGCGGGTCCGGTGCAACTCGGAAAGAATCGCGCGCAAATCCATGAAGCGGTCAGCCATAGTCATTCCTTCGCTTTATTTTCTCAGCAGTGTAGTCAAAGATAGGGGTCGCCCGGCAAACCCAGCACGGGGTAACCTGCGGGCGGAACACTGTCTGTGATCGCAGTCACCACCGTCAGCTAAGATTAAACCTGAGTTTACGAACCTCGTCGATTCCATACGGCCCACAACCGGAAACTTCCCATGCATCCAACCAATCTTTTCAAGGAACGCCTCGCCCAGTTAATTGCAACGCCCTCGGTCAGCTGCACCCAGCCGGATTGGGATATGAGCAATCAGGGCGTCTGCAACCTGCTGGCCGGCTGGCTGGAGCCGCTGGGGTTCCGGGTGGAAATCCAGGCTATTCCCGGCTGGCCCGGTAAATACAATCTGATTGCGACCAAGGGGTCGGGCCCCGGAGGCCTGGTCCTCGCGGGCCACACCGACACCGTTCCCTGCGATCCTGAACTCTGGCAGCAGGACCCCTTCAAACTGGCAGAACGGGAGCAGCGCTATTACGGTCTGGGCGCTACCGACATGAAAGGCTTTTTCCCCGTGGTGCTGGCGGCTCTGGAAGAACTGGCCACGGCGACCCTGGCTCAGCCCGTGATCGTGCTGGCAACGGCGGATGAGGAATCTTCCATGTGTGGCGCCCGGGCACTGGTCGAACATAGCCGCCCCCAGGCCCGTTTTGCCGTGATCGGCGAACCCACCGGTATGCGCCCCGTGCGGATGCACAAAGGCATTCTCATGGACGCCATTCGCCTGACCGGCCAGGCAGGGCACTCATCCAATCCCGCCCTCGGTAAAAACGCGCTGGAAGCCATGTCGTTCGTACTGACAGAGCTGCTGGCCTATCGCGACGATCTGCAGCAGCGCCATCGCCACAGCGGTTTCGCCGTGGATGCACCGACCCTGAACCTCGGCTGTATTCACGGCGGCGACAACCCCAACCGTATCTGCGGTCAATGCGAAGTCCAGTTCGACCTGCGCTCGCTCCCCGGCATGCGGCTGGACGATCTGCGCGGGGAGATCCAGGCGCGTATTGCTCCCATTGCGGCGCGGTTTGGTGTCACGGTGAGTTACAGCCACCTCTTCGACGGCATTGAGTCCTTCGAACAGGCGGCAGACAGTGAACTGGTGCGGCTGGCGGAAAAGCTTACCGGTCATCAAGCGGAAAGCGCTGCTTTTGGAACCGAAGCGCCGTTTCTCAAAAGTCTGGACATGCAAACCATCGTCATGGGACCGGGCTCCATCAACCAGGCGCACCAGCCCGACGAGTACCTCGACACCCGCCAGATTGCACCGGCCATCGCGCTTGTAAAACAATTGATCGAAAACCTCTGCATCCGCCCGGCCACTATGTGAGAAAGCACCGGTCAGCGGATTTACAGGGTGTAAACGAGGGTAATTGAGGTTTGGGTGTCCCGACTCACGCGATCCTCGGGTACCTCGGTGTTGTGACTGATGGTCAGCGCTGCCTTCATGGCGAAGGACTCGGTCAGGGTCGCTGTCAACGCGGACTCCGACCGGGTTTTGGTGTTGGCTTCAGATTCCAGCGCTATGTCACTGGAGAAGGTCTGGGTGAACTTGGTGTTGTCATTGAAGGCGAATTCATAGAGTGCGGACACCCGCAGCATGGCGGACTCGTCCGAGACCTCGTCGCTGACCAGATTGCCAGCATTGTCAAAAATCGCCTCGGTACGGGTAAACGACATACCGGGACCGATACTGTAATCAAAATAGGCGCGCGGGGTCTGGAACAAGCGATCTGAATAACCCGCCGCCAGCGCCGCCTGATATTCATAACCGCTGAACTGGTCCACTTCATAGGACCCGAAGACAAAGAATCCGCGATTTTCGTTGTTCAGCTTGTAATCCGCCTGGGTGGACGCGAAGTATTTTTCGGCGGAAACCTGGCTTTCCCGTATAGTCTCGCCACCCACTTCCACCAGCACATCATCTTCCTTATATAGCGCTTCCAGAATATAGCGGTTGCGCCAGCGGGCCAGCTCTTGCTTTACATCCAGCTTGGCTTTGAGCGACGAGGAATCGGTATTCCCGGACGTCAGGAGTACACCGAGTTGCGCTTCAATCGCAAGGGGCTGGTCGGACGGCTGTGCGGTCGCATGGGTCAGACAAAACATGAGCGCGCTCCCTACAATCCATTTCGACCCATACCGGCATTCTTTAACCGGTTTTCGAACTTTGCCAGTATCGTGCGCGTGGGTATTTGCAACGGGGGAAAAGGTCATCTCCAAGCCTCAAATGATTGAAAGGCGCGTATCTTAACACCGCTAAAGAACGGGGGGCTCTCCGGCCTGCTGCGGATATTCCATGAGGCCAAACTGCAGGCGTAAAAAAACCCGGCGCTGTTTCCAGAGCCGGGTTTTAGATTTAAATTACTAGAGGATTAATTGCCCCAGAGATCTTTTAGCAGAGCGGTTTTACGCGTGTCCATCTCGCCCCACTCACCCCATGCTGCTTCGTTGGTTTCCGGACGATATGGTGTGGTGTAAATACCACCAGTATCACCGGATTCGGGGTTGATGGACCAATAGCATCCTTCAATTTTCTTCTCTTTCATGTACTTGACCAGCATTTCCTGCCAGAGTTTGTCCTGAAGGGTGCCTGGCTTAACTGCAGCGGCCCAATCGTCACGGACAGCAGAGTTGGTCATTTCACCTGGCCAATCCATATCACCACCGAATTCGCCGATAATGATGGCGTAGTTAGCAAGGCCGACTTCAGATCCATTCCGCAGGTAACCAAAGTGCTCTTCCCAACCAGAACGAATTTTTTCTTCATTGGCTTCGACGTCGACGATACAACCGGCGTCAGCGGCTTCCATATCTTCCAGCTCAGAACAATTGCTTCCCCCCGTCATGAACTGCTTCTGCACAAACACGGATGGACCGTAAGTGTGCGGAGAAAGTACAAGAACCTCCTGAGGAATGTTCAATGGACGATTCGCAAATCCGACGAAATTCTCAGCCCAGTTGGGGTTGGTCGACTCGTCACCATGACCGACTTCAACGTCGTCAGATGTGACTGAACCGATACCTTCAACCATTATCAGCAGGTTCGGGTTTACTTCATGGATTGCTTCATAAGCTCTTTCGGCTAGGGTCGCCCACTCGTCCCAAGTGTAATCCCATGGCTCGTTGAAGATATCGATCGCCATGATGGGATTATCATCCCCAAGATCCTTCGCGTACTGTGCAATCTCACGGAGATCTTCGAGCCACAAAGCTTCATTGTAGGCATCTTCACCACTGGCACAGGTTTTGTCTTCACGAGTGTAGGGGTAGTTTTCACGCGTTGCGTCAACCCATGGCGGCGCCGCGTCCAGACGGCCGGCACGCCAACCGACATAGTTGGAACAGGAGTGAATGTCCACGATCACTTTCAGATCGTGTTCATTAGCCAGCGTGATAAAATTCTTGTAGGAGTCGGTGGCGTCCATAAGCACCGACTCGTGGTTTTTCATTACACCGCCGCTCTGTACTGAACCTGTACCTTGGGGATCATTAGGATCCAGAGTTTGCGGCACGATGGGCAAACGAATGGTGTTGATGCCAAGCGCAGTAATTTCTTCCATTGTCTTTTCTATTGTACGACCACTTCCTTGACCCTCGTTTGCCCACCACATGTTGCCGACGTACAGCTCCATGGGCGCGCCGCCGGGGTTGTTTTCCGCATCTGGTGGCTCGTGCTGGCCTTCCAGACCAAACCAGGCACCACACTGGACATCGTATGATTGTCCTTCTTGTGTAATTTTGCCGCTCGAATCAACTCGCCAGGTTATACCATCAGGGTCTGAAACCGGAGTCGGCGTCGGCGTCGGCGTTGGCGTCGGTGTGGGAGTCGGCGTCGGCGTGGGGGTCGGCGTCGGAGTTGGGGTCGGCGTGGGAGTCGGGGTTGGTGTCGGCGTCGGCGTCGGCGTTACGTCGCTACCGCAAGCCGAAAGAACCAGCGCTGCAGCAGCTGCAGTTGCCAG
>CAZJKJ010000097.1:0-9997 GCA_964546435.1 uncultured Cellvibrionaceae bacterium
GTGCTGGCGGAAGTTTAAAGCAACCCGCCGGGAAGAGTAACCCGGCGGAGGATGTATTTGATCCGGTTTGCTGTCGGGGTAGCAGAACTTAGATGTGCGACGTAGCCACCTTGGGCCGCCATATCATTAAATCTCAAGTGATCCCGCACATAAACTATCGGCCTGCTCCCGCATTAAATAAAATCTTCCCACAGCACAGACGGAGGTATCGCCAGTATTATCAGAGCGAAACCGAGCAGCGTACACCAGAGATGACAATGAATGCAGATTATAAACTTGCGCGGCACCTTTGCAATTTCTTTGTCCACTTGAGCGCGTCGCGCCGCAAATGGGAAAATGCAATAGGCCGCCCATTGACCCATCTTAAGGTTACTGTCGGAAAATCCAAGATTAAGGAATTCTGTTCCCCATATGATTTTTTCAATTTCCTGATGCCATCCTTTTACGTGGAAGATAACGGAAATAGTCCCGGATATGAGCAGGAGTAGCACACCTACCAGACATACGATCTCTTGATAGGGAAATGGTTGGAATGGATACATTAGAAACCTTTTTATTGCACGACTTTATCGTAGATAGAAGATGCGCCGAATTTTGCTCCGATACTCCCGGCCTGGCTTCCTCCATATCCCGCAGCCCCGCCCACAATTATCCCGCACCACAGCAAGCTCGTTCCCGCAGACGGCCCGGCGAAAACCAGGCTACATCCCCAATAGGCGGCTGTTGCCGCCGCCATGCCGCCTACAATGCTACCCGCAGCTCTACTGGACTCTACTACCGCCGTCCGTTTGCACACGGGATCTTTGGAGTCTGAACGACAGGCTTTATGTATTTCCAATGCGCTGACTCCGATGTCCAGTGCAATTCCCAGGTGGCCGATACGCTTGAGTCGGGTTGCGACGTTGGCAGTTCTGGAAAACTGCTTTTCAAAATCTGCCAGTGATCCTTTGCCGCCCTGTTGCTTCCATTGGTGCACCAGGGATTTTGTGCTGAGACCCAGTTTGCGCTTGATATTTACTGACTCGACGTTTGGGCCGAACATCTGCTTTTCTACCAAGCCGTTCATCAGATAATCGAGCTGCAGGAAATAACTTCTGCGCTGTTCGAGAAAATGCGGGTTGATGCGCTTGCCGGTGCTTGAATGACTGCTCTTGTACAGCGCATCAATGTTTTTCAGGACGGATTGTACCCGCTTTATTTTTACACCGTAATAATTACCTGAGGCGCCATACATAACGCTGGTGTAGTTGGTGTAGTCGGAAAGAAAGGCATAGCGTTGCGACATTTTTCGGCGTTCCTGCTCGGACATCGCCGCGAGCTGCTTGTCTACGGATTCGGCAGCGATCTGCATAGCGGCTTCGGCTTTGGTGCAGGATTGCGGGTTAGGGGGCGTAACGATGATCATTTGCCCCGCCTTGACATCACCGCCCGTCAAATGCTCGTTAACGCTTTTGAAATGATCGATCGTGGTCTTGTTTGGCTGCTCATAGAGCTTCATGACGAGTTCGTTGACGGTTCCTGGCTGATCAGCGAGAAAGAACAGCGCGTCATCGGGCAAGCCTTCAGCATCCGCTGCGGAGAGTTTGTCGTCCATGTCCATCACCCTTTGAAAGCCGTCGATTATAGGGGAACGTTCGTTAGATACCCGTAGCAGATTGTTATGTCTGCATGTAGGAAATCGACCATTTTGATTGACGAGCAGAGGAGACATCGTGAAAGCCGTTATGGGACAGTCACTTTAGAAGCGGCTACGTAGACAGCCACGTGTGTTAGCCACTTTAGTGTTAATCGGAACTGCCTACCGGGACAGCCACTCTTGCGCTGCCACTCTTGCGGGCAAGGCAAAAGCAGGAACCGCCTACCGGGACCGCCTACCGGGACAGCCACTCCAGCAGGAAGCGACTTTCAGTTCGGACAGGCACTCAACGACTTCCTGCTCGGGTTTATTAACTTCCACAAACGATCCATACGCCACACCGACTTTTCAAGTCATCGCTATGGGTCTCGCCTGCTTTAATTAGAATTCACGATAAGTAACAAGAACACTAATACTCCGATTAAGGCGTAAAGGTAACGGTGACGACTACACTGACTGAAGCTAATAATTAAATCCGCCAAGTGGAGCCTATGAAAATAACAAAATCCAATAAGAATGCGTTGCGGTTATTGCTTGTTTCCCTGACCGGACCAATTTGCCTGTTAACCAATATTGAAGCTGTGGCGCAGCCGGAGGGCGGGGAGTTGCTGCGGGAGGTGGAGAGGGAGACGCGGCCGAAGCTGCCGGCGCCGCCGGTGCCGGAGGCGGTGCCACAGCCGCCGGTTACGCGAGAAGGCCCGGAGGTTCCAGTCGAGCGGTTTGTGTTTGAAGGCAATACGCTGCTGTCCGATGCGGAGCTGGCGCGGGTGGTGGCGCCCTGGACAAGTAAAAAGCTCACCATGGCGGAACTTCAGTTTATTGCCGATGTGGTCGCCGAACGTTACCGCCAGGCGGGGTATCTCGTGCGGGCGTTTTTGCCGCAGCAGAATGTCAATGCGGGCACGATTCGCATCGTGGTTGTTGAAGCGCGTCTGGGCGAGGTGAAAGTGGAGGAGGGCAAAGCGCAAGGGTTGCGGGTCTCGCAAAAATTTGCCGAGCGCTCGATCCGGCGCCGCCAGCGATCCGGTGACGTACTGGATCTTTCTGGACTGGAGCGGGGTGCGCAGCTGCTGGATGAGACGCCGGGTGTCAGCGCCAAAACCGTGCTGGTGGCCGGTGGTCAACCCGGCTTCACTGATGTGGTGGTGCAGGTTGAAGATGAGCCGCTGGTGGGCGGCTCGGTGACGGTGGATAACTTTGGCTCCCGGTCCACGGGGGCCGAGCGCATCAGTGCAGTGGTATCTCTGGATAACCCGTCCGGTGGCGGCGATCAGGCGCAGTTATACAGCCA
This sequence comes from uncultured Cellvibrionaceae bacterium, assembly GCA_964546435.1. Taxonomy (GTDB): domain Bacteria; phylum Pseudomonadota; class Gammaproteobacteria; order Pseudomonadales; family Cellvibrionaceae; genus CAYNST01. Next base: position 2,928 of record CAZJKJ010000097.1, read on the forward strand.
GTTAAGCGACGGCAGTCGCTATGCGCGGCTTCGCTACAGCGCGCCGCTCGGTCACGATGGCATCCGCGCCGGCCTCAACGTCTCCCATTACCAATATGAACTCGGCAAGGAATTCAAGGCGCTGGATGCCGAAGGCGATGCCACCGCCTGGGGCGCTGACGTTCTCTACCCGATTCGGCGCGAACGCATGAGCAACATGAATGTGCTGGGCCGGATGGAACTGCGCAGTTACGACAACAGCCAACTGGGGGAGGAGACCTCCAACAAAGATGTGTCTTCCCTCACCATCGGACTTTTTGGCGACGTTGCCGATGCCTGGCATGGTGGCGGCTTCAATGTGTACAGCGCAACCCTGGTGGTGGGCGAGCTGGATCTGTCGGGCAACGGCACCGATCTCGCCAACGACCAACTAAGCGCACAGCGCGATGGCTCCTACCAGAAACTCGCCTGGAGCCTCGGCCGGCTGCAGAAACTCACGGACGACACCACGCTCTGGGCGACGGTACAGGGCCAGTTCGCCGGCAACAATCTCGATTCATCGGAAGGTTTCAGTCTCGGCGGCCCGACTGGCGTCCGCGCTTACCCGATCCTCGAAGGCAGTGGCGACGAGGGTTGGCTGGCGGCGCTGGAACTGCGCCATCGTCTGGCGGCGACCTGGACGGCGCTGGTGTTCTACGACTACGGCCGGGTACGGCAGCACAAAGATCCCTGGCTCGGCTGGAACGCCGCCGATCCGTCGCAATCGCTTTCTTATTCGCTGGAAGGTGCAGGTGTGGGCGCTGTCTGGAACGGCGCTCGCGGTTTCCAGGTCAGCCTGACAGCTGCCCGGCGCTTCGGCAGCAATCCCCTGGGGCGTCCGGATACCGGCAAGGACAGTGACGGCAGCCTCGAATCGACGCGCCTGTGGATCAGTGCCAGCCACTTTTTCTGATTCCCGAACCCCCTCATTTTCCGGTCCTGCCGCAAAGGCAGTACCGGCCGGACAGCGACCTACTGACGCAGCGCAGTACTGGAGATAACCGTGAACAGACATGCAGCTATGAACCGCGCTTACAAACTGGTTTGGAACAACGATCGACGTATCTGGATGGTGGCCGCAGAGACCGCGCGAAGTCACCGTAAAGCGGGTGCTGGCGTAGTCCGCGCGCTCTCGCTGGCGATTGCAGGACTTACGGCCACCGGCGCCGGCACAGTCTGGGCCGACCCTTTGGGAGCCAGGGTGCTGCCCGCCGGGGGTGAAGTGCACCATGGGGAGGCGCGCATTCATCAGGCCGGATCCCGCATGGATATTAATCAGACATCCACCCGCGCGGTCATCAACTGGGACACTTTCAGTGTGGGCGAGCAGGCGGCGGTTACGTTTCACCAGCCAGGCGCGGATGCCGTCGCGCTCAACCGGGTGCTCGGGGGTGATGTTTCGGCGATTCATGGTGAGTTGAATGCAAATGGCCAGGTGTTTCTGCTCAACCCCAACGGCGTGCTCTTCGGTGCCGCCAGCCGGGTTAACGTGGGTGGCCTGGTCGCGTCGACGCTGGACCTAGCCGATGAAGATTTCATGGCGGGGAATTACCGCTTCACTGCCAGCGACGGCTCCGGCGCCATCATCAATAAAGGGGACATCCACGCAAGCAGTGGCGGCTATGTGGCCCTGCTCGCCACCCAGGTAGAGAACGAAGGCATCATTAGCGCGCAGATGGGTACCGTGGCGTTGGCGGCCGGCGACGCAATGACGCTGGATCTGAGCGGTAACCAGCTGGTTTCGGTGGAAGTCGACAGCGGCACGGTGGAGAGCCTGGTGGCCAACCGGCGGTTGATCCAGGCGGAGGGCGGGCAGGTGATCATGACCGCATCGGCGTCTCAGCGACTCATCGAGCAGGCCGTGCCGGTCAATGAGACCGGAGCTGGTCAGATCGTGGAAGAAAACGGCGTATTCAAGTTGATGGAAATCGGCGGCACCGTTGCGGCAAGTTCAATCGAAGTGGATGGCGGCAGCAACGGAGAAGTCAGTGTGTCCGGGACGCTGGATGCCAGCAGTGACGCGGCGCAGGGTGGCGATATCCAGATCACAGGCAAGCACGTGGGCCTGATGGCGGGCGCGACTCTTGATGCCTCAGGTCAGCGTGGCGGTGGCGAGGTGCGTGTCGGCGGCGACCTGCGGGGCGAGAACCCTGATGTGCGCAACGCAGCGCGCACCTATGTAGACGAGACCGCCAGGGTTCGCGCGGATGGGATTGGGGCCGGGGACGGCGGCGAGGTGATCGTCTGGGCGGATGACACCACCCGTTTCGAGGGCCAGATCAGCGCCCGGGGTGGCGATGGAGGCGGCGATGGCGGCTTTGCCGAAGTGTCCGGCAAGCAGCATCTGAGCTACACCGGCCAGACGGATCTGCGGGCACCGATGGGCGACAGCGGGACTTTGTTGCTGGATCCGAGAAATATCGTCATTCAGACAGCGGGGACCGATACCGGCATTTCAGGGGGAACGCCGTTTGAATCGAGCGCGGACAGTTCGATTCTCACTGTGGAAACCTTGCAGAATGCGCTGGCAAACGGAAATGTTGAAGTGATAACCGGTGACGACGGCGGCCAGGAGGGCAATATCACGCTGGTCGATTCCATTGGCTGGTTCCCGGCAAACAAACTGACCCTGGATGCGGACGGCACTATTAGCCTGAACCCGAACGTCAATATCGACACGTTTGATGGCAGTCTGGAGATGATCGCGCGGGCGGGCAATATCAGCCAGGGCAGTGGCTCGCGTTTGCGCATCGGGGGTGCGACTGCTCTGACGGCCGCCACCGGAATCAATTTGAACTCGGCGACCAACGAGCTGTTCGGCAGCGTTTCCGCTGCCAGTACGTCAGGCAATATCGTCCTCAGTAATTCCCGTAATCTCGAGCTGGATACCGTGTCGGCGGATGGCAATGTGACCCTGTCGACCACGGCGGGATCGAATGGCTCTATCACGTCCAACGGGCCCTTCAGCGCCAATAGCCTCAACCTCAGTGCGGCCGGCAGTGGCAGCGTCAATATTGCGCAGGTGCAGGGAGATTTAACCCTGTCATCGGCTGTATTCGGTGGCACCCTGACGCTCGGAAATAACGCCACCGGTGCCCTCACACTCGATAGCGCAACAGGGAATGTCATCACCGGCACGGGAACCGGCGCCGCAACCCTGCGCGGCAGCTCGATTAACTACGTGGACGACATCGTCACCACCGGTGGCCATGTCAGCCTGACAGCGACTGCCGGCAATCTCACTGGCGCCGCCAACATCATTACCACGGCCGCCGTCGATACCGGCACGTCCTCCGGCAATATCATTCTCAACAGTACCGGGAATGTGAATGTAGCCAATCTCACCACCACCGGCGCCAGCAACAATGCCGGCGTGGGAAGTAACGCGGCAGAGGTGCTCGTCACCGCTGGCGGCACCATCGACGTGGGCCAGATCACCACCACCGGCGGCGATGCCACTGCCATTGCCGATTCCGATCCGAATCGCAATGGCGGCAACGCCGGCAATATCACCCTGCAAACCGATGGCGCTGGGCCGGTCCGGCTCAATGGCGATTTGCGCGCGATCGGCGGTCAACCGCAGGGCGACAGCACCCAGGGCCTGGGCGGCTTCATAGTGGTGCGGGATCCGGTGACCTTGACAGCCAATCGTCTCGCAACCACGGGTGACACCTCCGGTGGCATTACTTTTCACTCGACCATTGATTCCGACGGGACCGACCGGGCGCTGACACTCACTGCAGGCCAGGGCGCTGTGCTTCTGGACGCGGCTGTCGGCGGAACGGAAACACTGGCCAATCTGGAGATCACTTCGGCCTCGGCCGCATCCGTGCGGGGCAACGTGAGCACATCGGCGGCAGCTGGTGTGAATATCACCGCGAATACGATCAATCTGGGCGGTAGTGGCGCGATCACCCTGAATACACAGGAGGGCAACGGCATCGCCCGGTTCAATGGGGCCACCTGGTTGCACAATGACATCACGCTCACCCGTGGCACCGGCGCGGTGAGTTTCCTGCGGAACCTAGACAGCCAGTCAACCGATAACGATCTGATAATTAATGGCGGTGCCGGTGCGGGCAATATCTTGTTCGGAAACAGTGTAGGCAGCGTAGGTGCCCTGGGTAATATCCGTATCGACGGTGTCACCGACCTGCAAACGAGCTCGAGCATCCGCGCAGGCAGCTTGATCTACGCCGACGACGGGGGGAATGCGGTAGCGGGCACCGGGACAGCGATCTTTAATAACGTCCAGAACTACAGCCAAGCCGGTGGCTTGCAGGTATTGACCTCCGGCGCGATCAATCAAAGCTATTCCTCTATTACTACGACTGCCACGGGCGCGCCGGTCAGTCTGCAGTCGACCGGCGGTCAGTTGAATCTCAGCAATTCCAACTCAAACATTTCGACCGCCAGCGGTAATGTGACATTGCGCGGAGTGGGTGTGACGCAAAATGCCAGCGCGAACATTAACGCGGGGGCCGGGCAGATTGTTGTCGACGGCGGCAACAGCAGCGTCACGTTAAGCGGGCAGCTCAATACCTCCCTAAATTCAGCGGACAGTGGCAACCCGGCCATTATTGTGCGCAATGCCAGTAACGTCACCCTGGGGGGCGTCACCGCCCAGAGCGGCACTTTGAGAGTCGGTGAAGTAGTTGGGGGTGCGCCCAACGTCAGCGGTAATGTCAGTCAGAACACGCACTCATCCTGGAAGCTGGACCTGGGGACTTTCGAATCGGCCGTTGCAGGATCCATCAATCTCGACAACATCCACAACATCATCGACAACCTGGGGGCGGTGTCACTGGGAGGCGGGTTAACGGTACAGGCGTCTGGGCGCACGTCCGGCATGAACCTGACCGGTGACCTCCAGGCGACTTCGGTCAACATCCAGACGGGGAACGGCCCGCTGGTACTGGGGGACCGGGACATAACGGCGACTAATGGCAGCGTCCATTTACAGGGGCGAGGCCTGACGCAGGGCGCTGATTCCATAGTTAATGCAGGCGCGGGGACGATCACCATCCAGGGGAGTAATGTCGGTAATGTGAACTCCCGTGGCGCCATCAATATGGCCGGCAGCCTGACGACTACCAACACCACCAACAGTGCGGTCAGATTTCTCAACTCCGGCGCTGCAGTTATCGGCAATATTGATACGGGCGCCGGTGGCTCGGTGCAACTGGGTATTAACGATTCCGATACTGGCCGCATCAACGGTGCGATCTCACAGACCGACATAACCCGCATCAATGCCGGCACCGTGCAGGCGCATTCGAGCAGCTCCATCAACCTGGGTGGTGCCAACCTGCTTAACGCGCTCGGCACTCTATATCGGGGTGGTGATCTCACAGTCAATGACACGGCGGGCGGCCTGAATCTGCTGACTCATCTGATTAATGGAGCTTCCACGAGTAACAACGTCTCCATCACCACCGCCGGAGGCGCGCTGGCACTGGGCAGCAACTATATCTATGGAAACAGCATCGAGCTCGAAGGGGACGGCATAACCGGGACGGGATACATTGCCGGATCGATTTCGCCGAACCAGAAAGTGGCCCTGTATGGCAACAGTGGTGCTATATCGACCGGCCGGATAACTACAAACGAACTGACCGGCTCCACCACTAGCACCGCAACCTTTATCAGCAGCAATAACGACGTGCGTAATCTCGGCGATTTCTCCACCAATGGCGATTTCCTGCTTCGCAATTACACCAACTCCACGACGCCGTTGAATGTAATCGGTGATGTGAATGCCGGCTCGGGTGCCGTGACTCTGTTGACGCCATCGCAAGGGATGACGGTCACCGCAGACGGCAGTATTTCCGGAAACGGCGTCAACCTGACGGCGCAACGCGGTGGCAGTGCGATCACCCTTGCAGGTATCGTCAATGGCAATGCGGGGAACGTGACCCTTTTCTCTCAGGGCGCCATCACCCAGACGGCCGGAACCCTCCGCACCACGGCTACTCTCAGCGGGAGCGCGGTCAATGCGGTAACTCTGGGAGAAGCCAATAACAGCGTCAGCCAGCTGGGGCCGTTCGCGGTGACCGATTCGGGCCAGTTCCTGCTTCGGGATACTGGCGGTCTGGCCCTGACAGGTAACGTCGCTACCCCGTCAGGGACGGTGACCATCGAGACCACCGGCGGTGCGCTGGCGATCGGATCTCATAATCTGACCTCGGGTGGTGACAGCGGTAATCTGGTGCTCAGCGGTCAAGGTGTCACTCAGGCCGCTGGTTCGACCCTGAATGGCGGCTCCGGGACCATTCTGGTTAGCGGTCACGACGGCACTACCGCAGGGGCTATTGACCTGGCGGGTACTGTCTCGACCACGAACAACACCGCCAGCGCCGTCACCATCCGGGGAGCAACCACGGTGGGCCTCGGCGGTGTGGCGGCCAGTGCCGGCACGGTGGTGATCGGCAATAACGATATCACCGGAGCGGTGACGCAAGCGGGTGCAACCCTCATCAATGCCGATAGACTCACCGTCAACACGCTGGGTGCGGTCAATCTCGGCAACGCCAACACGGTAGCCAATCTGGGGGCGGTCACCACGGGGGCGGATTTTCTGCTCAACGACGCCACCGGCGGTCTCATTCTGACCGGTCCGGTGACCAGCGGGGGCGGGGCCAGCCTGACCACTACCGGCGGAGCGCTGGCGCTGGGGAGCCAGAATGTTACGGCCAGCGGCGATATCGGCTTGCGCGGCACCGGCATCACACAAGCGGCGGCCTCCACCGTCAACGCGGGGGCGGGGAATATTTATCTGAATGCCGGCGATGCGGCGCATACCCTGGCAGGTGCCTTGACGACTTCCAGCGCCACCGACTCTGCCATCGAAATCCTCAATGGTACAACGCTGTCGCTCGGTGCGGTGTCGGCGGTGAATGGCCGGGTGACTCTGGGAGGCAGCGGTGCTGATAATCTGTCCGGTGCCATCACGCAGAGCGGCGTACTGAGTGCGGCGGCGCTGGCGGGCAACAGCGGGTCTTCGGTATCCCTGGGCGGCGCCAATCTTGTCGGCACGCTGGCCGGCTTTACCA
>CAZJKJ010000098.1:0-9030 GCA_964546435.1 uncultured Cellvibrionaceae bacterium
AGCGGCAGCGGAAGAAAAATTTAAAACTGTGTCCGGAATTAGTTGACCACTACAAAATGTATTTTCAATGCCAGCAACGACAATCCGCCTTTCCACGCTATATAGCCGTGAGCGTAGATGGGTAGCATGGCCAACACCGCAATCAGAAAGCTTAATCCCGATTTATCCTTGACTACAATCACGCACCTCTCCTTATTAGTGCCTAACGCCGAGCTTTGCGGAGGGGCACACAGTGACCCGTCCGCAAGGGCGTTTTGCTAAGCCTTTGCACGCCGAATGCATTGATACCATAGATAGCAGACGATAAAGGCCGCTACACAGACCGCCTTAAGAAGCAGTAGCCAAAACGGCCTCCACCAGGCTCCTGTTTGAGCTCCGACGAGATCGGAGACTGCGAACAGAGCGAACCAGGTGCTAGTGATAGCGAATACTCGGAAGTACCGTCCAGATGCGCTCTGCCGGAATGCGGCAATGAGTAACAAAACCGCAATTATTAACCAAAGGCCTGCCTCAATGTAGTTGAAATCTCCAATGCTCATTATTTTTCGCTTAACATCGAGTCAGCGGCGTGTGTAGCGCGTCCGCTCAACTTCTTTGTTAGCTGCTTTAATTTCGATACTAAGCCTCTCCAGCTGCAATTCAATTAGCCTGTCTTGTAGAGGCTGTATTTTGTTATGCCACATAAAAAATCCGTAGATAGTGAGAAGCGCACCGGGCAACACAAATAGAAACATGTATAGGCTTAACTCTAGCTTCTTGTTCGACTTATCAATGCCCGCTTTCTGCTCATATAGGTATAGCTCATGCTTTTGCTGATCACTGAGGTCCTTTTTCGCTTCAAGCAACTTCATCGGCACATGACGATCGAACGCCCTTCGATTGTACTCCTCGTGCCTAATAAAAAACATGATCGCTGTTGTCAGCATTATGACGAGGCCAAACATCGCATAGAACTTATATACATTGTCCGTGGGTATAGGAATGTTTGGATTCATGATACCTCAAAGTAGCAGCTAACAATGCCCGCAAGCGCGCCGCTTTTGGCGTCGCTTGCGGGCTTGGTTATGTGGCGACACACCGCACTTGTTTGTGCGTAGTTGCGCAGCGTCAGCGGACTCAATGCCATGCAACCGAGACCGCAAAAACGTCGCGCGCGTGACTCCGCAATTATTTTAGTCACACACTACGTAGAATGCACCACACCATTTTGAACTCCAATGCGACATCATGGCACCGGGAACGAAACTACTGGCATGCGCACATAGGTGCGGTTTGATATCGGATCAGTTTCTACGAAGCGACCAACTGCACTAAAAACGAGATCTTCACAAGCCAGATCCTGCATAACGTTTAAAGCACGGGTGTCAAACCGTCGCTTCGCTATGGTTTTGACGTCCTGCGTCTTCACTTGTTAAGCCTTGCACGATACTGGCTAAGCTTCTCGTTAAACTGCTTGATAAATTCACTATATTTAAACTCTTTATCAAGGGAAAGAGCTCTCTGAACTTCTAAGCTGATTTCGTCACACTGTTCGAGAGTGGCACCGTGGTTGCCAATAAGTATGCCCGCGGCCATTCATGCTCAGCATATGCAAGCCATGACACTATCGACTTAAGAAGCAACAAGCGAACCTCATCATTTTCTGGGTCGATTTCGTGGCACCTATTGTAAAGCTCTATCTCACTTACCCCATCAAGTGCCTCATGAGCGCTTTGTAACTGATATAGATTTTGTGAGAGCTTGCCAAGCCATAGTGTGCTCGCGAAATCGCCGTTTTTATAACCGTCTCTAAGAGTTGGAAACACTAGCTCACAGAATATTTCGTGGCGTATTCTTGAGTGTCTGTTTGTCGCTATCTTGGGTAGGTATTCCCAGACCCATTCTTCAATGTCTTTGCTGCTTTGAAATGAAGAAATAAAAGCACGTACTGATTTTGAAGCCTGCTTCTTCAATCCCTTTTCTTCGAAATCTCTGAACTCTCGATAGTGCTCAATATTCATACAGGCTTAACACTTTAGTTAAGCCACGCCGCGAAGCGGCGTCGGCTTGGACGAATTGTTAGGTTGCGGCCAGCAGAACTAGCCGTACCTGCTCATACTCCTTGAGCCTGCGAAATCCCGCTCCGCTGGCTCGGCAATGCGTGATAGATCCATGTTGTTCGTGACGTCCGCGAGCTAACCGCTCTTGCTACAGGGTTACCGGCGGCGCGGTGTGCCGCCTCTAAGCTGGGCTCCTTGGGAAGCTTGGTGAGGCACTGCACGGCCGCAATGACTTCCGAACTCCCGTAGAATGCACCACACCGTATGGAACTCCAATATCGAACTACCTCACCGGGAACAAATCTGCCCGCGAGTGCATACCAGTGCGATTCGATAGAGTATCAATTTCGACGAAGCGACCAACCTCATTCAAATCTAAGATCTTACAAGCCAGAGCCCGCATAACTACTAGCACAGCGGCGCGCGTTAGCGCGTCTAGCGCCGGAACGGCGCGTGCTGGTGCGCCTTATTAGAGCTTTTATGCAACACGGCAAGTCGCGCATTCGGATTGAAGGGTGTACCTACTCCGGCCTCAACAGGATATGCTCGGAAGTAGCCTGCTTCTTTGTAGCCCCTGCGCACATAGAAGTCTATGAGCTCCCGCCGCTCTGCCACCACCAGCAGGACAAAAAGTTCGGCATCGAAAACTGATCTGGCAATGCTTTCGGCTTCCGCCAAAAGCAATTTTCCTAACCCTGCGGCTTGAGCGGATGGAAGAACCGCAAGCATGCAAATATGAGATTCTCGACCTTTGGCCTGTATTTGCACACAGCCCACCACTTGAACACCGCTTGCAGCAACTAGAATGGTAGACGTTTCGATGGCATCGCTTACCTGTGCTGAATCGATGCGACTACCACTTACCAAGGAAGCCTCGTGTGTCCATCCTTCCGAACCGGGTTCTGGGCGATAAGCACTATTTACCAGAACAACAATATTATCTGCATCTTCTGCCACTGCCTTTCTAATCACAATTTCTGCCATAACTTTCCCTATCTCTAACGCAGTTGTAACCGCTCCGCAATTTGGCTCCGGTTTACAACCTTGTTAGGCTGTTCTTCTCGATGGTTCATACTGATGCAGAAATTTTGGGAATGTATCTCTGGGATTCTCGAGACCACACTCGACTAATAGCATTCCTACATTTCCACGATGATAAGACCCATGAATAATAAGGTGATTTAGTATTTCACCTACACTCATCCGCCCCGGATCGCCATCAGTAAATATAAACGGTATTTCCCTCTCAAGTTCTGGCATCTCAACGTTAGAAACATAATGGATCAGCCACGTATCCGCTTGATTAACTGAATCACAAAGTTCATCTAATGAGGGCATTTGGTCAGTATTCGCTGAGGAAAAAGGATGCACCTCCCCCTGCAAATGAGCTATGAATATTTTGTCAACCACGAGCGCGTGATTCAATAAACGAACTGCCGCTGCCTTCTGGTCTGGATATCGTTCGCCATCTACCTGTTTTAGCAAATTTAAGATTTCTGAATTTGCCCAGCGTTTATAGAGAAACTGGCTTTTCATTTCTACCTCCTGAGGTTTGACCGGCTCTTGCAATAACGCCGCCACGCGCGCGGCTTTGTAGTGGAGGCGAAGCCGCAACGTAAATGCCGTCGCCGTGGCTGGCATTGTTAGCACGGTATGGCCTCACGTAATCCAACCACCTACCCGCTTAATGCCGCCGTGGTTATCTAGCTGCCAGCAGACAGACTCTACGGACGACAGAAATCCACAAATGACTGTGCTAGAGCCGATGGGGAGGATGCCGCCTGATATAATTTCAGACTCCCTAATTGTGTGATTGATTTGTGCGGCCTCCTCTGGGGAGAAGCACGCGAGATTAGCCTCTCCTGAGAAATCTTCCAGTTTTATGGGCTGGCTTCCGGGAAACAGAACGTAGTACGCGCCGCCGGAGCCCGAGCTCGCTACAGCAACCGCGACGCCACCATCCGTTAGCTGACACGACGCGAGAATGCTTGCGTTCGGGAATGCCAACTGCACAAGCGGAGCCGCCTGTGAAGATGGGGCCAAGGCCACAGCCAAGAGAATTTGGAAGAGCAAGCTAATACCTCTCGTCACAGCTAACGCCCACAGCAGGCGCATTTATGGAGGTGACTGCTTTGTGCCAGGACTTTTCTTGCACAAAACAAGCGCCGAAATAAATGTCGCACTGACTGTGTTTGTTAGCATTTACTCAACAGCTTCATACAGCACGCCCAAAAAAGACATTTTAGCTAAAACGGCATATTTATTTGTTTCACGCTCATGCTGACTTTTCTCAACACAGAGGTACGGTGGAAACCTATACTTTAGAATTTCAGATGAAATTCTATATCGACAAGATCTCCGAGTAACGCCCTCTTTTTTATCAAATTCACCAAGTAATCTAACATCCCGACCGATAACACTGGTTGTTAGTCCGGGTACTGTATAAATCGTAAAGGCGCCCGTGAATAGGAATGCCATTAAAGGAAGAGAGCTCAAAGCAACTATGCGCTTTATAAGACTATAATGCATTAGCAGTGAAAATCTTTCTCTTATATTCCACATACAGAATACTAAAATTAAGGAAGCCAGAATGGAAATACTTAGCCCCGCATAAAAAACCCAGTTTTCCGGAGAAAAATCGGCAATAAAAGCATAGGGCGAAGACAATAAAAATAACATGGTGAAATGAATGAGACATTGACGCCTCAATGAAGGCTTTTCGTTACCAAAATAAATCGTTCTCCAAGACATGAATTCTTTCCATTTTTGCTAACGCCCTACTATGCGGGCGCGTGAAGCGAAGCGTAACCTGCTCCGCATGAGTTGTTTGTTAGCCTACAGCCGCACAAGCCATATGGGGGGCTACACCAGGATGCCTTTCTTGATGAGCCGGCTACAGTAGTAGGCCATGCCCGCTGTTAGTGTAGTGACAACGAATGGCATGGGCCATAGCATACCCATAGCTTCCCGCCCCTCCGACAACGCGAATGAGTAGAGGATGTTGACCAGACTACCTACAACCGAAGCGGCGAACAGCAGCAGCGCGATTCGGCGACGCAAAAACATAGCACCAGCACCTAGCAAGCTGGCCCAGACTGAAACGGCCCACGCAATCACTGCCCAGAACGGCACTGCAGAGAAATATGCTACTTGCTGATCGGTCATACCAGATGCCCGATAGTAGGATTCTCCCTGCGTGACGCTCATGACATAATCAAACCCAGATGCTAGCCCGAAGAGAAAAAAGATTAGACCTAAAACCCAAGCATGCCAAGGAAGAGAAAGGTGCGAGTTAGATCGAGCGTTCATAGGTATGTTTCCCGTGCAATAAAGTTAAAGTCGTAGAGAATGTGAGAATTCCGCAAGATGTTCCTGTGAGTAATTGTCACAGCGATTTTGCCTACTAACGCCTGAGTTAAGCCGCGCGGCGTTGCGGCGTCGAATTTAAGCGGTTTGTTAGCGCTGCTGATGGACTGAAGCCACATGTACCGCACAAAGATGCTGTCAACCGTGATTCGGCCGCCGCCACTGAGATACAGCCGACTGCAAACCGTGCGCCGCACTACCTGCATACAAGCTACTCCACTACAGCGCCGGGTGAACGAACGGATGATTTGTCCGCCCGCTCGGACATAGAACAGCGTTGCCCCATCGCTGAAGCCGCCAAACCTTTCGTCAACACAATGGCCATTACCACTGACTTTCCACGCCTGCCGCCCGAAAACTGCTTGACGAAGCAGGACAAACAAGACGCCGCATCCGGCGCAGCGCTAACGCCCGCAGCACAGGCCAAATCCCGCGCAGCGGTTGAGATCCAGGCCACGCAGTGGCCGATTGCGACTGCGCTGGTTAGCCATATTCTTGTCCGTAAATGCTATAAATCAGTTTTATAGTAAAGCCATGCCCCAAAAGCGAGGAGCATATCTATAAACATAAAAAAGCAAATTGAAATTAAAAACATAATAAAGGTATCAGCAATAAACATTGCAAAAATGGCGCTGATTAAAAGCATTAAAGGGAATCGATTTCTGAAATACGTTTCCCCTTTAAACCGGCGATGCCTACATAAAATTAAGTCCAAAAATGAATCCATAACAACTCAGTAATCCAAACCGGTTAACGTCGATGTTCTGCGGCGGGTGCGTTGCATTACCTGCGTACGAATTGCCTCCCTACAGCGTGCGATGAATGAGCGGTAGTTATTTCTACACAATCCGATTTCTGAAACCGCTGCCCCATCGCCGAAGCTTCTAAACCTTTCGCTGGCACTTTGGACATTACCACTGACTTTCCCCGCCCGCCACCCAGAATTTGCTTGACGAAGCAGAACAAACAAGACACCGCATCCGGCGCAGCGCTAACAATGCCAGCAAGCGCGCCGCTTTTGGCGTCGCTTGCTGGCGTGGTTATGTGGCGACACGCCGCACTTGTTTGTGCGTAGTTGCGCAGCGCCAGCGGAGCCAATACTAGAAAACAGAGACCGCAAAAACGCCGCGCGCGTGACTCCGCAATTATTTTCTTGGTGGCACCCCACGTAGAATGCATCACACCATATGTAACTCCGATTTCGAACGACCCCACCGAGACCGAAGCTGCCCGCATGTGCATATCAGTGCGGTTCGATACCGGATTAATTTCGACGAAGCGACCCACTGCATTCAAATTCAAGGCCTTTACAAGCCAGAGCCCGCATAACGCCGCCGACACGCGCAGCTTTGTAGTGGAGGCGAAGCCGCAACGAAAAAGCTGTCGCCGCGCTTGGCTTTGTTAGCGCCTTTCTTTATTTTCATCGGCCTTGATTTTCCGTTTACCCAAAAACCCTGCCAGCAGAAGCATAGCCATGACAATGGATACGAGGGACGATGCACGGAGTAGCAGAGTTACCAAAACTTCTTGCCACGGGAGCCCCTCGAATCCCGTCCCTGCAATAGGCGTGGCCCGGCTAGTACCCCAGAATGCAGCCAGTTGCAACGCAAGCCAGAAGCCATACATGCCGCTAATGCCAGAGGCACACAGCAGGATTCGAAGACGCTGGGGAAGGACGACGTGTCCCCATACGGCGGCGACTATCAAAAGTACGAGTGCGTTTTGCACCCCTGCCAAATGCGCTGACAACCCCATTCTAGGGTTTAGCATCTGGGGCAAAAGTACGCCGGAGAGGAGCCCGACGAGAAACAGCAATGCTCCACCAACTAACAAAGCCTTTCTTGTGCTAGCTTCCATTCTTGCTCCTTATCTCAGCTCTTAACTGCTAACGCCGAGTTCAGCGGCAGTTTTTAAGTTGTGGTTTTATGGAATACTTTGCGCAGCAAACCATAAAGCTGCGACTTAAAAACTGTCCGGTTCAGCGAAGCGGAACGGTGCTGGAACGACTTATTATGCCTGTGTATAAAATATTTGACACCAACACCAATGTAAAGTATATTTTACTCCGAGTCACCTATTTAGGACACCGGTATGAACCTTACATTTAAAGAAAAAAGCCTTTTAATTCAGATTATTGCCCTTGCTTTGGTGTTTGGCGGTTACTTTTTAAAGGTATTACCAATTAGTACCAACGCCAGTTCAGCCGAGATGATGACCCAGCTCATTTTTATAATAATTGCTCTTGTGACTTTGGTGATTGTTGGGCACATCTTCACAGCAATAAATCATAAACCCGAGAAACTGGATGAGCGGGACAAAGTTATAGAGCTCAAAGCCTCCCGAGTCAAAGCCTTTATATTATCAAGCGGAACCATAATTGCCATATTGTGCAGCCTAAAAGCAGATGGGAATTTTTGGATCGTGCATACATTGTTAATATTCCTTGTTATTTCAGATGCAACCGAAAAAGCTTTGCAATTGTTTTACTACAGACGAGGATTATGAGGCTGTGACAAAAACAGAACTTCGAATCTCTAATAAAATTAGAACACTACGTTTTCTAGCCAACGAGATGACACAAAAAGAATTAGCTGATTCAGTTGGCGTTACAAGACAAACTATCAACGCAATAGAATCAAATAAATACTCACCTTCACTAGAAGTTGCATTTAAAATTTCAGCAACTTTTAAAATGCAGCTAACGGATGTTTTTTTCTATACCGATAGAAATGATCAGAATTCGTAGTAATCATAACAATGCCAGAAAGCGCGCCGCTTTTGGCGTCGCTTGCCTGGCTTGGTTATGTGGCGACACGCCGCACTTGTTTGTGCGTAGTTGCGCAGCGCCAGGGGTCCAATACCAGACAACCGAGACCGCAAGAACGCCGCGCGCGTGACCCCGCAATTTTTTTTTGGTGGCACCCCACGTAGAATGCTTCACACCATATGTAACTCGGATTTCGAACGAACCCCACCGGGAACGAAGCTGCCCGCATGTGCATATCAGTGTGGTTCGATACCGGATCAATTTCGACGAAGCGACCAACTGCATTCAAAACAAAATCTTTACAGGCCAGAGCCCGCATAACTCCTGAGTTAAGCCGCGCGGCGAACCGGCTTCGGCTTGGACGACTTGTTAGGCCACAGCCGCCGTGAGGCGAGCGCTAAGCATACCCCTGCAGACACAGCACCTGCAATTGGCCAAATTGAGTACTCCAGGTTCCACCCAAGGTTTGCTGCCTTAAAGAGTACCAGCCAGGATGCGGCCAGGGCCCCCACACAGAGGACGATCAACCCTCTGCCAGTGGTCACGCCGTTCTGGCACAGCATGCCTGCTACAAAGCCGGTCACGGCAGCTGGCACGCCTTGGACAAGGTACGCAAATGGCACGCCTATCAGTAGAAGCGAGACTAAGCTGCTGCCTAGAAACGAGGCGGAGGTTGTCGCCCCGATAACGGGAAGGAAAACGATGGCCATACCCGCAGGCGGGCCGACGACTGCGAAGATAAGGGCGGAGCGAAGTGCAATTCCGTATCGGGACTTTGAGAAATCTTTCATGCACCCCTAACTCCGCATTCAGCGGCTTGTCCGCTGCAATGCTTTGTTAGGCAAGATTGTCTCGCCC
>CAZJKJ010000099.1:0-8719 GCA_964546435.1 uncultured Cellvibrionaceae bacterium
CCCTGCCCCGCTTCGGTATCTGGGTCTTCGATCCGGACACCGCCACCCAGCGGCCAGTTATCACGCCCGATGCCGATGGCCAGATGTTCACCGATCCAGTGGTGTTCATGGAGCGCGCCCTGCCCTCGGACCTGCCCAGCGGCCTGCTACCGAATCCCGATGAGCTGCGCGACAAAGAGCTTGGCATCCTCAATATCCGCAGCGTTTATGACGTCGATGGCGCCGACACGACCCCTGACGGGCTCACAGACATGATCGACCCGCTGCGGACACCGGCCGCAGCCAGGCCCTACCGCTTTCTGCGCCTGGTCAAGCACGTCCCCATCCCCGACCAGGACGTCCGCGATTTCCCTAACAGTGCGTTCGGCAGCAGCCCCTTCATGCGGGATATCCTCGGCTATGTGCCCATTGAACCGGACGGTTCGGCCATGTTTGTGGTGCCAGCGGATGTGCCGTTCAGCTTTGATCTGCTGGATGCCGACGGGGGCCGCATTTCCAGGCGCCATGACATCTGGGTGAGCGTAAAGGCCGGCGAGCAACGGGATTGCAAGGGCTGTCATACCACCAACAGCCAGCAGCCCCACGGGCGGCTGAACGCCGGTGCAGAGAGCATCAATCCGGGCGCGAATGGCCCGTTCCCTAATAGTCGCTTGATGACCGATCTTGATAAGCTGGCTGGTGACCCGCTGTTTGGAGAGTCCATGGCGGAATACTACGCCCGTATCCGCGGCGGACCGCGAATTCCGTCCATGGATCTTGTTTACAGCGACGACTGGACCGATCCGAGTGTCGAGGAGGCGACCCCGGCGGAAGACATCAGCCTGCGCTACGTGGACATCGTGGAGACACCAACCACGAACTGTGCCCCGCTGGAAGAAACTCCCGCCTGGCAACCGCCCACTGCCTGCACCGCAGTCGGCAGCTGGAATGCCAAGTGCCGCACCACCATCAATTACCTTCAGCATATCCAGCCGCTCTGGGAAGCAGACCGGCGCCGGTGTGATGAGAACGGCATGGAACTGGTCGAAGCAAACGGCACCTGCATCGCCTGTCACACCTCCGAAGGGGGCACGCGCGTGCCGGAAGGCCAGTTGGAGCTGACCAGCCAACCCTCGGAAGATCGGCCCCCCTACATTACGTCCTACGCCGAACTGCTGTTTCGGGACAATGAACAGGAACTGGTGGATGGTGAGGTGGTAGAGCGCATGAAAGAAGAGCTGACCGGTCAACCGCTTTACGATGCGGACGGCAATATCGTGCTGGATGCCAATGGCAATCCGGTTCCCGAGGTTGAACTGGTACCGGTAGCACTGGAAAACGTACCCATGACCTCTGCCGGTTCCCGCGCTGTCTTTGGCGGCAGCGACTTTTTCTTCGGCAAATTCCGTGAAGATCCGGACCATGCGGGGTTGCTCTCAAAAGCGGAACTAAAGCTGATCTCCGAGTGGCTGGATATTGGCGCACAGTATTACAATAACCCGTTTGCCGCGCCCGCCAACTGACCATGCCTCAAGAGACCGCCTCTGACGTGACCACCACTCAAGCTTTTTACCGCTCGGCCCTGAGCGCTCTGGTGTGGCTGGTCTGCACGGCGCCGGCGCTGGCTCAGGACGCTCCGGTGCCTCCGGCGACACCCGTGGAAACCGTCGAGGCGGCACCGGACCCGGTCGCAACGGACGCGAATTTTGAAGTGACCTCACAACCCCAATCGCCACCACCGCGTGAACCCCAGTGGGGCAGCTCCAAAGGCGAAATCATTACCGTCGGCTCACCCTATCTTGAACTCTACGTTTTCCCCGGACGGGGGTTTCCCCGGTTCCACGCGCTGGAAAAAGGGGAGCGTCTGCGCATGTTCAAAAAGCGCAGCGACTGGTACAAGGTCGAAACCACCGATGGCAAGCAAGGCTGGGTGCGCAAGCGGGACCTGCAAACCATCTACGATCAGGACGGCTATCTGCTGGATTTTTCCACGCCCACCTGGAGCGACAACAAATACCCCCTGCAGTTGGGGCTGCTGCTGGGGCGGGTGGAGAACTCCCTGGCATACACCCTTTACACTGGATACCGCTTCACCCCCAACCTGTCCACCGAACTGAAGTTCACCCACGCCTTCGGAGATTTCTCCAATACCAAACTGGGCAGCCTGATGATCGTCCATCAAGCCTTTCCCCACTGGCGGGTGTCACCATTTTTTACTCTGGGCGGCGGCATCATCCGTACATCGCAGGACCCGATCCTGATCGGTTCAGAACAGACCGAGGCAACAGACACCGAAGACACCGCCCTGACCGTCGGCGGGGGCCTGATGATCTATCTGTCACACCGGTTAATGGCGCGGGTTGAGTACAACCAGCACAACATCCTCACCACCCGCGAAAACAATTTAGAGGTTGAAGAATGGAAAGCAGGTTTCAGCGTATTCTTTTAACGCTCGGTCTGGCGTGGTTCAGCATCGCGGCCCACGGGGCCGAGGGCGATGCCGGGGTGCTCGAAGACATCATCAATCCCGACCTGAAACGGCGTGAACTCAAGGAGCGCAAACTCGATTCGGAAATCGTGGAAATCGGTTTTTTCGCGGGGGTCATGAGCATTGAGGATTTCGGCTCCAACGACGTTTACGGGGGCCGCCTGGCGCTGCATGTCACTGAGGATGTGTTTTTCGAGCTGAACGCGGGTGCGTCCAAGCTTCTCAGAACCAGCTATGAACAAGAAGGGGGAAACGTAATCCCTGACTTGTTGACAGAAGAGGATCGCAATCTCACCTTTTACGATCTGACAATCGGCGTGAACTTCTTCCCCGGTGAAACCTACATTGGCCGCTGGGCGTTTCATCACCATCTGTATCTGGTTGGCGGGGGCGGCAATACCCTGTTTGCCAACGACGAATTTTTCACCTACGTCTACGGGGGCGGCTTCCGGTTGTTTGTCACGGACTGGATTGCGCTACGCTTTGATGTGCGCAATCACGTGCTGACCCACGGCCTCTTCGAAGACGAGAAAGAAGTTCAGAACCTCGCAACGCACATGGGATTGACGTTGTTTTTCTAACGATGATCAGGAGTCCATTTATGAAATCTTTGTATGCTTCCCTGTCCGGCCTGCTGCTGTGCATGCTGCTGGCCGTCAGCGCCCACGCGGCCAAACCGGCCAAGCCTGCTGCCGGCATCCCCTACGGCCCGGCGCCCGACTTCACCCTGAAAACCCTGACCGGCGAAAGCGTGCGCCTGTCCAGCCTCAAGGGTCAGGTCGTGATGATAAACTTCTGGGCCTCCTGGTGCGCGCCCTGCCGGCAGGAAATGCCGTTGCTGAACAAGATCCATACGGACTACCACAAAGCAGGTTTCACCCTGTTAGGCATCAATCTGGACGATCAGACCAGCGCCGCCCAGGAATTCCTGAAATCTGTTCCGGTGGCTTTCCCCGTGCTGCTGGACGGCAAAGGCAAGGTCGCCGATCTGTACAAGAACACTGCCATGCCTTCGAGTTATTTCATCGACAAGAAAGGCCATTACGTTCATTTGCATCAGGGCTACCGGCCAGGTGAAGAAGAAACCTACCGCAAGGTCATCAAGAAGCTCCTGGCACAGTAAACCGGAAACCGATCAATGTTATTGCGCTGTTTTGTCTTACTGAGCCTGCTGGGCACCGCGGGCTGCTCTTCCCTGCAGCCGTGGGTGAAGCCCTATGAGCGGGGCAACCTGGCGGACCCGATCATGGCATTCGAGCGCGACCCGGTGGCGACCCGTTACATGATGCACGTGTATGAAGCGCGGGAAGCTGCCCGCGGCGCCGAAGGCAGTGCCGGAGGTGGCTGTGGCTGCAATTAACCGCGTCGCCCGGGCGGCGCTGGCCCTGTGTCTGGTGTGCGGACCGGCCTTCAGCACCGCCGAGGTGCTGCCGGAAGACCGCGCCGACCTGCTCTACCACGTCTATGACGGCGGCGGGGTAACCGTTGAAGGGCCGTCCGTGCTGGTCCGCAAGAGTTTCAAGGATGCAGTGTCCGTCTACGGCAACTACTACGTCGACATGGTCTCCAGTGCGTCTATTGACGTGCTGGCATCCGGAGCGAGCAAATACTCGGAAGAGCGCACCGAATACAGCGCCGGGGTCGATGTGCTGGTGGACAACGCCATCCTGAGCGCGTCCCTTACCGATTCCTCCGAAAACGATTACGACGCGACCACCTTCAGCCTCGGAGCCAGCCAGACGTTCTTTGGCGATCTGACCACCCTGTCCCTCGGCTATGCCCGGGGCGACGACACCGTGCGCCGCAACAGCCCCCCCGATCAGTCGGAATCCGCCAACGCCTTCGAGGATTACATCGACCGCCGACGTTTCAGCCTCGGACTGTCCCAGATCCTGACCCGCAGCTGGGTCATGGCGCTGAACGTCGAAACCGTCACCGACGACGGCTATCTCAACAATCCCTACCGGCAAGCGCGCTACCGGGACGAGATCACCAATGACGTCAAGTGGCAAAGCGAAGTCTATCCCCGTTCCCGCAACAGCGACGCCATCGCCCTGCGCTCCATGTATTACTTGCCCTACCGCGCTTCGGTGCGCGCCGAAGCCCGGGTTTTCACCGACAGCTGGGGCATCAAGGCCCGCAACTTTGAACTGCGCTACATCCACCCCCTCACCGAACGCATGATCTTTGAACTCAAGGGGCGTACCTACACCCAGACCCAGGCGGATTTCTACTCCGACCTCTTCGAATACCTGGACCCGCTGGGCACGGAATACCGGGCCAGGGACAAGGAGCTGAGCAGCTACAACTCGTTTAATCTGGGGTTTGGCCTGACTTACGAGCTGGGCTACAACCTGCCCAGAGTGCAAAAGCAGACCCTGGGGTTCTACTGGGACTTCATGCATTTCGATTACGACAACTACCGCAACGCCGCGTTAAGCGTGGGCGGCAATTCTGAACTCGAAGCACCCCCCGCCTACGTCGCCGGGGAAGAACCGACTTACAGCTTCCAGGCCAATGTCCTGCGGATCTTTGTTTCGTTTTACTACTGAGTGGTCGACGCTCTTTGCGAGTGCAAGACGCCTTGCCTGCAGGATCCTGAAACACCCGCCGCAGCGTTGAGCGGCAGTCGGCGCTTGCGTATCATGCCCGCCAATCCAACCTTGTCTGTAACAGGTTAAGAACCCCCTACGGAGCCGGTCATGCACTTCTGGATCTTTTCCTACAATCGCGGCGCGTTTTTGAAAAACTGCGTCGAGTCCGTCGAGCACTGCGCCCCCGACAGCAAGATTCATGTATTCGACGACGACAGTCAGGATCCGGAAACCCTTGGCATCCTCGCGACTCTGGCCTTGAAATACCCGGTGCATTTTCCAGCGCAACCGGCCGCTGGCAGCGGCAAGCATGGCGGGCTCTACAGCAACATGCAGACCGCCCTGGACAGCATGCCGGAGGACGCGATTGTGTGTTTTCTCCAGGATGACACCCAACTGGTGCGGCCGGTGCAGACCGATGAGCTCGACGCCCTCGCCACCGTGTTCTCCGATTCCCGCCGCGCCTTTGTACAGCCGGCATTTCTGCGCGGCTATAACCGCGACACCGACGATGCGCTCACCCGCTTTGTCGCCGATGACAACCTCTATTACGTCGACCGCCTGCAAAGCAGCGCTGGCGCCTGGTATTCCGACATTGTTATCACCAGCGTCCGCACCCTGCGGGCGGTGGGCTGGCAGTTTCAGGCGCGCGAACCGGACAATGAACAGCAGGCCCGCCAGCATTTCGAACAGATGGGCTATCTGCGCGATCCGTTTGTGGCCTGGCTGCCCAACGTGCCGGCGTTTCGCGGGCGGCAGCAGACGCGGGCCCTGCGCTGGGCCCACAAGCAGCGGGACTCCGGTTTTTACCCGTTTGAATATCTGACGCCGGAGCAATCCGGGGCATTACGCCAGCGGGATCCGAAAATACTGCCCTACGCAGAAGACTTCCTTGCGCTCCGCAACCAGATCGATCTGCCCAAACCCTGGGTCTACTACCCTCTGCAAGGCATTGGCTGGCTCAAACAACTCGACCGGATCGAACGCAACGCGCGTTCGCTGCTGTCCCACTGATGCCCGCCATCACTCAGGCGGAAGCCCAGGCCCGGGGTGCCGGACCATTGAAGATTTTGACGGTGACCTGGTCTGGCGACCGGGAGCACTTCGAACTGCTGCGCGCGTCCCTCGGTCATTCAGCGCTGAGTTCGCTGCCGCATCAGGTGATTGTCCAGGATGAAGATCTGGCTGAATTCGAACGCTATGAGGGCCCGGACCTGCAACTGCTGTCCAGTCGGGAGATTCTGCCACCCTCGGTGGAACACGAACGGGTGCGCGCCCGGCGCTGGCAGGCCCGGTGCGGCCGCCAGCTCACCACTATTATGGGCAGCGTAGCCCGGCGCGTGCGCTGGCCCCGCTGGGTCCGCTATACCGGCTGGCACACCCAGCAACTCACCAAACTGGCGGCCGTGGCGGCAAGCATCGAAGATACGGTGGTGATTCTGGATTCCGATGTGGTGGTAACTCGCCATGCGCAGCCCGGCGATTTCCTCGCGCCCGACCAGTTCGTCTGTTTTCATCAGCCAATGGAACTGGGCGCGATTCGCGGCAAAGTGCGCCACTGGCATGAGACCTCCTGCCAGTTGTTCGATCTACCCTTCCCCTTCAACGGCCAACTCGATGGCTACTTCGACACCCCCTTCGTCATGCACGCCCCCACTGTGCGCACCCTGATGCACTGGCTGGAGCAACGCTACGCTCTGCCCTGGTGGCAGGTTCTGATCAACTTGCCGCCGCGCCGCTGGTCCGAGTTCGGCTGCTACAAACAGTTCCTGCGCGAACACCTGGACCCCCAGCGGGTGCAGTGGCGCGAAACCGGGATCATGGGATATCTCTACGACGCCAGCAACCCAGAGCGGCTCGCCCGGGCGTTCGATGAGCTGGTCGATCAGCAACGCTGCCACTACATCACCATCCACTCCCAGAGCAGCGGCCGCCACAACTGGGATGCCAGCGACTACAGCGACCTGATCCGGCAGCGGCTTATTGCCCGTCAACCGGCTGAGAGCGCGTCCGGGGACTGAATCCCGAAATCCGTCCATTTCACTTTGTGGGTTTCATTGAACTGGCGCAGGGCTTTGTTGGCTTTGACCTGTTCCGGGTCGACATAACCCCGGGCGTGATCCAGATGCAGGACGACGGCGTTGAAGCGCACGTGTTTGGGTTGCACCCCGGAATTGATCAGGCGCACGCCGAATTCACGGTCCTCGCCGCCCCAGGGCATACGCTCATCGAAACCGTTGACCGCCAGGACGTCCTGCTTCCAGACCGAGGCGTTGGAGCCTTTGAGGTTGCATTGGGTGGTGGTCAGGCGGTTGAGCCAGAGGGCCAGGCGGGGGCCGGCGGAGATCTTGTAGGTCTTGCGCCAGAATGACAGCCCCTGCTGGCGCAGCCACGACACTTCAAAACAGCTACCGGAGACAATATCGTCCCGGCTGATCGCCTGACTGATGTCCATGGGCAGCTTGAAATAACTGCCCGACAGATAATGGCCCGGCGCGGCCTGGTTGACATGAACCGCCACAAAATCACGGCGCGGAATGCAGTCGCCATCGGAAAACAGCAGGTAATCCGCCTGCGCCTGCCCCACGGCCTTGTTGAGAATCCGGCACTTGCGAAAGCCTTCGTCCTCCTGCCAGACATGGCGCAGCGCCAGCCCGGTTGCCGCCCGCATCCGCTCAATCAGTTGCGCGGTCGCCTCGGTGGAGCCGTCATCGGCGATAACAATCTCGAAGTCCCGGTGCGTCTGCTGAGCGTAGCCCCACAGAACTTTTTCAAGCCAGGCCGGGGAGTTGTATGTGGACAGGATGACGGAGACTTTCATGAGCAGGCGCGGCCGGTGTTAGGGGACGGCCGCCAGTGTAGCCATTCGGGTTGCCCCGGCAAAGGGGAGTCGTTGGCTGAAACCTCAGATCCGGTAGCTGATCCGCAGTAGTACCTGCTCTTCATCATCCACGATTTCGTAGCCCACTTCGCCGCTGAAGGTGGGGGAGAAATTGCGTCCGAGGGAGGCGCCAACGCCGAATCCGTAATCCGGATCGAAGCGGTCTTCCCACTCTTCATCATCCAGGGCCGCCGCCTTGAGGCGGAAATTGGCATAGCTGCGGGCCGACCTGGATGAGCGCACCCGGGTAATCGCATATTGACGTTGCAGAGCGACAGCACTGTCGCCGTCGGTTTCGATGGTGAGATTCAAGCGATCCAGCCGATTGACCACCGCGTGCCACGGCCTCTGCTGCATGAAGGTAAGCCCGGACAGGGATATTCGGCGGCTTTCCTGATAGAGCGCGCGCAGATTGGCGGAGGTCTGACTCAGATAGTGGGCGGGCAACCGGATCAGCCTCGGCACCTTGTCTGCGACGGGTTCCGACCCGGCATCCGCGACCGTTGCTACCCTGACCGCTTCCGTAACCACAGGCTTCGTAACCACTGTATCGGGCCTCGCGGACAGCGACACCACAGACAGCAACAACACCAGACAGATATCCCTCAACACCGGCAACTCTCCAAATCGGACCACAGGATTTCGCTACGCGATTGATAAAACCAGCGCCGCAAACATCCACCGCATTCCCGAGTCTAGACCGGCTCCAATGCCTGTCTATTTTCTGATCACACTTTCTAATAATTTGTACGACTGCGTCACAAAACTGTGGCGGGT
>CAZJKJ010000100.1:0-8632 GCA_964546435.1 uncultured Cellvibrionaceae bacterium
ATGGGCTGGAATCCAGGTGGGGCGAGAATCGTTAATTACCGCGGCACATTCAACGCTGGCCGCCAGCGGCAGTCGTCAAACTCTTATCTTGCGCTTTACGGGTGGACTCGCGTCCCAACAGAAGTTGAGTATTACGTAGTCGAGAGTTACGGTAGCTACAATCCCGCAAACTGCGGCGGTGGCGGCGGTGTTGCTGGCGGTGGCGGTGGCGGGGATGGCCCAAAAGGATCCGTTGTGATCAACGGCGTGGGTTACGACTTGACGCAGTGCACACGAACGAACCAGCCCTCTATTTCTGGAACTTCCACATTTAAGCAGTTTTTCAGCGTGCGCCAAAACCCCCTGCCCTGGGGCGCGGTTGAAGGCTCCATTGACGTAGGTGCTCATTTCCAGGCCTGGGCTAATGCCGGCATGCAACTTGGCAATGATCATTTTTACATGGTGCTCGCCTCTGAGGGTTACGATGGGGGGAATAATTCCTCTGGTAACTCCGAGCTGTGGATAACTGAGGGTCCTGGTGGCGGTGGCGGCGTCGATCCGACTCCAGTTGGCTGTGGCACGGAAGGTGACACTCCAGTGTGCTGCCACATCCAGGCAGATCCCAATGGCGACGGCATGGGTGAAGAGAACGGCGAAATGTGCGTCGTCACGCGCGATACTCAGGGCTGGCATGCGCCTAACCCGAGCGACGTGGTCGCTGCCATCAACGTTGGTGGTACTGGCGATTCCATTGCCATTGATGGTGTCTGGTATGAACCCAACAGCTTCGTCACTGGTGGTACTGCGAACTCGACGACTGAATCCATTCAGGGTTCGAACAGCGCAATTTACCAGTCCGAGATGTACGGTGATCTTTCAATCGAAATCCCGATGAGCAATCAGACGGTATCGGTCGATCTTGGCTTCGTGGAAATGTACAGCGAGAATAACGCTGCGGGCTCTCGGGTCTTCAATGTCGTTATCGAAGGTCAGACTGCTCTGACAAACGTAGACATCTTCTCTGAAGTGGGTCAATACGCCTTGTGGCAGCCCGGTCCGATCGAAGCAACTGTTCGTGATGGCAGCTTGTCAATCGAGTTGGAAACCAATGTCGAGAACCCGACTCTGAGTTCAGTTCTGGTTCGTGAAGGTGGTGTGGTTAGCTCCAGCTCTTCAAGCAGTTCATCAAGTTCGTCTAGCAGCTCATCGAGCTCATCAAGCAGTTCATCAAGTTCGTCCAGTAGCTCATCTTCGACCTCATCGTCGTCAGGTGACCCCGGAACAGGTGGTGGTAGTGCAGGGCATTGGTTGCTGATGATGTTGGCTGGTGCTTTCGCACTGCGACGCAAGCGCGCTTGAGATACCAAAGACAATTGAAATGAAAGCGGCCCCATTCGGGGCCGTTTTTTATGGTGGCGACTTTGCTATTACGTGCCGTCAGACGAATTGGCGCACGATCGACTTCGGTGTATATTGGCATGCAAACCAGCCTCGTGAGGCTGTTTTTTCCTTATGCGGCCTGTCATTCTGCTTTGGCCTGCGCGACCTCAATCCACAGGAAGGCAGGCGTGCTCTGCTTCTTATACGGAGCTGGATATTACTTGTCTTCGCCTTTTCCGCAGGTTGTTGTTTCGGCTTCTAAGATATCGCCCGCCGCGACAGCCCCGTCCGCGGCATCTTTCAGAAAGAATTCGACTTTATGGCCGGCGCCCGCCTCGACACCCGCGGATCCGTCCAGCGACATGATGCTGGCCATAGCTTCGTAAACGACTTTCCCATTTCGCTTGACCACGAAAGCATCGTGATTGGCGATGCATCCCTGCTCGACGGTGCCTTTCACGCCGAGGCCATTGAGCACGAAGCCTCGCATCGATTGCACATCATCAACCGTCATCTGGAAATGCTCGGGACCGCGATCACAGGCGCTGACAGCCAGGAGGGTAAGGAGAGCCGAAGCGTGTCTGATAAGCGTCATTGTAAACTCCGTATTGTCGGGCGCCCCGGTTGGGCGTACATTTGCATTCAAAAATGGTCTTGCATTCTAACAATTTCAGTGTTTCTGAAACAGCATATTATCCAAGGCAGATAATCACGAAATAAAACCCCGACAAGCAACCGAATGGTTGGGTGCTTTACAAGATTGAAATCTAATCAAACCAAATAGACATCCGTTGTATAATTTGGTGCCAGCGCCAAACGGAACTCCAAGTGACTAATTGAGACACCCACGGCTGTGAGCGTCGCCGAGGAACATGTTGCCGGTCAGGAGTTAACCTGTTAGCACGTGATAATCCATCGGTTGATTCTGGTATGGACGGTTCGTGAGAAGCAGAAATCCGATGGTTGAGCAGATCAAATTATGACAAGCGCATTAGAAGGTATCTGGAGACAGGTATCAGCGACGGAGAATGGCGAAGCCATTGACCATGATGACGAAATAATTCTCGAGATCTTTGGCTTTACATTTACCGTCAGGCGCAACGGTCTCACGGAGATAGAAGGTGTATTTGAGGTTGACTCCAATCACGATCCACAGTCCATTGACTGGAAAGATCTCATGGGAGTCGACTCTGGGAAGGTGTTTAAAGCGTTCTGCAAGACGCGACAGAATGAGTTTGAATTTTGTGCGGCGGATGAAGGTCTGCCGAGGCCAGGGAGTCTTGAAGCCCGGCCGGGTTATACAACGCGGCGCTTTGAACGTTTGATGACGGCTCCGCAGGCGACGCAGTAGCGGGGCGTAAACCGAAATTACAACCGGAGTTATCCAGTGAGAACGATAGGCTTGATCGGTGGAATGAGCTGGGAGTCAACACAGAATTATTATCGTTTGATAAACCAGGGAATCCGAAAAGAGCTTGGCGGGCTTCACTCCGCAAAGCTCGTTCTCTACAGCGTAGATTTTGCCGAGATTGAAAGGATGCAACACCAAGGCGATTGGCAGGGGCTGGCGGAGTTGCTCGGTTCGATCGGGAGGGCGGTAGAGTTGGCTGGGGCAGAATGTCTCGTTCTCTGTGCAAATACAATGCACAAGATTGCCCCCGAAATTGAACAAGCCGTAGGCATACCGCTTATTCACATCGCAGACGCCACGGCCAGCGTGCTCAAGAGAGACGGGGTGACCACAGTCGGGCTTCTGGGTACAAAATATACCATGGAACAAATGTTTTACCTCGGCCGCCTCGAGGATCACGGCATCGGGGTGGTTGTACCAGATGAGATTCAAAGAGAGCGAGTTCATTCCGTGATCTATGCCGAGTTGTGCCGGGGCGTAATCAATCCGGATTCAAAAGCCGCCTATCTGGATATCATCGAATCGTTGTCTGATCGCGGTGCTCAAGCCGTAATTTTGGGATGCACGGAGATAAGCATTCTGATTCAGGCAGAGGATACCGCGGTTAAACTCTATGACACCACCGAGATACATGCCAGGCGGGCTGTGGAATTTTCTTTGGGCAGGATTTAGCGAAGACTTGTTGAGCGGCGCTTCCGTCGCCCCTGGACTCGGTGCGCGCAGAAGGAATTATTGCGACGTTCAGGAACCTACCACGGAGAATTTCTGAACCTGTCCAGGCCTCAGCGCGGGGTGGAACTTGGTATGGCTGGCGGCTTCGCCGTCACGATGGCATGGTTTACTATGAGCCTTATTGTTTCAGCCGTCCGGCTGGGTGCTTGACTCACAAGCAGGCCGCCACAGCTTCTCGCTGCTTCCCGGCGCAGTAGTCGGTTACGTTATGAATAGAAATGAGACTGGAAATATGAGAGAACAATTTTTTTTGACACTGGCAAACAATCTGCCTCGATTCGGTTTTTTCGACAGGATGCGGTTTTCGATCTATCGCATGGCGGGACTAAAAATTGGGGGTAAGTGCACAATCTGGGGCCCGCTTACCATACGGCCAATCGGCGGCGCAAAGAATATTGAAATTGGTGACGGTTCATTCTTGAACACGGAAATCAGATTTGGAGTACCGAATGATAAGGTTTCAATTGGCGCGAATGTCCAGATTGGTCCTCGGGTCATGTTTGAAACGGTTAATCATGGCTTAACATATGTCCCGGGAAAGGGGAGAGGTGGATGGACAAAACCAATTGTCGTCGAAGATGAGGTTTGGGTTGGCGGCGGGGCAATTATCACTCAAGGTGTAACTATTGGACGCGGCGCGGTTGTCGCTGCTGGCGCAGTGGTTACCAAGGATGTCGAGCCCTATACCGTTGTCGGTGGAGTTCCGGCCAAGTTTATACGAAGAACAGACAATAACGCTGATGCGTAATAGGAGCTCCTACTGGATGGAATCTTTAGTTTGGAGGAAGGCGCTATGACAATAGTAATTCTGCAGGGCTACATTGAAGTCCCGGACGAAGATCTTGATCTGGTTCAATCTGAGTTGCCGCATCATATCGACCTTTCTCGTCGGGAGCCTGGATGCATTGTCTTTCGGGTGGAGTGGGATCAGGAGCACTGCGGCAGGTTCAGCGTGTATGAAGAGTTTGCAAGCCAGGAGGCTTTCGAGATACACCAAAAAAGAGTAACGAGTTCGCGCTGGGGCGCTATCTCAAAAAATGTTAGAAGACATTTCATAATTCAGAGCTCTTGAGTTAGTGAAGTCGACGGGGCAGCGAGTTACGCCTTTCCGTACTGAAACTCACGACTTGATGCATTGCTCTTTGTAATTGAAATCACGAAGAGCTATGGGGCTTTGGCTACTATATTCTGCTTGAAAATATAAGGATAAACGAATGATATTTTGTAGAAGACCCTTTCAGACCGTATGGTTGATCTTGTCATTGTCGGTACTGTTCTCCTGCAGTTCCGGAGCGGGGAGATTTTCGGGGAGTGGAATGAAAGACACACCCGAGCCTCCGTCAAGCTTCGACAATCCCGTTATAAAATACGACACCGAAGATCCAACCAGAAAGGTTGGTGACATCATCTATACAGCAGACCCAGCGGTTATGGTTGTCGACGATACAGTCTTTCTTTATACAACACACGACGAACAGGTTGTGGAGGGAAATGATTACCGGATGTACGATTACCGCTTATGGACGAGTACGGACATGGTAAATTGGGAAAATAAGGGGGCCGTTCTTCGATACTCTGATTTCGAGTGGGCGCGGGGTGATGATAAGACCGGCAACGCTTACGCACATCATGTAATACATAAAATGGATGAATCGGGAAAATCAAAATATTATTTCTATGTGACATTGGAAGGCGGGCAGACAGACGGGGAATTTGGCTTTGCAATTGGCGTTGCCGTGTCGGAAAGTCCAGAGGGTCCTTTTGAAGATCCGCGCGGAATGCCAATGATTCTGCTGGAAGAAACCGCTCAGCATAAAGACCATTCATGGAGAAATATAGATCCTGCTGTATTCATTGACGATGACGGTCGCGCCTATCTCTATTGGGGTAACAAGCAGTTGTGGTGGGCAGAGCTTGAAAGCGACTTGATCCATCTGAAGGGTGAGCGCTACACGTTGGATGCTGATGGAAAAATGCAGAACCGAGATGTCAGCAATGTCAAAGTGAATACCGTCGATACTTTGCCAAATTTCGAAGAGGCGCCTTATGTTTCGAAACATAATGGTCTGTATTATCTGGTGTATGCGGCGGGATTTCCTGAGAGTATTGCCTACGCAACCAGTACATCTGTAACTGGACCTTGGGAGTACCAGGGGATAATCATGGAGCCTCTCCCTGGAACCACTACTATCCACCCTGCGCTGTTTGATTTTAAAGGAAGCACCTATCTTGCCTATCACAGCGCCGATCTTCCCGGTGGCGGAAGCTATAGAAGATCTGTTGCTCTGGATAAAGTTTACTTTAACGATGATGGAACTATTAACAATATTGTCAGGACGTTCAAAGAGTCGGACTGATTCTAATGGAACGCATAGGAATGAAGTGCTTTAAGACAATTTTTATGGCCTCCGTAGTCGGGATCGGTACAACGTGTTGGGCATCGGACGATCTAACCAAGCCGAAAATTGTTCGATTTCCCAGCGGCGATCTCACGTTGGGTGGAGAACTGTATCTGCCTTCCGGCAATGGTCCATTTCCTGTCGTGCTTTACAATCATGGCAGTGCGTCAGGAATGAAAAACAGTATGGCCAGTGCGGCCATCGGGCCAGAGTTTGCTGAGGCCGGGTGGGCATTCTTCATGCCCTACCGTAGAGGACAGGGGCTGAGCGAAGATCAAGGTCGATATATTATGGACGAAATCAATTCCGTGCGATGGAACCCCTTTAAGAGCCGGGCGAAGAAACTTGTGGAGTTGCAAAGAGGAGATCATCTTGATGATCAGATGGCTGCACTGGCGTGGCTCAAGCAGCAACCGTTCGTGGATTCCTCCCGCATCGCCACCGCAGGGAATTCCTTTGGCGGTATCCAGGTAATGCTTGGGATGGAAAAGGCTGGTTATTGCGCGGGTGTCAACGCGGCGGGGGCGGCTCAGAGCTGGCAAGATTCCGAAGATCTGCAGGTGCTTTTGAAGAACGCGGCGATAGAGGCAAGGAGTCCGGTTTTTTTCTATCAAGCTGAGAATGATTATGATCTGACTCCCAGCAAGGCGTTGTATGCGGTAATGAAGACAACGGAAACAGCGGCCGAACTGAAGATTTACCCTCCCTATGGTTCAAGCAAGATGGACGGCCACAGCTTTCCATTCCGGGGAGTATCCATATGGTTTTCGGATGTATTGCAGTTTTTAACGGAACAGTGCGCAGGTCAGATGCTAAATAAATCCCATCACGGAGAGACCCCTGGTGTGGAGCGGCATTGATCACGTGGGAACAGGCGCAATTCACGCAAAGTTTTTGGGGAGTTTTTTCCGATCCTGCATGAGGTCTGGAATTATTGCGGAATGCATTGTCATACCAAACAGGAAAGGTTTCATGAAGGGTACAGTGTCAGGTGGTGTTCGAGTTCTGTTACGACTTGAAGGGCTATGTATTCTCATGGTCAGCATTGTGGCCTACGCGAAGTTTGGTAGTGGTTGGGGTGTATTTTTCTTGTGTTTTCTGGTGCCGGATTTGTCCTTCGCTGGTTATCTTGCAGGTTCGAGAGTGGGAGCGGTGTCATACAATTGCGCGCACTCCCTTGTGGGGGCGTTGACAGTGATGGTCGCAGGTGTATTTTTCTCGACGCCTTTTGTAGTCACAGCCGGCATTATATGGGTGGCTCATATTGGCTTTGACCGGGCATTGGGCTATGGTCTTAAGTATTCTACAGGGTTCAGGTTTACGCACTTGGGCGTTATTGGCCACAAGCGCGGAGAGCTTTAAATCCGGTCGTAAACAGAGAAAGGAATAGAGATGCGTATTCTGTATAGAATATTGATTGTGGTGACCTGCTTCTTTGCGGCCATCGCATGCTACGTGTTTGGCGTGCCTGTCGGCGGCGTTATTTTCCTGATTCTTGGTCTTGCGTTCGAAAGCATGTTCTGGATGGGGTTATTCGGTCGAAAGCGAACCAAGTAAATTCAATGGTGTCATTATCTCAAGGGAGCTTTATTAGGCGGCGTTTGGCTGTTCTTTGAATATCCGATCCGAAAGGTAGTTCCGTGTTCGCGAACTTACTACGACACACTGGTCTAGCCAATGAAAATTATAGTTTGCGGAGTATTCAGTGAGCGAAAAGCTGAAAATGTTGAATCAGGATTACTACATAAGCTGGGACAAGGAATTGATTGCGGAGCGCGAAAGAGCGAAGGATCTTGTTTTTCAACTGAATGCCATGAAGCCGTCGCTGCGACAAGAACGGAATGAACTGATCGTCAAGTTACTGGGTTCGGTCGGAAAGAACCCATGGATTGAGTCGCCGTTTAGTTGCGATTACGGTTATAACATCACCGTTGGGGATAATTTCTATGCGAATACCAACTGCACGATTCTGGACTGCGCCAAGATAACAATTGGAAACGATGTTTTAATCGGACCCAATGTCAGCTTTTACACCCCTAACCACCCGATCGATCCGGACGAGCGAAAAAGAGGATACGAGCGGGCGCTACCAATAACGATTGGTGACAATGTTTGGATCAGTGGCTCGGTTACGATCATACCCGGGGTTACCATTGGTGATAATTCAATAATTGGTGCCGGGAGCGTAGTGACAAAAGACATACCTCCAAACGTCGTCGCGGTAGGAGTTCCCTGCAGAATTATCCGGGAAATTACCGCGGCGGACAGAGTAGGAATTAAGCCAGATCGGTAGTGATTATTGAGACATCCACAATTTATAATTGTAATTAATTATTTCTGAGACACCCACTAATTACTACCAGTTATTGCCGAGACACCCACAAATAATTATTACTGAGACATCCATAAAAGTGTAGTTCGATAATAGTGTGAATGTTGAGGCATCCATAAAAGTGAGGAAAGGCACCAATAAGACACCGACCCTGAAGGGTGCAATTAAAGAGAGCGCGTATCAAAGACGTTGATTGTAGAAAGTTGAGAAAATTTACAGCTTATCTGCTCTCAACACGAGACATGGAAAGGATAGATTTCGGGGGTCGACAGTTAGGCCGAGAAGTAGGCGCTATGGCCTGTAAAGGCTATTCAGAAAAAGGCGTAGGCCGAACTTTACGCATTTATCCAAACGCCGCCCGACAATTTGCAATCCCCGGCGTCCGCTGGTAGCCAAACG
>CAZJKJ010000101.1:0-8601 GCA_964546435.1 uncultured Cellvibrionaceae bacterium
AACAGGTTCTGTCCCGGTGGCTCTGAAGCGGTAATTTATTATTCGTTCGCCACTCGTACATATCGCGCCTTGCCCGCCGGCGAGTCCAGGGTCACTTCGCCGTCTTTGAAGCGGAGCGTGAGCCAGCGGCCAGGATGGTAAAACGTATCTTCCGCCTGAGTCTTTAACGGCATCGGGGAATCGTCGTTGAACCTTATTTGCAGGCCTGCCGCTGAACTGCTGACTGTCATCAGGTCTTCCTCTGCGACAGAGCGATAATTTCCTGCAACCTTCGCAAGCTGATCGGCCCGCAGATTCAGTTCGGGCCGGCGAAAAATATGCTGAAACCCTGAGGCGTAGCCGGGAATGTTCATGCTGGAATGGCCAAAGCCGGGTACATAATCCATGTGCGCTTCGAAGCCGTCGAGTCGAGCTATCGCAAGGGTTTGCGCAAAGTTTTTTACCTGGGGGGCGACAGCGTCGAGAGAGCCCACCCCCATATACAACCGCTTGCTCGCAAGAGCCTGGGAGTTCTTGAGTGTCTGCACCTGTTTCTCCAGTACGCTCAGCGCATCTCCATAGCCACCGGCAATCGCGATGGCTCCCTTGAATGCCGCGGGTTGCTCGAGCAGCGCATAGGTCGCAAAGATTGCGCCGGTGGAGCCGCCGATCAGAACCCGCTCGCCATTAAGCCGATAACGTTTTTCCAGTTCCGGAATGATTTCCTGAGTCAGTGTGCGCAAAAAGTTTTGCGCACGACCACTGTCGGGATACCTGGCAACAGGTGTGGGCATCAGATCGCGGGAGCGGATTGCGTGGATGTCGCCTTCGACATCTCCCCAGTCAATGCCAACCACCACGGACTGTGGCATCTGGCCGTCAAAGGCCACACAGTTGTAAGCGCCGAAGACGAGGGGGAAGTCCCATTGCCCGTCGAGTTTGATGATCAGGGGGTAGGGGCCCGCATTGGAGTCAGCGTAGTTGCCCGGCAAAACCGCTTTCAGGCGGTAGGTGTGGTCGGTAATGGCGGAATGGTGCGTAAACACCTGACTGTTTTCCAGAACGACCTGATCCAGACCGGCGGATTCCGAGGGTTGTGTCACTGCACAGCCGCTGAAAATGGGGAATGCAGTCAGAAGGAGCAGTAAACAAATCGGGCGCATAGGGGTTATCCCTCGGATGGGTGCGGTTGCGAAGCGCGATTCTAACAGAGCCAGACACGCCCAAAGGGTGGAGCGGGGGTGCAATGAACGACGGTTTTAATTCAATCAATAGTTCACTTCTATTAGTGATTCCCGGTTCAGGTCTCTAAGATGTGCGGTTTTTGTGTCCCGGCGCCTGTTGCTACAGGTCATACCTGAATGTCGAATATCCTCCTTGCCATCACTTGCCTGACCATCGGAAAGCTTCTCCAGCGTGTGCCGCAGTTTCCGGCTTCCTCGGCGCAGGTGCTGAATCAGTACGTCATTTACATCGCGCTGCCGGCGCTGATCCTGATCCAGATTCCCAAAGTCAAACTCGGCGCGGATATCCTGGCGCCGGTGATTGTTGCCTGGCTGGTGATGGGGTCCAGTGCGATCGGCACGTGGCTGCTGGCGCGGTGGCGCGGCTGGAGCCCGCCGGTCACTGGCGCCTTGCTGCTGGTTATCACCCTGGGCAACACCACGTTCATTGGCATCCCGCTGATAGAAGCCCACCTCGGAACCGAAGCCATCCCGTTTGCCATTCTCTATGACCAGCTGGGTACTTTTATTGCGCTGAATACCCTGGGCGTGGCCATTGCCAACCGCTATTCCCCTCAGGCGGACCGAGTGCCGGAATCCCTGTGGCGGAAGATGTTCAAGTTTCCTCCTTTTATTGCATTGCTGGTGGGGTTCGCGCTCGGATTTGTTGATGTCCCGGTGGCTGTCAATGAGGTATTGCAACGGCTGGCGGTCACGTTGGTGCCGGTGGTGATGGTGGCGGTGGGTTTGCAGTGGCGCTTGCGGATAGAGCGTGCGGAAGCGGGAATGATAGTGCTGGCGATCATCCTGATTCTGGTCGCCAAACCTTTACTGGCGCTGGCGCTGGTGAGCCCGCTGGAGCTGGAACTATTGATGCGCAAAGCCATCGTATTACAGGCCGCCATGCCCGCAATGATCTCCACCAGTGCCCTGGCAATGTCATACCAGCTCGCACCGCGGCTGGTGTCGACCATTATCGGCTACAGCCTGATGTGTTCATTTTTGACCGTATGGATCTGGAGCCTGCTGGTTTGACTTGCGCAGGAAATCGGCAGTCCCCATGCGATCATCCCAATCCCGCGCTCTGAAAGAGGCAATGTCTTGTGAAGAAACTGATTTGTTCGTCGTTGATCGCATTGGTTATCTCGGGGTGCACAGAGGACCCGGAGCCCACGTCGACTGCGGCACCTGAGCCATCCGCTCTGACTTTACAAGCCGCTTATGAGGACGCATTTCTGATCGGTACCGCGCTTGATGAAGCGATAACGGTGGGCGAAGACGCGGCGTCAACGGAGGTGGTGCGGAAGCATTTCAATTCCGTCACCGTGGAAAATGTGATGAAAGCCGAAGTCATCAGCCCGGAGCGAGGCGTCTTCAATTATGCGCCGGCCGACGCGTTTGTTGAGTTCGGTGAACGGCATAACCTGCACATGGTCGGTCACACCCTCGTATGGCATAACCAGACCCCTGAATGGTTCTTTCTTGACGAGGCGGGCAACCCCAATACACCGGAAGCGCAGATCGAGCGGATGCGTCAGCACATCGAGGCGGTGGCCGGGCGCTATGCGGGGCGGGTGCACGCCTGGGATGTGGTCAACGAAGTCATCGATGATGATGGCTCCTATCGGCCCACGACCTGGGTTAAAGGCGTGGGCGATGGCGATACCCTGGTGCGTCATGCCTTCCAGTTCGCCAGTCAATATGCGCCGGACACCGAGCTGTACTATAACGATTTCAATGCCTGGCGACCGACCAAACGCGATGGCATTGTGCGTCTGGCCAAAATGCTTCAGGAGCATGGGATCAGGATCGACGGGATCGGTATTCAGGGGCACTGGGGTTTGAACTACCCCAAAACCGAACACATCCAGGCGGCCATCGACGCCTATGCCGCGCTCGGGTTGAAGGTCATGATCACCGAGCTGGACATCGACGTCCTGCCGCTCACCCGGGAAGGGCAGATAATCGGCACGGGCATGGCTCACCCCCAATTCCAGCTGGAAGAATTCCGCACCTGGCTGGACCCGTATCAGCAGGGATTGCCGGCGGACGTGCAGCAGCAGCTCACGGCTCGATATCGGGAACTGTTTGAGCTCTTCTATAAAAACCGCGACAAGATTGATCGGGTCACCCTCTGGGGCGTGCATGACGGCATGTCCTGGAAAAATGATTACCCGGTGCCTGGCCGCACCAACTATCCGATGCTGTTCGACCGGGATCGCAACGCCAAACCCGCGCTGGATGCGGTGCTGCGAGTGCCCGGGAAGGCCAGATAGCCGCAGGGTGGGCCCCCGACATTGACGGGCAACATCTGCTATTCTCGCCCTTGCCCTGAGCCGGGCAATCTGCTGTTCCTGCCGCTCGCACCGCCGCCGGTCTCTCGGGACGGTGGAGTCACGCGCTACATTCGCGACGTGGTGGGCCAATAAACAATAATTCAGATAAAGAAACAGGAGAGAAAATGCGCTGGGTAACTTTGATTGGAGTGGGCAGTACGGTCCTTGCTTCCGCCTATGGATGGGCGCAGCAGCCGGTAAATGACACGGCGGCCAAGGTCGATGCCTTGCTAAAAAAGATGACGCTGACCGAGAAAGTCGGCCAGATGAACCAGTACAACGGGTTCTGGGACGCCACCGGGCCTGCCCCTGATCAAGCCGACCAGAAAATGAAATATGACCATCTGCGCACTGGTCGCGTCGGCTCCGTACTGAACGTACTTGGACACAAAAATGTCCGCGAATTCCAGAAGGTTGCCGTCGAGCAGACTCGCCTGGGGATACCCTTGATATTCGCGCTGGATGTCATCCACGGATATAAAACCATGTTCCCGGTGCCGTTGGCAGAAGCCGCCAGCTGGGATCTGGACGCAATCGAGCGGTCCGCCCGGATTGCTGCGATTGAGGCCTCGGCGCAGGGCATCAACTGGACTTTCGCGCCCATGGTGGATGTCTCCTACGATCCCCGCTGGGGGCGCGTGGTAGAAGGCGCGGGAGAAGATCCCTATCTTGGCTCGCTGATAGCCAAAGCGCGTATTGAAGGGTTTCAGGGCGAAGACCTGACCGCCCCGGACACCATCGCCGCGACGGCCAAGCATTTTGCGGCCTATGGTTTTGCCGAAGGCGGCATGGATTACAATCGGGTCGATATCAGCGACTACACCCTGTACAACACCGTCCTGCCGCCGTTCAAGGCCGCAGTCGAAGCCGACGCGAAGACCTTCATGAACGCGTTCAATACCATCAATGGCATTCCTGCGACCGCCTCCGAATTTCTCGTGCGCGATATCTTGAAGCAACAATGGGGCTTTGAAGGCTTCGTCGTTTCGGATTGGGCGTCGATTCAAGAGATGGTGCCTCACGGCTTTGTCGGAAACAATGAGGCGGCGGCGGAACTGGCGGTCAAGGCGGGCTCGGATATGGATATGGAGGGCTTTGCCTACATCCGGCATCTGGAAGATCTGGTCAAAACCGGCGAGGTAGATCAAGCGCTGGTGGATGATGCGGTGCGCCGTATTCTCACGGTGAAATATGAACTGGGATTATTTGACGACCCCTACCGCTATATCAGCGAAGAGCGGGAAAAAACTTTGTTGCTGCACAAGGACCATTTAGCCGCTGCCCACGATATGGCGCGCAAGTCGATAGTGCTGCTCAAAAACGACGGAGATTTGCTGCCGCTGAGCAAGACGCAGAAGAAAATTGCCGTGATCGGCGCTCTGGCGAATGACAAAAACAGTCCGCTGGGAACCTGGCGCGCGGAAGCGGTCAAGAACTCTGCCGTCTCATTGATTGAGGGGATGCAGGAATACACCAGCGCGTTCGAATATGCCGAAGGTGCGAAACTCAGTACCGGCGTGGAAGAGTT
This sequence comes from uncultured Cellvibrionaceae bacterium, assembly GCA_964546435.1. Taxonomy (GTDB): domain Bacteria; phylum Pseudomonadota; class Gammaproteobacteria; order Pseudomonadales; family Cellvibrionaceae; genus CAYNST01. Next base: position 5,067 of record CAZJKJ010000101.1, read on the forward strand.
TGGCGCCCCGATCGAGGTAAACGTTACCGACCGCAGCGGTTTCAAGGACGCCAAAAGACTCGCCAAAAATTCAGAAGTGGTGGTCATGATGCTGGGTGAACACGGCTTTCAGTCGGGCGAGGGCCGCAGCCGGACACGCCTGGATCTACCCGGTCTGCAGCAGGAACTCCTTGAAGAGATTTATTCCGTCAATAAAAACATTGTGCTGCTCGTTGCCAGTGGCAGACCTTTGGTGCTGAGCTGGGCGGATGCCCACATCCCTGCGATTGTACAAACCTGGCAGCTCGGTTCAAAAAGCGGTCTGGCAATTGCCGACGTGTTGTTCGGAGCCTATAACCCCAGTGGCAAACTGCCCATGAGCTTCCCCAGGGCGGTGGGGCAACTGCCTTACACCTACCGGGCATTCAGCACCGGCCGCCCGGCCTCCGTCCCGAGTGTGTTCTGGTCGCATTACAACGACGAGAGCAGTTCGCCTCTGTATCCCTTCGGCCACGGTCTGAGCTATACCCGCTTTGATTATTCCGATCTCAAAGTGGATGCACGGGACAAAACGGCGATTCGCATCATCGTCACCGTCAAAAACAGTGGCAAGGTGGCGGGTGAAGAAGTGGTACAGCTATATCTGCGGGATAAAGTCGCAAACCCGGTACGACCAGTCAAGGAACTCAAAGGCTTCAAAAAAATCAATCTGGCCGCTGGCAAGGCCGAACAGGTTGAATTTGTCCTGACCGACGCCGAGCTGGGCTTTTACAACGACAAAGGCGAGTTTATCGTGCAGCCGGGTGAATTCGCGGTGATGGTGGGCGGCAGTTCCGATGCGCAGTTGGACACGACCTTTCAGCTCTAAGGTCTGTGCGAAAGTCGTCGCGCGAAGGTCAGGCAAGGCAAAAACAGGCGAAGTAGCGGAGTTTACGTGCTGTAAATGAGCATTCTGAGCCTGTTTTTAACGCAGCATCACCGAGCGCAGGCACTTTTCGTCCCGAGCGCGGGCACTTTTCGTATAGAGCCTGGAAAAGGATTGCGAGCAGGGACGCTTGATTATCTGTTCACGCCGTAAGCGGTTCGCGCGCGTCCGTTTCGGCGTGGCTCGCGTACGTTCCCTATCTCGCTTTGCATGTCAGCAACCGGATACGAGCCGGTTGAGCGTCGCTTTAGAATTCCAGTACTCACCGAGCAGAACCGCAGTCTTTCAACCCATCAACGTGACGGGTACCCATACCGGTCATGACAAATTCGGGAGAGCATCCAATGAAAACCCAAGGTTACGCCGCGCTCAGCGCCACCTCGCCCCTGGCACCCTTCGAATTCAATCGCCGCTCCCTCCGCCCGGACGATGTGGAAATTCAGATCCTCTTCTGCGGCGTTTGCCATTCCGACCTGCACACGGCACGCAATGACTGGGGCGGGACTCTTTACCCGGTGGTTCCCGGCCACGAAATCATCGGACAGGTTCTGGAAGTTGGCAGCGACGTCACCGGCTTCAAGGCGGGCGATACGGTAGGGGTTGGCTGTATGGTCGATTCCTGCCAGAAATGTCACCCCTGCAGCGAGGGGCAGGAGCAATATTGTGCCGAATTTCCCACGCTGACCTACAACGCCACCGACCGGCATGATCAATCGCCAACCCAGGGCGGCTATTGCGAGCGCATCGTCGTCTCCGAAAAATTCCTGTTGCGGGTACCGGAAGGTCTGGACAAGGCAGGCGCCGCGCCGCTGCTGTGCGCCGGCATCACGACCTGGTCGCCTTTGCGTCACTGGAAGGTGGGCAAAGGCAGCCGAGTGGCGGTAATCGGTCTGGGTGGCCTCGGCCATATGGCGTTGCAACTTGCCAAGGCGCTGGGCGCCCACGTCACCCTGTTCACCCGCTCCCCGGGCAAAGAAGAAGACGCCCGACGCCTCGGCGCGGACCAGGTCGTGCTGTCGAGCAATGCCGAAGAAATGGCATCCGTAAACGGCCACTTCGACCTGATCATCGACACCGTTCCCTACGCCCACGACATCAACCCCTACATCCCCACCCTGAACATCAACGGCACCCTCGTGCTGGTCGGCTACCTCGGCCCCCTCGAACCCGTCCCCAACACCGCCCCCATGGTCCTCGGCCGCAAATCCATCGCCGGTTCATTAATCGGCGGCATCGCCGAAACCCAGGAACTCCTCGATTTCTGCGCCGAACACGGCATAGTCTCCGACATCGAAATAATCCGCATGCAGGACATCAACGAAGCCTACGAACGCATGCTCGCAAGCAATGTGAAGTACCGGTTTGTGATTGATATGGCGTCGTTGGAGAAGTTGTAGGGTGGATGTTAAATGTGGCTGCAGGATCGGGAATATCTGGCAGCCATAATGGGCGCTGCCAGAAGTTTTTCAGAAATTCCGATTGATCGGCACTTCTTCTCCGTTGTTCTGGCGACCCATTAACAGCCGCAGCATTTCCAGCAGCGCCCTTGGGTTAATGTCTACGTACGGGTGTGCGTAGGTTAAGGTCCTGTGCGCCATGTCATCCTGCGCGCAGTCGCAGGATCCATGCACGGTGCTGGGCAGGGACCCGGTTACATAGGGAAAGTTGTTTCATGGTTCGTCGTCCTCGTGTGCGCGAGGACGATGGTGGATCCTGCGACTACGCGCAGGATGACACGAATAAGATGCGCAGGATGACGCGGATAAGACGCGCTGGATGACAAGCTGAGACGTGCGGGAGAGCGTGGGGAGGCAGTGCGTGGCCGGCTTGAACTATTCCACGCGCATTTGAATAAGGGAAGCGCAATCCGCGGCGAAATAGCGAGGAAGAATGGGACCGCTCAGCGGCCTTTGGTTTATGTCTACGTACGGGTGGACGTAGGTTAAGGACCTGTGGCGCCATGTCATCCTGCGCGTAGTCGCAGGATCCACGCACAGTGGTGGGCAGGTTCCAGGTTACATAGAAAAATTGTTTCATGGTTCGTCCTCCTCGCGTGCGCGAGGACGACGGTGGATCCTGGGGCTACGCGCAGGATGACACGGGTAAGATGCGCAGGATGACGCGGATAAGACGCGCTGGATGACAAGCTGAGACGTGCGGGAGAGCGTGGGGAGGCAGTGCGTGGCCGGCTTGAACTATTCCACGCGCATTTGAATAAGGGAAGCGCAATCCGCGGCGAAATAGCGAGGAAGAATGGGACCGCTCAGCGCCCTTTGGTTTATGTCTACGTACGGGTGTGCGTAGGTTAACGACCTGTGGCGCCATGTCATCCTGCGCGCAGTCGCAGGATCCACGCACGGTGCTGGGCAGGCTCCCGGTTACATAGGGAAGTTGTTTCATGGTTCGTCGTCCTCGCGTGCGCGAGGACGATGGTGGATCCTGCGACTACGCGCAGGATGACACGGATAAGATGCGCAGGATGACATGGTCGTGACGTGCAACCTGCAAAATCAACCACGAGCCCGATGTAAATTCATCCACTGATTGGATGACATTCTGGCGTGGCCGGAGGCGAGCAAGAAGGTGAACTTGCGGCAGGGATGCCGATGATGAACGCGCTTACGAAGCTCG
>CAZJKJ010000102.1:0-8250 GCA_964546435.1 uncultured Cellvibrionaceae bacterium
GGATCGGAGCGGACGGTGAAGATTACCTGCACCAGAATCTGGTGACGGCGCGCTTTAATCTCTACCGGTACTGGTCGAAAGATGCTCAAAAACAGGTAGCCGCCTGCCAGCAGCTAGTAGCGGAAGTCGGCGGAGAAGACCTCTCCTCTATCCCCTTTGTCACCATCGATTCCGCCTCGACCAAGGACATGGATGACGCTCTGTATGTCGAAGTCATCGAAGACGGGTGGCGCCTGTGGGTCGCCATTGCCGACCCCGCGTCGTCCATAACCCCCGGCAGCCCCATTGCCAAATCTGCAAAGTTCCACGGTCAGAGCGTCTACCTGGCCGGCACCACTCTGGCAATGCTTCCCGAGAAGCTGGCTACCGATACCTTTTCCCTGCTGCCGGACCAGATTCGCCCCGCTGTGGTATGCCGCATCGGGATCAAGGCGGACGGCAGCGTCGCAGATTTCGATTTTCTCCGGGGGAAAATCCGCTCACACGCCAAGCTGAGTTATATCTCGGTGGCCGAATACCTGCAGGATAACGAACAGCAAACTGAAGGCCTTACACCGCAGATCGGTGCATTCCTGCGGGAACTGGATCAGCTGGCAAAAGCCCGCTTCGAGTACCGGCAGACCCACAACCTGATTTTCCCCGATCAGATTGAATACGATTATCAGATCAACAAGCAGGGGTTGATCGAATCCGTCAGTGTGCGCAATCGCAACGCCGCACACCGGCTGGTGGAAGAAGCCATGGTGGTGACGAATTTGTGTGCCGGCCAGTATCTTGCTGCGCACAATGCCGGCATTTTTTCGGTCAATGGCGGCTTCCGCAAAGAGCGTCTGGGCGAAGTGAAAGCCCTTCTGCGGGAGGCTTTTGATGCCGGACGAAACTATGACGACATAACCGAACTGGACGGTTACCTGAAACTGCTCAAAGAACTGGACCAGAGCGAAACCCACCGACCGCTGCTGCCCGCCCTGAAACGGATGATGCAGCCGACCGAACTGAGCTCCGAAGCCTTGCCTCACATGAGTATGGGTTTCGCCTGTTATGCGCCCATTACTTCACCCATTCGCCGGTTTGCTGACCTGGCGAACCACTGGTCGATCCACCAGATTCTCAGCGGCGCCAAAGCGCAGACCATGCCCAATGGCGCGCTGGAGTTGCTGTGCGAAAGCGTGACCAATGGTCGGCAGGCGGTACGTCAGCTGGAGCAAACCTTGTGGGCTATTTATCTGCAAGACCGTCTCGGGCTTGAAGACAAGGGGATCATTCGTATCGTCACCCAGCAGGGTTTCGGAGTCCGTCTGCTGCAAACGGGAATTGAAGGGTTTGTGCAGTTTTCGAAAAAATCACAAAAGGTATTCGACGCGAAACGCATGACGTTAACCGTCGATAATTCGCAGTTTGCCCTTGAACAGGAAGTGACGGTGCGGGTAACCGCAGTCGATCTGGACAAGCGTCGCGTGAAACTCACTCTGGTGGGGTCGTCCGTGGCGGAAGTGGCTTCGAAAGAAGAGGTCGCCTGAGGCACGCCCCGGAAACCGTTCCGGGGAAGCCGGAAAACTTCACGAACGGCGTCCGGTCTTTTGGGGACCTGGCGCCGCGCACTATCTTTGTACATTAACCTCTGTACATTAGCCTCTGTACATTAGTCTCTGGATATCAACCCCGAGTCCTGAGCATCTGGACGGTCTTTTCCATTTTCTCTTCTTTCTCATCGATAAACCGGAACTGGTTCCAGGCGATCCGCACACGATCGTTATGGCGCAATCGCTGGCGACCCACGAGCGGTTGTTCGTTTAGCCAGGTGCCGTTCGTACTGCCGAGATCTTCAATCCAGGCTTCAAGATACTGGGGAAAATACTCGTTGGACTGGAGCAGCAGATGCGCGTGGGTGCTGCTCACGGCACTGTCTTCAATCACAATATCGTTACCGGATTTGCGGCCGATTTTGGTTACGTCCTTTTTTAACTCGAAATTGTGGATCACCACATCATCGAGCAACTGCTGAAGCGAGCTCATTGACGCTCTCCCATATTGCTGAATCGCGATTCTTTGAAGGTTCGACCAAAATCCTTGGTCAGGGCGGTGCGGAACGCTTCGGCCATGTCGGCGGCCGATTCAAACCGGTCTTCCGGTTTTTTCTGCAGGGCGCGATTGGTGATGCGCGTGGCACTGCCCGGCAGGTCCGCGCGCAGAGACCGGACACTTTTCTGCTTTCGGTGGATGATGTCGTACGACAGACTGGCAAGGCTCTCACCCTGAAACGGCAAATGGCCGGTGAGCAACTGATAAAAAGTCACTCCCAGACTGAAGATATCCGCCTGGGGCCCCGCCGGCTTACCCGCCAGCTGCTCAGGCGCCATATACAGCGGGCTGCCCAGGATCTCGCCGGTCGCTGTTTGAGCATAGTCGGTAATCCGGGCAATTCCAAAATCCGTCACTTTGAGCTGGTACGGCTGCCGGTTCAGCATAATGTTGCCCGGTTTGATGTCCCGGTGAATGACATTGTGGCTGTGAGCATAGGCCAGCGCTTCCGCCACATTGCGCACGATCTGGTAAACATCCACAACCGGCAGAAGCTCTTCGGTCGCAGTGTAGGCGCTCAGGGCTTTCCCTCTGGCGTAGTCCATCGCGATGTAGGCGAGCTGATCTTCTTCACCGACGTCGTATATATGCACAATATGGGGGTGGTTGAGCCGACCGGCGGCTTGCGCCTCCCGGAAAAACCGTTCCTTGAGTTCGGCCCGGTCACCCGCTCTTACGGTTCGATAATTCAAGGTTTTGATGGCGACCTGACGGGCAATCTGCGGATCGAACGCCCGGTAGACCGTACCAAAGGCGCCGCGCCCGATTTCTTCCTGGATTTCATAACGACCGAGGGTAGCCCGGGGCCGCGGATTCAGTTCGGAAAGTCGCTGGGTTGAGCCTTGCGGAGCCTCGGGTTTGCGGCGCGCAGGAACCGTGGGTAAAGCCGATTTGGCTGCTGCGGCCCGACGCTGGTCCGGCTCGTACCTGACGGGTTGCGGCTCATCGGCAAGCTGCGCTCTGAGGGTTTCAATACGGGGCTCAACGTCCCGGTAGCGGCGCCGGCGCCGGCGGATTTGCAGCAGCGATGTCAAGGCTGCGGCCGGTTGATCTTTTGCCGTCTGTGCGCCGGCCAGGGTGTAAAGTTTCTGCAGAAGATCGCCCGACGTTGGGCAGTCGGCGAGGATTTCGTAGGCCTTGTCGAACTCCTCCCCCTGAATCAGATAACCCGCATAATCGAGATTGATCGATTCTCCGCGCTGCGCAAATCGCATGATCTTGACACGCTGCCAGCGCCAAACGGCAATCACCGCTCCCCCGGCACACACGAATACCAAACTCCAGGCCACCGGCAGCCAGTATTGCCAGAACAGCTGCCCGGTCAGGCTGGCGACGATCCACAATACCGTGACCGCCGACCAGGCATAGAAGAATCGCAACGTCGTGGTAACGACTGCCACCACAACCAGCAATGCTATGCAGCCGGCCAGTGCCAGCAGGCGCGCCGGTGACCACCACAGTGGCTCATGCATGACTGCGCCATCCGCCAGCGCAGCAATGGTCTGGCTGGCGGCGTCCAGGGTTGCGCTGCCATCGCGACCGATAATGATCCAGCCGGTGACCGGTTCCTTCTGCGCCAATGCAGCCTGCAGGGTCAGCTGCCGCAAGGTGGCGCGCACACCCGATGCATTGCCGTACAGTGGCACTATCGCTCCGGCTGAGGACAGGTCAGTCACCTTGGTGGCACCTACCACAATACCCTCACCGCGTCGCCAGCGTGGCTCGTTCGATTCATCGGGCGTGCTCGACTCCGACCGCGAGGACAGGTCGAGGCGCCGACCTGCCTGAACAAAATTCAGCGTGAAACCGGCATGGATTTCACCGTCCTTTTGTGCGACCAGCGCCTTTTGCAACTCATGGGAAACCACCACCGGAAAAGCTTCCCGGATGGGCCCCGGGGTCAACGGCACGCCGCGGATTTCAGCGGGCGCGGCCCAAAGGCGATTTTGCAACCATCCGGGCAGCTTTACTGACAGGTTTGCGTCCGTTTTCAAGACTGGCCACTGACTGGGCAAAGCCCCCTGCAATCCGATGACCACCTGCGGACCGTTGATGATATCGACCAGCTGTGTGCGCCGTACCAGCAGACTGCGGATACTTTTATACGTGGAGTCCGTTGGCGCCTGGGCCTTGTGCAGATCGGCGAGAATATTCTCGGCCTGGGAACGCACCAGGGAAACCGGATATTCGAGCACCAGTCCATAAACATTCTTTGACGTGCTGGCCCCATTGAAAAGCCCGCCTTGCTCAAAGAGTTTGACCAACCCTTCCGCGCCCGCCAGATCGACCAGCCATTTGTCGTACTCTAGGTCCGGGACGTGAACCACCGTGATAGGGATGGTCCGCTGCGGTACAGCGCGCAGCTCCATTCCGATGCGCAACAGATTGCGGTCTATGGTTTCGGCGATCTGGCGCACCATGGCATAGCCCGACCAGGCAAACCAGAACAGCGCCAGCACGAACAGGCTCAGGTTGCGTAACTGAGAGAGGCTGACGGACGTTGCGGTCAGGTTCGGCATGAAAGCCTGCAATAGCCGCGAAGGTAAATGAGGGGAAATGTGCTTGGCGAATCTGTCCAGTCTGTCATGGTGAAGAAGACCCGCTTCCTGCCGCTGTGGTCGCAGTGGGGAGTCGGTAATCCGCTCAGTCTGCGAACGCTATTCAGTATAGTAAACGCCGGGGATCCAGCTCTTTTTTATCTTGAGCGTTCGTTCCAGGTCGACTGGAACCTCCTTCAGAAGCTCAAAATCCCGAGTTCCAATGGTAAACCGGGCGCCCGGCTCAAGCTCCAGCCGCTCCACCCGCACGCCATCGAGATGAATCCCGTTGGTACTGCTTTCATCGGTCAAAACATAACGGCCATCAAGCCACTCGATGCGCGCATGGACCGCGCTGACCGTCGGGTCGTCGATGACAATTTCGCATTGACCGCTGCGACCGAGCCAGAGCGTTGCGGTTTCCAGCAAATGAATGCTCACCACCTGCTCATTCAATAGTTGACGTAAGTAAGGCATATGTCTTCCGGTCCAGCACCGTGATTCCAGGCAGTTCAATGAGTTTCGGGAATTACTGACGGCGCCAGGATCAGTCCCTAGCAGCGGGATTCACCCCGCACTCCGATCGTACGCACGCTGCCGCTTTCTGCCGGAAAATCCTTGAAAATCGCTTCGAGCATTTCGTCGAATACCACCGAAAACACACCGCAGCGGCCCCTGCTGTAGCCGGACACCTCATATACACGCTGCGGCGGATCGAGACGGGAAATGGTGAGGCTCAGCCGACGCAGGTATTCGATATCCCGGTTATCGTCGATGACCATCACCCCGACCCGGGCGCCATAGGAATGAGTATAGCCCGGTGTCACAAACCCGGTCCTGAGGCCGCCGTCTTCCGCCTCTGTCTGTTCGACTCCGTAAGTGACGACCGCCTGATAAAGTGCCGACTCGACGTCTGCCACAGGTTCGTAGCCGATCCGCGCCAGAGCCGCTTCAATACGGCCTTTGTAGTAGGCAAATTCCAGCGATTCTGCCGCCTCGCTACTGGCCGCACGCACGACCACCGGGCCGCGCCCCAGGTCCGCTGTATCCGCCCGGAAAGCATTGATTTTCGTGTAAACCTGGTGACTGCAGGAGGTAGTTGCGCCGAGAATCAGAGCCAGAACCAGCAGGGTTAACGTTGCTCGCATGGCATTCATAAGTCACTCCTCTGCGTCGACCGCGTCAGCACTTGCGTTCCAGGCTCTCGATCAGCTCCCGAAACCTGTCTTTATTCGGATAATTCAATTCCGCGAGTATTCGATGCGCCTCCAGAACCTTGTCAAGAACCTTGCGTTCGTCATTTACTTCTTCTCTTAAGGCGCGCAGCTTGCCCGAAGGGATTTCCGTATCCGCCACTATCTGGAGTATATCTTCGAATCCCATGGATTCCAGAAGACGCACCATACTGCCATTTCCCGTCACAGCAACCGGCCTGCCAAGCCTTCTCTCCTGCGCACCGCGGGCTATTTTTGCAATCAGCCCCAGTGTGGTACTGTCGATGCCGTCCGCTTCGCGCAAATCGAAAACCACCGCAGCCAGGTCCTTCTGGGCGAACATGGTGGCGATGAAATCGTCGAATGAAACGCAGAGATTCAAGCGCACATCTCCAGTGAACCGAACCACGTAGATACCATCCAGATGTGCTACCCAGATCCCGCCTGAACTCATGATGTTTCACCTGAGCTGACTACCAGCATTGCAATGTCATCCGGCGCCTGCAGCGGTGAATCCAGCCCGAGACGGGCCATCACCTCCGGCATGTCACCCTGCGCCTCTGCCACGATTTGCAAAAGCGCATTTTCCTTTTCAATCAGATCGCGCTGGGGGAGCACTTCAAGAATTCCATCAGAAAATACCAGCAGTGAAAACGGCTCTGTTATCGCTGTTTCATATACCTGCCACCGGACATCCTTGAAAAGCCCAAGCGGCTTGCCTTTACCCTGCAAATAACGCGCCCCACCCCCGTCCAGCAAAACCGGCAACGGCAAGTGTCCGCCCATGACGTAACGCATCTGCCGAGTTTGCAAATCGATGATCCCGACGAAACAGGTCAAGTGACAACCGAATTTTGAACGCAGCAGCTCCGAATTGATTGCGGCCATAAAGCGTTCGACGTCAATTTCCTGAGAGGTTCCCTGCCGCAGATACCTTTTTTCCCCGAACAGTCTGCGAATCAACTGTTTGAGCCACATGGTCACAAACGCCGAAGAGGCGCCGTGACCGGAAACGTCCGTCAAGTAAAAACACAACCAGCGCTGATCAAGTAAACCATAGTCGACAAAATCGCCGCTCAGGATAAGTGACGGCACGATTTTATGCCGCAGCATGATGCCATCAAATTCGATGGGAGTGGGCGGAAGCAGCCTTTCCTGTACTTTCTGCGCGGCCTGATGATCACGCTCCAGCAACAGTACGTAGTCCTGCAACTCCTGATTGGATCGCTCCAGCAGATCGAGGTGCTCCTGCCGGTTGCGCGCCTCGTCCGTCCCGGTGATTGCCTTGGTCAGCGCTAACTGCAGCTGCTGCGGATTTTCGATAGGCGCCACAATATAGTCGACCGCACCTTCGCGCAACGCCCGTACCGAATCCGCGAGCACACCTTGCTGCGCGATAACAATAATGGGGAGGTCGGCTTTGAGGTTTTTTACTTGTTCCAGGAGGGATGTGACTTTGTTGCTGGCAGAGTACAGGGTGGTGAGGACAACATCCGGCGGCGAACTCAAAAGCTGTTCCGTTTCAATCTCCGCCGCCGACCCGGCGCGCACCCTGTAGCCGGCTGCCGCGAGATATCTGACCAGGTCCTGGCGATTGCCCAGGTTATCGTCAATGACCAGCAGATTACTGCCTGACTCAGTGCTCAACTGAAACGTCGCCTTATGCGAAATAGTTGGAAGGTCTTGAAAAAAATACACTAACCTTTTAGTGATAGCGGCGCAAGATGTTCACTTGGCTATTTGGGAGAAGCGGCCGCCCTTCCCGGATGGCCGGCACGCGGACGCCACCCGCGCAGCGCAACTCCGTTAAGTCACTAACATCCGGGAGCATCGCCGATGAACCTGTCGAGTCGGGAATTTCAGGAAAAGCGAAATTTTATACGCATGCGGGTCAACACAGACGTATCCATCGCACTGGGTGACAAAGTCTATGTGGGGACCTGCCATAATCTCAGCGGCGGCGGGCTCTGCGTCTCCATGCCGGAAATCCTGCCGCTGGGCAACCCGGTGGAGGTCACCGTGCGGTCTCTGTACGGGCACAGTCCGGTCCTTAAAGCATCTGCAAAAGTGGCTCGCCTGGAGGCGTCAGCCGACTCGCCCGACTGCCGCATGGGACTGGAGATCATCTCGCTCTTGAGCTAGGGCCTGTACGAAAAGTGCCGGCACTCGGTGATGCTGCGTTAAAAACAGGCTCTGAATGCTCATTTACCGCACGTAAACTCCGCTTCTTCGCCTGTTTTTGCCTTGCCTGACCTTCGCTCGATGACTTTTCGTATAGACCCCAGAGCCTGCTAACAGGCTCTAGAAATCGCCATCGAACTCGTCGAGATCACTCCCGAAGTCGTCCTTCACCTGGCCATCATGCAGCAGATATTCGCGTCTTTGCAGATAAGCATCCCGTATGAATCCGTACCGGT
>CAZJKJ010000103.1:0-8169 GCA_964546435.1 uncultured Cellvibrionaceae bacterium
TCATCGCGTAGTCGGCGATGGCCTGGCCGACCTGGCGGCGCAGGCGCTTGGCCAGCTTGGCCTGCTCGCGCTGGACAACGCGCGGGTCGGCGCGTCTGGAGGTCGGTTCGGGCAGGGGCAGGACGGCGTTCATCGGTGCGTATTCTACCGGCCGGCAGGACCGGTGCCCGGTGTAAGCTTGGCGTCCGTGGAAGCCCTTGATCCCAGCGCCGTCGTCGAACGCATCGCAGAGCTGCGAAGCGAGCACCGTGCGCTGGACGAACGCATCGCCACGCTGGCGGCCAACGCGGCCGACGAGCTGGAAGCCAAGCGGCTCAAGAAGCGCAAGCTGCAGATCAAGGACTGCATCGCGCAGCTGGAAAACCTGCTGATCCCCGACGAGCCGGCCTGAGCGCGGCCGGCTGCGGCGCTTCAGCCGCAGGCGTCGGCGGCGTCTCCGGCGGTGGCGCAGCGCGCCGCCTGCAGGGCTTTCCGTGCGGCCGCCGTGTAGTGGTTGTCCTCGCCAAACCGGTCCCGGTAGGCGGCATAGGCGTGCTCCAGCAGCGGCACCGCTTCGGCGGGGCGCGCCTGCAGCATGTGCGACTGGGCCAGGCCCATCTGGACTTCCAGCGTATGCGGGTTGTCCGCGCCCAGCGCGGCGATCGAGCCGGCCAGGACGCTGTCCAGCAGTTGCGCCGCCTCGTCCTTGCGTGAAAGCGCCAGCAGGTTCATGCCGTGCAGGTAGGTGGCGCGCAGCCAGGTCGGGCTCTGCTGGTCGCCGAGGATGCGGAACGCCTGCGCGTTGCGGACGAACTGCTGCTCGGCCTCCTCGAAGCGCCCGGCCCGGCTGTGCAGCACGGCGAGGTTGGTGCGGGCCTTGACCAGCGCGTTCAGGTCACCGGCATCGAGCTCCAGCTGCGCGGCGATGGCACCCTCGCATGCCGGCTGCCCACGGTCGTACTGCCCGCGCCAGATGTACCAGTAGCAGTTGGCGCGATGGGAGAGCAGCGTGGTCTCCACGTCGTCCTGGCCCAGGCGCAGGCGCAGCGCATCGGTCGCATCGATCAGCTGCCGGGCTTCGTGGAAGCGCGAATCGTCGGTCAGATCGCTGGCCAGGCGGTAGCGGGCCTGCTGGGTGCGCGGATTCTCCAGCCCCAGGTGCTGGGTGAACAGGGCGACGGCGCGGCGTTCCTGGTCGATCGCCTCGGCGATGTGCATGGACTCGCCATAGACCTGGCCGATGGCCATGCGCACGGACGCCTCCACCACCGGCTGGTCGCCCAGGCGCTGGCCGATGCGCGCGGCGGCGTGTTCGATCGCTTCGCGGACGGTGGGCTCCTGCCCGCCATGGGTCGCATACGGCGAGGCGGCCCCGAGCACGTCCTGGTTGAAGAAGCGGTTGACCGCATCGGCGATGGCCGCGTTCTCGCGCGCCTCCAGGGTGGCCGCCTCCATCGCCTCGCGCGCGACCTGCACGCGGTGCTGCTGCCATAGCGAAAGCAGCAGCACCGCGCCCAGCACGACGATCCCCGCCTGCAACCAGCGGCGCCGCTGCTGCAGCTTCTCCAGCTGCAGGCCCTGCTCGCGGGCGGCATCGGCGCGCAGGCGCGCCTCCGCACTGGCGGCACGTCGGGCCGGCAGGGTGCGTACCCGCTCGGCCAGCGTGCGCGCATCGACCAGGCGGCGCTCCGGCCGGGACGCGGCGGCCAGCGCGATGTCTTCCTGCAGCAGCACGTCGTCGAGGTCCTGCTCCCAGCCGGGGCCCAGCGCCCGGCGCAGGTCGCCCACCGCCAGCTGGTACAGCAGCACGCCCAGCGCGAACACGTCGCTGCGCTGGGTCGCCGGCTCGCCGGTGACCCGCTCCGGCGCCACGTACGGCAGGCTGTCGGACGGCGGCGACCCGGGGCCGGGCTCGGCCATGTCCAGGGCCAGGCCGGGCCCGGCCAGTTGCGGCGACGGTGCCGTCGCGCACGCGTCCAGGCCGCCAAGCACGATGCGCCGGCTGCCGTCTTCCCCGGCTACCGGATAGAGGTTCCGGGGCTTGAGGTCCTTGTGGATGACGCCGATCTCATGGAGCCCGGCGACGGCGTCGCAGAGGGAGCCGAAAAGCGCCAGGCGCTGTTCGCGTGGCAGTGCGGCCAGCCCGCCCTGGGCCACGGCCCAGGATTCGAGGTTGCCGTCGGCGAAGTACGGCAGCTCCAGATAGCAGGGAGGCTGCTCCAGGTTCCAGCCCAGCACCTGCGCCACCTGGCCGGCTTCCGGGGCGGCGGCGTGGATGTAGCGCGACAGGGCGATCTCGCGCTTGAGGCTGCGCAGCCCCGGCTCATCGCGCGCCACCTTGATGACGCGTTCGCCGTGCGTCTCCGACCTGGCCAGGAAGGTCGCGCCATTGCCGCACTCGTCCAGCTGCCTGAGCAGATGCCAGCCGGCCGGGCCGGGCAGGGTCTGGCCTGCCGTCGGCAGCGGGGGCGGCGCGTCGCCGGTCGGGGCCGGCTCGAAGCGCGCCGGACAGGCCAGCCGGTAGCCATAACCGTGGACCGCGCGGACCTCGGCCGCCTCGCCCAGCGCCGCGCGCAGCCGGCTGACCGCCTTGGCCAGCGAGTTCTCGGCCACGACCCGCCCTGGCCACCCGGCCTCCAGCAGCTCGTCCTTGGTGACCACCTCGCCGGCGTGGGCCAGCAGGTGGCGCAGCACCTGCAGGCCGCTGCGGTCGAGCACGCGCGCCTGGCCGGCCACCTGCAGGCGGCCCCCGTTCTCGTGCAGCTCGGCATCGCCGAACCGCCACACACCCGTACGGACGGGCCTGCGCTCGGCTTGCGACATCTGTCCTTCCCCCCTGGACGGTGCCCCACCGCGTCCAACTGATTGTTTTTGCGGCGGAGAGGCTCCGGACTTTAGCGCCGCGGTCAGAACTTTTCAGGATTTTTCCACGGCTGGCAAAGACCCGCGCCAGGGCGGAGGGCAGGGTGCGAGCCTGCACCGCCGTCCGGCCGGACCATGCGGTTGGCAGCATATACAGGGGGGGATCCGATGAATCACATCTATTCGAAGGTGTGGAGCCACGCGCTGGGCGCGTGGGTGGTGGCTTCGGAGCTGGCGTCGCGGGGCACCCGTGCCGGCAGCGGCGGCGGTGGCCGGGTGCTGGTGCTGTCGGCGCTGGCGGCGGCGATCATGCCGGCGATGGCGCAGACGGTGAGGGTGGACGAACGCGAAACCACCGAGGATTTCGACCGCGGCGTGCATGTGCAGGCATGGGGCGATGACGCGCCGGTCGAGGTGGTGGCCGGGCGCATCGTCACCTCCGGCCGCTGGGCCGACGGCATCCTGGTCCAGGCCGACGGCGACATCCGGATCCAGAGCGGCCAGGTCACCATCTCCGGCGCCGGCGCGCAGGGGGTGGTGGGCCTGTCCTACCTCGGTGATATCCAGATCCGCTCCGACACGGTGGACTCGCGCTTCGACGCGGAGGTGCCGGCGGACGTGCAGGACCACAGCGTGCTGAACGGGGTGTTCGGCGCCGGCGTATGGGGCTCGTCGGCGCTGGGCAACGTGCGCGTGGACAGTGGCTCGGTGACCACCCGCGGCGATGGCGCCTACGGCGTCGGCGCACAGACCGGCTGGCAGACCGCCGATGCGACCGGAACGGTGGACCTGTCCAGCGGCATCGTGCACACCGCCGGCGACTACGCGATCGGCGTGTATGGCCAGACCAGCGGCACCGGCACGGTGACGGTGGCAAGTGGCCAGGTACGTACCGAAGGCCTCAACTCGCACGCGCTGTATGTGATCAGCGCCGGGGGCGCGGCGGTGGTGGACAGCGACAGCGTCCACACCAGCGGTGCGAACGCCACCGGCATCATCGCCCGCGGCGCCCGGGGGGTGACCGTGCATTCGCAGCAGGTGCTGACCGAAGGCGGCACCCATCATTACGAAGACGGTTCGGTCGGCTACACCTACGGCATCAACGTCGAGGCCGGGGGCGGCGCGGTCGTGGTGGACAGTGGCCGGGTGCAGACCCGCGGCGAGGACTCCATCGCCATCCGCGTGCGCGGTGGCAGCCACGCAACGGTGGACAGCGACGAGGTGGTCACCGAGGGCGACTTCGCCGACGGAATCTCGGTGGAGGGCATCAACGATGACGGCGACATCGCCGTGCGCAGCGGCAGCGTCACCACCTCCGGCCGCTATGCCGACGGCATCCGCGTCACCAGCGGCGGCGCCGACATCGCCATCGACAGCGGCACGGTGACCATCTCCGGGGCCGGTGCCCACGGCATCCTGGCCCTGTCCGACCGCGGCGACATCCGGATCGGCTCCGGTACGGTGAACTCCAACTACGACGGCGCGTTCCCGGCGGACAACGGCGAACACTCCGACCTCAGCGGCGTGGCCGGTGCGGGCCTCTGGGCCAGCACCAACTACGGCAGTGTGGAAGTGGTCAGCGGCACCATCGCCACCCATGGCGAAGGCGCGTACGGCATCGGTGCCGAAGCCGGCTGGGATGCGGTCGATCCGACCGGAACGGTGAGCGTGACCAGCGCATCGGTCAGCACGGCCGGCACGGGCGCATACGGCATCTACGCCAATACCAGCGGCAGCGGCGCGATCACGGTCGACAGCGGCGCCATGCAGACCGCCGGCGACTATTCCATCGGCGTGTTCGCCCGCTCGTTTGGCGCTGGCCCGGTCACGGTTGCAAGCCAGGCCGTGGCCACCGCCGGCTACAACTCCCATGGCGTCTATACCGTCGCCAGCGGCGGGCCGATATCGGTGGACAGCGGTGCGGTCAGCACTTCCGGCCAGTTCGCCTACGGCATCCTCGCGCGCGGCAACGGTGTGACCGTACGTTCGGGCTCGGTGGACACCACCGGCGAGGCCGTGGTCGAGGAAGACCAGGCCCTGGCCTCGCACGGCATCCTCGCCGAGGGCGGCGCCGGTGCGGTCTCGATCGAGAGCGGCCGGGTGTCCACCACGGGCAGCCATGCCAACGGGATCCTGGTGCGCAATGGTGCCAGCGCCGCCATCGACAGCGAAGAGGTGGTCACCGCCGGCGACTTTGCCGACGGGATCGCGCTGGAAGGCATCGCCGATGAAGGCGAGATCGCGGTGCGCAGCGGAAGCATCGCCACCTCCGGCCGCTTTGCCGACGGCATCCGGGTCACCAGCGGCGGCACCGGCATCGCCATCGACAGCGGCACGGTGAGCATCGCCGGCGCCGGCGCAAACGGCATCGTCGCGCTGTCCGACCGCGGTGACATCCGTATCGACTCCGGCACGGTGGAATCGAACCATGCCGGCGCCGTACCTGCGGACAACGCCGAACACGGCGACCTGGCCGGCGTCGCCGGTGCGGGCGTGTGGGCCAGCAGCAACCGCGGCAACGTGGCGGTGGGCAGCGTCCAGGTCGACACCCGTGGCGACGGCGCCTACGGCATCGGTGCCCAGACCGGGTGGGAGGCCGCCGACACGACCGGCACGGTCAGCGTCACCAGCGGCAGCATCACCACCGGGGGCGTAACCGCACTGGGCATCTACGCCGCGACCCCCGGCAGCGGCCGGGTCGATGTCGACAGCACGACGGTGCGGACCTCCGGCGACCGCGCCCACGGGATCTGGGCCGGCGCCGGCACCGGTGCGATCGACATCGGCAGCGAGGTCGTGGCCACCGCCGGCTACCGGGCCTTCGGTGTCACCGGGCAGGGCGCCGGTGCGGTGGTCATCCGCAGCGGCGAGGTCACCACGGCCGGCGAGCTTTCGCGCGGCATCCTCGCGGTCAGCAGCGGGGCGGGCGTGGACGTGGAAAGCGGCAGCGTGCAGACGGCCGGCGCCGGCGCCTACGGCATCTACGTGGCGGGCACCGGCGATGTCCGCATCGTGTCCGGATCGGTGCGTACCGGCGGCGCCGACGCACCCGGCATCACGGCCTATGCCGAGGGCGGGATGGCGCTGCAGGCCGGCACCGTCACCACGGCGGGCGAGGGTGCCCACGGCATCGATGCAAGCGCGACCGGCGACCTCGGCCTGGTGGCGACCCGGGTTGCCGTTGATGGCGATGCGGCACACGGCATCCGCGCCCACAGCGGCCAGGGCAGCCTGGACATCACCACCGGCGCGGTGCGCGCGGCCGGCGCCGGGGCGGTGGCGGTGCTGGCGCAGGCCGAGGCCGGGGACATCGACATCCGCGTCAGCGGCCAGGTCGAGTCGGTGCAGTCCTGGGCGATCGATGCCTCCGCCGCCGCCGGCGCGGTGCGGGTGGAAGTGGCCAGCGGGCAGGTGGTCGACGGCGGCGTGCGCCTGCATTCGCTGGACGGCAGCACCATCGACATCCATGGCGAGATCATCGGCGGCCTCGCCGATGCGCTGGTGGTCAGCGGCGGCGCGGCCACCGTCAACAACCACAGCAACACCATCATCGGCTCGGTCCGCCTGGGCGAGGGCGATGACCTGTTCAACAACCTCGGCACCTGGATGGCCAGCGGCACCAGCGACTTCGGCGCCGGCAGCGACCGCCTGGTCAACACCGGGCTGTTCGCCGCCACCGCCGCGGGCACGACCACGCTGGCCAACCTCGGCAGCTTCGTCAACGAAGGCACGATGGACCTCGCCAACGGCCGCAGCGGCGACCGCCTGGAAATGCCCGGGACCACCTTCGTCGGTGGCGCCGGCAGCACCATCCGGGTCGATGTCGACTTCGCCACCGGCGGCAGCGACACCCTGGCCGTGGGCGCGGTGGAGGGCACCTCGCTGGTCCAGGTCAACGATGCCTCCACCGGGGCGGGCTTCAACCTGGAAGGCATCTCCATCATCGAGTCCGACCAGGCCCTGGACGGCGACGAGTTCTCGATGGACCTGGGCCTGGCCGGCGGCGGCCTGCTGGCCTACGACCTGGAATTCGACCCGGCCAGCAACCGCTTCGTGGTCAAGGCCCTGCCGGGCAGCGCGGCGTTCGAGCTGATCAAGGCCGCCACCGCCGGCCAGGACTTCTGGGCCAAGTCCGGCGATGCATGGGCCGCACGCATGCTGGCCGCGCGCGATGGCGCGGCATCGGGCATGGGCAGCGGCAACGGCGTGTGGCTGGAAGGCCATGCCGGAGGCCTGGACTTCGAGAACCGCGGCCGCTTCGACCTGGGTGGCGGCAGCATCGAACGCGACATGTCCACCGACAGCAGCTGGAACGGCGTGCAGGCCGGCTATGACCGGGTCTGGGGCGAGGGCAACGGCCATGCCCTGTTCGGCGTGACCGCCGGCCACACCCGCTATGAGCTTGCGTTCGCCGACCAGGGCGGCCGCTACGACCTCGACGGTGCCAACCTCGGCGTGTACGGCGGCTATGGCCGCGGACTGTTCTTCGTCCACGGCCTGGCCAAGGTGGACCGCTTCAGCGGCGGGCTGCGTACCAGCCAGGCCGCGCTCGGCGGTGCGATCGAAGGCGGGTCGTACGGTGCCCGGCTCGATGCCGGCCTGCGTCTGGGCGGGCGTTTCTGGCTCGAACCGGTGATCGGCGCCAGCTGGGTGCGCAGCCGCGTCGACGACTTCGAATCGGCGCTGGTGGAAGCGCAGTTCGACACGGCCACCAGCCTGCAGACCCGTGCCGGCCTGCGCTTTGGCGGCAGTACCGTGGTCAGTGGCGCGACCCTGGTGCCGAGCCTGGGCGTCTACGCGGTGGATGAGCGCCGGGGCGAAAACCGCACCGTGCTGTGGCTCGGTGGCGAGGGCAACGCGGCGGTGGACACGCCGCACGGCAACTACGGACGCGCCGAGGCCTCGCTCACCCTGCTGGCGGGCAATGCGCAGCTGTTCCTCAAGGGGGGAACCGACTTCGGCGGTGGCAGCGACGGGTTCAACGCCCGGATCGGCCTGCGCTGGGGCTGGTAGGACAGGGAAGTCCCCGGGGGGAGGGCGCCGTCGCGAAGGACTGCAACGGCGCCGGATCCTTTGCCTGGAGTCATGTCACCGGCACGCCGGGCTCAATCGGCCGGCGTTTCCGCCACGACCGGCCGCGCCGCCTCCGGGCTCACCCGTTCGATGGTGTGGCGCAGTTCGCGGCCGAGGATCAGCTTGGCGTCCTTGGCCCACACGTCCAGGCGCTCGTCGAACAGCAGCTTGCTGTTCTGGTCCGGCCATACCACGCGCATCTCGCGCAGCTTCTGGATGAAGCCGCGGAACAGGCTCTTGTCGAAGAACTCCGGC
>CAZJKJ010000104.1:0-8077 GCA_964546435.1 uncultured Cellvibrionaceae bacterium
CTGCAAGTCAACGGACAAACCCGTCAGGCTGAGCAACAAAGCTACAACACCGGTCACTATTCTAACGGTCGTTGTGGTGGCTCGGGCTACAGCGAATGGATGCACTGTAACGGCGGTCTCGGCTTCGGAAGTTTCTAATGCATGGCGGACTGCGTCCGCCCCTGAGCTGAACACCAATCCTCAAATTGCTGTCTGAGATTTTGCCCCGGTTCCTGCAACCGGGGCTTTTTTTTGCCCGACTTCCTGTCTTCTCACTTTCTTCCTGCTTTCTCACTTTCTTCCTGCCTTCAACGCCAGGGCAGCTCGGCTTCTTCCCGGGCGGCTTCACGGACGTTTTGCAAAACCTGCTGCATCACCGGCTGGCTGCAGGGCGTGTTGTAGGTGAGAAAAACTGGATAGGCGAATTCCGGCGATTCCGGCACCCGCACCAGTTCACCGCTGTCCAGATGGCGCTGGACCACCCGGGTACGAAAGTAACCACTGCCACCGTTTTCCAGCAGATAATGCAGCGCCAGCGGACCCAGACTCATCTGCATGCCCGCCCGGGCATAATGCGGCAGGGCGGCGTTGTGTTGTTGGCGGAAGGTATCGCCCCAGTCGATAAAAATATAGGGCTCGGGATTGCTCGCAGCGCGCACCAGAATCAGCTTTTCCTCCAGCAATTGCTCCACCTGCACCCCGGTCCAGTATTTGGGCTGATGCACCAGCGCGGCAAAGATCAGCCCCAGCTGCAACTTCTCCTGCAGCTTGTCCTGCTCGCCGACTTCCACCCGCACCGCCAGATCCGGCCGGTTTCTGGCCAGGCGTGCCAGCCAGCGCGTCAGCAACGGGTTCCACAAACTGACTTCACAGCCGATCGACACCAGCTCCCGCCGCCCTTCCGGTAGCGGCAAATCACGGCGGGAGGCCTCCCAGGTCTGTACCAGCTGATTGGCGAATGGCACAAAATGCTCGCCATTTTCCGTGAGCTGGGCGCCACTGCGAGTGCGCACGAACAGGCGGCAGCCGAGCAAACCTTCGAGGTTATGCACGCGGGCGGTTACCGTGGTCTGAGTGATGTGCAATTGTTCCGACGCCGCCATAAAGCTGCCGCCGCGCACAATTTCGAGAAAGGTTCGAGCGAGTTCTATATCCATTGCGGTCGAAATTCACTTCATTTTTATTGATATCAGACAGCAGTTTATTTCATTACCACGGCCTGCGCCGGCAACGGCATACTCCCGCCCCATGAAACCGAATATGGTAAGTCCCCGGAACCCCAGCATGACAGCACTCTTTTCCCCCGACCAGTGGCAGCGCGTACAGTCTGTCCTGGCCGGACTGGACCAGCGTCAGGCGCTGTGGCTCAGCGGCTATCTGGCCGCGTCACGCGAAGCGCCCGTCCCGTCCCAGGCCCGCGCCGCCGATAGCGCCGTTCAGATCACCATTGCCTACGGCAGCGAAACCGGCAACAGCACCGCCATCGCAGAAAATTTGAAGCGGCTCCTGCAGGGGCAGAACATCGAAGCTCGCCTGCTGCCCCTGGCAGAGGTGAAAGTGCGCACCCTGGCGCGTGTGCAGTATTTGTGGATTGTGTGCAGCACCCATGGTGACGGCGATCCGCCGGAACCGGCCACGCCGTTTTTTGAAGCGCTGCTGAGTGATCAGGCGCCCGCCCTGAAGACGCTTAAATACGCCGTACTGGCGCTGGGCGACAGCACCTACGAACATTTCTGCACAGCCGGTCTCGCGCTTGATCGCCGTCTCGCGGAGCTGGGGGCGGAACGCATGCTGCCTTGTGTCGAATGCGACGTTGATTTTAAAGGCGCCTCGGATGCCTGGGTGGACAAGGTCTCCGGCCTGGTGCCGCGAACGGCCACTGCAGATCTACCACTTGCGGCGATACCGGTCGCACAGACGGAGGGTGTCGCAGCCCCGACGCGCACCAATCCTGTTGAACTGGAAGTTCTGGAAAACATCTGTCTGACCGCCCCCAGCCGGCGGGCGGCAGTCCATCATCTTTCCCTGCTGATAGAAAACGACGACCTGCAACTGCAACCGGGGGATGCGGTGGGCGTATTGCCTCATAACCCGCCGGAGCTGGTGGCGGCCGTCCTTAATATGTCCGGCCTGTCCGGAGATGACGCGGTTGTCGTGGATGATCAGGCCATGCCGCTGGTGCAGGCCCTCCGGGAAAAGCTGGATCTCACCATTCCCGGTAAGCCCCTGCTGCAACTGCTGGCCGAACTGACCGGTGACGCCCAGCTGCAGCAAATCAACGCCAACAGCAAAGCCCAGCGCGAGCTGCTGCGCGCCTCCAGCGTGCTGGACATTCTCCGCCAATATCCCGCGACCCTGGACACCCACGCATTGACCGCCGCCCTGCGCCCCCTGCAGCCGCGCCTGTACGACATCGCCAATGCTCCGGGGGACGACGAACTCCATCTCACCGTGCAAACCTACTGGTATCCGCATCCGGGCAGCGCATCGTCGCCCCGGACGGCCCCGGAAGGCGGGATCGCCTCGCGCTATCTGACCCAACTGCAACCCGGCGAGCGGGTGCGCCTCTACCCCCATCACAACAAGCGCTTCCGGCTGCCGGAGGACCGGGAAGTACCCTTGATCTGGATAGCCTCCAGCACAGGCGTCGCGCCCTATCGGGCCTTTGTGCAAAGCATGGCGGCGGAAGGTCGCAGCCACCCCTGCTGGCTGCTGTTGCGCGAACAGCGCTTCGAAGAGGATTTCCTGTATCAGACCGACTGGCAGGCTGCCGCCAGAAACGGCGTGCTGACCAAAATTTCCACGGAATTCCATGAGGATCAACCGCATACCCGCCTGGAGGACGCTCTGACAGACGGTCTCGCCGACTGGGTAGCCCGCGGAGCCCATGTGTATCTGTGCGGTGACCAGGAGCCGATGGCCGAGCTGGTAACCAGACTTAAAGAAAGCCCGGAAGTGGCCGCCGCCTGGGCCACTCTCAGTGCGGAAAAACGTCTGCACCGCAACCTGTATTGAGGAGAAGCCCGTGGAACTGATTCGAACCTGTGACTTAACTCAACCTCTCGAACAACTGCACGACAACGAAAAGCTCAAGGCGCGCAGCCGCTATCTGCGAGGCGACATTGTTGAGGGCCTGGCACAGCCGGTTACCGGTGCCGTGTCCACCGACGATACCCTGCTGATGAAATTCCACGGCATCTATCAACAGGATGACCGGGACAAGCGGGCCGCACGTGTGCAGCGCAAACTCGAGCCCAATTATCAGTTCATGGTGCGCATGCGCATTCCCGGCGGTCGCCTCACCCCGCAGCAGTGGCTCCAGCTGGACGACCTTTCACATCGGTACGCCGAGCGCGGCCTGCGCATCACGACCCGCCAGACCATTCAGCTTCACGGGGTGCGCAAATGGCATCTGCGCAAAACGCTTCAGGCCATCCGCGATGCGGGGCTGGACACCATCGCTGCCTGCGGCGATGACAGTCGCGGTGTCGTCTGCGGCGCCGACCCCTCCCGCTCCCGCGTGCATGCTCAAGTGGCCGAGTTGGCCAGGGCAACCAGTGACCGCCTGATTCCCAAAACCGGAGCCTACCCGGAAATCTGGTACGAACAGCCGGCGACCAACGCAGCCAACGAAGAGCCGGTCTACGGCGAGCTGTACCTGCCTCGCAAATTCAAGGTGGGTTACGTGATTCCGCCCGTCAACGATATCGACGTTTACGGGCAGGACCTCGGCTTTATCGCCATCATCGAAAACGGCGCGCTGGCGGGGTTCAACGTCTGCGTGGGCGGCGGCATGGGCAAGCTCGATAACCGCGAAGACAGTTACCCTCGGCTCGCCGAAGAAATCGGTTTTGTGACTGCTGACGAGGCGCCGGAATTTTCCGAGATCGTCATGGGAATCCAGCGCGATTTTGGCGATCGCAAAGACCGGCATCGGGCACGCTTCAAATACACGCTGGACCGCCTGGGCACCCCCTGGTTTATCAACGAACTGGAACAGCGACGCGGTCGACCCCTGCTGCCTGCACGCCCGGTGAGCTTTCGCCAGAATGGCGACCGCCTCGGCTGGCACCAGGGTGACAACGGCCTGTGGAATGCCACGCTTTACATTGAAAGCGGCCGCATCGAAGGCGCTCTCAAAAGTCAGTTGCAGGCGTTTTTCGAGCATTACGGCGGCCAGGTCCGGCTGACTACCAACCAGAACCTGCAGCTAACCGATATCGGCGCGCATGAACTGGAGCAGACCAAGTGGAGGCTGGCAGATCTCGGTCTCGATCACCGGCTGCAGCCGGATCTGCAGGACGCCCACACCATCAGCTGTGTCGCTCTTCCCACTTGCGGTCTTGCCATGGCAGAAGCGGAACGGTATGTCCCGAGCTTTCTCAATCTGTTCAACCGCCTCAAGACACAGCACGGCATCACGGATACGCCCATGACCTTGCGCCTGTCCGGCTGCCCGAACGGCTGCGCCCGCCCCTATCTGGCGGAGATCGCCCTGACCGGACGCGCGCCCGGCCTGTACAACCTCTATCTAGGCGGCAGCTTCCAGGGTGATCGCATGGCTTTGCTCCACGCCAGCAACCTGGATGAAACCCGGATACTGGAAGTTCTCGACGGACTTTTCGCCCGCTACGCAGCGGCCCGCCAGCCGGAGGAGCATTTCGGTGACTTCCTGCTGCGCAGCCGCCTGCTTCCGACCCCTGAACAGCAAGCGGTGGCCATCACCTGATCCCGATCAATCTCCAATGGAGTTTTTATGTCTGATTATCTGTTTGTGCAAAGCCAGGATCCTTTTACCGATGCCCGCGCCAGCAGCCAGTACGACCTGGCCGCACGCCTCGCCAGGAACGGCAATCAGGTGCGTGTCCTGTTGGTCCAGAACGGCGTAACGCCGGCGCGCAAAGGTGCAGAATGCCGCGCTTTTGATGCCTTGCTGGGATCAACCGTGGCGATCCTGGCTGACGAAGTCGCACTGCGGCAACGTGAATTCTCACCGGAGCAACTGCGCGACGGCGTGCAGCCGGCACCGATCGGCATCGTGGTGGACGCCATGCTGGCCGGCCATAAAGTGATCTGGAACTGAACCCTTACATCGGCTGGAGCCTTCCATGAACGACAACCTGAATAAAACCCTCACCTTCGCTTTTATGGACCCGCCTTTCGAAAGCGAACGCACCATCACATTTTTCCGCCTGCTGAATGCAGCCCTGGAGAAAAACGCCAATGTCCGCGTATTCGCTTACGAAGGTGCGGTGGCCCTGGCGTTCGCCCTGCAACAACAACACGGCAACGCCGTTCACGGTCGCGACACGGACGCAGAAAATCATCCCCTGACCAAAAACTGGATAGTGGCGCTGCAGGACAGGGCCCGGGAAAAAGGGCTGACGTTCGAGTGGATCAACTGCGGACTTTGCGTGGACGAGCGCGGGGTCAACGAAGCCATCGACGGATGCGATCGTGGCGGCCCGGCGGACTTCTGGCGTTACGCCAGCACAGCCCATAACACCCTGACCATCGGCACCCGGTAACTGGAGCTCTCATGAAAGTATTGCAAGTAATCGACCAAGCCTTCCGCACTACCGGAGAAGAACAGGACGATACGATTCTGTGGCTCACCCAATGCATGCGCGGCGCGGGAGCGAATCTGGAAGTGCTGCTCACTGGCCACGGTGTTTTTTATAGTGTGCAGTCCCGCGCCCAGCCTCCTCTGACTTTCGGTGACTGGAAGCAGACCGAGCCTGCGGATATCACCCAGGACCTGCGTCGGTTGAGCGAAAAAGGCGTGCCGGTCTACGCCGTTCGCGAAGAGTTAATGGAGCGCGGCCTGTTCGGCTTGCCAGTGCAGCCGGGCATAGAAGTTATCAGCCGCGACGCGGTAACCCAGCTCTACGAAAATGCCGACCAGATCTGGCACTGGTAAATGAAACCGATCCGCCTGCAAGTCAAACGCGCCTATGAGCCGCCTGCAACCGACGACGGTCTGCGCGTGCTCGTGGACCGCGTCTGGCCCCGAGGTAAAAAGATGGAACAGCTGGCTTTGCAGGACTGGTTCAAGGACGTCGCCCCCGCCACCGAATTGCGGAAATGGTTCAGTCACGAACCGGCAAAATGGGAAGAATTCCGCGCTCGCTACGAAGCCGATCTGCAGGCAAACCACACCCAGGTAGAATCGGCCTTCACCCCCCTTTTACAGCAGCACCCCAAAACCATCACTCTGGTCTACGGCGCCCGCGACCCGGAGCACAATCATGCACTGGTGCTGCAGGATTACCTGTTGAGTCACTTCAAGAACCGGTTGATCCATAACTGATCCCCGACATCCGTACTTCTGCGGGAGCTGCTGATGCCCCCATCAAAAAATTCCTGAGATTATTCCAGCCTCAAAAATCCGTCAGACGCTGTTTCATAACTCGCGAGCTTCCACCCGAGGTCATGAAAACAGCAAGCAGATCCAGGTAACCTTCGACAATTCAATATTTGTAAGAACTTGTCTACGCCCGCTGTGAGCCATCGACTTCCAACTGGCCTTCCTGTTGCGGGACTTTTCCGGTCTCGTTAGAATCCCGGACGCTGCACTGTATCAGCACAAGGAAGCTGTGCCTCGTTATTCAGTCTTTTTTGCAACCCGCGGAGCCGGAAAATGGATCATTTCAAGGTCGATATATTCTTAAAAGGATTCTAAGGCGGGTACGACTCTCTGGATGCACTCATCAAACAGGATGCCATTAATAAAGAAATACTCAATACAGACGCAAGCGTCGTGTGCGTTCCGGACAGCGGGTGCGAGTACTTTGTGAATGGAAGGAAAATTAATGTACAGTAAAAAGGCAAAATCGCACGTAGCGATACTCGCGATTTTTCTGTTCATATCGGCATGTGAATCCCGCGCCAGCACCAGAGAAATCGTAGGAGAATATTCCTGCGAGATTCCAGAAGGATTCACCATCTCAGAGAACGCGGACAGAAAGGTTTATTTCAATAGACAGATCGTCGGAATCCCGAGACTTGAGATAAACGGCATCCCGATACCCGATACTATTCCAGACGGATCTGTCGAAGTCTCTGAACGTGGGGTTGTTAACGGTATAGGTTACGAATCCCGAGTGTATACACTGCAAAACATTCCCCCCATGGTTCACCACGTATCTTATTTTGGTTCTGAGTTTGCTTATCTGGCCAACGGAGACCTGTCGATTTTTCAGCAGTTTCTGGAAAGCTGCAAGATCAGCAAAAATTCGCATTGGGAGTGAGACTTTAATGGGAGAGACTTTAATGAAACATCCACTTTAGATGTAATATTTGCGAGCGCCAGCTCGTTAGGACAGCGGGTGCGAATACTTTGTGAATGGAAAAACATTTAATGTACGGTAAAAAATTAGCGCCGCTCGTAGCGGTATTCGCCATTTTTATACTCATGTCAGCGTGTGATACCCACGCCACTACCACAGAGCTCGTTGGGGAATATTCCTGCGAGATTCCTGAAGGCTTCACCATATCGGAGCATGCGGACAGAAAGGTATATTTCAACAGAGAAATTGTTGGCGTTCCGAGCTTTGAGATAAACGGCATCCCGTTACCTGACACTATTCCAGATGGATCTATCGAGGTCTCTGAACGTGGGGTTGTTAACGGTATAGATTACGAATCCCGAGTGTATACACTGAAAAACATTCCCCCCATCGTTCACCATGTATCTTATTTTGGTTCTGAGTTTGCTTATCTTGCCAATGGGGATTTGTCGATATTCAAGGAGTTTCTGGAAAGCTGCGAAGTAACTGAGAAGCCGCTTAAAGAATGATTCAAGCCGATCGCATGCTATCTGAAAAGCCCGAATCAGGCCTGAGCGGATGCGAAGATTTTAGTGGGACACCCACTTCAAAATCTTTAGTAGGACACCCACTTAAAACCATATTGATTTACCAAAATATAGTACGAAGTTCCGATGCTGAATTTTGATAACTATACCGATGGAGAGAAAAGAGTATAAGAATACAGTCGGGTATTAAATGAGAAGCAGCATGAAGTCAAAGTGGTCAGTTCATCGATCGATGCCGTTCCTGATAAACCGTTCAACATCGTTAAGTTAAGCTGAATTTCC
>CAZJKJ010000105.1:0-8055 GCA_964546435.1 uncultured Cellvibrionaceae bacterium
CCGTGGTCCGCAAGGAAATTCCCCAGTGGTTCATCCGCATCACGGATTACGCCGACGAGCTGCTGAACGATCTCGACAAGCTGCCGGACTGGCCCGAGCAGGTGAAAACCATGCAACGCAACTGGATCGGCAAGAGCCGCGGCGTCCAGATGCATTTTGATCTGCGCGAGGAAGTCGGCGGGCATACGGGATTTCAGGTCTATACCACCCGCCCCGATACCCTGATGGGCGTGACTTACCTGAGCCTGGCGGCCACCCATCCCCTCTCGCTGCAACTGGCGCAGAACAACCCGGAACTCGCTGCGTTCATTGAGCGCTGCAAAGTGCAATCCGTGGCCGAAGCGGACATGGCCAATATGGAAAAACTCGGCATGGACACCGGCTGCAAGGCGCTGCACCCCGTCACCGGTGATGCCATTGCGGTGTGGGTCGCCAATTACGTGCTGATGGATTATGGCTCGGGCGCGGTCATGGCCGTCCCGGCCCACGATCAGCGGGACTTCGAGTTTGCCCGCAAATACGGCCTGCCCATCGAGCAGGTGATCGAGCCGCTTGACGGCCAGCCGGTCGATCTCGATCAGGGCGCATTCACCGACAAAGGGCGTCTGGTCAACTCCGGTGAGTTCGACGGCCTGGACTTTGACGCCGCCTTTGACGCGATCGCCGCCCACCTGGTGGCCGCCGGCAAGGGGGAAGTCACCACCCACTTCCGCCTGCGCGACTGGGGCGTTTCGCGGCAACGTTACTGGGGGGCGCCGATACCGATTTTCAATCTTCCCGACGGGGGCGAAATTCCCGTTCCGACGGACCGGTTGCCAATCCTGCTTCCGGAGGAAGTGACCATGGACGGCGTGCGGTCTCCCATCAAAGCCGATCCGGACTGGCGCAAGGACGAGCTCCAGGGGCAGGCCGTCGAGCGCGAAACCGATACCTTCGATACCTTCATGGAATCATCCTGGTATTACGCCCGCTATACCTCGCCCCATGCCGACCAGATGGTCGACCCGGAAAAGGCAAAATACTGGCTGCCGGTTGATCAGTATGTGGGCGGCATCGAGCACGCCATCCTCCACTTGCTGTATGCCCGCTTTTTCCACAAGCTGATGCGCGATGAAGGTCTGGTGCACTGCGATGAGCCGTTCGCACGCCTGCTCTGTCAGGGCATGGTGCTCAAGGACGGCAGCAAAATGTCCAAATCCAAGGGCAATACGGTCGATCCTGAAGATCTGATCCGGCAGTACGGCGCCGATACCGTGCGGCTGTTCTCCATGTTCGCCGCCCCGCCGGAACAGAGCCTGGAATGGACCGACTCTGGCGTGGAAGGCGCTTTCCGCTTTCTGCGCAAACTCTGGAAAACCGTCATCCAGCACGTCGAAGCCGGCACGCCAGGGCAGTTCACTGCGGCGAGCCTGCCGGAGCCTCAACGCGACCTGCGGCGCAAAACCCACGCGACCATCCGCAAGGTCAGCGATGACTTTGGCCGGCGCCTGACCTTCAATACGGCCATTGCTGCCGTCATGGAACTGCTCAATGAAACCGGGCGGCTGGCCGATCGCAGCACGCCGGCCGGACTGGCCGTGGAACGCGAGGCTCTGGATGCCGCGATCCGCATGCTGGCGCCTATCGTTCCCCACATCACTCACTGCCTCTGGCAAGCGCTCGGCAATGACACCGACCTGTTGAACACGCCCTGGCCCACCTGTGACGAAGCGGCGCTGGCGCGGGATACCATCACGCTGGCAGTGCAGGTCAACGGCAAGCTGCGGGGGCAGTTCGAAGCCTCGGTAGACGCCAGCCGGGAAGAGCTGGAAGCCCTCGCCCGGGCCGATGCCAACGCCATGCGCTTTATCGACGACAAACCGGTGGTCAAGGTGATTGTCGTGCCCGGCAAACTGGTCAACATCGTCGTGCGCTCATGAGTCGATCTGGATCTTTTCAGGGCGGACATGCCCGGCGGCTTGCGGGCTGCCTCGCGCTCGGGACCCTGCTGAGCCTGCTCGCCGGCTGCGGCTGGCAACTGCGGGGATTCAGCCACAATACCGTGCCGGATACGCTCTATCTGTCTTCCGCGACCCGCATGGATGCGTTTAGCGTGGCGGTCAGGGATGCCATGCGCCAGCGGGCCATTGATCAATCGAAGCAGGCGCCATGGCAGTTGGCGCTTGGGCAGGAGCAGCTCGACCAGCGGGTGGTGGCGGTGACCCGGATCGGTTCGCCCTCCCAGTATGAACTGACCCTGTCGGTCTCCTTTCGCTACACCCCCAACCGTCCTGCCGATGCCGATGCCGATGCCGGTGATGACGAAGCCGCGCGGGTGTATCTGACCAAAACCCTGACCGCCTCCCGCGTTTACGATTTCGATCCGGCCAGCACGGTCGCCAAATCGGAAGAGGAAGCCATGCTGCTGGCAGAAATGCGCCGGGAGCTGGCGCATCGCGTTCTCGAGTCCGCGCCGGACGATGCCTAAAATCAACTCAGACCAGCTGGAGCAGGCTCTACGGCGCGGGCTGCGGTCGATCTATCTGGTGGCCGGCGATGAACCACTGCTGGTTCAGGAAGCCTGCGACCGCATCCGGCAGACCGCCCGCGAAGGGGGTTTTACCGAGCGCGAGATCTATCACACCGACCCTCACTTCAGCTGGGGCCAGCTGTCGGCGAGTGCCAGCAGCCTGAGCCTGTTTGCCGATCGCAAACTGCTGGAAGTGCGCCTGCACAGCAGCAAGCTCGTCGACGCTGGTGCGCAGGTGTTTAAAGCGTTTTGCGAACGCCCTGTGGAGGAAACCCTGGTCCTGGTTTCGGCGCCAAAACTCGATCGCGGTGCCGCCAAAAGCGGATGGGTACAGGCCATCGAAAAATGTGGCCTGCTCGTCACGGTCTGGCCGGTAAGCGAACAGAATATGACCAATTGGTTGCGACAGCGGTTGCAGCGGACCGGGCTGGAAGCGGACCGGGCTGCGCTGGAAATCCTGAAAAGCCGAACCCAGAGCAATCTGCTGGCGGCCGCCCAGGAAATCGAAAAGCTGAGATTGCTGGATCACCAGGGTGTTATCGACGCGTCGACCATGGCCCATGCCGTGGCGGACAGCGCCCGTTTTGATGTGTTTTCTCTGGTGGACAAGGCCCTCCTTGGCGATCCGCAAGGCGTTGCCACGCACTTGCAGGGATTAAAGGCCGAAGGCAGCGAGGTCACTGTGATCCTGTGGGCAATCAGCCGGGATATTCGTGCTCTGGCGGCACTTAAACACGCCCAGCATCGAGGCTTGACTCTGGAATCGGTAGCGCGTCAGCACGGTGTCTTCGATTTTCGCTTGCCCGTGGTGCGCGGGGCACTGCAGCGCCTGGATCAGCAACAGTTACGTACCCTGATCCGCCTGTGTGCTTATGTGGATCGCTGCATCAAGGGACTGGAAAGCGACGACCCCTGGACCGGGCTGCTGGAGATAGGATTGCGCGTGGCCGGCACCGGACCGACTACGGCGGGACCGCAAGGGAGTTGATCACCCGTGCGGATCTAAAGCATGCCGGGGTCATTCGTAAATATTCTAGAAACAGTTTGTTCCGGGCTTGCCCGCGTCAACCGGCGATCAGGCCGCTTATACACAAGTTATCCACAGGTTACTCACCGGTTGCTCAACTTGCGTGAAGCATCAAAACGCATTATCTTGTATGGCAATAACGAACCAGACACCATATATGGTGTTTTTCACTCTTGACAAAGACCTGACACATATACCTACCACAACGGGGCTCGATTGCCGACCCAGCCATGCTGGTACGTCAACGAAGCACCCGAGTCAAAAGATTCACCAGGGGAGTCGACCAATGCAAACTGATGTAGAAACCAATACGCCACCCAACCCGCAAACTGCCCGCCCCACCACCGGCTCTTCCTCCGACGTCCAGACTACTGCGCCGGGACAACTGCGCGTTATCAAACGCAACGGTACCGTGGTGCCCTACAACCTGGAAAAAA
The DNA here is from genome assembly GCA_964546435.1 of uncultured Cellvibrionaceae bacterium. Classification (GTDB taxonomy): domain Bacteria; phylum Pseudomonadota; class Gammaproteobacteria; order Pseudomonadales; family Cellvibrionaceae; genus CAYNST01. The sequence continues at coordinate 3,974 of CAZJKJ010000105.1, forward strand.
TTTCCATCGCCATGACCAAAGCGTTCCTGGCAGTTGAAGGCGGGACTGCCGCCGCGTCCCGACGGGTGCATGAGACGGTTGCCAAGCTGACCGAGCAGATTACCGCGACGTTCAAGCGGCGGATGCCCTCCGGCGGCACTATCCACATCGAGGAAATCCAGGATCAAGTCGAACTGGTGCTGATGCGCACCGGCGAACACAAGGTCGCCCGGGACTATGTTATTTATCGTTCCGAACGGGCGCGCCTGCGGGCCGAGAAATCCAAGATCACAGCTGACCTTGAGTTCCCGCAAGTGCGCGTCATCATGCCGGACGGCAGCGAGCAGCCGCTGGACATCGAGCGTCTCACCACCCTGGTCGCAGAAGCCTGTGAAGGACTGCAGGAAGTCGATCCCCAGGTCATCCTCAAAGAAGCCATGCGTAACCTCTACGATGGTGTTTCCTATGCCGACCTGAATACTTCCCTGGTGATTTCCGCCCGTACACTGGTGGAGAAGGAACCCAACTACACCTATGCCACCGCCCGCCTGCTGCTGGACAAGCTGCGCAGTGAAGCCCTGCGTTTTCTGCAGGTTGCCGAGACCGCCACCCAGCACCAGATGGCAGAATTCTATACACCGGCCCTCAAAAACTTCATCGCCAAGGGCATTGAGCTGGAGCTGGTATCGCCCGACCTGCTCACCTTCGATCTCGATCGCATCGGCGCGGCCCTGCGACCGGAGCGGGACAACCAGTTCACTTACCTCGGCCTGCAAACCCTGTACGACCGTTACTTTATCCACAGCGAAGGCGTGCGCTTCGAGTTGCCCCAGATCTTTTTCATGCGCGTTGCCATGGGTCTTGCAGTTGCAGAAGATGACAAGAATGCCCGTGCCATTGAATTCTATGACCTGCTGTCCTCCTTCGACTACATGAGCTCCACGCCCACCCTGTTCAACTCCGGGACGTTACGCCCGCAGCTGTCCTCCTGCTACCTGACCAGCATTCCGGACGATCTGACCGGCATCTACGGCGCCGTTCAGGACAACGCCATGCTGTCCAAATGGGCCGGCGGTCTGGGCAATGACTGGACGCCCGTACGGGCGCTGGGTTCCTACATCAAAGGCACCAACGGCAAATCCCAGGGCGTGGTGCCCTTCCTCAAGGTTGCCAACGACACGGCGGTCGCGGTCAATCAGGGCGGCAAACGCAAGGGCGCGGTCTGCGCGTATCTGGAGACCTGGCACCTGGATATCGAAGAATTTCTGGAGCTGCGCAAAAATACCGGTGATGATCGGCGCCGCACCCATGACATGAATACCGCCAACTGGGTTCCGGACCTGTTCATGAAGCGGGTGTTCGACGACCAGTCATGGACGCTGTTTTCACCCAATGACGTGCCCGATCTGCACGACCTGTTCGGCAAGGCGTTTGAGGTCCGCTACGCCGAATACGAGCAGCTGGCGGCCGATGGCAAGCTGAAGCTGTTCAAGAAAGTGCGCGCCCTGGATCTGTGGCGCAAAATGCTCGGCATGCTGTTCGAGACCGGCCATCCCTGGATCACGTTCAAGGACAGCTGCAATCTGCGCAGCCCGCAGCAACATGTGGGCGTGGTTCACTCGTCCAACCTGTGCACCGAGATTACCCTGAATACCAGGGCGGGCGACGAAATTGCCGTGTGCAATCTCGGTTCGATCAACCTGGCGCAGCATATCGTCGACGGCAAACTCGATGAAGACAAGCTGCAGAAAACCGTTCGCACCGCGATCCGCATGCTGGATAACGTCATCGACATCAACTACTACGCCGTCAATACCGCGCGCACGTCCAATATGCGCCATCGCCCCGTGGGGCTGGGCATCATGGGCTTCCAGGACGCGCTTTACAAAATGCGCATCCCCTACAGCAGTGATGATGCCGTGAGGTTCGCCGACCGTTCCATGGAACTGGTCAGCTACAACGCCATTGAATCTTCCAGTGACCTGGCTGCCGAGCGCGGCAGTTACAGCACCTTCGAAGGGTCGCTTTGGGCCAGAGGCATTCTGCCCATCGATTCCATAGAACTGCTGGCCGAGAACCGTGGCCACCAATATATCGAGCAGGATCGCAGCCAGACACTGGACTGGAAATCCCTGCGCGAGAAAGTAAAGACTCAGGGCATGCGCAATTCCAATACCATGGCAATCGCGCCGACGGCCACTATCGCCAATATCACCGGCGTGTCCCAGTCCATCGAACCGACTTACCAGAACCTTTACGTCAAATCCAACTTGTCCGGCGAGTTCACTGTCGTCAACCCTTACCTGGTGCGCGACCTGAAAACACTGAAACTCTGGGACAGTGTCATGGTGAACGATCTGAAGTATTACGAAGGTTCGGTGCAGAAAATCGACCGCATTCCGGAAGAACTGAAACTGCTTTATGCCACAGCCTTTGAAGTGGAAGCGCGCTGGATCGTCGACGCCGCCAGCCGCCGGCAGAAATGGATTGACCAGTCCCAGAGCCTGAACCTGTATATCGCTGGCGCCAACGGCAAGAAGCTGGATTTCACGTATCGGATGGCCTGGTTCCGCGGCTTGAAAACGACTTACTATCTGCGCGCCCTGGCGGCCACCAGCACCGAGAAATCGACGGTGGAAAACAGCAATCTGAATGCGGTCAAACTTAATGGCAATGCCAGCGCCAGCGACGCGCAAGTGGCTCCGGCGGACGTGCCCAAGGCCTGCTCTCTGGATGACCCGGACTGCGAAGCTTGCCAGTAAATCTGCAGAACAGGTTAGAGGCGCAATCACAACTCGCGAACGAACGTGAGACACGCAGCCTCTACACATTCACCGAATTAAACAAGGTCAAATTATGCTGAGCTGGGACGACTACAATGACGATTCCCCCATCACCCACAAAGCGGCGGAGCCAAAGACGCCGCCCAAACCTGCTGTCGAAACGGTGGCGGAACCGGCCGTCGGTTATGTGGCCAAACCGGCAGCGGATCCTGCCGCCAGACCGGTAACCGATACAGCCGCCGCGCCCCGGCAGTCAGCCGCGCCATCTTCGACCGAGGACGCCGTAGCCAGAGCGCGCCGTGTGGTCGCGGAGCTGGACCCGGCACCGGGTCTGGAAGAGTTGAAAATGGGCGCCGCCCGTATACAGGTTGATGACAAGCGCATGATCAACTGCCGCGCCGACCTGAATCAGCTGGTCCCCTTCAAATATGAATGGGCCTGGCAAAAATATCTGGACGGCTGCTCCAATCACTGGATGCCGCAGGAAATCAACATGACGGCGGACGTTGCCCTGTGGAAAAGCGCCGATGGTTTGAGTGATGACGAACGCACCATCGTCATGCGTTCGCTGGGTTATTTTTCCACCGCCGATTCACTGGTGGCCAATAATCTGGTACTGGCTATTTATCGCCACATTACCAACCCGGAAGCCCGCCAGTATTTATTGCGACAGGCGTTCGAAGAAGCCATTCACACTCACGCTTACCAATACTGCATCGAATCCCTGGGTATGGACGAAGGCGAAGTCTTCAACATGTACCGCGAAGTGCCCTCCGTCGCCAAAAAAGCCGCCTGGAGCATCGCGCACACACAAGACATCAGCAGCCCGTCATTTGTGACCGGCACCCCGGAAAAAGACCAGGAATTACTGCGCAATCTCATCGGCTTTTACGTGATCACCGAAGGGATTTTCTTTTATTGCGGCTTCACCCAGATTCTCTCCATGGGTCGACGCAATAAAATGACCGGCGTCGCGGAGCAATTCCAGTACATCCTGCGCGATGAATCCATGCACCTGAATTTCGGCATCGACGTCATCAATCAGATCAAACTGGAGAACCCGCATCTGTGGACAGAGACCTTCCAGGCCGAAGTCAAACAGATGATTCTCGAAGGCGCAGAACTGGAAATTGCCTACGCCCGCGACACCATGCCCCGTGGCGTACTGGGCATGAACGCGGCCATGATGGAAGAGTATCTGCACTTCATCGCCAACCGCCGCCTCGCCCAGCTCGGCCTGAAAGAAGCCTACCCCGGCGCCGCCAACCCCTTCCCCTGGATGAGCGAAATCATGGACCTGCGCAAGGAGAAAAATTTCTT
>CAZJKJ010000106.1:0-7800 GCA_964546435.1 uncultured Cellvibrionaceae bacterium
TGGCTGTTCAGTTCGAAAGTTGAAGTGTTCATAATATTCTCCAGATTTTATAAGTGAGTAAGGTTTATTTGCTGGCTTTGCCGGCCATGTATCCGAGCGCGAAAACGGTGATGATGACGGGAACGATGCCACCGTTTACTTCTTCAAGGTCTTGGCTGTTCAGTTCGTATGTTGCGTTAGTGTTCATAGAGATTTCTCCAGTTTATTTGCTGATTGGTGAAAGTATTTTTTTGGGTCGTGATGTCAGAAAACGGATGATTGGTATCAGTGGCACTACGATAGAGCCTCCACTTACAGCTTCTATTTCCTTTTGTTGCAGCTCCCGGATTGAATTGTCGTTCATTTTTAAATCCTTAAAAGCAAGGGTTGATTTATTTACATATGTGTTTACAGATGTCCTACAAAATCTCCGTGGTACTTCTTTAAAATTTACAGCTGAATAAATCGTTTCTCGTCAGTTACCCCTGACGGGTGCCGGCGCTATGACATCGTTTGCGGCAGTGGCCAACGGGTTGTTGCCGATGTCATACAGGTAGTCGCTTACCCGCATGAGTCCATGGATTCCGCGAGTCATCGCAGCATCGGTGACATATTTCCCCTGGATAACCATCGCGGGAACGCCTGTGACCCGGTATTGCTTTGCGAGGCTGGCCGCCGCGTCAACCTGCTTCTTTACCTGGTCGGACTTATAGGAACTTTTTAATTCCTGGGTCTGCTTTGCATTCATGTCGAAAAGTGTTGCGACCTTTTCCAGGGACAGTTCCCGGTTGTGATTGCGGTGAATTTCGTCAAAGAGCACCGGAATAATGTCGTCGGAAAAATTTATATCCCTGAGAGCGAAATAAACCTTTGCATAATGGATCCACTGCTTTTTGTCGAAATGCAGAGGCAGGCGTTCCAGTGTTTCCTTGTGTGCCCAGTTTTCCAGGCCGGACTCAAAGCGGTAGCAGTGGCGACAGCCCAGGGAAAAAAACTGGATGTTCTGATCGCTCTGGGCAGTTTCGATGGCGCGGTAGTGAACGCCGGCGCGCGGTTCATTTGCACTTACGGCGGCGGAGCTGAGTGCCGCACAGAGCACGCTTGCGATAACGGCGGAGCTGATCATTTTCATGTCACATGCCTTTCAGTATTTACAGTTTTTTTAAATGCTTTATTCAAATCTCGCGTCCATCCGGAAGCCGTTGCCTACCCGTTCACTGCGTGCACTTGCAACGCAGCGGCGCGTGCCGACCCGGCCGTCCAGCGCGGGTATTACATAGGTCACCAGTTCATCCATCACGTCGGCGCCGGCCAGCTGTGCCACCTGATTTTTCTGCGCGCACCACACCACCTGGTTGGTGCGAATTGCCTTGAGCTGGTCGGACAGGTTCTCAATATCTCGCCAGGTCCGGATGTATTCGAAATCCACCGTCTGGCCGAGAATCCGGATTGAACGGGCCTGTTGTGCAGGTTCGTCCAGTAGCGTTGACCAGTCGGGCAAGGCGTCCGGGTTGATCACGCAGCCGCTTTTTAGCAGCAGGCTGTGGATGTCAAATTTTTCCAGTCCCCAGTCGATGGGTTGTCCTGCCTCAACCGGAACCCCATCCAGTCCGAGGATCTGCAATCCGGTGACGTAAGGGGTCCCGACCGCGAGCTTCTTTAACCAGGCCCGGTTCAGTATTTCCACTTCTTCTTCCAGCAGGCCGTCGACCACCTGCAGGGTCGGTGGAATGGTCTGGCCGGGGTCAAGGCGCCCGCCGAGTACCGCTCTGTTGACCCCCAGTTCCGGCAGCTTTTGTAAAGTGCCCCGGGAAGGTGGCATGACCTTGGTGAGCGCATCGGCATGCACCTCGGTCAGTGCTTTTAAAATCTCTTCGTCGATATCCAGCGCGTCGCTGCTGACGACGACACGCTTCACCATTTCGCCATTGGCACTGAGAATGGCGGCGTCCCTGGGCCGGGTTCGCAACACGATCTCCGTGGCACCGGCCATGCTGAAGGCCAGGTCGATCAGCGCCAGATCGCGCTCGGAAACGGCAGTCAGCGGGTTCATCAATGCGTTCATCAATCCAGTACCACCTGTGCATACAGGGCGTTGACGTCCAGCCAGAGCGCCACTGACTGCACACCGTCCAGGTTGGTGGACTCACCGTCACCAAAGCGGCGGATGGGCAATCCCATCAGCTTCATGACACGCTCGGCGGCGGTGGTGGTCACGATCACGTAGGCGCGGATGTCGCGGTTGATGGCGTGGGTGTACAGCGAGCGGAAAATCTCGAACGTGGCGGAGCTGACCAGTCCCTTGTAGGAGCGGGAGAAGGCTTTATCGATCGCGAACCGGCTGATTTCCCACACGTCGTCCTGTTGCGGGATGGCTTCGCCGCGGGCCAGCTCGGGAAAAATATCTTTCAGCATGTAGTCGCCGGTAGTCGGCAGCAGTCGGGTGCAGGCCACTACCTGTTCGCGATCGGCGATGTAGGAATAGACCGGCTCCAGATCATCAAACTCGTCAGATTCGTGACCGCCGAGATCAGCAACTTTCCAGCCCAGCCGGCTTTTGAAAGTTCGATGACGCAGCCCGTACATGGAGTACAGCAGGTGGGTCGCCAGTGCCTTCTTCGGTTGAGTCTCTGCGTTCATGTGAATGTTTCCGGTTGCTTGCTGTTGGAAACATTTAATCACCGGGCGCGGAAGCGGGGAGCTGGCAGAAATGACAGGTTTGGAGGCGTCCTGTCAGATCTGACAGGACGTATCGGGGATCAGAAAAAAGGGCGGAAAGCGGACGTCAGAGGGGGCGGGCAGTGGTGACAGACGGGCCTGAGACGGCGTCAGAGTGGCCGCGCCCGAAGAGGTTCAGCTCTTTCAGATCGGCACCGGTAGGCAACTGGAAAACGCGCAAGCCGAACTCCGGCAATATCGCCAACAGGTGGTCGAAAATATCGGACTGGATGCCCTCATAAGTGGCCCATACGATGGAATTGGTGAAGCAATAAATCTCCAGCGGCAAACCTTCAGCGGTGGGGGACTGCTGGCGCACCAGCAGCGTCATACCCTGGTTAACGCCGCCATGGCTGCGCAGATACCGCTCGACATAGGCGCGAAAGCAGCCGATGTTGGTGATGCGGCGGGTATTCACAGGCTCCATCCCCTGCTCCGCCAGCTTCTGGTTCCACTCGTCGATTTCCGTCTGCTTGTCGATCAGGTAATCGCGCAGCAGCCGGAAGCGTTTAAGGTGCTCGCGCTCCTCGATATTCAGAAAATGGATGCTCTGCTGGTCGAGCATGATGCTGCGCTTGATGCGCCGGCCCCCGGATTCCCTCATGCCCCGCCAGTTCTTGAAGGGGTCAGTCATAAAACGCTTGGTGGGAATGGTCGTGATGGTCTTGTCCCAGTTCTGCACCTTGACCGTGTGCAGGGCAATGTCGATGACATCTCCGTCGGCGTTCAGCTGTGGCATCTCGACCCAGTCGCCGATGCGAATGATGTCGTTGGAGGTAATCTGCACGCTGGCCACGAACGACAGCAGTGTGTCCTGGAAAATCAGCAGCAGAACCGCCGCCATGGCGCCCAGGCCCGACAGCAGTATCAGCGGGGAGCGATCCACCAGCGCCGCCACCATCAGAATGGCGGCGATCACATACACGAGGATTGTCAGCACCTGCATGTAGCCTTTCATCGGTCGCAGTTTGGAGTCTGGCCGGCGTTCGTAAATGTCGTTGACCAGAGACAGCAGATGCCCGATTGCCAGCGCAATTGTCAGAACGATGAAGGCACTGCACACGTTGCGGACGACGGTGACTATCACTTCAGGCACGCCGGGAATGAGCAGGACGCCGGTTGAGAGGATCAGGGCCGGCACGATGTTGGCCAGCCGCGAAACCAGCGCCGAATGCTTTGAAACGTCATGATTCTTCAGCGATGTCGCCTGCAGCATGCGGAATATGCCGCGAATCAGAATGCTTTTGACCATCCAGTTGGCGGCCAGGGCAAAGGCGATGAGCAGCAGCAGGCTGAGGATGGTGGTCAGGTCCGGGTGAAGAGTAAACCAGGTGGAAGTGAGTTGTGTTTCCATAAAATCAGATCTTGTCAGCCTCGGATGGAGGCGGTTCATGGGTGGAGGGACGTTAATGAAGAGGGGGATTATAGCCCTACGCTGTTGCCAGAGTACCCATAGCCTCGGTTCATCCTTTTTGAATCCCAAAAACGATTATTTAAAACCCTCCCGCTTATAACCGATTGTTGCGATGAGCGGCGCTTGAATCCTCTTTTTGTATGACTAAGCTTCAAAGATCGAGCAAGTGTGAAACGCGTCACTGATGCAGGACTGCCAAGTCAGCCAGAAGAGCGACCCCGGAAACCCGGATCAGCGCGCGCGAATATGAACGAGAACGATAATAAATGCCCGCCACTCACGCGGGCCATCTTTGCGGTTTTTTCATTGGTAAATAGTAAAGGAGAACAAGCATGCGCTTGAATGTTAAGCGGTTGGGCGCGTTGACGTTGTTGACGTGTTTAGTTCCAGGAGTTGCTTCAGCAACATCATTGTTTGGCACGTTGCAGTCTTTATTCAAGCAGCAGAATACCGAACAACAAAAACTCCTGAGCGATGCGTACAACAACATCGAGCAGTGTCTTGCAAAGCGATCAGGTAACAGCAAGACAGGCCGTGGAATTGATGCGCAGGTGAATGCTCTTGAAGTAACAGGCTGTATTCTGCTGTCCTCCGACAAGCGCAAGCTGCAACAACTTGCACTTGTTGCTCAAAGCGTTGCTCAGTGTCTGCGAGACGAAATTGCCGACGACGGACGAGTGACCGGGCGTGATCTGGTGGCCTGTCTGAAAGGCGCAAAAGAAGAGGTCGGTAGCGGCAACAATGGCAACAATGGCAACAATGGCAAGGATGGCGTAGAAACGCTGGTGGATGCAGCCGAGAAGGCTCGGCGTCTGATGGGTACTGCCGTCGATACCGCCGTTCTGGCTGGGGGCGAGCCGGAATATCTGGCCATTCTCGAAAGCGAGTTCAATTACATTACGCCGGAAAACGTGGGCAAATGGGGTGAGCTGCAACCGAATTCTCCCGATGAATGGGAATTCGACGAACATGATTACCTGGTTAGTTATGCGCAGGCTAACGACAAGCGTTATAAAGGTCACACCCTGGTGTGGCACTCTCAGGCGCCGGAATTCATCAACGATTCACTGACCGCCGATGAATTGCAGGATCGCATCGCCGATCATATCTCCATAACCATGGGCCGCTACGCCGGCGAATTCCACGCATGGGACGTGGTCAACGAAGCCATTGAAGACGATGGATCATTCCGCAATTCCGTGTTCTATCGCAAACTCGGCGATAGCTATATTGCCGACGCGTTCCATCTTGCAAATTCCATCGATCGCAAGGCGAAGCTCTATTACAACGATTACAACATCGCTGGCATCGACGCCAAATCCGACGCCGTTTACCAGTTGATGAAAGATCTGAAAGCGGCACGTGTGCCTGTGGATGGCGTTGGCTTCCAGATGCACCTGGAGGCGAGCAGTGCGCCCAGTTATGAAGAAATCGTTGCCAACTTCCAGCGCTTCGCAGCTCTGGGGCTGGATATCAACATCAGCGAGCTGGACGTGCGCATCGGAAATCTGCCCTGGGATTTCGCCAGCAAGCTGGCCATTCAGCAGCAGGTCTATCACCGGGTGGTGAGTGCCTGTGTCGCCGTGTCGGCCTGCGAATCCGTAACAACCTGGGGATTCACCGACAAGTTCAGCTGGATCGACGGCACTTATGGCCCGGATGATCCGTTGCAGTACAACGAACTCTATGCGAAGAAACCTGCGTATTTCGGCCTGGCGGACGGCTTTATGGGGATCGCACCCGATGGCCTTGGCACCATGCCGAACCTGGTCGCGAATGGTCACTTCGAGACCGGCCTGACCGGTTGGCAAAACTGGGGTGGCACCGCAGCAAGACTGCTTAAAAAGGCCTACGACGGCGAAGCGGCCATGACGGTCACGGACCGGACCGAAACCTGGAACGGCGCTGCCTACCCGGTGACCCACGTTGTCCAGGGTGGCCAGACTTATCACGCATCCGCCCAGGTGAGCATCGATAACGTCAATCAGGCACAGGTAGTGCTGGGGCTGCGCTATCGTTGCGAAGGCGGCGATGAGACCTACGTCGATATGGCTACCAATGTCGTCAGGAAGAAAAAATGGGCGCAACTGCAAGGTAGTGTGACTCTGCCTGAATGCGCAGTAGAAGATGCCGTCCTTTATGTAAACGGCCCTGCCGCCCGAGTGGATCTGGATGTCGATGCCGTCAGCCTGCGACCGCAGACTCTGGTTCCGGATGCCACCGGTCTGGGTCCGAACATTATCACCAATTCGGATTTCGAGTCGGATACGTTTGGCTGGTACGGTTTCGGTGATGCGACCATCGTGGCCTCTACCGCTCAAGCCAACTCCGGTAGCAAGAGCGGCTATGTGAGCAACCGTCTGCAGTCATGGCAAGGACCGGCAACCAGCCTGTTCCTGGATGCGGAAGCCGGTGCGCAATATCAAATGCTGGCCTGGGTACGTCTGGAATCCGGCACGGCGCCGATCAACGCGACCCTGCAGGTTTCATGTCCGGCTGGAGAAGAGTACATCACGGTCGCCACGACCAACGCGACCGCGTCTGGCTGGTCCGTGGTCAGTGGAACCTTCACCGTTCCTCAGTGCGACTTCAGCGGCCTGAACCTTTACTTTGAAGGACCGGCAGCGGGTGTCAATTTCTTCCTGGATGACGTCTATGTGCGGGAAATTCCATCCGACGACGTCGACGGCAACCTGATGCCCAACTGGAGCTTTGAATCCGGTGTCAACGGCTGGGTCGGCTGGGGTGGATCCGTCATCGCCTCCAGCAGCGCTCACGCCCATAGCGGTACCCGCAGCGCGTTGTTGTCGAACCGCAGCGGCGACTGGCAAGGTCCGGTGTTTAACCTCCTGCCCCTGGTGATCGCGGGCGAGACCTATGACATCGGTGCCTGGGGACGTATCGAAGGTGTCGATTACGACAATCTGCGCATCACGGTAAAAACGGTCTGTAATGGCACCACCGAGAACTACCACCAGCTGGACATGGTGACGGCGACAAGCACTGAGTGGACCGAACTGCAAGGCAGTATCACGCTGCCTCAGTGCGCCCTCACGGAAGCGTCCCTGTACTTCGACGGAGCGCAACCAGGCGTGAATATTTACCTGGATGATGTGGTCGTGCTGGGTGCAGCGAACACCGGCACCAATAATCTGGTCACCAATCCGGACTTCGAAGCCGGTCTGAATGGCTGGAGCACCTGGGGCGGCAGCCTCGCCACCTCCGGCGACGCCCACAGCGGTTCCTTCAGCGCCCTGCATACCGGTCGCACCGGCAACTGGCAGGGACCTGTCTACAACCTGCTGTCAGCCGTACAGGCCGGGGGTACTTACGACTTCAGCGCCTGGGGCAAACTTGGTGGTGCAAGTGCCGACTCCATGAACATCACTGTGAAAACGAACTGTAGTGAAAGCGGCGAGACCTACCATCAGGTTGCCTCACAAGTCGTCTACGACGATGAGTGGAGCGAGCTGAGCGGTACGTTGACACTGCCGACCTGCAGCCTGACCGAAGTATCACTTTACTTCGACGGCCCCGCACAAGACGCCAATATTTATCTCGACGACGTCACTGTGACTGCAGCTCAATAACAAGAACCAGCCTGCCTGCAGCAGGCAACCCCTCCTGACCCGCTCCCGCCATTGGCCGGAGCGGGTTTTTCTTTTGTGGGTTATACAATTGCAGCTTTC
>CAZJKJ010000107.1:0-7615 GCA_964546435.1 uncultured Cellvibrionaceae bacterium
TGTTGATCCGCATGGCCGCCAGCAGCATGCAGGGCGTGATCTTGTCGCAGTTAGAAATACACACCATCGCGTCGGCACAATGCGCGTTGACCATATATTCGACGGAATCGGCGATCAGATCCCGGCTGGGGAGGCTGTAGAGCATGCCATCGTGCCCCATGGCAATGCCATCATCGACCGCGATGGTATTGAATTCCTTGGCCACGCCGCCGGCCTTTTCGATTTCCCGTGCCACCAGCTGACCCATGTCCTTGAGGTGCACATGACCCGGTACGAACTGGGTGAACGAGTTGACGACGGCAATGATCGGCTTTTCAAAATCCCCGTCCTTCATGCCTGTTGCCCGCCACAAGGCGCGGGCGCCGGCCATATTGCGACCGGCAGTGGTGGTTCGGGAGCGATATTGTGGCATGGCAACCTCAGTGACTTGTCGTGGGAATGGACAGGCGTCGGCCCGTGCTGGGCGGGCAGTATATCACTGGCTCGCGCGACAGCGCACGGACGCCGGGCGACGTTGAATTGCCCGACGAGTCTGGAACGCCTGAAGAACCGGGCATAACTAAAGGGCCTGGACGGGGCGGATTTCCTCAACAAGCGACGGATAGAGCTTGCTGATCCGGTCCTGAAGGTAGCTGTAGCGTTTGTAATGCTTGCTGTCCTGTTTGACCGCACCCACCGAGCGCAGGCTGCGCCGGCACATCTGCTCGTACTCCGGTGTATGGACACCGTTTTCGGTCGCGGCCAGGACGGCCTGAATCAGGTTGAGATTCAGGCCGGTGTGGCGGGGATAGGCATTGAGCGCTTCATTGAACACGTCGATGGCCGCTGCGTAGTCCTTGTGATCGTACGAACCGATGCCGGTTTTGGTCAGTTTGGCCGCCACCTCCTTGCCCGCATTACTGATGGGTTCGCTGGTAATGGCGTCGATTATCTGTAACAGATGCTTGTCGTTGGGGTGTTTTGTCACCAGTGCAGCCAGCAGCGTCCGCGCCTGGTCTTCTTCGTCCATGGTGTTCAGGGTGCGTGCAAAATTCAGGGTCACATCGGTAGATGGATCGGGGAGGGCTTGATACAGCGCCTTTGCCCGATCGGTGAGCGCCTTGGCTTCATCAGCATTGCCCAGACTTTCGGAAATTTGCGCCTGCACCATGGTTGTCTGAGCTTCCAGCTCCGGAGACGCAGCAAACCGTTTGCCGGCTCGCTCCAGGTAGGTGTGGACCTGTTTGGCCATGGCCTTGGCATCATTTGGCGACACGCCTTTACGGATCGTATCCGCGACTTTGCGGGCGTAGTTGAAATAATCCTGGGAGGCTTCGTGGCAGGAATTCATGCCCCACTTGATGGCATTGAGGTGTGATTTCGCCGCGAGGCTGTCATCACCGTTGAGATCCGCAAGTTCGGCCAGCTGGCGGTGGCGGTGGGTGGATTTCGGCGACACCTTGGTAGCGGTTTCGAGAGCCTGTTGCGCCCGCGATGTGTCATTGCGCGCCCGGAAGGTTTCAGCCAGCAGGTCGTGCGCCTCGATATAGCGGGTGTCTTCTCTGATGATTTCATTGAGCAACTGCTCCGCCGCATCCAGCTTGCCCAGCGCAATCAGGGTTTTGCTCATTCCGAGCTTCGCCCAGACCAGGGGTTTTTTGTCCAGCACGCTTTCATACAGAGCCCGGGCTTCCTGCAGTTTGCGCAGCAGGAACAGCAACTGTCCTTTGATCTTGATGCAATCGCTGGCGTAGCGGCTGCCGGATTTGATCAGTTCGTTGCAGCCTTCCAGGGCGCGACTGTAATCGCCCTCGGATATGGCCTTCTTGATGTGCAACAGGGCGTGATGACGGACCATGGCGCGGTTCAGACGGGTGCGCAGGGACGCCTCAGTGTATGGCTTGGTGATGTAATCATCCGGCTGGCATTCCAGTGCCCCCAGGACCATTTCCCGGGAAGATTCGCCTGTGAGCATCATGAACAGACTGGTCATCAGCAGCACCCGCAGAAAGCGCACTTCCTCAAGTACCTGCTGTCCGTCCTTGCCGCTGCCGAGGTTGTAGTCACAGATGACGATATCGTATTTGTTCTGGGCGCAGAGCTTGACGGCTTCGTCCCCGTCCGCGGCGGTATCTACCGACTGCACGCCGAAGCCTCGCAGGGAGCGTGTGAGCGAACCCCGGATTTCCGGAAAATCATCGATGATCAAACACCTTTTGGTGCTGTAAATCTTGATCAGGTCGATTTGGCGAAGCTCGTCGGGTGTCTGCATGGGTATCCGTCTGACTGTATTCGTTGCAAAAACCCTCGCACTGATCGAATTTCGAACAGTGACGCAGGTTTTAACAGTTTAGACGCTTTATACCGCTGATGCCGGAGGGCCGGGCGATTCCGGTGCAATCGCTTAACGTGTGCATTTGAGTTGTTTGACGAACACCTTGGATTTGCGCTGGTAGTTGTATAACGCCTTGCGTTCCACCGGCAGCAGGTCGACCAGGGTTTCCACAAAGCCTTGCTCGAGGAACCAGTGCGCCGTCTGGGTCGTCAGTACATAGAGGTTCTGCATGCCCAGTTTGAGGGCCTGCCTTTCGACGTGGGTGAGCAGCTTGGCGGCCCGGCCATTACCCCGGTATTCATGCTTGACCGCCATGCACGCAAGTTCTCCGGAGCGTTCGTCCGAGAAGGGGTAGAGCGCGGCGCTACCGATAATGCAGCCGTCCTTTTCCATCACGATAAAACACTGGATTTCCCGCTCCAGCAGCTCCCGGGATCGCTTGACCAGGACGCCTTCGGTTTCGAGGGGTTCGATCAGTTTCAGGATTCCCTGCACATCCTCGATGCGGGCACGCCTGATCGTCTCGTAGTTATCCCGATAGACCATGGTACCGGCACCGTCCCGGGTAAACAGCTCCTTGAGGAGCGCTCCGTCTTCCCGGGATGAAATGACATGCGCCCGGGGAACGCCGCCATCGCAGGCCTTGTGGCAGGCCCGCAAGGAGAAATAGGTGTTGCTGCGGTTGTGCAACGGCTGCTCCACGAGAAACTTCTCGCATTTGAGCAGGGTCATTTCCCGATAGACATTACCGTCCTTGTCCTGGATCGGACCGTCATCGTTGAGGGCGATCAGTTTGTCGGCCGCGATCGATCGCGCAATCTGCACGGCGACATCGGCGAAACTGAGGTTGAAGATTTCACCGGTGGCGGAGTATCCCAGCGGGGACACCAATGCCAGAGCGCCGGAATCCAGTAGACTCACGATGCCGTGTTTGTCCACGTTACGAACCTTCCCGGTGAATTGCAGATCAACTCCGTCAATGATGCCCTGAGGCATGGCGCTGACAAAGTTGCCGCTGCGAATCCGGATCTTCGCACCATACATGGGGGTGTTGGGCAAGCTGTTGGAGAAGTGCGCTTCGAGCTTGAACCGGGTCGAACCCACCGCCTGAATCACCGTCTGCATATCCTCGCGTGAGGTGATACGCAGGCCTTTGTGAAAGGCCGAACGGGTCTTGCTGAGTGTCAGTTGCTCGTCGATCTGGTTGCGGGCGCCATGGACAATCACCAGGCGCACCCCGAGGCTGCTCAAAAGCGCAATGTCGGAAATGATATCGGGAAAACCCGGCTGATCCACACAGTCACCGGGGAGCATGATGACGAATGTTTTACCGCGATGGGCATTGATATAAGGGCTCGATTGCCGAAACCAGTTTACATAGTCGTCGGTGGGAATGTCGGTCACTTCAAGGTCCTGCGCGGGCGGAAAAAAGGACAACAGTATAACAGGTAGTTTTTGCGCAATTCGCCCGCATGGATCTATTTGCCGCCGCTTTTGGCCGGCGAACATTCATCTGGCTCGTTGGCCTCCTGTGGTGGAGATTCCCGTTAATTGGCCTCCGAGGTCAAATTTCTGATCTTCCAGCATTTTCACCGCTGGATGCCGTCTGCAGGAGCCACCTCATAGTTGCGGTTGCCTTGGGACTGCGCTGGCCGCTACCGCTGACCATGCTTGGGAAATAGCGCCTGGACTGAGCCATCAACCCAGATCGCCCCACAAGAGCTGCACGGCACTCAAGGCGGCGATGGGTGCGGTTTCCGTGCGCAACACCCGTGGGCCGAGAGTCAGAGGCAAAAACTGCTGATCGAGTGCCCGCTGGATCTCGGTATCGGCCAATCCGCCTTCGGGGCCGATCAGCAAGGTAACTGCGGTCGGTGGTGTCAGCTGTTTCAAGGTCTGGGCACTGCGATGATGCAATATCAGGGCGAGACCGGGCTGCTTGCCTGTAGTCAGAAAGTCATGCAGGTCGGTGGCGGGCTCCAGACGCGGCAGGCGGTTGCGCTGACATTGTTCGCAGGCGCTGATGATGATTTGCTGCCAGTGCGCCTGCTTTTTTTGCAGGCGTTCGCCCTTGAGTTTCACTTCAGTGCGCTCTGTCCATAGGGGGGTAATCTGCGTCACCCCCAGTTCCGTCGCCTTTTGCAATACGAAATCCATGCGCTCGCCCCGGGAGATCCCCACGGCCAGATGGGTGGGCAGTGGCGACTCGCGCTCCACCTGCCGTATGTCCGCGTCAATCCGGAGGGTTACGCTCTTCTTGCCGGCGAGGTGCACCACAGCGCCGGCTTCCTGACCCTCACCGTCGAAGACGGTCAAAGGCCGGCCAGGTTCGAGCCGCAGCACCCGACTCAAGTAGTGACTTCTGGCCTCGTCCAGCTGGATTTCGCCGTGGGCGAGTAGCGGTGGGTTGAGGTAAAGACGGGGGATACGCACGCCGGCCTCAGTCCAGTCCCAGATTCTTGACGATGGCGGCGGTGGGCTCGACATGGTTCATGGTGTAGAAATGCAGGCCGGGGACGCCGTTATCCAGCAGGGTTTCGCACAGCTCGGTTACCAGATCGAGCCCGAAGGCGCCGATGCTCGCGGTATCGTCGTTGTACCCTTCCAGGCGTTTGCGAATCCACCGGGGAATCTCCGCGCCGCAGTTGTCGCTGAAGCGGGCCAGGTTGCGGTAATTGGTGATGGGCATGATTCCCGGGTAAACCGGCTGGTCGATGCCCATTGCCTGACACTGTTCCATAAAGTAGAAGTAGGCGTCCGGATTATAGAAATACTGGGTAATGGCCGCGTCGGCGCCCGCATCGAATTTGCCTTTCAGGTACCGGATATCATCCTGGTAGCTGCGGGCTTCCGGGTGAATTTCCGGATAAGCGGCCACTTCCAGCTTGAAGGTTTGCCCGAAATGGCGGCGGATAAATGCCACCAGCTCGTTTGCATAAACCATCTGCTGGGAGCCACCCATGCCGGAGGGCAGATCCCCCCGCAATGCGACGATCCGGTCGATGCCCATCGCCTGATAGTCCCGCAGCAGGCCCAGCAGCATCTCTTCATCGTCACCCCCGAACGACAGGTGCGGCGCCACACTGGCTCCGGTCTGTTTGATGCTGTGCACGACATTTTTGGTGGTGTCGCGGGTCGATCCGCCGGCGCCGTAGGTGACCGAAAAAAACTCTGGCGCTAACGCACTTAAGGCCGCGCGGACGTCGGTCAGTTTTTCGCGCCCGGCGGCAGTCTTGGGCGGAAAGAATTCAAAACTCAGGCGGATGTTCTGGGACATGAGCAGATTCCTGTTTTTCCATCAGTACTTGTAAGTTTCCGGTTTGAATGGCCCTTCAACATCCACATGGATGTATTGCGCCTGCTCGGGTGTCAGGCGGGTGAGTACGCCTCCAAAGCCTTCCACCATGGCCCGGGCCACTTCTTCGTCGAGTTTTTTCGGCAGCACCTGCACCGACAGTTTGCCGGCTTTGTCCGCGTCACTCAGATTGGCAAATCCCGCCTCGAACAGGTGGATCTGTGCCAGTACCTGATTGGCAAAGGAGCCATCCATGATGCGTGACGGGTGGCCGGTGGCATTGCCCAGATTCACCAGGCGGCCTTCGGACAGCAGGATCAGATGATCATTGCTTGCCTTGTCCCGGTACACCTTGTGGACCTGGGGTTTGACTTCTTCCCACTCCCATTTGCTGCGCATGAACTGCGTGTCGATTTCGTTATCGAAATGACCGATATTGCACACGACCGCGCCTTTCTTGAGACATTGCAGCATTGCCGCATCGCAGACATTGATATTGCCGGTGGTGGTGACCAGGATGTCGGTTTTGCCCAGCAGATCCCGATCGATGTCAGCGACCGTCCCGGTGTTCTGCCCGTTCCGGTAGGGTGACACCACTTCGAAGCCGTCCATGCAGGCCTGCATGGCACAGATGGGATCGATTTCAGAAATCCGGACGATCATGCCTTCCTGCCGCAAGGACGCCGCCGAGCCCTTACCCACATCGCCATAGCCGATGACCAGGGCTTTCTTGCCTGAAAGCAGGTGATCCGTGCCTCGCTTGATGGCATCGCTCAGGCTGTGGCGACAGCCGTATTTATTGTCGTTCTTGGATTTGGTCACCGCGTCGTTAACGTTGATGGCCGGCACTCGCAGGGTGCCCCTGGTCATCATTTCCTGCAGGCGGTGCACGCCGGTCGTGGTTTCTTCGGAGATGCCGTGGATGTGATCCAGCATGGCGTGGTGTTTGTCGTGCACCAGCTGGGTGAGATCGCCACCGTCATCGAGAATCATGTTAGCGTCCCACGGCTTGCCATCTTTGACGATGGTCTGCTCGATACACCACCAGAATTCTTCTTCAGTTTCACCTTTCCAGGCAAATACCGGGATACCGGCGGCGGCAATGGCCGCAGCGGCGTGATCTTGAGTCGAAAAGATATTGCAGGATGACCAGCGCACGTCCGCGCCGAGCTCGATCAAAGTCTCAATCAACACGGCGGTCTGGATGGTCATGTGGATGCAGCCCATGATTCTGGCTCCGCGCAGAGGCAGGGATTCGCGGTATTTCTCCCGCAGGGCCATAAGCGCGGGCATTTCGCCCTCGGCGATCTGGATTTCCTTGCGACCCCAGGCGGCGAGGTTGATATCGGCGACTTTAAAGTCAGTGAACGCAGTGTCACTCGCGGTCGAAACGGTAGGGGGCGAAGCGGTAAAGTTGGCAGTCATGGCTTGTGTCTCCAATAGGTTCAAAGTGCAGCCGCAAGGGCTTCGGCTTTATCCGTGCGTTCCCAGGTAAATTCATCCAGCTCCCGCCCGAAGTGGCCGTAAGCGGCGGTGGCCCGGTAGATCGGTCGCAGCAGGTCCAGCATGTCGATGAGGCCGCGAGGGCGCAGGTCGAAATGTTCGCGCACCAGCGCCGCAATCTGCGAGTCGCTGATCGCGCCGGTGCCGAAGGTGTTGATTGAAATCGAGGTGGGTTCCGCCACGCCAATGGCATAGGAAACCTGGATTTCGCAGCGGTCTGCGAGGCCGGCGGCGACAATGTTCTTCGCCACGTAGCGGCCCGCATAGGCGGCCGAACGGTCTACCTTGGACGGGTCCTTGCCGGAAAACGCACCGCCGCCGTGACGCGCCATGCCGCCATAGGTATCGACGATGATCTTGCGCCCGGTCAGACCGCAGTCACCCACGGGACCGCCGATGACAAATAGGCCGGTGGGATTGATGTGGTAACGGGTATCTGCGTGCAACCATTCGGCTGGCAGCACCGGCTTGATGATTTCTTCCATCACCGCTTCGCGGATATC
>CAZJKJ010000108.1:0-7453 GCA_964546435.1 uncultured Cellvibrionaceae bacterium
GCTCCCCGCTCATGTCACCCTGTGCTCCCCACTCATGTCATCCTGCGCGAAGTCGCCGGATCCACAGTCGTCCACACACGCAGGCGACGAGCGCGGGGACACATTTCTGACAGACGTTCGTTCCGGAGGCGGCCTAAGCAATCTGCCCGGTGGTCCGCACGCGCCGGGGTGTTTTCGGCCCGGCGGTTTTGCGGGCCTGCTGCCGCAACTGGTTGCGGTGATCGATGATGTTCTTCAGCGCGATCAGCATGCCTGCCACCAGAAAGGCACCGGGCGGCAGGACGGCGACCAGAAAGCCGCGATAATTTTCCCCGAAGACATCCAGACGCCAGGCGGTGGCAAAATCGCCGAGCAATAAATGCATGTTCGCCATCAGTGTGCCGGTGCCGATCAATTCGCGAATCGCACCAATGACTACCAGCACCAGCATAAAACCGGTACCCATCATGAATCCGTCGAAGGTGGCAGGCAGTATGCCGTGTTTGCTCGCGAATCCATCGGCGCGCCCGAGGATGACGCAGTTGGTCACGATCAGCGGGATGAATATGCCCAGTATCTGGTACAGCTCGAAGGTGAATGCCTGCATGAGCAATTCGGTACAGGTCGTGAAAGCGGCAATGATCATGACAAAGGCCGGCAGGCGTACAGCGTCGCTGACCGCGCTCCGAATCATCGACACCGCCATGTTGGACCCGGCGAGTACCAGCATGGTGGCCAAACCCAGGCCGAGTGCGTTGACCACCGAGCCGCTGACCGCCAGCAAGGGGCACAGGCCGAGCAACTGCACCAGTGCCGGGTTGTTATTCCATAAGCCGTTCTGGGCAATTTCATGGTAAGCAGGGGTCGTCATGGGGCGGGCGTCTCGTTTTGGGTTGCGGCAGCCAGGAGGGTGTCCCGGTTGTTTTGCAGATATTCCAGCGTGGCTTTCACCCGTCCGACCACGGCTCGCGGCGTAATGGTGGCGCCGGTGAATTGATCGAACTCGCCACCATCCTTTTTGACCGCCCAGGCGGAGGCGGGGGGGCTGCCCAGGGATTTGCCATCGAATGACAGGATCCAGGGGGTCTTGCTGAGTTCCAGCTTGTCCCCCAGGCCGGGCGTCTCGCGGTGGTTAAGGACCCGCACGCCGGAAATGGAGCCGTCGAGATTGACGCCGATGATCAGCTGGATATCACCGCTGTAACCGTCCGGTGCCGTGGCGGGCACGATAAAGGCTACTACTTCACCGTTCTTGCGGGCCACATGAATGCTGGCGGCAGTTCGGAGTCCCAGGGCGCGTTGCTGGTCAGCATCCAGTTCAATGGTGTCGGCCAGCATGTCGTTGTCGTGGTGCTCACGGGGGACGATCTCCAGCAGTGCCCGTTGCGCCGCCCGGTACCGGGCATCTGCAATGCGCGCCTGGGTACTTTGAAAAATCAGCGCGATCAGCCCCGCCGTTGCCAGGGCGAACAGGGCGAGGATCAGACTGTTGCGTCGAATCGATGCGCCGAGCATGTCAGGAATCCTTCGCTTTGGTGGCGCGTTCGGCGCGCTCATGGCCGTAAGTGCGGGGCACGGTGTAATAGTCAATGAAGGGGGCGGCGAAATTCATCAGCAACACGGCGAAGGCGACCGCGTCGGGATAATTGCCCCACACCCGGATCAGGAACACCAGCGCGCCGATGGTGGCGCCATAGATCAGGCGCCCCCTGGTGCTCACCGCGGAAGTCACCGGATCTGTCACTATGAAAAAGGCGCCGAACATGGTGGCACCGGAGAGCCAGTGAAAGACAGGAGAGCCGGCGCTGTTGGAGCTGCCGCCGTCATAAAAAGCCGTGGCGAACACACCCAGAGTGGCCAGCATGGCGACGGGGGCGTGCCAGGTGAACACGCGTTTGTAGAGCAGGAAAATGCCGCCACCGAGAAAAGCCAGACTGGCCCATTCCCAGCCGGCACCGGCCCAGCGGCCATTGGCCAGAGTCGGGTCCGTCCCATAAAGGTCCGCGAGTGTCTGGCCCGTGTTCTGTTTCAGCGCATCCAGAGGCGTGGCGGCGGTGAAGCTGTCAATGGTGCGGTCGCCGAGGAATTTTTGCCAGGCGTCTGTCAGGGACAACAGACTTTGCCCGTCCGCCAGGGCACCGGCTGGCGCTGCCCACTGGGACATCTCCAGCGGGAAGGAAATCAGCAGCACCACATATCCGACCATCGCCGGATTGAAGGGGTTGTAGCCGAGACCGCCGTAGAGCTGTTTCGCCACGACGATCGCAAAGAAGATGCCGACCACCACCAGCCACCACGGACAGTAAGGCGGTAAGGCGATACCCAGCAATATTGCGGTGACCAGCGCGCTGCCGTCGCGCAGATAAAAGACGATGTTGCGACGTCGCAATTTCAGGACGGCGGCTTCGAAACCCAGGGCGCAGATCACCGCCAGCAGTATGTTGAACAGCACACCGACGCCGAAGCACGCCGTCAGGGCGAGTATGCCGGGCACGGCCGCCAGACAGACCTGCCGCATCATCCGGCCGGTGGTGGTCGTCGCGCGCGTATGGGGTGAGGTGACCCGGATGAATGTCATAAAGGTGGGTTACTTGTGAGGGCGATGTGACGTGCACCGATCATGATTGTGGCTCTCTGGCAAGGCGCTCCAGCCCGTCCCGCGCGTCCTGCAGCTTGCCTTCCAGGGTGGCGACGCTCAGGGCATAGGCTTCGCGCTGATCACTGCCGGACTGCTCGGCATCGGCCAGTTTCGCGCGCGCCTTTTCCAGACGGGTCGTCAGGGATTCCACCAGGGTTTGCTGTTTCTCCAGGGGCGAGGCGGCGGCCCGTCTGGCGGCATTGCGTTGTGCCCGGATGATCGCTTCACTGGCGGCTGCTTTCGCTTCGGTATCGATTGGCTCAGCATCGGCAGCCGGTGTTCCGGCCAGCCGCTCCAGTTCGTGACGCGCCTCCTCCAGCTTACCGCGGAGCTTTTCGACCCCCTTGGCGAGCGCATCCTGAGTGGGGGCGGCGGCCTCCCGAGCCTGAACGTACTTTTCCTCCGCCACGGCCAGGCGCTTTTCCAGGGTTGCAATAGATTGCTCCTGTGCCTGGAGCGGGGACAGGGCCATCTTGTCCAGCAGCGGATGCGCTACCGGGCCGGCAGAAGCCAGTGCATTCAGCTTCTGCCGGGCATTGTGCTGATTCAGTTCCGCCTGCTTGAGAGTTGCCGACAGTTTTTCTTTCTGCGCGGCATCGACCGCCTCCGTCAGCTGCTTTTGAACATGCTCGACCCGGAGGGTGGCGCTGGTGAGTGCCCGCTCCAGTTTGCTGCGTTCATCAGCCGCCGCCTGGGGGGCGACTGGCGGTGAAACGACGGTGGGTGCCGCCTCACCGGACGTTTGCGTCAGCTTCTCCCGAGCCTGTTCGGCAGCCTTTTTGCGGGCGAGACGCTTCTGTTCCTTCTCCTGTTCGGCGCGCTCTATGCGGGTTTGCCGCTGCTCAAAGCGTTGCCGGGCCCGATCCGCCTTTTGTTTGTCCGCCTCCTGCTGGCGAATGGCGCCCTTGGCGGCCCGATAATACTGCACCAGGGGGAGGGCGCTGGGACAGGTATAGGAACAGGCACCGCATTCAATGCAGTCGAACAGATTGTGGCTCAACAGTTTCGCCGAATCCTGGGCCTGGGCGTACCAGTAGAGCTGCTGGGGCAGCAGCCGCGCCGGGCAGACCTCGGCACACAAGCCGCAGCGGATACACGGTTGCGCGGGGGGCGCTTCCGGCATTTCGGCATGACTGGGCACCAGCAGACAGTTGGTGGTTTTTACAACTGGAATGTCCGGATCTTCGATCGCGATGCCCATCATCGGGCCGCCGATGATCAGACGCGCGGCCTGGGCTGTCTCCAGGCCGCAATGCGCGAGGATTTGCCGGATCGGCGTGCCGATGCGGGCCCGCACGTTGCCGGGGTTGGTGATCGCCTCGCCGACGACGGTGGTGATCCGTTCGATCAGGGGCTCGCCAAACCGGACTGCGCGCCAGGCGGCATAGGCCGTACCGACGTTCTGCACCAGCACACCGATATGGGCGGGCAGTTTACCGCTGGGTAATTCCACGCCCGTGAGTATCTGGATAAGCTGCTTTTCGCCGCCAGAGGGGTATTTGGTGGGGAACACGACCACTTCAACGCGGGTTCCCGCCGCAGCCTTTTGCAAGGTGGCAATGGCTTCCGGCTTGTTGTCTTCGACACCGATAAGGATTTCTTCCGGCGACCCCGCCATGCGGGCCAGCAGCAAGGCACCGGCCACGATGCCGTCGGCACCTTCGCGCATCAGCATGTCATCGGCGGTGATATAAGGCTCGCACTCGGTTCCGTTGAGTATCAGGGTGCGGATCTTGTCGGTAGAGCGTGGATTGAGTTTGACCGCCGTGGGAAACCCGGCGCCACCCATGCCGGCCAAACCGGCCTGGCGGATGCGTTCAACCAGGGTGGCATGATCGAGTGTTTCAGGATCTTCACACGGCGTCAGTTCGGTCCACCGGTCTTCGCCATCGGCGGTGACGGTGATGCACAGCTGGGGCAGACCCGACGGATGGGCCACGACATGATCGCCAATACGGCTGACCGTGCCGGAGGTGGGCGCATGAACAGCCGCGCTGAAAATACCCTGGGCATCCGCAATCACCTGGCCTTTGAGGACATGGTCACCTTCCACCACCACCGGCAGCGCCGGCGTGCCGATATGCTGGCCGACGGGCAGGACGTACTCGCTGAACAGGGGCAGGTCGATGATGGGGCGCTGCACGGACTGCAACTTGTTTTCCGGCGGATGGATGCCGCCGGGGATATCCCAGATTTTTCTCATGCGGCACGACCTCGGTCCGGCGAGCGGTCGGAAGCAATAATATGGCCGCCATGGGCCGGTCGCGGCATGTCCCAGGCCCAGTACTTGACGTCGGTCTTCACCGGCAGCATGTCGATGCAATCGACGGGGCAAGGCTCGACGCACAGATCGCAGCCTGTGCATTCGGAAGCAATGACGGTGTGCATCTGTTTGGCAGCACCGACGATGGCATCCACCGGGCAGGCCTGCAGGCACTTGGTGCAGCCAATACATTCGTCTTCCCGGATGAAGGCAACCTGTTTGACGTCGCCGTCGGCACCGTCTTCAACATCCAGACTTGGCGCCTCTACGCCCATCAAGTCCGCCAGCTGGTTGATGGTGGCCTGGCCACCCGGCGGGCACTTATTGATGGCATCGCCTGTGGCGATGGCCTGGGCGTAAGGTCGGCAACCGGGATAGCCGCACTGGCCACACTGGGTCTGAGGCAGGATTTCATCAATCTGCTCGACCAGCGGATCGCCTTCCACCCGGAAACGCACCGCCGCAAACCCCAGGATGGCACCGAACAGCGCCGCCATGCCACCAAGGGCCAGCAGGGCGCTAATAACCGGGTATTCGACAAGCAACATCAACATGGTTACACCAGACCTGCAAAGCCCATAAATGCCAGAGACATCAACCCCGCCGTAATCATCCCTACCGCCGCGCCGCGAAACGGCAAGGGCACATCCGCAACGGCCAGGCGCTCACGCATGGCGGAAAACAGGATCAGCACCATGCTGAAACCCAGGCCCGCACCAAACCCGTAGAGCGCCGAATGAGTGAAGCCGAGCGCCTTGTTGGTGTTCTGCAAAGCCACACCCAGCACGGCGCAATTGGTGGTGATCAGGGGCAGGAACACGCCGAGCACCCGATAGAGCAGCGGGCTGGTTTTCTCGATAAACATCTTGGCGAACTGGACGACCGCGGCGATGACCAGAATAAAAGAAATGGTGCGCAGAAAATCCAGGTTGAGCGGAATCAGGATCCAGTTGAACACCATGAAACTGCAGATACTGGCCAAAGTAAGCACGAACGTTGTCGCCGCGCTCATGCCGATGGCGGATTCGAGTTTGTTGGATACGCCCATGAACGGGCACAACCCGAGGAACTGCACCAGTACGAAGTTATTCACCAGCACGGTGCTGATCAAAATAATGAAAAAGTCCATAGACCCCGTGGCTCTG
This sequence comes from uncultured Cellvibrionaceae bacterium, assembly GCA_964546435.1. Taxonomy (GTDB): domain Bacteria; phylum Pseudomonadota; class Gammaproteobacteria; order Pseudomonadales; family Cellvibrionaceae; genus CAYNST01. The sequence continues at coordinate 6,026 of CAZJKJ010000108.1, forward strand.
GGAGGCGCGACATTTCGAGGTCGCGATTACTGCAAGCGACGACCGTTCGCCGCGTTCTGTCTGCACTTGCCGGTACAACCAATGGTTGTCAATCGCTGGCGTCGTCACCGCGCCGGTTACCGCATCCGCAGGCGTTAAACCGGTTGGATGCCAACCGGCGGGCGCTCAGTTAACCCTATGACTCTTAACGGCGGAACCGGAAAATGCAGATAATATCTATCGACTGTTCCGATTAGGAGCCCGTCTACATGACCCGCATGCCGGGTTGCGCGCCGGCATCCGGCTCCAGAATGAAGATTTCCTTGCCGCCCGGCCCGGCCGCAAGCACCATTCCCTCCGACATGCCGAACTTCATCTTGCGCGGTTTCAGATTGGCGACCATGACGGTGAGCCGCCCGACCAGTGCCTCGGGCTCGTAAGCGGATTTGATGCCGGCAAATACGTTGCGGGTTTCGCCGCCGAGATCCAGGGTCAGACGCAGCAACTTGTCTGCCCCTTCGACCCGTTCGGCCTGCGCGATGCGGGCGATCCGGAGATCGACTTTGGCAAAATCCGGATACTCGATCTCCGCCTGGACCGGCTCTTGCGCCAGCCAGCCCTCGGGTTGCTGTTGTTGTGGTTGTTGTTGCGATTGTTGCGGGGCCAGGGATTCCTTGCTGGCTTCGACCATGGCGTCAACGTCTTTCATATCGACTCTCGTCATCAGGGGCACGAAGGCATTGAGGGGGTGTTCGCTGAGAAACTCAGGGGCGCGGGACCAGTCCAGCGTCACACCGAGAAACGCTTCCGCCGCTTCCGCCGTTTTAGGCAGAACCGGTTTCAGCCAGGTCATCAGCAAGGCAAACAGGTTGATGGCCTGGGTACATACAGCCAGCACTTCCTGCTCCCGGCCCGGCTGTTTGGCCATGGTCCAGGGCGCCTGGGCGGCGATGTATTCGTTCGCCTGATCAGCCAGCGCCATGATGTCGCGCATGGCACGGGCGAATTCGCGCTGCTGGTAGAGCTGGGCAATGGCTTCACTGGCATCGGTAAAAACCTGCCAGAGCACCGGCTCGTGCACCTGGCTGCCCAGCACGCCACCGCCTTGCTGGATAAAGCGGGCCGAGCGGCTGGCGATATTGACCACCTTGCCCACCAGATCAGAGTTCACCCGGCTGACGAAATCCTCGAAGCTCAGATCCAGATCTTCGATCCCCGACCCGAGCTTGGTCGCATAGTAATAGCGCAGATACTCGGGGTTCAGATGCTCAAGGTAGGTGCGAGCATTGATGAATGTGCCCCGGGATTTCGACATTTTCTTGCCGTTGACGGTCAGAAAACCGTGGGCATGCACCTGGGTGGGCGTTTTGTAGTTGGCGCTTTTGAGCATGGAAGGCCAGAAGAGCGCGTGGAAATTGATGATGTCCTTGCCGATGAAATGATAGATAT
>CAZJKJ010000109.1:0-1509 GCA_964546435.1 uncultured Cellvibrionaceae bacterium
GATTCATCGCGCCCTGATTTGACAGACGGTTTCTAATAAGCCCCTATAGTCCGCTTATTGCTGGTAGATTTTCAGATCCTGCTGCGGGTCGTTGACTTCTGGATCTGTATTAATTTCGCGGCGCTGATTTTTTAGATTGACCTGGGTGCCGTTACTCTCACGCTGATGGCTCTCTATCTCCCGCTGATGGCTCCAAAACTCCTGCCACAAATCCATATAGGCGATGGCGGTTTGCTGGAGGCGTTCGTAGTCTTCGGGGACGCAGGCCTGGTTGAGGGCGTGCCAGAGGTCGTCTTCGTGGTCGTCGTCAAAGGCGTTGGTGAATTCGTCCGAGTTGGTGCCGTGCACGAAATAATAACCTTCATCCACGTTGATTCCAGTGAGCTGAGTGGCTTTGCGCAAGGCGGGGCTGAAGAGTATGACCTGGACTTCGGCAATGGCCAGCAGCATCACCAGACTGGTGTAATCCGTGAAGGAGTTTTCCAGAAACTGGTTGAGGTTTTTTGCAAACGGTGTGGGGGTGTAAGCCGCGCGCGCTTGCTGATCGATGCCGAGATTGGTGAGCAATTCTTCGAAAAGCGGATAGTGGGCAAAGGCCGGGTTACCGCGGTAATACTCGTGATCATCCCGCCCCGGTTGAAAGCCGAATTCGTCCAGAATATTCAGCGTTAACAAAAACCTCGGAATTATTTTCGTGCCCGGTGCCAGGCGCGGTTCCAGTTGTCGGGACTGGAACTGGGCCATGGTCAGGGCATCGGTAAAAATCTGCACAATCGCGTGGCGATATTCCAGGTGGATTGAACGCAATGCATCGAGACTGATGGCGCCGCTGTTCAATTCCGCGAGGACGGGGTGGCGGGAAAGCGGGTGATTTTGGATCTCGGATTTAAGGGATTGAGAGAACTGATTGTTCCGGTTCCAGACTTCCGGCGGGACGCTGCGTTTCATTGCGGCGATTGCCTGCGACCTTGGGTTATCTATGGAAATGCTTTGTGGTTCCATACTTTGGACCTCCGTTCCAGTGCCAAGTATTTTTTGTTTTTCCTGAAAGTTCACCGTTGACCAACTGCGACTATGGGCCACGTTTTTGGCGGACAGACGAGTCTGTACAAAATACTATTCTACACTTCGATCCCCCGTCAATCTTTACCACTCGGCAGGTCGTGGCGCAGATTGCGACAAGCCGCAACGGGGATTTCCCAGAGTTTGACGTGGCTCTACTTTCAGAGTAGTCGGAGCAGGTTCACAGGGGCTCCCTCATGCCTGCAATGAGAAATCGTCCACAAAATTCAATCTCCATGGAAGCTTGAACCCTGAGATCCCGTTATAGCAACGTGGAATCGTGATCAAACAGGTTATAAAGAGAGGCTAGGATGGGCCCGGCTTTTACCCGGCGTGCCCGACGGTCCTGGTACCGGGTGCTGAAACTTCCAGGCCGGTCTGCCGGTGCGCAGGCGGCCATCTCGATTTGCACGGACCGTCCTTTGCAATCGCTCAACAACCAGCACG
>CAZJKJ010000109.1:1609-6976 GCA_964546435.1 uncultured Cellvibrionaceae bacterium
GCGGCCATCTCGATTTGCACGGACCGTCCTTTGCAATCGCTCAACAACCAGCACGACAATGGTTACGACGCCGGCACCCCTCTGGCACTTCCCCAACAGCGCAATCATGGCCGTTCGTCCGCCCCGAATGGACGTATATAAGCCTGCGGTTGAGGAACGGACCGAAACGCATTACATTACACAGCACTCTTTCACTGGCAAAAGCGTGGCGATTGCAGGGCATAATTATTATTAGATCGACGAGGAACGGGATACTTTAATGAACAGCAAAAAAGAAGCGGTGCTGCGGGCTGCGACGGATCTGTTTTCGATGTACGGCTATCATGCGGTCGGGGTGGATTCCATTATCGCCCGATCCAATGTGGCCAAGATGACCTTCTATAAATATTTCCCGTCCAAAGATTTTCTGATTGAAAGCGTATTACTCAAGCGCGATCAGGAGTTGCGCGAAGGAATATTGTCCTCCGTTAATCAGCGACGGGCGCCCTTGCGCAAGCTCAAAGCGATATTCGACTGGTATGAATTGTGGTTTGCACACCCGGAATTTCATGGGTGCATGTTTATCAAGGCATCGGAGGAATTCCCCGGTCAGCAGTCCCGGGCGCGGGTGATTTCGCGGCAGCACAAGGCTTGGCTGTCGGGGTTGATTGAAACCATTTTGCGCGAGCTGAGTGTGGTTACCCCCGACAAACTTGCGTTTCATATCATGGTTATTCTCGACGGACTGACCGTTGAATCCAACATGCAGGACACAACGGCGGGCCCCAAAGCGCGCAGCGCCTGGCGGTATGTGGAGCAGATGGTCCGCTCACAACAGCTCGCCAGCTGAGCGCCCGCCCCGCCTGAAACCCTCATGCGTGACACAGGATTACAAGCAGGCCGGGACAGGAAAATTTGTTTTAGATCAAGGAGTGATGCACCGGCAAGGGAATGCCGTGATCTTTGGTTTGCGCCAGTTCAAATAATCGATAAACTCGCCTGTCCATCCAAACCTATATGGTTTTCTCTTCGTAAAAGACTGCTCTTTATTACGGTTATCACTTGTCGGAACCGGTAGTTTTCATACACCCAAATACCGGTAGACAGACCATTCTGTATGGCTTATCGTTGTCGGCGCGAATTTGGCCGGTAACCGATCAGGTCAGCACAGGGTCTGGCGTGTCAGTGGTCCCCGCGGTTCCAGTCAAGGAGGTGTCATGGCGGCGAGTACCCAGGGAACCCAGATATCGAACCATCCGTTTTGAGGTATAACCGTCGGGTCGCGACGAAGCCAATCCATGATGAATAAAGTCAAAACCACTGGAAAAATCGGCATCATCTCCGGCGCCGGCCCCGAGGCCGGAATCGATCTGTGGCGAAAAATCCTTATCCACAATAAATTCCTGTTCGGCTACCGCTTTCAGGGCGATCTCAGCGCCCCGGAGATTCTGGTGCACTCCGTGCCGGAGCTGGGCCTGTCCATCGACATCGAAGCCTATGATTCCGTCCTGTGGGAATCCCTGCAACACGCGCTGCAAATCATGGGTGACAAGGTGGATTTCGTTTGCATCGCCTCTAACGTGCTGCATTATTTTGAAGAGCGCATTCTGGAGCTGCCCAGGGATTTTGAATTCGTCTCCATGATCTCCGTCACCGAAGATGCCATGGCTCAGTACCACAACCTGGCGCTGCTGGCGTTGAGCAAAGTCCTCGAATTCGGCAACCACTCGCCCTATCGCAACGCCGCGAAGAAATTCAATATCGAAGTGCCTTCATCCATCGAGATGGACATCCTGATCCGCAGCATCAAAGTCAACGGCGCCGATCACCCCAACACCATCGACCTGTTCGAAGACATCCTCTCCGACATCAAAGCAGACAACGTCATCCTCGGCTGCGCCGAACTCCCCCTCCTGCCCCTGCACCAGTTCGACAAAAACTTCATCGACCCCTCCGACCTGCTCGCCAAACGCATTGCCGAACATTCTTATCATGCGCGGTTGCTACGGTGCTGAGTGCCGCCTGAGCGAGGTCGTAACCGCTTTACCGGCAATTCACCGGCCGAAACAGATCCGGCACGCCATCGGCCCCTGAATTAAGGGCGCAGGTCCAGTTGATGGGCGCGCCCACATTCGCACTCAAACTCAAATCCATCTGCGTCACCCCGTCCGGTTCCACCGGCGTTACTTCGATAACGTTCTGCCCCGCCGGCAGATACGATGGCTCCAAGGTAATAGTGATTACCCCGGTAGCGCCGCTCACAATGGATTGCACATTCGCGTTGCCCGCCAGCGCAGTCGCATTCATAACCGTGGCGCCGAGAGTGGCGCAATTTGTCGCATTGGAACAGCTCATGTCAGCCGGGCCACGGCTTTGAAACGTCTCCGCCAATGCCGTTTTTAAAGCCGACGACAACACCAGCCCTTCAGAGACCCGCGCGCGAATGGTGTAGCTCTGGTACGCAGGCAGCGCCATAGCGGCGAGAATGCCAATAATAGCCACCACAATCATTAATTCGATGAGGGTAAAACCTTGATGCCTTTGCATGGCGGAAATTCTCCGAATAGAAAAATAATTTTGTATTTCTATTCGTGATTACAAAGGGCATGCCAACGAGATAATTTGAAGCTAATTCTGCCTTACCGAGATCAGATTTGTAGTACGTAAATTAGAGGTCACAAAGAAAATTGTGACATGGTAGCTTTGGCGTAAAATGAATAAATTTTTGAACAACCGAATGTATCTTTGAAATTATTTTAAGGTCCAAAATATTATTAAAATTATTAGGAGATACTCTAAACGAAAAAACCCGGCTAGCGGCCGGGTTCCTTTCTACCTTTATTTATTATCGACAATTGGCTGGACGGTATTTTGGCAAAAGTGTAGATGTAGCAGCAACACTTCCACATTTCCAAACAATTTGTTCGCCAGCACGGGTTGTGTCGTTCAATGGAAGTGCCGCACCGGTGCTATCGAATGGCTCTATCGCCAGCGTATTATTTGCCGCAGGTACAACTTCCGGTTTGTAAGCAATCACGATTCCACCGGTAGCCAGGCTAGTTATTGACTCCACGTTCTTATTGGCCAGCAGAGCGTTTGCATCCATTACCGATGCTCCGAGTGCTTCGCACGAAGTGGTGTCAGTACATGCCATAGACCGTGGACCGGCACTCTGGAAAGTCTCAGAGATTGCAGTCTTCAATGCAGAAGACAACGTCAAACCTTCAGAAACTTTTGCACGGATGGTGTAATCCTGATAAGCGGGCAGAGCGACCGCCGCCAGAATTCCGATGATCGCGACCACGATCATTAATTCGATTAATGTAAAACCTTGTTGCCTTTTCATACTTCAAAATTCCTCGTTGGGGGGGTGACTCTTCGTCATGCCCAACAATTCAAAGCCTGTGCCAGTATCGGAAAACCCAATGGTTGCGTGGCTTTGCCGATGAATCACCCTATCGATACAGCGTTTTATTCCCCTGAAAAAACGCCACGCAAAGACAGTTACTGACAATTTTCGTCAACCGGAACGGCAACACCGTGATGCTTATGGCTTGCAGGCGGCCCGCCAAAACTGTGACAAACTCCGAAGCCTCAGCATTTAGCCGGTAAGTCGCCAGCAATCGGCTAGACTAAAATCGAAGACATTAACTCCCGTGGTTTAACGCTATCCAGATGATATGAATAATCCTGCCGCGACATTAAGCGGGTTGGCCCGGCGCCTGGTGCGTGATGGCCTGCTCGATGAAGAAACCGCCCGTGCGTCTATATCCAAGGCGCAGAAGGAAGGGAAATCTTTGCCCTTTGCCCTGGTGGAGTCGGGTGCGCTGCGCGCGAACCAGATCTGTATTGCCGCCTCCGATGAATTCGGCACTCCGGTGCTGGATTTGAGTACGCTCCAGGCGGGGGCTCTGCCGTCGAAGCTGGTGGATGCCAAACTCGTCTCCAAGCATCAAGCCCTGCCTTTATTCAAACGCGGTAACCGGCTGTTTGTGGCGGTGGCCGACCCCACCAACCTCCATGCGCTGGATGAAATCAAATTCAACACCGGCCTCACCACCGAAGCGATTCTGGTGGAAGTGGACAAACTGTCCCGGGCCATTGATGCCTATTTGAATGCATCAGAAGAAAGCCTGGGAGATGCGCTCGGCGGGCTGGATGAAGATTCGCTGGATGACCTGGATATTGAAGCGGTCAGTGACAGCGGCAGCAAAAACAAATCGGATGACACCTCCGAAGTGGACGAAGCGCCGATTGTCCGCTTCGTCAATAAAGTATTGCTTGATGCCATCAAGATGGGGGCATCGGATATTCACTTTGAACCCTATGAAAAAAGCTACCGGGTGCGTTACCGGGTAGACGGTATTTTGCAGGAGATGGCGCGACCGCCCAGCAACCTCGCCATTCGCCTGGCAGCGCGTTTAAAGGTTATGTCGCAAATGGATATCTCCGAGCGGCGCGTGCCCCAGGACGGGCGCATCAAGATGAAAATCTCCAAAACCCGCGCCATTGATTTTCGGGTGAACACCCTGCCGACTCTGTTCGGCGAAAAAATCGTGTTGCGGATTCTGGACCCGTCCAGTGCCAAGCTGGGCATCGACGCCCTGGGTTATGAAGACTTCCAGAAAAAACTGTTCATGGATGCGCTGGCGCAACCCCAGGGGATGATTCTGGTAACCGGCCCCACCGGCTCGGGTAAAACCGTATCGCTGTATACCGGCCTGAATATCCTCAATACGGTGGAGCGCAACATCTCCACGGCGGAAGATCCGGTGGAGATCAACCTTGAAGGAATTAACCAGGTCAACGTAAACGTAAAAGTTGGGCTAACCTTTGCTGAGGCCCTGCGCTCTTTCCTGCGGCAGGACCCGGATGTGGTGATGGTGGGTGAGATTCGCGACCTGGATACCGCCAGCATTGCCATTAAAGCGGCGCAGACCGGCCACCTGGTGTTGTCCACCCTGCACACCAACAGTGCCCCGGAAACCCTGACCCGCTTATTGAATATGGGTGTGCCGACGTTCAACGTGGCCACCACTGTGAGCCTGATTATTGCCCAGCGGCTGGCGCGCCGGCTGTGTGTGCATTGCAAGAAAGAGGCGAAGGACATACCGGACGACATTCTGAAAGAGGAAGGGTTTTTCGATGTGGGCCTTCCCCGGGAAGAGATCAACCTGTTTCATCCGGTTGGCTGTGACAAGTGCGTGAATGGCTACAAAGGACGTGTGGGCGTGTATGAAGTGGTTCGCATAACGCCGCCCATTTCGAAAATCATTATGGAAGGGGGCAATTCAATTGAGATCGCTGATGCAGCACGCACGGCGGGATTTTTTGATTTGCGCACCGCGGCCTTGCGCAAGGCCGCCTGGGGCATGACCAGCCTGGCAG
>CAZJKJ010000110.1:0-6203 GCA_964546435.1 uncultured Cellvibrionaceae bacterium
GCTGGCCTACCAGCAGGGCCTGCTGCGCGAGGGCATCACCCAGTCGCGCGACGCGATGCGGCTGATGATGGCGTCCTTCGTCGAAGGCCTGGACGGCATGGCCGCCGACACCGGCCAGTTCCAGGACCGGCTGCAGGCGCACATGGCGGCGATCCGGCAGGCGCGCACCATCGCCGACCTGGGCCATCGCCTGGAGGACGTGCTCGACGACACCCGGCGCCTGCAGGACAAGGCGCTGCGCTCGCAGGAGCAGCTGCAGGCCGCGCGCGCGGACGTGGAAGCCTCGGAGGCGCGGGTACGCGAGCTGGAGGCGCAGCTGCGCGACATCGGCGAGCTGGCCAGCAGCGACCCGCTCACCGGCGCACTCAACCGGCGCGGCTTCGAGGAGCTGTACCAGGACCAGCTGGCCAGCGCCGAGCGCGAGGGCTGGCCCCTGGCCCTGGCATTGCTGGACCTGGACGGCTTCCGCCGGCTCAACGGCACCCATGGCCACGCCGGCGGCGATGCCGCGTTGCGGCACGTGGTCCAGGTGCTGGGCCGGGGCCTGCGCAAGGGCGACGCGATCGCCCGCTACGGCGGCGAGGAGTTCGTCCTGCTGCTGCCGCGCACCCGGCTGGAGGACGCCACCGCGCTCGTGCAGCACCTGCAGCGCGAGCTGGCTGTGCGCCCCCTGGAGCACGAGGGCCGGCGGATCGAGGTGCGCTTCAGCGCCGGGGTGGCGGTGCGCCAGCTGGGCGAGGGCCGCGAGCAGCTGCTCCAGCGCGCTGATCGCGCCATGTACCGGGCCAAGCAGGATGGCCGCAACCGGGTCGTGACGGTCCGCTGAGCCGCACCACGCGACGGCCTCCGTAGCGGGCGTTTCACGTCCCCTTGCGTGCGCAGGCGGCCCAATCCCCGCGTCCCCTTCCCCCGAGGGCCCCGCGATGCCGCTCCGGCTGGGCTTCCAGATCACCTACCGCTTTTCCCAGCCCACGCCGATGGTGGCGATGCTGGACATCCACGACAGCCATGCCGGCCGGGTGATCGCCGCCGATGCGCCGTGGACCGAGCCGCAGCTGCCACTGCACCGCTACCGCGACAGCTTCGGCAACACCTGCACCCGCCTGCTGGCGCCTGCCGGGCTGCTGGTGCTGCATGCCGGCGCGCTGGTGGACGACCGTGTCGGGGTGGAGCGCCCGCGCCCGGGGCTGCTGCCGTCCGATGGCGTACCCGCGGCGGTGCAGCTGTTCCTGCAGCCGAGCCGCTACTGCCAGACCCGCCCGCTGCTGCGCTACGCCCACCTGCGCTTTGCCGAGCTGCCCTCGGACCGGGTGCGGGTGCAGGCGATCTGCGCCCACGTGGCGCGCATCCTCGAATACGCCCCGGACCGCGCCGACTGCACCCGTGGCGCCCTGCGCGCGCTGCAGGAAGGCCAGGGCGTATGCCGCGACTTCGCCCATGCCGCCATTGCCCTGTGCCGCGCGGTGGGTATCCCCGCGCGCTATTGCACCGGCTACCCGCCGGCAGGCGCCGAGCACGCGGTGGCCGGATTCAGCGCCTGGTTCGAGGCCTGGGTGGACGGGCGCTGGCAGGCGTTCGACCCGCGCCTTGGCGCCGCCTGCCCGGCCCGGATCCCGCTGGCGCGCGGACGCGATGCCGCCGACGCCGCCACCAGCTGCGCGTTCGGGCCCTGCGAGCCGAAGCAGGTCAGCGTCTGGGCCCGGCGCGAGGAGCCGGCCACGGCCCTGCCCTCCCGCGACCAGGCCGTGCCCGCGCTGGCACTGGCCTCCTGAACGCAAGGCGGCGATTTCACGTTTCCTCGTCCTGTCCTTGCCGCCGCGGTTACGCGCGGCGTGCGCAGATGGCGCACACGGCGCCACGCGCCATCCCCGAGGAGGAAACCCGATGAAGACGACCCCCCTGTTCGCCCTGGTCCTGGCCGGCACCTTCGCCTGCGGCACGGCCCTGGCCCAGGATCCGCACACCCCCACGTCCACCCACAAGGTGGACAAGAAGGACACCGACGGCGACGGCCGCCTGTCGATGGCCGAGTTCACCGCCGGCGGCCGCAAGACCGCCGAGGACTTCGCCAAGTACGACGTCAACGCCGACGGCTACGTCACCGACGAAGAGATGGAAGTGGGCAAGGAGCGCGGCATGGTCCCGGGTGAGAAGAAGGACGCGCGCGGCAAGGCGCACCCGGTGCCAACCACCAACCCCAAGTCGCCGGACCCCGCCGACACCATGGGCAACAACTGATGCACCGGCGCGCGCGCCAACCCGGCGCGCGCGCTGCCACTGGAGGCCCGCGATGACCCGACCGACATCCCCGCCCGAGCAGCACACCACCCGCAACGGGCGCCCCGCCGCCGACCAGGACAAGCCCCACACCGCCGACCGCTACCGCAACGACAAGGCGCAATGGAAGCGGCCGGACATGCCCGACACCGACCCGGAACGCAACCACGCGGTACCGGAAGACTACGAACGCCTGCCGCCGGACCGTCCGGCCCGCTGACCGTGCGGCAGCGGCGATGTCGCCGCTGCCCAGGCGCGTCTCAGCGCGCCGCCTGCTTCGCGGACCTGGCCGCGGCTTCGGCCTGTTTCGCACGCACCCACTGCATCTGCTCGAGGAAGGTCGTGGTCCAGTAGCGGTCGCGATTGGCGGCCAGGAAGGCCAGCAGTTCCTCGTGCGCCTCGGTGGACACCGGCAGGTAGTCGCCGCCGATGCCGTGGAAGGTGAACCCCACCATCGTGCCCTTGCGCCCGGCCTCCTCCACCAGCGCGATCAGCTGCGCGCCGGTGACCTCCGTCGGCATCGCCGCCGGCACGGCGGCCGGATCCAGCGCCCACATGTCCGGCACCACGTCGCCACCGACCAGCTTGATGCCGACGAAGCGCTCGGCGACGGCCTGGACGTAGTTACCGTCGGACACCGTGCTGTCGCCGCAGGGCGCGGTATAGGTGCGCGGGCCCTCGTGACCGTCCATCGCGCGCAGGAACACATCGGCCAGTTCCACCTCCTCGCGGAGCTCGGCCACGGTTTTGCGGTCCAGATCGTGCAGCGGCTGCACCCATTCACGGCCCGGCCCATGCCCGGAGCACGGATGCGACAGGCTGTGGTTGCCCAGCTCGTGGCCCATGCCGGCCAGCGCGCGCCAATCCTCCAGCCGGTTCTGCAGGCCCTCGCGCCCGGGCACGATGTAGAACGTGGCCTTGAGGCCGTGCCGCTGCAGCGCCGGCACCGCGTTGTCCAGCTGCGACTCCAGCGCATCGTCATAAGCCAGGCTGACCGCGGCCCTGCGGCCATCCGGCCAGGTGAAGTCCTCGCCCGCCGCGGCCGGCAGCGTCAGCGACGCCAGGCACAGCGCCAGGCAGACCTTGCCAATCCCCATCATGTGTCCCCGAACCATGGCCGCGGCCCTCCCGCGCCTTCGGCCGCCAGTCTAGCCGCAGGCCCGGGCGTGGCGGATGCGCCGTGCGGGCGTGCGGGCGTGCTGCGGGTATCCTGCGCCGACCACCCGATGCCGGAGGCACCATGTCCGTACGCTCGCTCCGCTGGACCCTGCGCGTGGCCGCCACGCTTGCCGTGCTCGCGCCGCTGCCGGTGCTGGCCGCGACGCAGCAGGCACCGCAGCTGCTGTGGCAGACCTCCGGATTCACCGGGCCGGAGTCGGTGGTGCACGACGCCGCGCGCGACCGCTTCTACGTCTCCAACATGGGCAGCTTCGGCCAGGGCGCCACGCCGGGCGACGGCTTCATCAGCCTGCTGGACGGGCGCGGCAACATCGTGGAGCTGCGCTGGATCGAAGGCCTGGAAAACCCCAAGGGCCTGGCCCTGACCAACGGCCGGCTCTACGCCGGCGACGACGACGCGCTGCTGGAGATCGACCCGGAACGTGGCGAGCTCATCGCCCGCCACCGGCCCGACGATGGCGGCCCGGGGCAGTTCAACGACTGCACCGCCGACGTGGACGGCAACGTGTACGTGTACAGCCGCCGGCTGGCCACGATCTACCGGCTCGCTGGCGGGACCTTCGCGCCGTGGGTGCAGGTGGACGTGGATGCCAGCGGCCACTTCAACGGCCTGCGCGCCGACGGCGCCCGCCTGCTGGGCGGCAGCTGGGAGGTGCCCGGCACCGGCAAGCCCGGCCACCTGAGCACCTTCGACCTGGCCGACGGCCGCGCCGGACGCATCGGCACCGACCCGATCGGCCACATCGACGGCATCGAGCCCGACGGCCGCGGCGGCTGGACGCTCACCGACTTCACCCCCGGCCGCGTGCTGCACGTGGCCGCCGACGGCAGCACCACCACGCTGCTGACCCTGTCCACCGGCACCGCCGACCACCTGTACCTGCCGCAGCGCCAACTGCTGCTGGTGCCGATGCTGCGCGGCAACCGCCTGCTGGCCTACCGCTGGGCACCGGCCGGCGAAGCGCTCAGCCGCTGACGTCGCGACGGATGCGCCGGCGCGGCGGCTGCGGTGCGCGCTCGGCCATCTCCCGCACGCGCGCGCCGGCCTCGCGTACCAGGGTCGGCAGCAGATGCGTCTCCGGCAGCAGGTGCCAGTATTTCTGCGGCATCTCCTGGCGCATCATCCGGGTGTTGAGCCGGGCCGGGTTGAAGATGTTGGCGTAGTAGGTGCGCCACAGGCCGTCATGCGCATCGTCGGCCGGCACGTCGCTGCGCTGCCCGCCCGGCCCGGCCCACAGCCGGGCGCCATCCCAGCGCGCGCTGCGGTACGGGGTGACGATGGTCCAGCGCATGCCGGCAAAGCGCCGGGCGAAGAACGGCGCGACCCGGTCCACGATCTGGTGCTCCGGCTCGAACCAGGCGATGTAGGTCTCCTCCTCGCCGGGCACCGCGCGGAAGCGCACGAAGGCCTTCATCTTGTGGGTGTCCCGGCGAACCGCCTTCTCCAGCACGCGGGCACGGACCACGTCGGCATCGGTGCTGCGCTCGAGCAGGTGGCGCTCGCCGCGGCCGATGCGCCACAGCATCCGGTACAGCAGCCCATGGCGCTGCGCATCGCGATGGCACAGCACCCGCGCGGCCAGGTCGAGGAAACCCGGGGGCACCGACAGTGCTGGCACGTCCGCCCGCGGCGATGCGTCCTCCAGCGACGGCCACGGCAACAGGCCCGGCTGCGCATCGCCGCCCCAGTCCACCTGCTCCGGGGCCAGGCCGGCGGCCCAGGCACGGCGCGCGGCCGTGCGCCACCCGGCCAGATCCCATGGCAGCTCCAGGCTGGCGCGCCAGCCGCTCATCCGAACAGGTCGGCCTGGCGCGGCGCGGGCGCCAGCTGCGCGCGCAGCCGCACCGGGTCGTCCAGGCGCGCCCGCGGGTGGTGGTCCAGCACGCTGACGAATGGCAGCAGCTTCTTCAGCGGCGCGCGCAGGCGGCCCAGGTCCTCCAGCCGCAGGCGGCCATGCCGGCGCGCGCTCACCAGTTTGTCGACGTTGCGCGCGCCCAGGCCCGGCACCCGCAGCAGCATCTCGCGCGGGGCGGTGTTGAGGTCCACCGGGAAGTGCTGCGGATGGCGCAGCGCCCAGGCCAGCTTGGGGTCGATGTCCAGGTCCAGCATGCTGGCGCCGGTCCCGTCGGCCGCGGCCGGCGGCACGATCTCCTCCACGCCGAAGCCGTAGAAGCGCAGCAGCCAGTCGGCCTGGTACAGGCGGTGCTCGCGCTGCAGCGGCGGGGCGCGCGGCGGCAGCTGGGCCGAGGCGTCGGGGATCGGGCTGAAGGCCGAGTAGTACACCCGGCGCATGCGGAAGTCGCCGTACAGCGCATTGCTGGTGCGCAGGATCACCCCGTCGTCCGCGCCATCGGCGCCGACGATCATCTGCGTGCTCTGCCCGGCCGGCGCGAACCGCGGCAGGCGCCGGCGCGGGCCGGTCCTGACCACCCGGGCCGCCTTGCGCGCCTCGGTGTTCTCGTCGATGCGCCAGCGCAGCTCGCCCATCGCCCCGCGGATGCCGTCGGCGCGCTTCTCCGGCGCCAGCTTCGCCAGGCCTTCCTCGGTGGGCAGCTCGACGTTGATGCTCAGCCGGTCGGCGTAGCGGCCGGCCTTCTGCAGCAGCTCCGGCGAGGCCTCGGGAATGGTCTTGAGGTGGATGTAGCCGGCGAAGTGGTGGTCCTCGCGCAGGCTGCGCGCCACCTCCACCATCTGCTCCATGGTGTAGTCGCCGTTGCGGATGATGCCGCTGGAGAGGAACAGCCCC
>CAZJKJ010000111.1:0-6102 GCA_964546435.1 uncultured Cellvibrionaceae bacterium
AAAAATAAACAAGTGCTTGTGCCATTACATTTATCTCCGTAGTTTCAAGTTAAATCAGTAATTTCAAGTTAATAAATCGTTCAGTGGAAGCCGTTCAAAGAACTAGTGCTCTTCACTCATGTCATCGTGTGCCATGCCCATGTAAACAATGGTAAGCACCATGAAGATGAATGCCTGCAAGGTGATGATGAGAATATGAAACACTGCCCATGCCCACTGCAGTACTCCACCGAAGATGCCAAACAGCAAGCCGGCGCCATACATCAGGGCAATAAGAATAAAAATAACTTCACCGGCATACATGTTACCGAACAACCGCAAACCCAAAGCAATCGGCTTCGCCAGTAGAGCTGACAGTTCCAGGACCAGGTTAAACGGCATAAGCAGAATGTTTATAAACATGTTTTTGGTGTGAAACGGGTGCAGCGTGTATTCCTTGATGAACCCCATGAATCCCTTGTTCTTAATGCTGAAGATAATCATCAACAGCAAAACGGTGAAGCCCATTCCGAGAGTTGCGTTGGGATCAGTGGTAGGTACTACCTTGAAATACAGATGAGGATCACTGGCGATGAAGGCCGCGGTCATCGGGAGCCAGTCAATTGGCAGCAAATCCATTAAATTCATTAAAAAGACCCAGCCAAAAATGGTTAGCGCCAGGGGTCCGACGAATGAATTCTTGTGGTAGAAGATGTCATTGACATTCTTGTTGACGAAATCCACCACCAGCTCGATAAAGCTTTGCAGTCCGGTAGGCTGGTCCGGTGTCGCCCTGCGCGCAGCAAAATAGAAGACCACAGAGAAAACGATACCCAGCAGGATGCCGCAGCCCAGGGTATCTACATTGAAGGACCAGAATCCCATATCCATCGCCTCTTGTGGCGAATGAGCGAAGGTCCAGCCGGCCTCTTCAACTGTGCTTCCATCGGCACGCACATAGCCGGCGGGCAACTTGCCTAAGACAAGATTCTGTAAATGGTGCTGAATATATTCAATCGATGTTGGAGCATCACTCGCCATAACGATAAACACTATCAGTTAATTCTTTTTATGCTGACCTGTTTTACCATGCTGTGGAAACCATGGTCAGCGCGTTAACCGGTCTGATCAAAAAGATCAGATCCTGCTCTCTCTTTACAGCTCTGCTATGCGGTTGCTCAGTTTCGCAGCCACCACTATCTGCACCAGCACCATCACGCCGTACGCGAGAAATAGCGTCAATGCGTGCAGGTCCCACCCGAGCCCGAAAGCCAGAGCGAATCCTGCCGAGTTCAGCGCAAGCTTGCCCATCAAACCCTGGTAGGAGGATCTGGCGATCAATATTGCCTGGGATGCTCCACGGTAGCGGAGCGCATAAAAGACAAAATAGACGTTGGGGATGATAGCAATCAGCCCCCCTGTTGCCGCTGACCGCATTAACTGCTGATCAATCAGGGATAACGGCGCACTCAATAAAACCAGAACCAGCATCTGAATCGACAGTGACCACAGGACAGGCCGGAAAACCTGCTTCTCACACTTATTCTCCGCCATCATTTCTTACCGCCCAAAGTCAGCCAATCAGGTCATTAAACGCCTTGCGGAGTCTGGCCTGTGTTGAATGCTGGCAACAGGGATATATGGAGATCGGCTATAGCTTCTGGACGCTTGTATCTGCACTCGCCACGCGGAAATCCGGAAGCTTCAGGCTCCCCCCGGGCAAAGCGAGACGGATTATATGTATTAAGAGCGGACGGATCAACAGTTAACCGCTACAGTTTTAATCAGGACGTCTCAAACGGGCCGGTTCTTGCTGGTAACTAATCTGAGACTCAGGCAGGACAGTATAAAACCAGGGAGCCCTGATTTTGGTCCGAGCAGACTCTGCAAGGCGTTGATCAAGGTTCTACGAACAACCGGAGGTGATTATGAAGCGCTACTACTTTGTTACCG
The DNA here is from genome assembly GCA_964546435.1 of uncultured Cellvibrionaceae bacterium. Classification (GTDB taxonomy): domain Bacteria; phylum Pseudomonadota; class Gammaproteobacteria; order Pseudomonadales; family Cellvibrionaceae; genus CAYNST01. Next base: position 1,933 of record CAZJKJ010000111.1, read on the forward strand.
ATGACCTGGACGAGCTGGCAGCAGTAGAAGATGATCTTAAAGCCTACGGCATCTCGCCCCTGCAGATGCATCTGCTGTCTCTGGCCGATGCCGAAATCGACAAGGCCGGCCTGGTGAATACGCTTTCCATTCATAGAACCAATGTGGTGACGGCGATGGGCCGTGGCTTTCTGACCGGGCTTGCCATTGTGGTTGCGTTGATTGCCGGATTCTGGCTGTTCGGCGTCGAGGCTGCAACCTCCTGGCTAATGGTGGGGACGCTTTGTGTCATCGTGTTGGGGTTCTGTACCTGGGAAGGAGGCCTGAGCGGGTTTCAGAAGCCCAGCCAGGAACGCCAACGGTTCCGGCAGTATCTGGAGTCGGGCAAACATCTGTTTTATGTGGATGTGAACAACAAACAGAAAGAAGCGGTGGGTTCCGTGGTCAAGACCCATCGGCATCTGCAGCCGATGGGGTCGGAGAAGGGCGAATCCGCCTGGGCGTTCAACGTCCGCTCTGGCTGGAGCCGATTCTTGAAAGCGGCTCCCTGACGAACCTCTCTGCACGGATGCAGCCGGTTTAGCCTGCCTCGCCCGACTGCGATCGACGCTGCAATGGCGCCGTGACTGCTGTCAGGCGGGTAAATCTGCATGGAACTTATTGTTTTTAGTCCCGAATCCTTCGGTGGCGGGCAAATTCAAACGAATTGTGCGCCATGATTCATCAGATTTATGATGCCCTACCGCTTTTTATCCAACGACCGTGCATATACTACCCGGACCTCTCTAGCGAGATCCGCTTCTCAAAAGGGTGTCTCGGGCCGGGAGAACTGATCCGGAGCAATTCGCGGGTATGCAGCTGACTGGTCTATCCAGGACCTGATGTACGTATGGAACAGGCTTTGATGAAGCAGGGCGCAGGTATTACTCCAGTGTGTCTCGAAAATACAAAATAACGGAGAACATCGAGTGCGAGTCATGAATTCAATGTGGGCAGCCACGAGCGTGCTGCTTATCGGCCTGAGTGGCTGCGACAACGGTGGGGGCGCTGGTGTCGCCGCCGATTATCAATCTCCGGACACGACAGATTCAGGGACAGATCGCGTCAGCGACTTGCCCCCCGTCAGTCTGACACCCGATAACTATGAAAACGTCGCCGCCATGGCGCTGCAGACACTGCTGATCAGCGACAGCAGCCTTACGGCGGTTGAACGGGCGGTCAATACCACCGTTCCGCAAAGTTCCCGCATCATCAATATAGCCAGCGGCGTTGTGGTAAATCTTGATTCTCTCGCCTGTCAGTCGGGTGGCTCCTATTCGCTGAACGGCAAGCTCGAGAATTCGAATAACAACGTTTTCATCGACTTCAATAATGTTCTGAAGTTATCTGTGGTCAGTGATTTCAAGGATTGTGACCAGGGGTCAACCTGGCTCGATGGCATTTTCCGAGTGAATTTCGAGGGCATGATTGCAGACCTGGCAACCCCGAACATGTATGACTTCTCGGCCACCGTCATTGCCGAGAACCTCGTGATCGAGCAGGAAGGGTACTATCCCTACATCATGGACTCGGAATTGAGCTACAAGACCAGTAGCGAAGATGGGCGGGTCGTCATGACCGAAATCGCCTCCAACTCCGGAACCTCAACCCTTTACAGTGGCACCGTGCCGGAAGTTCCGGACCGCGTAGAACAGTTTTCTTTCATCAAGATCGTCGATCTGGACACGCAGGATTACCGCTACCGCTTTGACGGCCGCTTTGAACGCAATGTCGACGGCGAAGAAGCGATGGTTGAGTTCAGCACAGTTTCACCCCTGACCGGCAAAGGTTACGGCTGGCCTACGGACGGTTCGATCGGCATTTATGGCGACAGTGAAATTGCAACGGTTTCTGTTGAAGACGACGGCACCTTGACGATCCAGCTGTTTTCCATCACCGATGGGGAAATCATCGACACGGTGTCCAGAACCTGGGCGGAACTGATCAACACATCGATCAAGAAAGTTCAGGAGCTGTAGGAAAAGGGCCCGTTCAGGGCCTTTTTTGATGGAGTCGAAACAGTGTCATACCGCTTGAAGTTGATCTTGTCCGTGGCGTTTGCCGGCAGTTCGCTGACCGGCGTCGCCAGCCATGCCGCGCCTTACGGCCCCTATGTGGGTCTGGGCGGGGAAATTGCCGACGTGGAATTTACTGAACGGGTCGACGGCCGCGTCGTCAACACCGAAACCGGAAGCCTGCTGTACGGAAGCCTGACGCTGGGCTATCGCCGGGCCAATGATGTCTATCTCGCCGCGTCTTTCAACTTCAGCAACAGCGCCGTCGACTATGAAGGCTTGAGCCAGCTGGGCCAGCCAATGGCCACCAACACCCACTATGACATCGCAGATTTTCGGGCGCTCATCGGGCGAAGCTATTCACGCGGAGCGCTCTACGCCGGGTTCGGTCGTGGCACCACGGAGCGTGACATCCGGGCATCCGGGTTGATGCAGGGCCTTGTCGAAACACAGGAAAGCTTTTACGGCATCGTCGGCGCCGATCTGATTCTTTATGAAGACAGTTCCATGCGCGTGAAATGGGATACCCGTCTCACCACCAGTTTTGATTCGACTCTGGACATCCGGTTTCCCGGCTCTCTGGACAATGCCCGAATGGACACCGGTCGGGATCAGTCGGTTGTGGCGGAAATTGAATTCCTGAAATACCTGCCGGATCACTGGAGCATCGCCGTCACCCCGCGATATCTCACCCGCTCCATCCGCAAAAGCGATTTGGCCGACCTTTCTGAAAATGGCGTTCAGACCGGCCTGACCTACTTTCATCCGGAAACCCGCCAACAGCAGTTTGCACTCCAGGTCACCCTCAGCCGGTATTTCTAACCGCGTAACCGCGCGATCGCTACACTTTGTAGCCCATGTGCTGCAAGATCCCGTCAAGTTCGTCGAGACTGTTGTATTTCAGCACCAGTCGCCCCGACCCCTTGGCCGTGTGCTGGACTTCCACCGGAACGCCGATTCTTTCAGACAATCCTTCCTGCAAATGCAAAATGTCGGCATTGGGGCGGGCTTCTTCACCCTCTGGCGGTGTGCTGAGAAAACTGCGCACCAGGGCTTCGGCCTGCCGGACCGAGAGGCCTTTGGCGACTATCCGGCGGGCGAGCAGACGCTGGGCATCGGCTGGCAACGTCAACAGGCAACGCGCATGTCCCATCTCGATATCGCCCCGTTCGAGCATGATGCGGACATCTTCGGTGAGATTGAGCAGCCGCAGAATGTTGGACACGGCGGTTCTCGATTTGCCGACGGCGTCCGCCACTTCCTGGTGAGTCAATCCGAATTCATCCTGCAGACGCTTCAATGACAGCGCCTCTTCGACCGGATTGAGGTCCTCTCTCTGGATGTTTTCAATCAGCGCCATGGCGATGGCTGCTTCGTCGCTGACATCCCGCACGATGACCGGTATGGTTTCCAGTCCCGCCAGTTGTGTGGCTCGCCAGCGGCGCTCGCCGGCAATGATTTCATAACGCTGTTCGCCGAGCGGCCGTACCACGATGGGCTGCATCACGCCCTGGGCCCTGATTGAATCCGCCAGCTCCTGCAACGCCTCCGGTTGCATGTCCCGGCGCGGCTGGTAGCGGCCGCGCTGCAGAAACTCCACGGGCAGGTGATGCAACTGGCCATCCTGGGGGCCAGCATCGGCAACTGGCATCTCTGCGACATTCAGTGCTTGATTGGCCGCGTCTGACGGATTTTTGCTGTGTCCGCCACCGAGGAGCGCATCCAGTCCGCGCCCCAGCCCTCTACGTTTTACCGGTTTGTTCATGATCGATCCTGAGGAGTGGGAATTACGGTTGCCACGAGGGCGTCATTATTGATTCCGCTTGAAAGGACTAAAGCCCCCGCCGGTGCGTTCAGGGTTCCACCGCGGCGGGTGCGGTCACCTTGCTGGACTCATTGCGGCGCAGCACTTCACCAGCCAGCGCCAGGTATGCCAGGGCACCTTTCGACTGCTTGTCGAACTTGATCACCGGCAAACCATAGCTGGGCGCTTCGGCCAGCCGGACATTGCGCGGAATGCAGGTGCGGTACACCCGGTCGCCGAAATATTCCATCAACTGGGCCGATACGTCCCCGGTAAGACTCATTCGCGGGTCGTACATCGTGCGCAAGATCCCTTCAATTCGCAACCCCGGAT
>CAZJKJ010000112.1:0-5999 GCA_964546435.1 uncultured Cellvibrionaceae bacterium
CGGCGAAGTTGTAGTTGAGGGTGTCGGACTCGACGTTCTCGATGGCGATGTTGCCCAGGAAGATCGCGTCCAGCGCCAGGAAGCCGTTGAGCGTGACCTGCTTGCGGTCGTAGCGGTTGTAGCTGATGCCGTTCTCGAGCGTGAGCCGGCGGTTGAACAGCGCGGTGCTCTGCTGTTTGACGTCGGCGACGCTGCGCGACTGCTCCTCCTGCGCCCGCTGGGCATCTTCGGCGGTGCTGGCGTACCCCTCGTCCGGGCGGGCGGCGGGCTGCGGCCCGGGCGCAGGCGCCGGGTCCGGTGGCGCGGCGGCCACGGCAGGCGGAGCGGACTCGGGCGGGGCCGGCGCGGCCTGGGGCACGATGCCCCCCGCGCGTGACTGCAGGGCCTGGATCCGCATGTCCAGCTCGCGCAGCCGGCGGACTTCGCGGGCGTAGCTCTGCTTGAGCGCGTCCAGTTCCTGCATCAGCTGCTGCATCTGCACGCGATCGGCCGGTGCCAGCGTGCTGCCGTCCTGGGCCAGGCCGCTGGCCGGCCAGGCCAGCGCGAGTACGAGCGCGGCAGCCAGCGGCCGCCGCGCGTGGATCGGTGTCGATTCCAAGATTGCCCCCTCCCGCATCGACGCGTGGATTCGTGGACCGGTATGCGTGGATCAGAGCCCGCCCGCGCGATTCATGCCGATCGCCTGCACGAGGTTCTGATGGATGGACTGCGTGGCTGGTGCCCCCTGTCGCACCAGGTCGAGTTGCAGCTGGTTGCCGGCCGCATGGCCGTTTCCGGTCAGGCGGATGCTCTGGCCGATCGCGCGGCCATCGATCCATTGCTCGACCGCGCCCTGGCCCGCGACCTGCAGCAGCACGCGAGCGCCCGCCGCGTCGAGCGACGCGCGTGCGTGCGTGCCATCGCCATTGGCCTGGACCGCGCCTTCGCCGCCGCCGACGCCCGGCGGCACCACGCCGTCGCGGATCCGCAGGCTCAGGCCGTTGCGCGCCGTGTTGCCGTCGCCGGCAACCTGCACCGCCTGCACCAGGCCGCCGGCGTTCGCCAGGCCCGAGGCATCGACCTGCCCGCCGCCTGCGGCGGCCAGCGCAGGCCCGTCCTCGGTGATGGTGACGCTGGGGCGGAAGCTCACCTCCGGCCGCGCGCCGCGCAGGTCGAAGCCCAGGGTCATCGTGCCCTGGAGCCGCTGGCCGGATGCGGTGGCCCAGTCGGACACCATGGTCACGCCGAACCAGGCGATGTGGTTGTCACCGACGATGTAGCGCCCGCGCATCGCGCCCAGCTCGGCATCGGGAATCTCCTGCAGGCCCGCGGGCCGCGCGGGCGGCACGTCGGGCGTCGCCCAGGCCGGGCCGGCTGCGGCGAATGCCAGCAGCGCCAGCAGCGGCCGCCATCTCGTGTATCGGGTCATGGAACACCTCGTTAGAACAGGTCCGCGTGGCTGAAGCCGAAATCCAGGAGTTCGGCATCGGTCACCGGTCCCTGGCGCGCGAACAGGGACTTCGCGCTCGCCCGTGCGACCGGCTGCAGCAACACGGTGTCGCGATCGAAATCACTGCCTATGACGATGAAAATGGCGCGCGACGGCCACGATTCGAGAAACTCGGCCATCGGCACGCTGCGGTTGCCCAGGATGGGATCGGCGATCTCGACGATGTCGCCGACCACCTGCTTGAGCACGACGAAATGGCGGAAGCCGCGCACGTCCATCAGCACCAGTCCCGGCACCCGGAGCACGCGCAGGCGGTCTTCCTCGACGCGATAGCCGCGGCCGCGCATGCCCAGCGATTCCACGTAGCGCTTGATGTCCAGCAGCGAGAAGCCGCGTGCCTGGACGACCTCCGGGTCGGCCAGGCCCATCATTCCTTCGATGACCGTGGCCTCGTCCACGTCCAGCCGGTAGCTGTAGCGCAACACCGTCGCCAGTGCGGCGGCGCCGCAGCTGTAGTCGGTGTGCTGGCGCACGATGTGGCGGAAGCGCGCTTCGCGCATGCTCTCCACCCGCACCGGCATGACCGCGCCATTGGGCAGGATGCCGTGCACCTGCACGTCGGCCGCCCGTGCGCGGGACGCCACGACCAGGAACAGCAGCGCGAGCGCCAGTGCGGCGAGCAGACGGATCATCGGGGAGCCTCGTGAAGAAGGAGGCCCCGCGCCACGGGGCAGGTGGCGCGGGGCTTCCGGGGAAACCCGGCCAGGGGGGGCCGGGCGTCACACCTGGCGGGCGCTTACTCGCCGCCACCGCCCGGGGGCGGCGCCGCTGCGCCCGGCTGCGCGACCGCCATCGACAGGCTGTTGGCCTGCAGATTGCCGGTACCCGCCGCCACGTTCACGCCGATGTTGCCCGAGGCGCCGCTGAAGGCGCTGCCAGACAGCTCGGCGGTGTTGGTAGCCGCCACCGCGACCCAGTTGGTGGTGGAGATCTGCCCGCTGAGCGAGGCTTCCAGCTCCATCACGCCCAGCTCGAGGAAGGCCAGGTCACCCGACTCCGTGCCCGAATACTCGCCTTCGGAATCGGTGTCGAACGCCAGTCCGCCGATACCGGGACGGCCCGGGTTCTCCACTGCGCCCTGGCTGTCGATGTCGAAGTCGGCATGGCCCATTGCCGGGCCGGTCGGGTGGCTCTCGCCCTCCCACATGTCGGCGTAGAAGTTCGACTGCTGGTAGGCATTGCCGGTGGATCCGGACGTGCCGCTGCTGGTGCCGTCATAGCTGCCCGTGGCCGTCGACCGCGACTCGCCGCTCATCGTGCCGCTGAGCGTGATGTCCACGCTGTCGGTGAACGACTCGTAGCTGCCGGCATTGGAGGTCAGGTTGCCCGAGGACACCTGGTTGGAGCTGACGCTGGCCTGGGCATAGGCGGCGGTGGCGACCGAGGCCGACATCGCGTTCTTCTGCGCGTTGTTGTTGCCCGACGCGACGTTGACGCCGATGTTGCCGGTCGCTGCCGAGAAGGCGGCGCCGCCAAGGCCGGCCGAGTTGGCCACGCCCTCGTTCATCGTGATGTTGCCGCTGCCGCTCTGGTTGACGAACACCTCGGCATCGGCCAGCCCGAACGCGAAGCCCGCGTCCGCGGCCGACAGCGCGGCGGCGTTGTCCTGCACGTTGTTGTCGCCCGCGGCCACGTTGAACAGCAGGTTGCCGGAGGCCTCCGAGCCGACGTCGCCGTCGATCGACGCATCGTTCTCCAGCGCCTCGTTGAGGCCGAGGTTGCCGCTGACGGTCTGCCGGTTGTCGACCACGGCGATCGCCGCCGAGTCGATCTCGATATCACCGCTGAGCGTGGGATCGCCCGAGAAGGAAATGTCCGAGCTCAGCGACAGGTCCTTCTCCAGGTTCACCGCCACGCCGTGTTCGTTGCGCTCGCGGCGGACGTCGGAGTTGACGACCTCGGTGCGTTCGATGTTCTCGAACTCCTGGTTGCTGCGGACGCGGTAGGCCTCGTCGAGGCTCTGGTCGACCTGCTGGTTGACCTCGCGGGTGAACGAATCGCTGACGTCGATGGTCTCCGTGAGGCTCTGGTCGACCGTCTGGTTCACGTCGCGGGTGAACGAGTCACTGATGTCGATGGTCTCGGTCAGGCTCTGGTCGACGGTCTGGTTGACGTCGCGGGTGAGCGAATCGCTGACGCTGATGTCCACCGTTTCGGTCAGGCTCTGGGCGATGTCGAGCGACTGGTTGACGGTCGTGTTGACCTCGGTATTGGTGTTGGTGACGTTGGTTTCGTAGTTGCGGGTGTCATCGACGGTGATGTCGTAGTCGACGATCTGCCAGTCCACCGACTGCGCGTGCGCCGTGCCCACCGCAGCAGCGCTGACGGCCAGGGCCAGGACGGTCCATTTCGTGGTCTTCATGGTGATTTCTCTCTCTCGTATATCCGTGGAATTGCCTGGAAGTCCGGTCACGGTCCCGCCTGGACCGACATCGTCATGACGTTGCCGGTGTCGTTCCCCGAGCCCGCGACCTGATTGAGCTGCAACACCCCTTCGAAGCCCTGCAACGCAGTGGACTCGACGGACGCCACGCGACGACCTGCCGTCGCGCCCCCGCGTTCGAAATCGTGTTGTTGCCCCGCCGACGCGAACGCCGCCGACAACGTGCGGTCGTCGTCGGTTTCGCGTATGCCCTGTTGCGCCAGCGCCAGCGACACCGCGTTGAACGCGGAGTTGCTGCTGCCGCTGGCCTGATTGATGCCTGCCAGTCCCGAGGCGCCCGCAAGCGCCTGTCCGGCGATGACCGCCGATGCGTCGTCGGGGGCGGTCGCAATGTCGTTGCGCCGGGCCTGGCGCAGGTCGACGCCGGCGATCGCGCGCGGGCCGATGGCGATCGCACGCAGGTTGGCCTGCTGGTTGAAATCCCCGGCCGCGACATTGAGCGCGAGTGCGCCCGACGCGCCGGACAGCACCTGGCCGTCGATCCGCGTCTGGCTGAGATAGCCGAGCATCGCGCCGTAGTCATCCGCATGCAGCGGCGGCGCCGCGCATCCGAGCGCCGTGGCCACCAGCAGGATGGTGCGCACGCTCACGGTCCGCGCCCGTTCGCGGGCTGGCCGAACGGCAGCTGGGACAGCGCGCCGGTGATGTGGCCACCGATGCCGCGCGTGGCATTGCCGACCGCGCCGAGCGGGCCGCCCGCCGCCCCGAGGTTTCCGCTCGCCTGCACGCCGCTCGCCTCGCGCGCATTGACGCCGATGCCGGCGGGACCCGCGAGCGTGCGCACCATCGGGCTGGCCAGCGCGCCCGGCGCGCGCACGCCCGGCTGCACCTGCTGGCCGGTGTCGAGCGCCATGAAATCCGCATCACTGAGTTCGCCGCTGGCCAGCGTCGGCAGCAGCTGCCGGTTGGGGGTCGGGTCGACGATCAGGGCGATGCCAGGGGGGGAGGGGCGGACCGCGGGGCGGGCACTGACCGTGCGCAGCAGGACCATCTCGCCGTGGTCGCGATGGACGCCGGTGCGGGCGCCCGCGGCCTGCACGGACGTGCCTGCCATCGCCAGCGACAGCATGAGCAGGCAGCACGTCGTCTGGACTGGATGGCGCATGACGGAGGCTCCGCGAAGTGATGCAGGAACCAACGCACGCCTCGTGCCATCCTGTTTTTACCTTATATATCAATCACTTGCACGGATGATGCGGGGCCATGGCGGGGGCCACGCGTCTCCCGGGTGTGGCAGTGGCGGCGCCGCCGCCGGCGTGAACCGCGCCCTCACGCGGCTCGGGGGCTGTCACACGGACGGGACAGTGCGCTGTGACATGTCCCAGCCCACCGCGCACGTCGCGCTGCCCGGTCGGCCGTTACCCTGTCGCCGGCGCGATCGGCGTCGTGGTCGGGTCCATCATGTTCGACGCAGTCCGGCAGGCCTGGGACGCCCTGGTCGCCACGCCGCACCTGCTGCCGCTGCTGGTCGGCGGGTGGCTGCTCTATCTCGTGCTGCTGGGCGGCTGGATCGTGCTGCAGAAGCGCGAGCCGGTGGCCACGCTGAGCTGGCTGCTCGGCCTGGCCCTGCTGCCCTACCTGGGATTCCTGGTCTACCACGTGTTCGGACCGCAGAAGATCCGTCGCAACCGCCTGCGCCGCAGTCGCAGTCGCGCGGCGATGCGCAACGCCGGCATCGATGCCGAGGACGGCGAGGCGGCCGAACTGCTGCGCATGGCGCAGGCGACGACCGGGCTGCCGGCGACATCTTCGGCCGGGGTCGAACTGCTGGTCGACGGCGCGGCGAAGTACGAGGCGCTGCTGGCCGACATCGCCGCCGCGCGCCAGCACGTCCACCTCGAGTACTACATCTACGAACCCGACAGGACCGGGCAGGCCTTGCGCGATGCACTGGCCGAACGCGCGCGTGCCGGCGTGGCCGTGCGCCTGCTGGTCGATTTCGTCGGCTCCGGAGCCTCACGCCGCTTCTTCGCCCCGCAGGTCGAGGCGGGCGGCGAGGTCGCCAGGTTCCATCCGATGAAGTTCGTACGCATCTTGCAACGGCCAAGGACCAACCAGCGCACGCAC
>CAZJKJ010000113.1:0-5901 GCA_964546435.1 uncultured Cellvibrionaceae bacterium
GGCGCGAGTCCGCGCCGTGTGGTTTCAACTTCAGGTAATTCCGGCAAGCTACTCCCTCCTGTTCTGCGGCGCTACAATGCGGCGCTGGCACATTCACCCATAAGTACGGACAGATGCGAAGTTTAAAAGGTTTTCTCGGTGTCGACACGGGCGGTACGTTCACCGACTTCTTCTGGTACGGAGTCGATGGAGTTCGATTTCACAAGGTTTTATCCACCCCGTCGGAACCGGAAGCGGCGATTATGCAGGGAATCGGGGAGCTGGGTCTGACGCGCTGGGTCCGCGAGGGCGCGATGGTGGTCGTGCATGGCAGTACGGTTGCAACCAATGCGGCGCTGGAAGGCAAGGGCGTTCGGACCGTTTACCTGACAAATCTGGGATTCGCGGACACGCTGACGCTCGCCCGACAGAACCGCGAGGATCTGTACGCACTGCAGCCCGCGCCGGTGAAGCCGCCGGTTGAACCCGCACTCTGCCTTGAAGCGGATTGCAGGCGCGATGCCCGGGGGCAAATCGTCAAGCCCCTCGACGACGCCGAAATTGCGCGGGTCGTGGCTCGGATAGAAGCGCTTCAACCCGCCGCCGTAGCCATCAACCTTCTGTTCTCCTGGTTGTCTGCGGAAGACGAAGGCCGCCTGGCCGCCGCTTTGCCGGACAGTCTGTTTGTGAGTGTGTCATCCGATGTGCTGGCAGAGGTGGGGGAATATGAGCGCGGCGTTGCCACCTGGCTGAATGCATGGCTGGGCCCCGTGGTCGAATCCTATCTGCGGCATCTGCAGGAGCGACTGAGCCCGTCGCCGGTGGCGGTCATGCAATCCAACGGAGGAACGGCGGATGCTTCGCATGTCAGTCGCCGTGCGATCAACCTCCTGCTTTCGGGGCCGGCGGGCGGGCTTGCTGCGGCCCAGTATCTGAGCCGTCAGATTGAACGGGACAAACTGATCACCTTCGACATGGGCGGTACATCGACCGACGTGGCCTTGATAGATGGCACGATCCGGCTGACGACGGAGGGCCGACTGGGCGATTACCCGGTGGCAGTTCCCATGGTGGACCTGCACACCATCGGTGCCGGCGGTGGTTCGGTTGCTTGCGTCGATGCGGGTGGTCTTCTGCATGTGGGACCCCGCTCCGCCGGTGCGCAACCGGGCCCCGCCTGTTATGGCTCAGGCGGCGATGAAGCGACAGTCACCGATGCCAACGCGGTGCTCGGGCTGCTCCGCCCTGATTTTTTTCTCGGCGGTCGCATGTCTCTGCATCTCGATGCCGCGGTCCGCGCTGTGGGGCTGGTGGCGCAGCAGCTCGGTGCGGGTCTGGAAGAAACCGCGCGGGGCATCATTAGTCTCGCCAATGAACACATGGCCAAAGCGCTGCGGGTCATCTCGGTGCAACGAGGTCATGACCCCAGGGAGTTTGAATTGTGCTGTTACGGCGGCGCCGGCGGGCTGCATGTGTGTGCTCTTGCCGAGGAACTCGGCATGAATCGCGTGATCATTCCGGCCAACGGGGGGGTATTCTCCGCTTACGGCATGCTTGTTGCGCCCCGGCAGCGTCAACTGTCGCGTTCGGTAGTCACGGAGCTCCAGCAAAACGAATTTGATAAAGTCCGCCAGCACGCCGACGATCTGCTGCGACTGGGACGGCAGGAGCTGGAGGCCGAAGGTGCGGCCGCCTCGCAAATCACTGGGCGGGTGTCTCTCGACTGCCGGTATGGCGGCCAGTCATTCAGCCTGAATTTGCCCATGGCCGAATCTGCGGTACAACTGGAGCAGGCGTTCCACAAGGCCCATCTGCGGGAATTTGGTCATCAGCTGGCATTGCCGGTGGAGGTTGTCACGGTGCGAGTACAGGTGGAGGCGCCGTCGCCTTTGCAGCCGCAGGAAATACAGCCCAATTTTCAAGCGGCTCTGCCGGTGGAAACAGTGGGGCTGCCAGGCGTGGGCCCGGTTCAGGTCTGGTTGCGGGGAGAGCTTGCCACCGGCCAGATTCTGCAGGGACCGGCGATTGTCTGCGAAGAAGTGTCTACAACGTTCGTGGCCGCAGGCTGGGAGGCGCAGCTGGATGGAATGAGGCATCTTCGACTGCGGAAGAATTGAAGGCGCACTGCCGCGGGTCTGGGCGAACTGTCGGCGGCATGCGCCGGTTCGCCGCGAGTCAGGCCCTAACTGACCTTGTCTTTATTGCGAACGTGCAGGACGTCGATCATGTAGTCTTCGGCCTCGAAGCGGGTTTCCAGGCACTCGCCCAGACGTGACAGGTCGGACTCCAGAGAACTCAGGTCGTCAGTTTCCTGATATTTGTCATTGAAATCGAGAATCTCTTCGGTGGTGCCGTCCACCGTCCGGTATTTTTCACTCGCTTCGTGCAGGCTCTGTTGATCATCCAGATCCCGCGCCTCCTGAGCCAGCTGTTCGTACACTTCGAAGTGCCCGGCGGAAACATAGTCAACGACGATCTGACAGAACTTCCGCAGATTTGCTTCCTTTTCGCCCGGCTCGTGATCTGCATTTTTGTCGGTCAGCGAGAGGAACAGGACGAGCATGCCCTGCCGTTCCAGCAACCAGCGGTCAACTATCTCGCTTACCCCGCCCCAACGTTCGCGCGCGGACTGGATATTCTTCAACATGGCGGAATCCTCTGGCTGTGGGTCGGTGATGCACGTTGGGCCAAGATAAGTGATAACTTGCGGCAGAGCAAGCGTGATCAGCGCCGGAAAAATTGCCAGAGATTAAACCCCGCCAGCCCCGCAAAGGCGACCAGCGTCCACCCGGGGATGCTGATCCCGAACAGGGTCCACATGACTTCGGCACAGTTGCCATCTCCGCGCAACAACACCGACAGGGCTTCGCGCAGGGGGAAATTTTCTAACAGGTATTCCACCCCCGGTCCGCACGCCGGTACCTGATCTTCGGGGAGGCTTTGCAACCAGAGTTGCCGGGTCGAAAAGCCGCCACCGACCACGGCAAACAGAATACCCAGAGCCGCGAAAATCCGCTGCCCGAGGCGTTGGGGATTGATGATAAAAGCCAGCAGCGCCGTTACGCCCACCGCGATGATGAAAATCCTTTGAGTGATGCACAGCGGGCAGGGGTACAGGTCGAGGTGGTTCTGAAAATACACAATGCCCGTCAGGATCAGACCGGTGCAGCCAAGAAAGATAATCAGAAAAGTCATGCGGGCAGAGGGGACTGTCATGGAAACTCCAGTGGTAATGCATATGGCGGACTGGCCATTAAAGCAAAAAAACGCAGAGAGTGGCGCCTTCGACTATGCTTTTTTAAACGGGGAACTGCGCCTTTGATCATGTTTTCAATTCGGATATTTGTACTTCTTGTGGCTCTGTGGCCGGGCCTGTCCCTGTGCGCTGAAGACGAGGACGAGGCGCCGGTACCGGCCGCAGTGGAAGAGGGCACACCGGATGATGCAGATTCTGGGGCGCCGGCGGACGGAGTCGTCAGCGGGCCGATCTATATCCCCCTGAAGCCGCCGCTGGTTGTTAACTATGGCGGCCCCGGCCGGCTGAAATATATCAAGGCTGATCTCAGTGTCCGTGTAGCGAGCGGGACGGCTGCAGATTCGATACGCCATCACATGCCATACATCCGCAACAACCTGATCATGCTGTTTTCTGCGCAGTCGGACGAGACGATCGCGTCCCAATCCGGTAAAGAAGCCTTGCGCAGGGAATCTCTGCGGGAAATTCAGAATATCGTCAAAACGGAAGACAAAGTCGACGGCGTGACCGACCTGTATTTCAACAGCTTTATCCTGCAAAAGTAGGTGTTGGCAGACTCTAAATCGCCTTGGAGCAACGGCAGTCAATCTGATACTGCCGGTAGTAAGCCGCCAGATAGTCTTCAAAGGAGATCTGTGGCTGGCGTTCTTCTTCTGCCTGCATTGCGAGAGATTCTTCCACCATACCCATGAACCGCGCTTCCAGTTCGGGGCTGAGGCTTTTCCGGGTGAGGGCGTCGCGATGGGCGATGGAGTTCTCCAGTGCCCAGCCGCTGAATGACAGGCCGCTGCTTTCAATGGCGGCCAGCACCTGGGCTGAGGGCGTCACGGCCGGATCGGTGAATTTGTTCCGCTGGGCCTGCAAGGCTTTCTGGTAGCTGCCTTTCTGAAATTTGTAGACCTGATCGAGCAACTCTGCCAAAGGCGCCATTCCGTCCAGGAGTTGCATGGCCCAGTCGTTCATGGGGATCTCGCCGCCGTCAAGCCCGGTCAGCTGCAGGCCCGGACGACGCCCTTCCATGACAACGCGTTTCTGATTCCCAAGAATGATTTCGACTTCCTGGGGAGCGCATAAGTCGCTGGTCTTAAGCGCGCAATAAAGCATGAAAACATCCAGGAACCGGATCTGTTCGGTGGTGATGCCGAGCGCAGAGAACGGGTTGATATCGAGGCAGCGCACTTCCACATATTCCACCCCCCGGTAGCACAGGGCCGTCAGGGCAGTTTCGCCCGCGTGCGCGGTTCGCTTGGGGCGTATGGCGCTGTAGAATTCATTCTCGATCTGCAACATGCCGGTGTTCAACTGCTGTCGCTGCCCGTCCCGATCATAAAGGCCCAGACCTTCATAGGTCGCATACGGTGTCTCGATGGCGTTGATCAGGGTGCTGACGTAGCTGTTGCGGGTGTTGTAACAGACATAAAGGGATTCCTGGGCCTGGCTCTGATAGCCGAGATCACCCATGCGCAGCGACGTAGCATAAGGCAGGTAAAGAGTATCCGCGCGTCCGCCGAATCGTTCCAGACGGTGAGGTCGGCCGGCCACAAAGCTGGAGCAGACGGCCGGCGAGGCGCCAAACAGGTAGATGAGAAGCCAGTAAAAACGTCTGAAGTTGCGGATCTGATTAAAATAACGTCGGGTGGTAAAGGCCCGTAGATCTTCGGTTATCAGTTCCTGCTGTTGCAGCAGAGTCCAGAAAGCAGTTGGCAGCGAATAGTTGAAATGCAGGCCAGAAACCGTCTGCATGATGCGTCCATACCGATGCCCCAGCCCAATCCGGTAAATCGTCTTCATTCGCGCACGATTGGACGTGCCGTAAAGCGCTACGGGTACTTCCCCGCTCCCATGGATCGTGCAGGGCATGCTGTTGTTCCAGAGGATCTCATCGCCCAGGGACTTTTCCGTAAACAGATGAATGGTCTCGAGCTGATCCATCAGCCCGCGAACGCTGTGGGTCGGCGAGGTGATGAACTCCAGCAGGGATTCGCTGTAGTCCGTCGTGATGTGCGGATGCGTAAGGGCGGATCCGAGGCTGGTGGGGTGGGGCGTTTGGGCAAGACGCCCTTCGGGAGTCACTCGCAGGCCCTCTCTTTCAACGCCTCGCAGAACTCCTTTCAGGACTTCTGCGTTTTCCTGCTCCAGCAACGCGGCCGGGAGTTCGCCTTTTTGCAGCAACCAGTTGTTATTCAAGCGGATGTCTCCAGTGGATATACCGGCATTTCCGACGAGCGGCCGCTGGCGGGTGACGCGGGCATGCCCGGGTAATCCGCTCAGGTCGGGCTCAGTCCGGACCGGATGATGCGCCTTTTGGCTCGGAGCAGAACGAATCCGCCGATGACTGGTCTATGCTTTCTCGAAACGACCCCGCATCTGGTGCTATTTGTGGTAGCCCCTTTTTTTGATCGAGGGTGCACGGAACGACAATCAGACGGAGAAGTGGATCACGCACGGAATGTTCAACTTTTGTGTTAATGGCCACATCCTTGTGTGGCGTGCTATACAGTGAGTTGGCGTCAGTTCCATCCGCCCATTCGCCCTGTTTTGTCAGGTACAGGTTATACTGGTTCTGTATGATAAATACGCTATTCATTGCGGCGACGACAGATCAACGGAGCAAGGCGCAGTAGCATACAAACAGGCTGCATCCAGAACAAGCTTTGTTGATTGAA
>CAZJKJ010000114.1:0-5461 GCA_964546435.1 uncultured Cellvibrionaceae bacterium
AACCAGTGACCAATTGGTTAAAAGCCAACTGCTCTACCAGCTGAGCTAACGACCCCGAAAGAGGCGCATATGGTAATGTTTTGGACGAAAAAGACAAGTTTTTTTTGCGGTTTTTTCGGCAGACGGTCGGGCGGTTAATAAGATACTCTTTCTCGACTATAAAACGTGCTCAAGGTACTGCTGTTTCACCATGACAACCGACACTCGCTACTCCCATTCTCTTCGTTCCGCGCTGCTGGTCGGCAGTCTGTGCCTGGTTGCCGCGCAGGAGTTTTTCCTCAGCCAGAGTTTTCGACCGCAGGTACTAATCGACAGCGAGTTTCAGGCTCCGTGGTATGGAGTCTTCCGGGAGCTGGGTCATTTTCTGAAGATACTCTTTGTTTTCGTGGCACTGGCGGGCATTTTGATGCATGAACGCCTCAAGAATCACTGGTCCGATCTGGTCGGCGAAACCCGGCCACGGCGTACGTTGATCTTCCTGATTCTGAATCTGCTGGCATTCAGCGCTCTGTACTTCACCACCTGGTTTATTTTTGAAATGGGTGATGATGTAGAGCTGAACTGGAATGTTTTTATAACCTGGGCTGTGCTGGTGCTGCTAACTCTATTGACCGGGTTGGGCATGATTTTCAGTCGTCGTATGTTTAGTCACTGGATCCGGCAGGAAAGTCTGACGCTTATCGGAGCGGCGGCTGGTGCCTTCGTTATTTCCTATATCGCGTTGTGGACCCGGCAATTGTGGGAACCCATGAGCTATGTAACCTTCTCCATCACCGTCAGTGCGCTGCAACAGATCCTGCCAGGACAACTCGAGGTTGACCACGCCGAGAAGATTATCGGCGCCGGCAATTTTTTTGTGCAGATCGACCCCGCCTGTTCGGGCTATGAAGGCATCGGTCTGGTGCTGGCGTTTATGACCGTTTTTCTCTACGTCTCGCGCAAATCCTTGCGATTTCCACAGGCCTTGCTGCTGGTGCCGCTGGGCATTGTCGCGATCTGGTTGTTGAATATTGTCAGGATCATCGCGTTGATACTGGTCGGCCACTACATCTCCGAAGAAATAGCCATGGGCGGATTTCATTCACAGGCCGGATGGATAACCTTTATCCTCACCTCGGTCGGGTTGCTCTGGCTCGCCCATTCACTGCCTTTTTTTACACGAACTGCTTTTACACGGGCTGCTTTTCCACAAACGGCTTCTCCACAAGAGACCTATTCACACGCCGCTTCGACAGCATCACCTTCTGCACAACCAGCCATTTCTCATGAAGCTCAAAGCGGGCAGAACCTGTCTCTGCCCGTGGCATCGCTGGTACCAGTCGTTGTGCTGCTTTCAGCAATATTGTTTACGTCGGCGTTCACAGCGGGATTTGCATGGCTGTATCCACTGCGGGTGATCGCGGTGGGAGCCGCGCTGGTTTTTATCTGGCCACACCTGCGTCTTCCCCTGGAGAAGCTGACGTTTAAGCCCGTATTGGCGGGTATTGTGTGCGCAGGTGTCTGGATACTCACGGTGAAGCCCGATGCCGCGTACGACAGCGCCTTCGCCAGCACGCTGCAAGACTCTTCAGTTGCCCTTGCCGCAGCCTGGCTACTGGTCCGTTTGATCGGCGCGGTCATCACCGTACCCATCGCGGAAGAACTGGCGTTTCGAGGATATCTGTTGTCGCGCCTATCCGGCGAAGAAGTGAAGCTTGGCGGCGCGCTACCGGTTTCAGTGGTGGCGATTGCGCTGTCATCGATCGCTTTTGGCGCCCTGCATGGCGCCTGGTTTGCAGGCACGTTGGCAGGACTCATTTTCTGCTGGGTCAGAATTCACTGTCGCAGTACAGTCGCCGCCATCTATGCACACGGCATCACCAACTTTCTTGTCTTTGTGTTTGCGGCAATTACAGGTCAGTGGATTCTGATTTAATAACCGAACGTTACTGATAGCGCGTGGGGTCCGGCAATCCGGCCTCACTGAAACCCTGTTTGCGCAGACGGCACGCGTCGCAAAGACCGCAGGCCTTCCCGTCATCCGTTGCCTGGTAACACGACACGGTCTGGCTATAGTCAACGCCCAGTTGCATCCCCATTTCGATGATCTGCCGTTTGCTGAGATGGATGAGGGGCGCTTCAATTTTAATTGGATGACCTTCGACACCGGCTCTGGTAGCGAGATTTGCCACCTGTTCAAATGCGCGGATAAACTCGGGACGACAGTCCGGATAACCGGAATAATCCACCGCATTAACACCAATAAAAATGACTTCCGCCGCAAGCACTTCAGCCCAGCCCAGGGCAATTGAGAGGAAAATGGTATTTCGGGCCGGCACGTAGGTAACCGGTATGCCTTCAGTCTCCATCTCTGGAACCTGGATATTGGCGTCAGTCAGAGCGGATCCGCCGATGGATCCCAAATCCAGCGAGATAAGCTTGTGATCCTCAGAACCGTTCACCCGACTACATCGTTCCGCCGCCAGCAGTTCCGCTCTGTGGCGCTGCCCGTAATCGAAACTGACGGTGAAGCACCGGTAACCCAGTGAGCGGGCGTAGGCGAGAATGGTGGTGGAATCGAGGCCGCCAGAGGTCAGTACCACGGCTTTCTTTGCGGTTTGTTCTTGCATTTAAACCCCCGGTCGATCACCCCAAAGAAGCTTGTGCAACTGCAGTTGGAGTCTTACGTCAAGCTTGTCCTGCAAGATCCACTCCGCCAGTTCTCTGGGCTCGACCTGTTGATACGCGGGCGATAACCAGACATTTCCGACTCTGCCGGTCAACCCCAGCTCGTCGATTTTGAATTTGGCCCACTGGTAATCTTCAGGACTGGTAATGACGAATTTAATCTGGTCCTTGGCGGCCAGAAACGTCACGTTTTCATACAGGTTCCGAGCCACCTCGCCTGAACCGGGTGTTTTCAGGTCCATGACCAAGATTACTCGCGGATCGACGTCTGCTATCGGCATTGCGCCGCTGGTTTCAAGAGAAACCTCATAGCCTTCGTCACACAAACGGGTGAGCAGTGCCAGGCAGGTCGGCTGCGCCAGGGGTTCGCCGCCCGTGACACACACGTGGCGGGCACCGAACGCTCGAACCTGTATTGCAATATCGTCGATTGAATGGCGAGAACCGCCGTGGAACGCATATTCGGAATCACAGTATCCGCATCGCAGCGGACAACCCGTCAGACGAACAAACGTGGTCGGCAACCCCGCAGACTGCGCTTCACCCTGAAGTGAATAGAATATCTCCGTGATCCGAACAGCCTGATCAGTCGGTTTATCATTCATAAAAAAACCGGGTATTACCCCGGCCTTAAATTCTATTGGTGAACTTCGCAGCTATTCGGCGGAATCAGCAGCCGATTCAACGACTCCATCAACCGGACGATCAACCAGTTCGACATAGGCCATAGGTGCGCTGTCGCCGGTGCGGAAACCGCACTTCATAATGCGCAAATATCCGCCAGGACGGGCTGAATAGCGGGGACCGAGTTCATTGAACAGTTTACCGACCGCAGCTTTCGAACGCAGACGATCGAACGCCAGACGTCGATTGGCAACGCTATCGCTTTTGCTCAAAGTAATCAAAGGCTCTGCATGACGACGCAGCTCCTTCGCTTTTGGCAAGGTAGTTTTGATAAGTTCGTGCTCAACCAAAGACGCCACCATATTACGAAACATGGCTTTTCGATGTGAGCTATTCCGATTTAATTGACGTCCACTATGACGATGGCGCATGGCTTGTACCTTTCTCTATTTGCTTCTGCAGCAAGTTTCAATTCCAAAACAATCACTGGTCTGAACCGGAACCAATATCTGGTTCGTCAGCCACGAAATTCCCGTCTTTGACGAACCAGGCTCTACTAGTCGCTGTTCTTCAGACTGGCTGGTGGCCAGTTTTCCAATCGCATACCCAGAGACAAGCCACGTGATGCCAATATGTCTTTAATTTCGGTCAGCGATTTTTTACCCAGGTTTGGCGTCTTCAACAACTCGACTTCCGTACGCTGGATAAGATCACCGATGTAATAAATATTTTCAGCCTTCAGACAGTTTGCCGAGCGAACCGTCAGCTCCAGATCATCCACCGGTCGTAACAGGATCGGATCAATCTGATCTTCCTTCTTCTCCGGCTCAGATTCCTTCTCGCCTTCGAGGTCCACAAATACTGCCAGCTGCTGCTGAAGTATGGTTGCCGCTCGACGAATGGCTTCTTCCGGATCGATGGTGCCATTGGTTTCTAGATCAAGCACGAGTTTGTCCAGATCCGTCCGCTGCTCAACCCGTGCGGATTCGACGTTATAGGACAAACGGCGAACCGGACTGTAACTTGCGTCCAGCTGCAGGCGACCGATAGCGCGCGTTTCGTCATCGTCACGCTGGCGGGCGTCTGCGGGCTGATAACCTCGACCACGACTAATCGTCAGTCGCATGTTCAACTCGACATCCGATGTGGTGATATTGGCAATCACCAGTTCCGGATTTTTTATCTCCACATCATGATCGATCTGGATGTCGCCAGCGACAACCGGGCCGGAGCCTTTCTTGACCAGATGCAGTGTCGTTAGATCTTTGGTATGCATGACGACGGCAAGATTTTTCAGGTTCAGAAGAATCTCGATGACATCTTCCTGAACACCTTCAATCGCGCTGTACTCGTGCTGAACACCTTCGATTTCCACTTCGGTGACAGCGCATCCCGGCATAGAGGACAGCAGAATTCGTCGCAATGCGTTGCCCAACGTGTGACCAAAACCTCTTTCCAGCGGCTCCAGCACAACTTTGGCGCGAGTTGCGGTGATTTCTGTAACGCCGATATTCTTCGGCGTCAAAAATTCGTTTACTGCAATTTGCATAGGCTTACCCTGTCAACGATTTATGGGTTTACTTGGAGTAGAGCTCTACGATCAAGTTTTCATTAATGTCGGAAGATAGATCGCTGCGATCGGGTGCGCGTTTGAATACACCTTCTTTCTTCTCAATACTGACATCAATCCAGCTCACTTCACCGCGCTGCGCGGCGATATTGAGTGCGCTTTGAACCCGAAGCTGACTTTTGCTCTTCTCACGCAGAGCAACAACATCGCCTTCCTGAACCTGATAGGACGGGATGTTCAGAGTTCGCCCGTTCACCATGATAGCTTTGTGAGCAACCAGTTGGCGTGATTCGGCCCGGGTAGCACCAAAACCCATGCGATAGACAACATTGTCCAGACGGGATTCCAGCAATTGCAGCAGGTTTTCACCGGTAGCACCTTTAAGACGCGCGGCTTCCTTGTAATAGTTCCGGAACTGTCGCTCCAGAACGCCGTACATTCTTCTTACTTTCTGCTTCTCACGCAACTGCACACCGTAGTCCGACAGGCGGCCACGACGCTGACCGTGCACACCTGGTGCAGTGTCTGCCTTGCACTTGGAATCAAGAGGTCGTACACCGCTCTTGAGAAAAAGATCTGTACCTTCACGACGAGCCAGTT
>CAZJKJ010000115.1:0-5446 GCA_964546435.1 uncultured Cellvibrionaceae bacterium
ACGAATACCGTAAATTCATCGAAAAAGACGCCGCCCTGGAGCGACGCTTCCAGAAAGTGCTGGTGGATGAACCCAACGAAGAAGACACCATCGCCATTTTGCGCGGCCTTAAAGAGCGCTACGAAGTGCACCACGGTGTGGACATCACCGATTCGGCGATCATCGCCGCCGCCCGCCTGTCCCAGCGTTATATCACCGACCGGCAACTGCCCGACAAAGCCATCGACCTGATTGACGAAGCGGCCAGCCGTATCCGTATGGAAATCGATTCCAAGCCGGAGCCGATGGACCGTCTTGAACGACGTCTGATCCAGCTGAAAATCGAGCGCGAAGCGGTGAAAAAAGATGACGACGAAGCCGCCCGCAAACGCCTGCAGAAAATCAATGACGATATCGCCACCGCCGAGCGCGAATTTGCCGATCTCGAAGAAATATGGCGTTCCGAGAAAGCGGCATTGCAGGGTTCCCAGGGCATCAAGAGCAACCTGGAACAGGCGCGCCTCGATCTCGAAACCGCCCGCCGGGCCGGCGACCTGGCGCGCATGTCCGAGTTGCAGTACGGCATAATTCCGGCGCTGGAAAAGCAGCTCAATATGGCGAGTCACGCTGAAACCATCGAAATGAAGTTGTTGCGCAACCGCGTGACCGACGAAGAAATTGCGGAAGTGGTTTCCAAGTGGACAGGCATTCCCGTGGCAAAAATGCTTGAAGGTGAGCGCGAAAAACTGTTGCGTATGGAAGAGGCATTGCATCGGCGGGTCGTTGGACAAGATGAAGCCGTTAATGCCGTGGCCAATGCGGTGCGTCGCTCCCGCGCCGGGCTTTCCGATCCGAACCGCCCCAACGGGTCCTTTCTGTTTCTCGGGCCTACCGGCGTCGGTAAAACCGAGCTGTGCAAGGCTTTGGCAGAATTTCTGTTCGACAGTCAGGACGCCATGGTCCGCATCGACATGTCGGAATTCATGGAGAAGCATTCGGTCGCGCGCATGATCGGGGCACCTCCGGGTTATGTGGGGTACGAGGAGGGCGGTTATCTCACCGAAGCGGTGCGGCGCCGTCCCTATTCGGTACTCCTGCTCGACGAAGTGGAAAAAGCCCACCCGGACGTTTTCAATATTCTATTGCAGGTCCTCGAAGATGGTCGCCTGACGGACGGTCAGGGCCGCACCGTGGATTTTCGCAACACGGTCGTGGTGATGACGTCGAACCTGGGCTCGGACCGGATTCAGGAAATTGCCGCAAATAAGACGCTGGACTCACTCAATGACGAGGGCATCTTCAATCCGCAGGAACACAACGAGTACCGCTACCTGATCATGAAAAATGCCGTGATGGAAGTGGTAACCCAGCATTTCCGTCCGGAGTTTATTAACCGCATTGACGAAGTAGTCGTGTTCCATCCGCTGGCGCAGGATCAGATCTACGGAATCGCAAATATCCAGTTGAGCCTGTTGCGCAAACGCTTAGCGGAGATGGAACTGGGCCTGGATCTGGACGAAACCGTCATGAACCGGCTTGCCAAGGCGGGATTCGATCCGGTCTACGGCGCTCGCCCGCTCAAGCGCGCCATTACCCAGATGATCGAAAACCCCCTGGCCCAGGCGGTGCTGGAGAACCGGTTCCTGCCGGGCGACACCATTGTGGCGCGTCTGGACCGGGATCACGTGGTGTTTACCAAAGCCTGACCGCATTAACGGTGGACATCGCCGCCCTGCAGCGGTGTCCATCGTCCTCCGCTTCTCTCCTCTCAAATACCGGCGCCCGCGATGATCTCGATCGAGCGGGACAGATAGCCAATGTACATAAAGGAACGTGGTCTTTCTCTCGCCGGGTCATTTATACTCCCGCCCCGCATTCATAAATGGAACCTAAGGATAAATAATGAATATGAATTACATGAAAAGCATGGCTGCTGCGATCGCATTGATAACCAGTTCGGGAGTGAGTGCTGCTGGTGTATACACTCCCGAAGTCACCTACGACGCGCCTGACGCGAATCTGGCGGATGGCATTTGTGCAGATGCGCAAGGCAACTGTACTTTGCGTGCCGCGATTGATCAGGCGAGCGCTGATAACGATCAGTCATGGATACTGCTGCCCGCCGACGGAAGGACTTACCCTGTCGACAGTACCCTGGAGATCACCGGTAATCTCGCGATTATGGGGCTTCCAGGTGATTGGGCATTCAATGTGCCGACAATCACCGCGGCCAGTGGCAAAGCCATCCGCATTCTGAAAATCAATGCGCCGGGCGAGTCGGTTTCCATTTACAACACGCGCATAACCGGCGGCAGGGTGCTGGGAACCGGCAACGGTGGCGGGATTGCCGGCGCGGGAATCTGGATCCTCAAAGGCACGGATGTGTATCTGGACAGGGTGGAAGTGGTGAATAACTTTGCCGATCGCCTGAGCGGAGGCGGGATATACAACGACGGTAATCTCACGATTATTCAAAGCAATATTTCCGATAACCAGGTTTCGGATCTGCAGGCTCCCAACAATCCGCAGCTTTACCACGGCGGCGGTCTGGTCAATACCGGGCAGGCAAAAATAACGGCGTCCAGTTTTATCAATAACAGCGCCCGGGTTGGCGGTGCCATTGCAAGCACCAGAGGTTCTATCGACGAATACGGCGCGACAAAAACTACCCTGATGGGTACGACCATCAGCAATAACCGCGCGTCATTCGACGGGGCGGCGATTTATTCGGATTTCTCCGATGTGGATGTTTTTGGTTCGACCATCATCAATAACGGCAGAAATACCCTTGCGGAATCCGGCCGAATACTGCCGAGCCTGGCCGCCATCTCCACACCATTTGGTGACGCCAATTTCGACCCGGCCATAACCGGCAATCCGAGCTCAGGTGCGGCGATGTTTGCTACCATGTGTTCCTCTTGCCACGCATCGCCGATTCGAGCAAACCGCTACAGCGAACGTGCACTCTTCGCTTATATCGACTCGAAAATGGAGCAGTTCTCCAATTGTTCCGGCTCATGTGCCCAGCATGTAACGTCGTACCTGTTAAGTGATCTGTATACGCCGGCCGCAAATCTGCCCAACGATATTATTTTCCCCGAAACGCCGAACACCTATATCGCAACCTCTATTGTGGTCAACGAAGATGACGTCCCCGAGTACAAAAAGGGTTTGTCCAGACCCACGTCCGACTACACACTCTGGGGCGAATTTCCCAGCGGCTCCGATACAGTCCTCAACGACTTTTCGGGCGGCTACTCTTACGGCTTTCCGGGCCAGCTGACCTGGATGGAAGAAGCGGCACTCGACTTCTCGATGATACCCGTTGCGGGTTCTCCCGGTGTCAATGTTGTTGTTGCCAAACCGGTAGCGGGGACGGACGTCTGGAGAGAATCAGTGAACTTTTCCATGTGCAAGGACGTCGCCCAGCGTATCCCCCTCGTTTCCTACACCCTGTCTCCTTATTGCAGACACGGTGAAGCGGCGGGTAATGCCCGAAGTGGACGCGCACGCCTGCAACAGTACGCGTACGGCGCTTACTATTTCTCCCTCGGCGCATGGGAAGACAATCTGGACAATTAACAGCGGAAATGACAAAAAGGCTGCTTCGGCAGCCTTTTTCATAACGAAAAACAGAAAGGGAGTACGCTCGAACGTCCGGTATCTCCGACCGCAGGTCGCAGTGCTAAAGACCGCGTACTATTCGCAATAAAGCGCGACGGCTTTCTCGGTGAAGGCGCGTTCCTGCTGGACTTCTTCTGCGTTCAGGGTACGCATGCTGCCATCGTCCATCTTCATCTGAATCTGGCGATGGCTGCTCAGCAGAGTCAGCCGGTCGCGTTCTTCCTTGCAGCGTTCGGACGTTTTCGCATCCGGTTGCGGGGTGGCAGTTTCATCGGTGGGATTCGAGACGGCTTTACCGGTTTTAACGCGCTCCGCTTTGATGCCCTGGGGCGGCTTGTCCGAGTAATGCGTCATGCCTTTGCTATCGGTCCAGCGATAGTAATCAACGGCCATGCTGCTGCTGCAACCAATCAGCAACGCCGCGCCGATCAGCCAACGGAGTCTGTGCATATTTCCCTTCCCTAAATCACCTGCGACATAGAACGCCCAAAGTATAAACCATAAAATCCGGGCTCGAGGTTCAGCCGTCGGTGGCGCGCTGCCGTTAAGCCGGAAACAGGGCGGTGATTTGCGCCTTCTCCCCGTCGGTCAGCTGCCCCGCAACCTGCAGGGCCAGCAGGTTTGAATCCAGTTGCTCCTGGCGGGAACAGCCGATCAGGGCACAGCTGACTCGCGGGTTGGAGATGACCCACGCGAGCGCCAGCTGGGCGGTGGAAACGCCCATGGCGGCGGCGATCTCGCTGAGCTGATCCACGCGCTTGAGCTTGGTTGCCGCCTGCTCCTCACTGAGCAGCAGATCCTTGAGCCACTGGTACTCCGGCAGACTGAACCGGCTGCCCCGGGGGATGCCGTTGGAATACTTGCCGGTCAGGATGCCGGACGCCAGCGGCGAATAGATGGTCAGGCCCAGGCCGACGCTGTCGTAGAGCGGCCGGTATTCTTCTTCGACGCGCTGACGCTTCAACAGGCTGTATTCAGGCTGCTCCATCAATGGCCCCATCAAACGCTGGCTCGCGGCAAATTCATGGGCGGCCTGAATGGTCGCCGCCGGCCATTCGGACGTGCCCCAGTAGAGGATTTTCCCCTGGTTGATCAGGGTGTTCATGGTCCACACAGTCTCTTCAACCGGCGTTTCGGGATCGGGACGATGACAGAAATACAGATCCAGATAGTCGACCTGCAAACGCCGCAGGGCGGCATGACAGCAATCCACCACATGCTTGCGCGACAGACCCAACTGCGTGGGCCGGTCACCACCCCAGAACACCTTGCTCGACACAATGAACGTGTCGCGACCGTAACCCAGCTTCTTCAGCGCTTCGCCCATCAACCGCTCGCTTTCGCCGTCCTCGTAGGCTTCGGCATTGTCGAAAAAATTGATGCCTTCATCATAAGCATGAGCGATGAGATTGCGGGCCTGACGCTGATCCACCTGCTTGCCAAACGTCACCCAGGAGCCGAGGCCCAAAGCACTGATTTTCAACCCGCTGTTACCGAGTCTTCTATATTCCATAAATCACCTTGAATTCTGTTCGGAAATCGGAATGCGAATGCCTGCTTGCATCATCTCGCAACGAAATTGGCATTTAACGGAATTGAACTACACTTTTTATTACCGTAAAGACCGGATTAAAGATTCGTCATAGCGAACAGGGCACGCATTGGAGCCGGTCACGATTTTACGCAAATGAATCGGGAAATCACGAGAAAGCTGTAACCGGCTTCAAATAACTGCTGGCTAATGGTCGGCTCCGGCCTCAGCGCCATCGCCAGTCGGGCGGTTACAAAGTTCAGCCACAGGGATGCTGGAGTCTGGTCACACGTTCAGTTCGCCGGGAGAAGA
>CAZJKJ010000116.1:0-5300 GCA_964546435.1 uncultured Cellvibrionaceae bacterium
TGATGTGCACACAATTTAATTGCCCTAGAGGTTGACGTCCTGTCAGGTCTCAGAAGAATCCGGATTATCAAGTTCGGCGAACTTGGCCTTCATGGTCGGATTGCCTCGAGTTAATTTCTTGATCGTTAAATCCTCGGCTTTATCATTTGCCAGTCGCAGGTTATTTGCGGATTTGTAAAGTGCGTCCTTGGTTTTTTCCAGATCCTTGATGGCCTCATCAATGCGTTTGACGGCTTCTTCAAAGCCCTCCGAGGCGAGGCGCCAGTTCCGGCCAAAGGCTGACTTGAAGTCGTCCAGCTGGGTCTCGAATCGTGTGATGTCGAGATTTTGCGCTTTGACGAGTGCGAGTTCTGACTTGTAGGCCAGCGACTTCATTGCGGCGTTGCGCAATACCGTGATGATGGGAATAAAAAATTGCGGTCGAACGACGTACATCTTCGGGTAGCGGTGAAACATGTCGACGATTCCGGTGTTGTATAGTTCGCTCTCGGGTTCGATCAGGGAAACCAGAACGGCGTATTCGCAGCCCTTCTCGGTGCGGTCCTTGTCGAGCTCCTTCAGGAAGTCTTCATTTTTCTTCTTGGTGGCAGTTTCATCGTTCTCGTTTTTCATCTCAAACATGATCGAAACGATTTCGGTTCCGTCCTCATCCCGGTCGCGGAACACGTAGTCACCTTTGCTGCCACTACGGGCGTCATTGTCTTTCTCGAAGTATGCTCGCGGGAAGGCGGTAGCACGAATTCGGTTAAACTCTGTTTCACAATGTTGCTCGAGGGTTTCGCCAACCATTTTTGTCGATAGTCTGGCCTTCATATCACGAAGTCGTTCGATTTCCTGCTCGCGGTCCTTGATCTGCGTTTCATATCTTTCTTTCAGGGATTTTTCAGCAAGATCCTTCTCAAGCTCTTTGCACTGCAAGCCGTTTTTCAATTCGTCGCGCTCCCTTTCAATCTCCCTGACGGCTTCAGTGACCGCCAGTTTATGCCGTGATTCCGCCAAGTCTGATTCAGCTTGCTTATCGCGCTGTGCTTGAGCCAAATCTTTGGCAAGTGCGTCGCGCTCTTTTTCCACTGCGCTCAGGGCTTCGTTCACGGCGAGCTTGCGCGCAACCTCCGCGGCATCGAGTCTGGCCGTCAGTGCTTGAAGCTCGGCGTCTTTGGCAGAGGCAGCCTTCTGTAATTCATTGGTGATCCTGGCTTGGGCAAGTTCGATCGCATTGAGCTTGTCCTGTTCTGCCAACTCCAGTCGCTCATGTAACTGCTTTTCAAAGTCGTGGTCGCGTACCTGCTTCAAAATGTCCGCGTACCCGGTTTCATCGATCTTGAATGCCTTATCGCAGTGTGGGCAGATGATTTCATGCATGGTAATTTACCTGATGAAGCCCAGCCGCTTTCGGTCGGGCTCCGTTTTTTGGGTCGGGTGGTGTTGGTGGTTGACGCTGATAACAGCGTCTGATGTCGGAAGGCTGTCAGATTGACGCGCGCCGCGCAAGGCGACATTGTGAGTACACCCTAAAATATCGCCGCCTCTGTTTGCATCTGGACGACGATTCCGCTTTGGGGGTGGTTAGGGACCAAAAGAGACATTCTTAAAAATGCAAAATTTCGCCGAACTTCACTTAAATCCAGCGACGCCGACGCCAAATGGATTGTGGGCCATTGACTCCGAAGTGCCCGAGCGGCACGCGCAGGCAAATCTCGTGGCCCGGCCTGCTGACGATAGGAGTTCAGCGAAAGAATCAGAGTCATTGGCACGGAGCATGTGCCAGGAAAAAAGCACGGTACAAGGGCGTTTTCACGGCTGTTTGCTGGGTGGTGCCGTCGGCGATGCACTGGGTGCACCGGTCGAGTTCATGAGCCGCACCGAGATTCTCCGTCGCTTCGGTGCGGAGGGCATCACCCAGTACGTGCCGGCTTATGGTGACCTGGGGACGATCACCGACGACACGCAGATGACCCTGTTCACGGCCGAGGGTTTGATCCGGGGGTGGGTGCGCGGCTGTTTCAAGGGGGTCACAACCTATTCGGGGGTCACGGCCCATGCCTATCTGCGCTGGCTGCAAACCCAGGGTGGACGCCCAAAATGCGACATTGACTTCGGCGCCGATGAGCCTGGCTGGCTGTTTCAGCAGCGTCAACTGCACAGCCGTCGCGCACCGGGCAACACCTGCCTGTCGGCCCTGCGAGCGATGAGCTCGCTCGGGGAGCCGGCACGCAACGACAGCAAAGGCTGTGGCGGCGTCATGCGGGTTGCGCCGGTCGGACTGTTCGTCTGGCGCCTGCGGCAACACAAATCCCCTTACGAAGCCTTCCGGCTGGGCACCGAGTTGGCGGCGCTGACGCATGGCCACCCGACGGGAGCTCTAACCGGTGGTGTGCTGGCGGCGCTGATTCTGATGCTGACGGATGGCGCATCATTGCGTGAGGCGATCACAGTGGCGAAGGTCGTTCTGCGTTTGCAACCTGACCACGAGGAAACCCTGCGGGCGATCGAGATGGCCGAGGTGCTTGCTGCATCAGGATTGCCGCATGACGTAGCAATCGCCCGGCTGGGCCAGGGCTGGATCGCCGAGGAGGCCCTGGCAATATCGATCTATTGCGCCTTGGTCGCCCGCAATTTCAAACAGGGCGTGATCTGGGCGGTGAACCACGATGGAGACTCTGACTCGACCGGGGCGATCGTGGGCAACCTGCTGGGTGCCATACACGGCGCAAAGGCGATTCCTGCCGAGTGGCTGGAGCCGTTGGAACTGCGCGAGGTCATCACCGAACTGGCGGATGATCTCTACACATTCAAGGATTGGAAAATCGACGAGTACTGCGACAACGAGTATCTGAATCAGCGGATCTGGCGCAAGTACCCGGGATTCTGAGATGGAGGAAACTGCAAAAGCTAATAAAAGCATTCACGCCAGACGCTGTCTGACCTGATTGAAGGTTCTCTGGCAATCAAGATGGGAACAAAATAATTATCAGGCCGCTGCGCTGGTGGCTCGCGCCCTCTGCCGGGGCAGAACTTACGTCAGATGTGTATACTGATCCGCGGCCCAACGTCAGTAAAGAGGCATTGTGTCGTCACTTCAATTGTCGATGAGATATAGCCATCGATGTCATCATACGCCCTTAAAGGATGAGTCTATGACCCAAGAACCATCCCCGAAAGGTGTTAGCTCTACGTTGCTGATACCTGTCTTTGTTCCCGCCATTATTGTTATTGTGTTAATCGTCGGTGGCGCAGTCAGTAATCCTGAACTGGCAGGAGAAGTCTTCGAGTCCACGCTTGCCTATATCACCAGAACGTTTGGCTGGCTTTATATGTTGTCGGTGGCCTTTTTTTTCGTGTTTATCGTCGGCATCGCGCTCTCCAAGTGGGGTCACATCAAACTGGGACCCGATCACTCTGAGCCTCAATATAGCTTTCCGGCCTGGTTCGCTATGTTATTTTCCGCCGGCTATGGGATTGCACTGCTATTTTTCGGCGTGGCCGAACCTGTCTTGCATTTTGCTTCTCCTCCCAACGGCGCACCAGAAACCGTAGACTCGGCGCGACAAGCGATGCAAATCGCCTTTTTTCACTGGGGATTCCACATTTGGGCAATTTACGGTCTGGTAGGGCTGGTGCTGGCATATTTTGCGTTTCGTCACGGCCTGCCATTATCCATCCGTTCGGCGCTTTATCCACTTATTGGCGATAAAATTTATGGTCCAATAGGTCATGCGGTGGATGTGTTTGCCATTCTCGGCACCATGTTTGGAATTGCCACCACTCTGGGACTGTCCGTTGCGCAAATTAATGCCGGCGTCAACTATTTATGGCCAAGCATTCCAGTGCATGTGGGTGTGCAAATTATCACGATAGCTATTATTACTGGGCTGACTATTTTTTCGGTGGTCGCAGGGATGGACAAGGGCATCAAGCGACTTTCGTTATTAAATATGACGCTCGCCATTGCACTGATGCTGTTTATTTTTTTGGTGGGGCCAACAGTACATCTATTGGAGTCGTTTTTGCAGAATACCGGCAGCTACCTGAATCACATTATTGAGCGCACGTTCAACCTGCAAGCCTATTCGCGCAGCGACTGGATTGGCAACTGGACACTTTTCATATTTGGCTGGACCATCGCCTGGGCGCCTTTCGTGGGCCTGTTCATCGCCAAGATCAGCCGTGGTCGAACCATACGGCAGTTCGTATTGGGTGTCATTCTGGTCCCGTCCATCTTCACATTTCTCTGGTTCTCGATATTCGGTAATACAGCCCTCCATCTGATTATGAATGAAGGGTACCAATCGCTGGTTACCGAGGTTCGAACGGATCACGCGATCGCACTGTTCAAACTTTTTGAAGCTTTACCTTTAACCTCCATCGTATCCTTCGTTACGGTTTGTTTGATTGTCACGTTTTTTGTCACCTCGTCGGACTCCGGTTCGTTGGTCATCGACTCGCTGGCATCGGGTGGGGTAAGTAATACTCCGGTTTGGCAACGCGTCTTCTGGGCCAGCATGTCAGGGATAGTGGCGAGCACCTTGCTGATGACCGGAGGGCTCAGGGCATTGCAATCGATGACAATCACCAGTGCTTTACCGTTTTGCATCATTATGATTATTTCCGCTATAGGTCTGTGGCGTGCGTTGGTAATCGAAGCGCATCACAATCGCAGTCACGAAACCGATGTGCAACAACGCCTTTCGGGTACGTCGGGGAAAGGATTATGGCGCCGCCGCCTGGAAGGATTGATTAATTTCCCGAACCGGCAAGAAGTTTGGGAATTCATGACTACCACAGTAAGCAAGGCGATGCACCGGGTTGAACGCGAACTCATAAAATCAGGTTGGAACGCGCGCGTCGAACTGGACGAGAATAACCAGCGTATTTATCTGGAAGTTTTCAAGCAAGACCAGTTGGATTTCATTTATGAAATCCGCATTCTCGAACATCTATTGCCAAACTACGCTTACCCGGAAATGCCAGACGAACAAACCCAGCGTCACTACTACAAAGCCGAATTGTTTCTGCGTCGCGGTGGGCAGTCTTACGATATTTACGGTTTTGACCAGCAAGACATCATTACCGACATCCTGAATCAGTTTGAAAAGTATTTGCACTTTCTCAATATTTCACCAGGAATTCTGCCGTGGCGGATGGAAGAGCACGATGATCTGTCGACCGCCGCGACGAATCCGCAAGAGGATGGCGATCAAAGTCATCGGGTTTGAACAGCCATGGTCGCGGTGCTGGAGCGGAATCGGTGCTGCGCTATGCATTGGGGGAATGTGCGTGGGAGACCTTGGTGTTTTCGA
>CAZJKJ010000117.1:0-5228 GCA_964546435.1 uncultured Cellvibrionaceae bacterium
CCAGATAGCTTTTACGCTCGGATTCGGTTTTGTATTCATCAATCGCCGCCAGGTTGATTGCACCCAGCCGGCTGATGCGGCCTTCGATGAGGGCCAGTTCGGCGCCGAGCGCGGCTTCATCCACCTGCTCGTCCAGGCCGGCGAGGAGCACATCCAGATCGAACTGTTCGTCGGTCAACTGCTTTTTAAGTCCTTCGGCCTGCACGGCCAGTCCCTGATATTCCAGGCGTTCCCGTTCAAGCCTGCTGCGCAGCACCTGCAGACCCTGCTCGACCTGCTGCCGTTGCTTTTCGGTTGAGCGCAGGGTGGTTTCCACTTCTTCCAGTGCCGCCCGCGCCGCCGACAGTTTCTCTTCGACGGACAGGCGTTGCATCAGCTTTTCATCCAGCTCTGCCTGGTGCAGTTCTACCGGTTCGACGCTTTCCTGCAGTTGCTCCAGCAAATCTTCGCGCCTTTCCTGCATGCGCTGCAGCTGATCGCGCAACCGCGTGATTCCCTGCTGGACGGCGTGCAGTTGCGTTTTCACCGATTGGTAACGCAGTGCCAGCTGATGGGCGCGATCTTTGTCCTGGCGCGCCGACTGCCGGACCGAATCCAGCTGCATGCGCAATTCATCGCGCCGGGTCAATAGCTGTTCACGTTCATCATTGTGGGCACTCATGGCCTCGATTGCGTCTTCCAGAATTCCCCGGGCTTCCGCGAGGTTTTCGGTTTCCTGCAACATCTGTTCGCGCACTTCGGAAATTTCCCGAGACGTCCGCTTGCGACCTTCGAGCACCTGCGCCACTTTGGAATTCAACCCGGCCAGGCGGCTGCGGGTTTCTGCCTGCTGGCGCACCAGCGATTCCGAACGGTTACGAGCTTCCTCCCGCTGCTTCTCGGCATCCACGTAGCGGTGTCGGCACTGCTCCAGTTCTTCGGTCAGATGTGCGATTTCGTCGGTCAAGGCGTCGAGCTCTTGACCGAGCGCTTCGATTTCAGTCTTGCGCTCGAAAACGCCGGCGCTGGCATCGGTGCCTCTGGCGACACGGACCCAGTTGCGACCGAGCCATACGCCCTCGCGCGTCACCACGGATTGGCCGTCGCTCAATCGGTCCCGCACAGCAAGTGCGTCTGCAAGATTTTCCGCGAGCAACACGCCAGCGAGAAAATCAGGTACCTGCGCCACGCCTTTCACCCGTTCAAGCAAGGAGCCTGCCGCCGGAATTGCAGCGGCGGATGTTCCGTGTTCGCCGATCAGGATGACCTCGGCTCCGTCCACGGAATCCAGATCGCGCAGATGGCTGTCCATCGACTCCACCCAGACAGCTTGCAGAAACGGACCCATCACGGTTTCCAGCGCACGCTCCCAACCCGGCTCCACCGACAGTTGTTCGGCAAGACGCGGCGCGTCCTGCAAGTGCTGCTGGCCGAGCCAGGCTGCTGCACCGCCATCACGGCCCAGCGCGGCCTGCTGCAAGGCTTCCAGGGAAGATAGTCTGCCGCGGGCCTGCTGACTGCGTTCGCGTAGCTGGGCCAGTTGTGCCTGACTTTGTTTTTCCCGGGCACGCAATTCGCTGACGGTTTCATTGAAGTTTTCCGTCGCGAGCCGTTCCGCTTCCAGTTGCAGATCAATC
Source organism: uncultured Cellvibrionaceae bacterium (assembly GCA_964546435.1). Classification (GTDB taxonomy): domain Bacteria; phylum Pseudomonadota; class Gammaproteobacteria; order Pseudomonadales; family Cellvibrionaceae; genus CAYNST01. Next base: position 1,617 of record CAZJKJ010000117.1, read on the forward strand.
TCGGCGATCTGCTCTTCCAGCAATTCGATCTCGGTTTCATCATCACCGAGGGCAAAGCTCTGGTTTTCTTTTTCCAGTTTGCTTAAGCGCTCAAGCAACCGCTGCTGAATCTGTTCCAGATACTGGATGCGAGACTGCTGGACTTCGGCCTGCTGTTTGGGCTGCGCCGACTTCTGATTGAATGCATCCCAATCGTGTTGCCACACCTGCATGGCTTCTTCGGCGATTTGCAGGGATTCGGCCGAGGCTTCTTCAGCGGCCTGAAGAAGCTCCACCTCTGGCTCGATTTCCAGCATCTCGGCCGCCCAGCCGTCGGCTTTGTGTACATCCGTATCCAGATGCGCCTGGGCTTCGGCACAATCGCGGGAGGTCTGTTCCAGGTCCCGACGCAATTGCCGTTCGCGCTCTTTGACGTGCTGGATCGATTGTTCCAGACGGGCGATGTCGGCGCCGACGGAATAAAACTCACCCTGAACCTGGTTAAAACGGTCGCCCAGTTCGCTGTGACGGACCCGCTGGATTTCGATGGCAGAATCGTGGTGAACCTGGGCCGTCACGGCGGCTTCAACTTCAAGCTCCAGTCCGGTAATCGCCTGCTGGCGGACTTCACCCTGACGCTGCAGGTCACGATAGCGAACCGCCTGCAAACTCGCTTTCAGGTCGCGCTCCTGGGCTTTAAACGTCCGGTACTTTTCCGCCGCTTGCGCCTGTCGCTCGAGGCGATTCAGCTGGCGCTCCAGTTCATCGCGAATATCCGTCAGACGCTCAAGATTTTCCCGGGTACGTTTCATCCGGTTTTCCGTATCGCGCCGGCGTTCCTTGTACTTGGATATTCCGGCGGCCTCTTCCACATAAATGCGCAGATCTTCCGGACGCGCTTCAATGAGCCGTGAAATCATACCCTGTTCGATGATCGCGTAGCTGCGCGGACCCAGACCCGTGCCCAGAAAAATATCGGTGATGTCCCTGCGCCGGCACTTGTTGCCATTGAGGTAGTAAAGATTCTGACCGTCCCGCGTCACTTTGCGCTTGATGGCGATTTCGTTGTAGCTGGCGAACTCACCGGTAATTTTGCCGTCACTGTTGTCGAACACCAGTTCGATGGAAGCCTGACCAATCGGTTTGCGTGAATTGGACCCGTTGAAAATGACATCGGTCATGGCTTCGCCACGCAGATTTTTGGCCGATGATTCGCCCATTACCCACCGGACTGCATCAATGATATTCGACTTGCCACAACCGTTCGGCCCAACGACCGCACACAGATTACTCGGGAAATTAACCGTCGTCGGATCGACAAATGATTTGAAGCCAGCCAGCTTGATGCACTTTAATCGCATGGAGATTCACTATCGGTCATTGGTTGCGTGGTGGTCATTGGTTGCGCCGTGGTCATTAATTGCGTGCTGATTATTGATTGCATAATGGTCATTGGCTGCGCGGTGGTCAGTATTGGCGTGAAACCACAGGATCGCGCCAATACCAATTCGGGCAAAACCGTTCATGCCAGGCATTGCTGGGCAAAATTGCGAATAGTCAGGGCACCTGGCTGGCAATGACCAGGCTGATCGGACCCTTCTGCTCCGAAAGGCGAACCGGACCCTGGGTTGCCTCCCAATCACCGGACTGGGGCGAAGGGCTGCCGGTCCGGGAGATCCGTGCCACCACTTCCAGTTCCGGAAACTTGTCGATAGACATTCCCGGCGCCATCGCCATGGACTCATCCAGAACGATCTCGGCCGGCAGCTCCTGAATGGATAGCTTTTTGATGGCCAAAGGCATTTTCGGCCCGTTCCAGGCTCTGGCATAAACAAAGACGGTTTCTCCGCCCTGCAGTTTGACCGCCTCCCCCAGTGTCACCTTGACTGTGAGGGCCTGAGTCGCAGCTGCTGTCTCGCCGCCTGCGTCCTCCTTCCGAGGTTCCTCCAGAGGTTCGCCCGCATCCTGCAGAGCCTTTTCGGCGTTGCTGATTCCATTGAGATACCCCTGGGCACTGCGGGAATCGGGATCCATCTGGCTCATGGCCAGTTTCCAGTATCGAATGGCTTCGCGGTAATCTCCCCGGTTTTTTGCGTCTATGCCAGCAAGGCCGAGCATTTCCGGGAGCATGGGTGCAAGCTCCAGTGCCTGCTGGGTGTATTGCCGGACTTCCGGTGTGACGACATTCCCCGCGCGATAAAACATCGCCTGTGCCAGATTGGAAATAATTGCGGGCGAACCCGGAAACTGTTCGAGGATTTTTCGATACGAATCGACTGCGAGATCATAATCCTGCAGCGTCATGGACGTTTGCGCCAATACGTGGCGCAGGCCCGCATTGTCCGGCGTCCGGTTCAGGCGGGTCTGGATACGGGTGGAGATCTGCCGCAGCCGGCTTTCGTAGTCTTCATGACTGGTGGCAGCAGGCAGGGATTGCAGATGCTGGTAAATATCCCAGTCCGCCCTGGCACCCCAGCGGGTGTACAGAAAAACACTCAACAGGGGAATGGCCACCGCCAGCATGAACACTGCGCGCTTGCCGCGTGAAGACGGTGGCCGGGCCGCGCTTGCCAGAGATTCGTCGTTGACCAGCGCTTTCTGCAGTTCCAGCTTTAATTCCGCGAACTGTTCCTGGGAGATTTCGGAATTGGCGAGCGCCCGTTCGAGATCGGCTAGATGCTCCTGGTAAAGCTCAACCTGCGTCTCGTCATAACTGGCCTGCTGCGCCAGTGCTTTTTTTAGAAAGGGAAACTTGATCAGAGGCCACAGGACAAATACCGTTGCGCTCAAACTCAATAAAATAATTACTTGCCAGAATGCCATGATGTCTCTGCTTCGAAATCAGCTGTTGTATGACGTCTGCTTCACGTCGTGAACGCTCGGATTGCCAGGCTCCGTACGAAACTGCCTGCGCTCGGTGATGCTGCGTTAAAAACAGGCTCAGAATGCTCATTTACAGCACGTAAACTCCGCTTCTTCGCCTGTTTTTGCCTTGCCTGACCTTCGCTCGACGACTTTTCGTACAGACCCTATGAACTGGTCTTCTTATTCCGAGCCGCAAGCATCGACTCCAGGCGTTGCTGCTCTTCCGGACTGAGTGCATTCTCGCCATTCCCTCGCACCCGCCGCCGCCGCGCCACAATCACTGCGATCACCGTCAGGCCAATAATCAGGAACAGACCGGGGCCCAGCCACAGCGCCAGGGTGGTGGGCTGGAAGCGCGGCCGGTAGAGCACGAAGTCGCCGTACCGGCTGACCATGTAATCGGTGATTTCTGTATCGCTCTGGCCGTTCTGTATCATCTTGTACAGCTCGCGGCGCAGATCGTCAGCGATCTCTGAATTGGTTCCGGCAAGATTCTGGTTTTTGCATTTGGGACAACGCAGTTCGTCGAGGAATTTCTGGTAGCGCGCCCGGTTCTCATCCGAATCGAACTCGTAAACATCGATGGCCGCTCTGCTCTGGAGGCTGAATAGCAGCAGGCAAGTTATCGTCAGGAGCACTCGAATCATTGGCTGTAACCAGAAATGCAGGAGCGGGCGATTATAGCAGCGGATATCGAAAATAAACCAATTGCCACCTTTTTTGCACCAGAGTATTGACGGCCACCTCAATATGATTACAATACGCCGC
>CAZJKJ010000118.1:0-5200 GCA_964546435.1 uncultured Cellvibrionaceae bacterium
ACCACTGGGGAATTTCCTTGCGGACCACGGCGGTTTCGCAGCGCCAGCACTTGCCTTCAACAACCTGCTCATTGGCCAGCACGGTCTGGTCGTGAGGGCACCAGTTAACGGACGAAACTTTTTTGTAGGCCAGGCCTTTTTCATAAAGACGGGTGAAGAACCACTGTTCCCACTTGTAATAGTCGGGCCGGCAGGTGGTGACTTCACGGGACCAGTCAAAGCCGAAACCGAGCGCCTTGAGCTGGTTTCTCATGTAGTCGGTATTGGCATAGGTCCATGCCGCGGGCGCGGTGCGGTTCTTGATCGCGGCGTTTTCCGCCGGCAGCCCGAACGCATCCCAACCCATGGGGTGCAGGACGTTTTTGCCCAGCATGCGCTGATAGCGGGCAATGACATCGGTAATCGTGTAATTGCGCACGTGCCCCATGTGCAGTCTGCCACTTGGATAGGGGAACATCGCCAGACAGTAAAATTTTTCGCGGGTGGGGTCTTCGACGGTGACAAAGCTGTTGTTGTCGTCCCAGTAGGTCTGGGACTGCTGTTCGACAAGGCTGGGTTGGTAAGTGTCGTTGCTCATGGGTATCGGGAGATCGCTGTGTCAGGGGGTCGTTGTTCAGGTGGCCATCGTATCAGGAGGCCGTCGTGTCAGAAGATGGTTATGTCGTGTCGGCAGGTCGTTACATCGCCACGCCAATGCGGCGCATCATCTGAGTCAGGCAAGGGGGGCAATTATAGGCTGGCTGCAGTGCTTTTCGCATCCTTTGCCTGCGTTTGCGAGACACGGACGCCTGGCGGTGACCCGCCGGCGGCCGCTTTCGGTGGCGCTTCCGACAGTTTCCGGAAGTCGTCGATGTAATTGTCGAGCCGCTTGTGGAAACGCGCTTTCTGTCGGTCGCTCAGGCTGTTCAGAATGCGGGCGATCAGCGTGTAGGTCAGATCCTGATTGTGGTCATAAATCTTCTGGATATCCGGATCCCAGTTGTCGGTCCGATAGAACAGCACCTCGCTCAGGCCTTTGTGCAAGCGCTCGGTATCCGCGCGCGCCGCCATCAGCTTTGCCACCCGCTGGAGAATCTGTTGCTGCTGGACGGCCGTCGGCGCTTCGTAATCGACCATTGACTGAGCCCATTCTTCAATCCAGGATTTCTGCTCCTTTGACAATGAGCCGGACCAGCGGGTCAGGTGCTTTTGCAGATCATCGCGGCGTTTTTTGATTTGCTTCCTGGGAGAAATGTCGACGTATTCATCAATGAATTCCTGCCGCTCCACTTCCAGGTTTTCCATCAGCTCTTCGACCTGAGTATCGCTGAGCGTGGCGAGAATCCGGACGATATCCGGCATCAGGTGGTTCAACGACAGATCCGCCAGATCCTGTACCTTGTCAGTTTCCGCGTGCACACTGGCGCCGGTAAATTTGCCGTCGGTAATGCGTGTCTTGAATTCGGTGAGATAGGCAATGTACAGCGGCAACTGGGTGCGCCGATGCCATTGATGGAAATCCTTGAGCGCCGCCTTGGCCTCGTCTTCCTGGGAGTCAACCAGATTGACCAGCTTCTCCGCCTTCCACAGCATCAACCAGTCCAGCATGTTGTAAGCGACGCGTACCACGCAGCCGCTCAACAGCACAACACTGCAAAACACGAGCAACCATTTACTGGCCGGATGCAGACGAGTCTGCGTCCGGGTGGGTTTGCTTGCGTCCATGGGCATACAGACCGGTGGTCTCTCCAGATGAGTGAGTGTGCGGGTTATACGTTGAACCGGAAATGGACGACGTCGCCGTCGGCGACGACGTAATCTTTGCCTTCAAGACGCCATTTGCCCGCTTCCTTGGCACCGGCTTCGCCTTTGTTACGAATGAAATCGTCATAGGCGATGACTTCCGCCCGGATAAATCCTTTTTCAAAGTCCGTGTGGATCTTGCCGGCAGCCTGAGGAGCGGTGGCGTTGACGGGGATAGTCCAGGCGCGAACTTCTTTGACGCCGGCGGTGAAATAGGTGTGCAACCCCAGTAACTGGTGACCGGCGCGAATTACCCGGTTCAGGCCAGGTTCGTCCATGCCCATCTCCGCCAGAAAGTCGGCTTTCTCCGAATCTTCCAGCTCGGCAATTTCACTTTCGAGCTTGTTGCAGATGGGGACCACCACGGCGTTTTCGTGCTGCGCAAGGGCTTCCACTGCCTCCAGGTACGGATTGCCGGTAAACCCGTCCTCGGCGACGTTGGCGATGTACATGGTCGGCTTGACGGTCAGCAGATTAAGCTCTTTGAGCGCGCGGCTTTCATCGTCGTTGAGCGGGAAGGAGCGCAGCGGTTTGGCTTCGTTCAGATGGGGCAGCACCTTTTCCAGCAGGCTCTGCATCATTTTTGCGTGCTTGTCCTGACCCTTGGCCGCCTTGCTGTAGCGATTGATGGATTTTTCCACCGTTTCCAGATCGGCCAGCGCCAGCTCGGTGTTGATGGTTTCTATATCGCCGACCGGATTGATCCGGCCTTCCACGTGAATGACGTTGGGGTCGTCGAAGCAGCGCACCACATGGGCAATGGCTTCGGTTTCACGGATATTGGCGAGAAACTTGTTGCCGAGGCCTTCACCTTTGGACGCGCCGGCAACCAGACCGGCGATATCCACAAACTCCATGGTGGTTGGGATGATCCGTTCCGGCTTGACGATGGCCGCGATGGCGTCCAGGCGCGGATCGGGCACGGCCACTATTCCCGAGTTGGGTTCGATGGTGCAGAACGGGAAGTTTTCGGCGGCGATACCGGCTTGGGTGAGGGCATTGAACAGCGTGGACTTGCCAACGTTTGGCAAGCCGACGATTCCGCATTTGAAGCCCATAAGATTTCCTGACTGTGTGATTCGGTGATTTGGAAAGGGTTACTGGCTATGCAGTTTATGGACGGCGCGTTCCCATTCGCCTTGAATGACCTGATCCATGACCGCAATGGCTTTTTCACTGGCTTCGTGCACTGCCTGCCGTTCGGCGGCAGGCGCTTTTTGCAATACAAACGAGACGACCTGGGCCGCCTGGCCGGGGTGGCCAATGCCGAGGCGTAGCCGGGCGAATTCACGGTTATTGCCAAGGGCCCGGATAATGTCGCGCAAGCCATTATGGCCGCCGTGGCCACCGCCGCGCTTGAGCCGGGCGACCCCCGGCGGCAGATCAAGCTCGTCGTGGACGACCAGAATGTGCTCGCCCGGAATCCGGTAAAAACCGGCCATGGCCGCAACGGCCTGACCACTCAGATTCATGTACGTAGAAGGAATTAACAGACGAACATCCCGGGCACCTGCCAACAGGCGTGCGGAACGACCAAAGAATTTGGGGGTATCCGCCAGCGGCGCCGAAAAGGAGTCGGCGAGCAGGGTCACAAAATCCGCCCCTGCATTGTGGCGGGTACCGGCATATTGCGGGCCTGGATTGCCCAGGCCCACGATCAGCTCAACAGGTGCATGCATGACTGCAACGAAAGATGAAGGCGTTGCCGCTATTCGGCGGCAGGCGCGGACTCATCGTCGGCATCCGCCGCAGATCCTTTGGGCTTGTTGATGGATACCACCGGCAGGTCGTGATCAGCACCCTGGGTCAGCACGACGGCTTCCACGCCCTTAGGCAGTTTCAGGTCGGACACGTGCAGGATCTGGCCGACTTCAACACCATCCAGGTCCACCTCGATGTATTCGGGCAGATCGCCAGGCAGACAGGTGATATCCAGTTGCGTCATGGTGTGGGCAACGATACCGCCTGCCTTGACTGCCGCGTTGGTGCTCTCGTTCAGGAAGTGCAACGGGACGCTGACCGCGATTCTCCGCGTTTTTGAAACCCGCATGAAATCGATGTGGAGGATGCGGTCTTTGGCTGGATGCCGTTGTACGTCCTTCAGGATGACGCTCTCGCTGGCACCATCGATTGCCAGATCGACGATGTGGGAGTAGAAGGCTTCGTTTTCCAGGTGTTTGGCCAGCGCGCGGTGTGCAACCGTGATCTGTACAGGGTCCTTGCTGCCACCGTAAACGATGCCCGGCACCAGACCCGCGAGATTGCGCAGGCGGCGGCTCGCACCCTTCCCGGCAACGTCACGGACCTTGGCTTCTATCTTGAATGTATCAGCTGACATAGGTCTTTCCTCAGGTTATCCAGGCATCCGCGACCAGAGTGCCCGGCAATCAAAAAAACCGGACGGGGCCGGCATTTTATGGCAGACAGTGAACGTCTGCGAATTCATTGTGGTTCCGCGGCAGTCAGGGGCGGAACATTGCACTCAGGGACTCTTCATTGCTGATGCGGCGCATGGCTTCGGCCAGCATGGTCGACAGGGTCAGCGGCCGGATACGGCCACTGGCGCGCGCTTCCGCACTCAGGGGGATGGAATCCGTGACTACGAGTTCATCCAGTTTCGACTGGCTGACTCTTTCGACGGCCGGTCCGGACAGCACCGGGTGGGTACAGTAGGCGACTACTTTCTTCGCCCCGTGATCTTTCAGCGCCGCCGCCGCATTGCACAAGGTGCCGGCGGTATCAACCAGATCATCCACCAGCAGACAGGTTCGACCTTCTACTTCACCGATCAGGTTCATGATTTCTGCAACATTGGCCGTCGGGCGGCGCTTGTCGATGATCGCCAGATCGGTACCCAGCTGTTTGGCGACCGCGCGCGCGCGCACCACGCCGCCGATGTCGGGAGAGACGACGATCAGATCTTCGAAATTGCGTTGTTCAATGTCCGCGATAAGGACAGGCGAGCCGTAGACGTTATCGACCGGGATGTCGAAAAACCCCTGAATCTGTTCGGAATGGAGATCGACTGTGAGCATCCGGTCTACGCCGACAGAGGCCATCATGTCTGCAATGACCTTGGCGCTGATGGGTACCCGTGCGGAGCGCACGCGGCGATCCTGGCGGGCATAACCGAAATAGGGAACCACGGCGGTAATGCGACCGGCAGATGCGCGGTGCAAGGCATCCACGATAAGCAACAGTTCCATGATGTTATCGTTGGTGGGCGCGCAGGTTGATTGCATTACGAAGACGTCGCGACCGCGCACGTTTTCATTGATGTAGATACAGATTTCACCGTCGGAGAATTGAGTGACTTCGGCATCGCCTAGCGGAATGCCAAGTTTTTCAACGGTTCTTTCTGCAAGTTCCGGATTGGCGTTTCCGGTGAAAACCATTAAATCTGCCACGCTTGTCACCC
>CAZJKJ010000119.1:0-5104 GCA_964546435.1 uncultured Cellvibrionaceae bacterium
CCATGGAATTAAATATAGCTTCACCCGAAGGTAATAAAGGTACTGTTGCAGTATCAGAGTTGACATTCGGCAGAGAATTTAATCAGGACCTGGTTCATCAGGCGGTCGTTGCCTTCATGGCGGGCGGACGTCAGGGTACAAAAGCTCAGAAAACCCGCGCGGAAGTATCCGGCGGTGGCAAGAAGCCCTGGCGACAAAAGGGAAGCGGCCGTGCCCGCGCCGGTACTATCCGGTCTCCCATCTGGCGCTCTGGTGGAGTTACCTTTGCAGCGAAACCTCGGGATTACGATCAGAAGCTCAACAAGAAAATGTACCGCGCCGCACTGCGTTGCATCGTCTCTGAGCTGAACCGGCAGGAGCGTCTGCTGGTTGTTGAAAGTTTTGATATCGACACGCCAAAGACCAAAACTCTGGTTCAGAAGTTGTCACAGTTCGATCTGAACGATGTGCTGATTGTTTCTGAAGACGTGAGTGAAAACCTCTATCTGGCTTCCCGCAATCTTCACAAAGTTGAAGTCCGGGATGTGCAGGCTCTTGATCCAGTGAGTCTGATACGCTCTGAGAAAGTGGTGATGACTGTGTCCGCGCTCAAGAAACTCGAGGAGGCTCTGGCATGATACAGGAACGTTTGTACAAAATTATCTTAGGCCCCGTGGTATCCGAAAAGGCTGCGCATGTAGGCGAGCAATCCGGTCAGGTGGTTTTTAAAGTGGTCAAGGATGCCAACAAGGGCGAGATCAAGGCTGCTGTCGAAAAGCTGTTCGAAGTTAAAGTGCTTGATGTACGCGTTATGAACATCAAAGGCAAAACCAAGCGCACGAAATTCGGAATGGGTGTTCGCAGCGATTGGAAAAAGGCCTATGTGCGATTGGAGCAAGGTCAGGATATTGACTTTGCTTATGCAGATTGAGGAGCGCAATTAAATGGCTATTGTAAAGCGTAAACCCACCTCCGCCGGCCGTCGCTTCGTTGTAAGCATCGTCCACAAAGATCTGCATAAAGGTGCGCCTCATGCACCCTTGTTGGAGAACAAAAGTAAAAGCGGTGGTCGGAACAATGCGGGTCGGATAACTACCCGTCATATTGGTGGTGGCCACAAGCAGCACTATCGTCTTGTTGATTTCAAGCGAAACAAGGACGCGATTCCAGCAAAAGTTGAGCGAATCGAGTACGATCCGAACCGCAGCGCACATATCGCGCTGGTGTGTTACCTGGATGGCGAGCGTCGATACATAATCGCGCCAAAAGGTCTTCAGGGTGGTGATCAGATCGAGTCGGGTGAAGCGGTTGCAATCAAAGTCGGTAATACCTTGCCGATCCGCAACATTCCCCTGGGAAGCGTAATCCACTGTATTGAACTAAAGCCTGGCAAGGGAGCCCAGCTGGCTCGTTCCGCTGGTGCTGGTGTGCAGCTGGTAGCCCGTGAAGGCGCTTATGCAACTCTGCGTCTGCGCAGCGGCGAGATGCGCAAAGTGCTGGTCGACTGCAGAGCAACCATCGGCGAAGTATCCAACAGTGAGCACAACCTGCGCTCATTGGGCAAGGCTGGTGCAAAGCGGTGGCGCGGTGTTCGCCCGACTGTTCGAGGCGTGGTAATGAACCCGGTTGATCACCCGCATGGTGGTGGTGAAGGTCGTACTTCGGGTGGACGTCATCCGGTAACGCCTTGGGGTGTACCGACTAAAGGTTACAAAACCCGAAAAAACAAGCGTACGAACAAGATGATCGTTCGTCATCGCAATAAATAGTTTTTCGGTTAACTGAAAGCGAGGAATTGGCAGTGCCACGTTCACTTAAGAAAGGCCCTTTTATAGATCACCACTTGGTCAGAAAAGTGGAAATCGCCGCAGAGAAAAATGACCGTCGTCCAATCAAGACCTGGTCTCGTCGTTCCATGATTTCACCAGACATGGTGGGTCTGACGATTGCGGTACACAACGGACGCCAGCATGTTCCCGTTTTGGTAAACGAGGAAATGGTGGGTCATAAACTCGGTGAATTCGCTGCTACCCGCACATTTCGTGGGCACGTAGCGGATAAAAAAGCGAAGCGCTAAGCGCACTAGGTCTACGGGGTAGAACGATGGAAGTCGCAGCAAAATTACGAGGTGCTGGCCTGTCTGCGCAGAAGGCGCGATTGGTTGCTGATCAAGTTCGAGGCAAGTCGGTAGAAGAGGCTTTGGACATCCTCGCGTTCAGCACGAAGAAAGGTGCAGCATTGGTGAAGAAGGTGCTCGAATCTGCCATAGCCAACGCCGAGCATAACGAAGGCGCAGATGTCGACGAGTTGAGAGTGTCTACGATATTTGTAGATGAAGGTTTAAGCATGAAGCGGATAAAGCCGCGCGCCAAAGGTCGAGCAGACCGAATTTTAAAGCGCACGTGTCATATAACCGTAAAAGTTGCTGATCAATAAGAGAGCGGGCGTTATGGGTCAAAAAGTACATCCGACAGGAATTCGTCTGGGAATTGTCAAAAAACACACTTCCACCTGGTATGCGGGCAAAGAGCAGTATGCTGAAAAACTGTATATCGATTTGAAAGTGCGAGAATACATCCGATCAGCACTGGCAAACGCTTCTGTGAGCCGTGTTGAAATCGAAAGACCAGCGAATACTGCGCGTGTCACCATACACACAGCGCGCCCAGGTATTGTGATTGGTAAAAAAGGTGAAGACGTAGAAAAGCTACGGGGTGAGATCAGCAAGCGGATGGGTGTTCCGGTACACATCAACATCGAGGAAATCCGCAAACCCGATCTGGACGCCGAACTGGTTGCGCAAAGCGTAGCTCAGCAGCTTGAACGCCGTGTGATGTTCCGTCGCGCCATGAAGCGTGCGGTACAGAATGCGATGCGCCAGGGTGCCGAGGGGGTCCGCATCCAGGTGGGTGGCCGTTTGGGTGGCGCTGAAATCGCGCGAACTGAATGGTATCGCGAAGGTCGGGTTCCGTTGCATACGCTGCGCGCGGATATTGACTACGCGACCGCAGAAGCATCAACAACCTACGGCATCATTGGTGTCAAGGTGTGGATCTTCAAAGGTGAAGTCATCGGCGGCCTCGACGAGATCGAAGCTAACCAAAAAAAGAAAGGCTCAAAGTAAGGGGTACGCAAAATGTTGCAGCCGAAGCGTACGAAGTTTCGCAAACAACATAAAGGTCGTAATCGCGGCTTGGCCGTGCGCGGCTCTAAAATCAGCTTTGGTGAGTTCGGGCTGAAGGCAACCGACCGCGGACGTTTGACTGCGCGTCAGATTGAGGCTGCTCGTCGAGCCATGACACGCCATGTGAAACGGGGCGGAAAGGTCTGGATCCGGATATTTCCCGACAAACCAATTACCCAGAAACCTTTGGAAGTTCGACAAGGTAAAGGTAAGGGTAACGTCGAGTACTGGGTCGCTCAGATTCAGCCCGGCAGAGTTCTTTACGAGATGGAAGGTGTCAGCGAAGAGGCGGCTCGTGAAGCATTTGCACTGGCAGCGGCGAAACTGCCTATTCGTACCACTTTTGTCAGAAGGACGGTGATGTAATGAAAGCTCAAGATCTGCGAAACAAAACCGTCGAAGAATTACGGACAGAGTTGGGCAAGCAGCTGCAGTCGCAGTTCAAGCTGCGCATGCAAGGATCTACCGGTCAGCTCAACCAAACGCATTTACTCAGACAAACGCGCAAAGATATAGCACGGATCAAGACATTGCTCAGCGAGAAGGCAGGTGCATAACATGTCAGAAAATACACTTAACAGAACATTAACTGGCAGAGTTGTGAGCGACAAGATGAACAAGTCGATCGTAGTAATGATCGAGCGTCGCGTAAAACACCCGGTTTACGGAAAAATTGTCAGTAAATCAACCAAGATCAAAGCTCATGACGAAGAGAATGAGTGCAACATTGGTGACCTGGTGACAATCACAGAATCGCGTCCGATCTCCAAGACAAAGGCGTGGACTTTGGTCAAGGTTGAAGAACGAGCGTCTGCTATTTAAGTTCGCCACTGAAAAGGGGCATTGGAGATAAAAGATGATTCAAACACAATCCTACTTAGAAGTGGCAGATAACAGCGGAGCCCGCAGGGTTATGTGCATCAAGGTTCTGGGTGGCTCACATCGGCGCTACGCCCAGGTTGGCGATGTCATCAAAGTGACCGTCAAAGAAGCCATACCGCGGGGTAAAGTCAAAAAAGGACAGGTCATGAAGGCTGTCGTGGTAAGGACCAAAAAAGGCGTTCGTCGCAATGATGGTTCCCTGATCCGCTTTGACGATAACGCGGCAGTGCTGCTGAACAACCAGGAAGCTCCTATCGGAACCCGTATTTTCGGGCCCGTGACCCGCGAGCTTCGAAACGAAAAATTTATGAAAATCATTTCCTTGGCGCCGGAAGTGCTTTAAGGCATGCGTCAGAAGAGAGGGTTGGTTGAATGCGTAAGATAAAGCGTGATGATGAAGTCATCGTGATTGCAGGAAAGGACAAGGGTAAACGCGGACGAGTCAATCGCGTACTGTCCGACGGTCGTTTGATCGTCGCGGGTGTCCAGATCGTCAAGAAACATCAAAAGCCCAACCCTCAGCTGGGTGTTGCCGGCGGCATCGTGGAAAAGGAAGCGGCGATTCAGGTTTCCAATGTAGCGATTTTTAACGCTGGTACACAAAAGGCGGACCGTGTCGGCTTCAAGATTCTCGAAGACGGTAAGAAAATCCGTGTCTTTAAATCCAACGGAGAGGCGGTAGACGCGTAAGCGTACTGAGACGAATATGGCCAGATTGCAAACTCTGTACAAAGAAAAACTGGTATCGCAGCTGAAGGAAGAGCTGGGCCTGAAAAACATCATGGAAGTCCCCAAGATCACCAAGATCACTATTAACATGGGTGTTGGTGAAGCAGTGGGCGATAAAAAGATTTTGGAAAATGCGGTAGGCGATATGGAAAAAATCGCCGGCCAGAAAGCCGTGGTTACCAAATCACGTAAGTCCATCGCGGGTTTCAAGATCCGTGAGGACTGGCCAATCGGGTGCAAAGTGACATTGCGTCGCGAGAAGATGTATGAATTCCTGGATCGACTTGTCTCTATAGCGATTCCCCGCGTACGGGATTTCCGCGGTATAAG
>CAZJKJ010000120.1:0-4992 GCA_964546435.1 uncultured Cellvibrionaceae bacterium
GTTCAGCCACAGGGATGCTGGAGTCTGGTCACACGTTCAGTTCGCCGGGAGAAGAAAATGAAGATCTGGTCGAAGGTATGCGAGTGTTTGCAACTGAATAAATGCCTGCTGGCCGGGATACTGGCGATCGCGTTGGCGGGTTGCTCCAGTGACCACAAACCCATGCTCCACTATGATGCCGACTCGGCGGTCAATCCCGCCGGCCCGGTGAACCTGTCGAGTTCCAGCTCCAGTTCAAGCTCAAGTTCCGGGACGCCCGACAATCCCAACCTCATCGAAAATGGCGGCTTTGAAAGCGGTGTTCCCCCATGGCGATCGCAGGGCGACGGAGTGAGCATTGAGCAATCCAGAGAGGTTGCCCATACCGGGACCCACAGCCTCTATATCACGGGTCGCACCATGCCCTGGCATGCGCCCGTCATGGATTTGCCTCTCGATTTTCCCACCGGTCGGAGTTTCACTGCGTCGGCGTGGGTTTACCTGCCCCCGGGGTCGCCCGAGTCGGTTTTTAAAATCAGCATGAAACGGGTAGATGCGGATGGTGAAACCTATCCGCCGGTGGCCGAAACCATTGTTCCGGTGACACCGGGGAACTGGGTCAAGATGACCGGCAGCTTTGTGCATACGGCGCGCGGCGCGGTGACCGAGCTGTTTCTCTATATCGAAGCGGTCAATGCCACGGTTTCCTACTACGTCGACGATCTCGAAGTCCGCAAGGGCCCTTACGGCCTCGTCGGGGATGGGAGCAAGTTTCTCGGCAACGTGATTGCCGATGTGGTGCCGAATGATTTCGACACCTACTGGAATCAGGTGACCCCGGAAAATGCCAGCAAGTGGGGAAGCGTCGAAGCAACCCGGGACGTCATGGAATGGGCGGAGCTGGACCTGTCCTACGCTTACGCCCTGGATAAGGGCATGCCTTTCAAACTGCATACCCTGGTCTGGGATCAGCAGAGTCCTGAATGGATTAATGACCTCGCCGTCGACGAACAGGCGGAGGAAATCGAGGAGTGGATCAGCCTGCTGGCGCAGCGTTACCCCGAGACGGACATGATCGATGTGGTGAACGAACCCTTGCATGCCCCCCCCAGTTTCAAAGCGGCGCTGGGGGGGGATGGAACCACCGGCTGGGATTGGGTGATTAAAAGTTTCGAGCTGGCCCGCCAATATTTTCCCACCGCCGAACTTCACCTCAACGATTACGACATCATCAGCAGCACCTCCAATATTGCGACTTACCTGCAAATTGCCGAACTTCTCAAAACGCGCAACCTGATTGACGCCCTGGGCATTCAAAGCCACTACTTCAACGTCGACACCTTGCCCGCCCAAACCATCACCGCGAACCTGAATTTACTCGCCGCGGCGGACCTGCCCATTTATGTCAGCGAACTCGATATCACTGGCGCGACTGAACAGGAGCAGATGGATCGCTACGCGGAAAAGTTTCCGGCGTTCTGGGAGCATCCGGCTGTTGCCGGGGTGACCCTGTGGGGGTATGTCGAAGGCGTCACCTGGCGAGAGAGCACCGGTCTGCGCAGCGCCGATGGCAAGCCGAAGCTGGCCTTGCTCTGGCTCCAGGATTATTTCTGGAAATAACAACGGTTGTGCCGTCGTCTTTTTCTGAAGTCGCCTCTGCTGGCGTCTTTTTGGTATTGACGGGTGCCATTGAAGTGGCTGCCATTGAAGGTGGCTGTCAGCGCCAGCGAAGATTTTTGGTAATACGCAGTCCATAAACGCTGTTGGCCAAAAAAGTACTGACCGACCGGGAGTTCGACTGACCGCCGGGATTGCCAAGCGATCCGGTTCAGCGGATCTCCTGAATCCGCAAGACGCTGCGCCGCAGTAAAGAGGCGTGCGGTCTGCGACGCTTCATAGTGGAGGAATTCAGGCGTGAGTAAAAAAAATCGCAAGGCATGGGGGCGTATGCGGCCTGTCGCGGTGGCTGTCCAGTCAGCGTTCCTCCACTCGGCAGTGACGCTGTCCCTGGTTTCTGCCGCCGGACTGGTCCAGGCGCAGACGGAGGGAGCCGCCACCGGCACAAACCCGACAGCAGAGTCAGAAGGGATCTTGCTGGAAGAAGTGGTGATCACCGGTTACCGCAATGCTCTGCGCAGGGCCGCAGTGGTCAAACACGAAGCGGTTCCGGTCACGGAGGCGATTTTCCCCGAAGACGTTGGCAAATTCGCCGACCTGAATGTGGCCGAGGCAATTCACCGGCTGCCGGGTGTCCAGTTGACCCGGGAAATCGATGGCTCCGGGTTGCAGGTCGGGATTCGCGGGCTCCATAGCAGCTTCACCAAAGTAACCCTCAACGGCGCGTCGATTGCCGTCGCGTCCAGTGGTCGCACCGACTCGGCCAGCAGTAATCGCGAAGTGGATCTGGATCTTTTTCCCACGGAATTTTTCCAGCGACTCGACGTTCACAAGACGGCAGTAACCAGTCAGCTCGAGGGCGGGATTGGCGGGACCGTCAATCTGCGCACCCTGCGACCGCTGGATACCACCACCAACTACATCAATTACCAGGTGCAGGCCGGATACGGCGAACTGTCCGAGAAACTCAGTCCGCGCCTTTCGGTGCTCGGTTCGTGGAAAAACACCGAGCGCAACTTCGGAGTGCTGGCGGGATTGTCCGGGGTTTCCAGCAAGATTGTCACCGAGGGGTTCGAGTCGTCGGGCTGGACTAATCCCGATCTGACCTTTGACCAGTGCGGTGTTGCCTCCGGCGGCGCGCTGCCCGGGACCTCGGGCGGTAACTCGTGCAACCGCACCGGTGGCAACGGCTTTACCATCGGCGTGCCGGTTTACTTCGATGCGGGGGGCATGCCCACGACCACACCCGGCTATCATGTCACGCCACCCAATACCTTGATCACCGGTGATTCCGGCACCCAGTACGGCCCCGGCACCGTCATCAACCAGAACTTCCTGATCGATGCCAACCCCGGCCTGACAACCCCGCGACTCAGCAGCGCCCTGTTTCCCCGCATGGGGCGTCCCCATTACAGCGAAGGGGATCGCAACCGTCTGGCAGGCATCCTGTCCATGGAGTGGATGCCCAACGATTTCGCCAGCTTCTATGTGGACATGCTCTACATCGATGCAGACCGGGACATCAATCGACAGAGCATGGCGCTGAGGGGCAGCAACGCCCAGCTGATCCCGACCAATATGCAACTGGACGCAAACAATGTGGTGACCCGGGCCGATCTGTTCAACGCCCAGTTCCAGCTGGAAGCCCGACCTTACGAAGAAACGCTCGATTTTTACAGCATAACGCCCGGCGTGCGCCTCCTGTTTGCCAACGACCGGTCCCTGGATCTTCAGTTCAGCACCAGCCAGAGCGAATGGGTTCGCGAAGCACCGACCGTGGGAATCGTCACCCGACTCGACGGCGGTGTGAGCGCGAGCTATCGCAACGACGGCGGGGAAGCGCCGCATTTTACGTCCAACATCAACCTGAACGATCCCGGCCAGATGGTGGGCTGGAACTGGCAGGGCATGTCCATCCAGAACGAAGAACGCCAGACTGAAACCTATGGCGCACGGATCGATTTCCAGCAGGGCAATCACATCAACAACTGGAGGGCAGGGCTCTCTTATGATGAAAACGCGCGCTACATCAGCGCCTATGACGCATCGCTGGCCTGGGGAGAACGCGCCAGCGGCACAATTCCGGCGAACAGTATTCCCAACTACCTGACGGCAGGTCCCGCCGGGTTTGTCGCGGTGAACTACGACGCGCTCTTTGGTGATACCGGCTACCACGCCTTGTCATCCACCGCCGGTCTGGTTGCCACCACCGGCACCAACGCGGCCACCAGTGATCTCGTCGAAGAGACCATTGGCGTGTATGTCGAAGGCAACCATGAGTTTGTCGTTCTGGACCGCAGTTTGCGGCTGAATGGCGGACTGCGTTATGTCGTCACCGATCAGGAAGTCGGGGGGATGCAACTGCTGGGCAGCAGTTATGAATGGCGCACGGCCGACGCGGATTATTCCGAAGTGCTGCCAACGTTCAATGCGGCCTTCGATCTGAGCGGCAATCTGGTGCTGCGCGCGGCCTTGTCCCGCACCCTGACCCGCATCAATCCGCAACACCTGTTGCCGGTAACCCTCTTCACGGATCAAGACGCCACCCGCGTCGCCACCGGTAACATAGGGCTGGAACCCTTAACCTCCGACAACTTCGATTTCGGGTTGGAGTGGTATACCGGGGACGAGGGTTATGCGGCGATTAACTACTTCCGCAAGGACATCGACGGCTACACCGTCGGCGCATCCAGCCCGGTGCTGTTCAGCAGCCTGAATATCCCGCTGGATTCCCTGAGCATTCACCAGCAAAACGCCATCAATCAGCGCGGCGGGCCACAGGTCGCCACGGTGCAGCGCCAGCAGGCGCTCACCGCCAATGGTTCACTCAAGCTGAGCGGGGTAGAAATGCAATGGGTGCAACCGTTGCCCTGGGTATTGCAAGGATCGGGCGTCGCGGCAAACTGGATGACCATCGACCCCGACGCCAGCGACAGCAACGTCTACGCTCAGTCGACCGGGATCGCAGAGAATATCGCCAACTTCACCACCTACTATGAAAACAGCAACCTGACCCTGCGACTGTCGTATGCCTGGCACGACGAATTCAGCAGCTCCGGCTACGGCGCCAACGGCGTCTGGTCGGCACAGCGACTGGTGGAATCCCGCGGTCAATGGGACTTTTCCGGCAGCTACGCCTTCACCCACGTGCCGTCCAACCCCAAAGTCACCTTCAACCTCATCAACTTCGGCGGTGAACTCCAGCGCGAAAACTTCAATTACAACAACGCCACCGACGCCTACTACGATTCAGGCTACACCGCGGTTCTCGGTGTCACGGGGACCTTTTACTAAGCGGAGTACGAAAAGTAGCGTTAACGGAAACCTGCCCAACTGCGCGTCGCCCTCGCCCAGGCGAGGACGACAGTAGATCCTGCGACTGCGCGCAGGATGACA
>CAZJKJ010000121.1:0-4925 GCA_964546435.1 uncultured Cellvibrionaceae bacterium
CCCCGGTCAAGGCGCCGGCTGCCGGCGTGGTCACCTTCGCCGCGCCGGACCTGTACCTGACCGGCGGCACCGTGCTGCTGGACCACGGCTTCGGCATCAGCTCCAACTTCCTGCACCTGTCGCGCCTGGACGTAAAGGCCGGGGACCAGGTCGCGCAAGGCCAAGTGATCGGCGCGGTCGGTGCGACCGGGCGCGCCACCGGGCCGCACCTGCACTGGGGAATGAACTGGTTCGACGTGCGCATCGATCCGCTGCTGGTGCTGGAGCGGCCATGAGCACGCGCGGCCTGGCATTGCGGATGACAGCCGGCGCACTGCTGGGCGGCATCGTCGGCTGCGCCGCGCCGCCAAGCGGCAACGCATCCACGCCCACGGAGGCGACCGCCATGACCCCGGAACGTTCCGGCCGCATGCCGGCCCGGCGGGCTCCGCCACGCGTGCAGCCTGGCGAGGAAGTGCCCGGCAGCCGCATCGGGATTCCACCGGCGATGCGCGCCGGCAGCCAGATCACCGTGCAGGTGCCGCCGGGCGCGGAAGTGCATGCGTTCGGCCAGCACGGCGTTGCCGCAGCCGACGGCCGGCTGGTGCTGCGCGTGCCCGCCACCCCGGGCACCTACGAAGTGAGTGTGAAGGCGCCACGGCGTGCGACTCCCCTGCACATGAAGGTCCAGGTCACCGCCCCCTGAAGTGCGAGGCGCATGGCGAAGCCGCACGTTTTTGTTGTCCTGAATGCGCGGTAAAGGATAGGTTGGAGAGGTCGCCAAGGTCCCCCGACCGTGGCGGCATTCCCCAGCACAAGGACTTCCAATGAACAAGATGTTCTCCCGTCGTGGCACCCGCCGCGGCCATTCGGCGTTGGCACTGGCCATCGCTGCCGGCATCGCTTCACTGGCCGCGCTTCCGGCCACCGCTACCGACTTCGATCCGCTGCAGCAGCAGGCCGCCCGGGCTGCGGTTTCCCATGCCTTCCGGCTCTCCGACGGCGCCGGTGCGGTTGCGCCGCAGGCCCTGCCGCCGGACGCGTTCAGCCGCCGCTGGAGCGCGGTGACGCCGGCGGATCCGGCCGACCCCGCCGCCTGGGCCGATGGCGAGTTCCGGGCCGACTGGGGCCTGGCCGCGATCAACGCGCAGTACGCCTACGCGCGCGGCCTCAGCGGCGCCGGCATCCGCCTGGGCCTGCTCGATTCAGGCGCCGCCTTTGGCGACCACCCGGAGTTCGCCGGCAAGGACCACCGCGGCATGGTGATGGCCGACCTGCTGGCCGACGGCACCCGCTGCAGCGACGCCACCGTGCTCGCCGGCCCGGATGCCTGCTTCTATTCCGAAGGCGACCAGGCCGCCGTCGACGGCGAGTACTACGACCCGTCGCTGCAGATCTTCTTCCCGGATCCGGCCAACGACTACCTGTGGGACAACACCTTCTTCTTCTACAACAGCCACGGCACCCACGTGGCCGGCACCATCGCCGCCAACCGTGACGGCGAGGGCATGCATGGCGTGGCCTTCGGCGCGGACCTCAGCTCGGCGCGGCTGTTCAACGACAGCCTGCTGGTGGTCGACCTGCCCTGCCTGCTGTTCGACGACTGCCTGCAGTTCGGCACCAGTGCCAGCGCCAGCGCGGTCGAATACATGTACGAGCAGGCCATCGACCAGGGCGTGCGGGCGATGAACCACAGCTGGGGCTACACCTACGAGGCCTACAGCCCGGAGATCGCCCTGCTCTACAACGACCTGTTGATGAGCGACCCGGACATCTCCGCCACCCTGGAAGCGATGGCCGATGCCTCGCGTCGCTCCGGCATGATCCAGGTGGCCGCGGCCGGCAACACCTTCGCCGTGATCCCCACCCCCGGCGCGGACAGCCCGCACGCCACCGCGCCGGCGACGCTGCCGTCGATCTTCCCGGAGATCGAGCAGTACTGGGTCAGCGTGGTCAACCTCACCGACCAGCTGGAGCTGAGCAACCGCTCGATGAAGTGCGGCATCACCGCGCAGTGGTGCATCGCCGCGCCGGGCTCCCTGATCACCTCCACGGTGCTGACCGAGGGCGATGACCTCGGCGGCCAGTGGGTGTTCGACGACAACGGCAACCTGCGTTTCGAGATCGAAGGCCGCACCGGCGTGCCGGACTATGCCGACTACTCCGGCACCTCGATGGCCGCCCCGCATGTCACCGGCGCGCTGGGCCTGCTGTTCGAGCGCTTCCCCTACCTGACCGGCGCCCAGGTGCGCGACGTCATGCTCACCACCGCCACCGACCTGGGCGCCGAGGGCGTGGACGAGGTCTATGGCTGGGGCCTGCTGGACCTGCGCAAGGCGATCGAAGGCTACGGCCAGCTGCGCGTGGACACCGACGTGGTGATGGACCGCGCCGCAGGCGGCACCAAGGTGTGGGAAGGCGGTGCCTGGGACGACTGGACCAACGACATCGGCGGCCCCGGCCGGCTGACCAAGTCTGGTGCCGGCTGGCTGCGCCTGTCCGGCGACAACAGCTTCGGCGGCGCCACCGTGGCCGCCGGCATCCTCGAGCTGGACGGCGACAACCGCCTCTCCTCCGGCGTGCGCGTGGATGGCGGCACCCTGGTGGTGAACGGCAGCCTCGCAGGCAGCGCCCTTGACGTGGTCAAGGGCACGGCCGTGGTCAACGGCACCGTCAGCGGCGGCCAGACCTGGGTCGCCGCCGGCGGCACCCTGGGCGGCAGCGGCACCCTCGGCGACACCCGCGTGGCCGGCACCGTCGCCCCGGGCAACTCGATCGGCACCCTGACCGTCGACGGCGACTACGTGCAGGAGGCCGGCGCGCGCTTCCTCGCCGAGCTGCTGCCGCCGGACCAGGCCGACCTGCTGCACGTCACCGGTACCGCCACCCTCAATGGCGGCACCCTGGTGGCGAGCAACCTCGCCGGCAGCGACTACCTGCTCGGCCAGCAGTACCAGGTACTGTCGGCCGAAGGCGGCATCAGCGGCGGCTTTGCCGGCGTGGACGGCTCCGCGCTGTCGCCGTTCCTGGCCCTGTCGCTGCGGCAGAGCGCCAACGCGGTCAGCGTGGACGTGGCCCGCGGCGCGGCCCTGGCCACTGCCGCCGGCACCGGCAACCAGGCGGCCACGGCCGGCGCCCTGGATGCGCTGGCCATCGACCAGGGCTTGCCGGTGCTGCTGACCCAGCTGAACTACGACACCGCCCCGGCGGCGTTCGACAGCCTCTCCGGCGAGATCCATGCCAGCGCGCGCCAGGTCCTGCTCGAAGGCAGCCGCCTGGTGCGTGATGCGGCCCTGGCCCGTGCCACCGGCGGCGGCGTGCTCGGCAGCCAGGCCACCGGCGATACCGGCGCGTGGGTCCAGGTCCAGCACCAGGGTGGCGACTTCGGCGGCGACGGCAATGCCGCCTACGCCCAGTACAGCGGCAACGCGGTGCTGGTCGGCGTGGACCGCGAGCTCGGCTACGGCTGGCGGCTCGGTGCCTACGGCGGTGCCGGCGATTCGGACTTCGACGTGCGCGCCCGTGGCTCGCGCGGCGAATCCCGCAACCGCCACCTGGGCATCTACGCCGGCACCTCGTGGGGCGCGCTGGGCCTGTCGCTGGGCTACACCCACAGCTGGCACCGGGTGGAGACCGAGCGCAAGGTCGCCTTCCCCGGCTTCTCGGATGTCCTGGGCGGCCGTTACGACGCCGATGCCAACCAGCTGTTCGCCGACCTGGGCTACCGCTTCGAGGTCCGCGGCATGGAACTGGAGCCGTACCTGCAGTACGCGCACGTGGAAATCGATGCCGACGGCTTCAACGAGCGGGGCGGCATCGCCGCGCTGCAGGGCCGCGGTGACGAGGCCCGGGTCGACCTGGCCACGGCCGGCGTGCGCTTTGCGGTCAACCTCGCCGGCAGCGGCCAGGACCAGACCTGGCTGAGCCTGCGCGGCAACCTCGGCTACCGGCATGCCGGCGGTAACCAGGTGCAGCGTGCGGAGCTGAGCTTCGACGGCAGCCAGTGGTTCGGCGTGGTCAGCCCGGCCATCACCGACGAGGCCCTGCTCAGCCAGGTCGGCGTGGCTGCGCGCACCTCGGCCAACAGCCTGCTGGAGCTGGGCATGAGCCATGTGGAATCGGACCAGGCCAGCGACACCGGCCTCAATGCACGGTTCACGGTCAACTTCTGACCGGTTGCAATGAAGAAGGGCGCGGCTTTGCGGCCGCGCCCTTCTTCTTTTTACGTCTGCCGCGACCGGCGATGCCGGTGCGCAGCCGCCTCCGGTCAGGCCGCCGCGCCGGCGCCGCTGACGCTGGCCACCGCATCGTGCGGATGCAGGCTCTCGAAATGCGACACCGTCGCCTGGTAGTGCACCACCCGCGCATCGGCGGCCAGCACCGACGCCACGCGCCGCGCGGCATCCTCGCAGAACATCAGGTTGGCGGCATTGAGCTCGGCGAACGCCTGCTCGTCCTCGCGCTTGACCGCCGTCTGCACCGGCGTGCCCAGCGAGGCCTCCAGCGCATCGATCAGCGCCACCAGCGGCAGCTGCTCCAGCTCGGGACCCAGCTCGACCCGCACCTTCGCCTCGCTGCGCTGGGCGTGCGGCGTGGCCGCCATGCCGCGCTCGGAGGCCAGCCAGCCGGCCACCTCGTCCACGGTCAGCGCATCCACCTCACCGAAGTCGCCGCGCAGGCGCGCGGCGTTGGACTGGCGCGACAGTGCCGCCGAACACGGGCAGGTGCTCGAATACTCCACGCCAAAGCCCAGCACCAGGCTCATCCGGCCCTCGTCCAGCAGCGCCTCGATCTCCACCGGATAGCGCTTCCAGCCGGCGTTGTCGCTGCGCAGCGCGCGGCGCAGCAGCAGCGCCTCGCCGCGCAGGCGCAGGCGCGCGCGGGTGGACAGCCCCGCCTGTGACTCGACGCTGCCCTGCAGGATCTGGCGCAGCCCCGCCGGAGTG
>CAZJKJ010000122.1:0-4556 GCA_964546435.1 uncultured Cellvibrionaceae bacterium
TAGCTGGTAGTTCAGAACTCAGCTGGTCAACCACGATTGACTGCGACAATCAATGTGACAATTAATGATGAAACTTAAACGAAATTCGACAATCGCAGGCCTGATTTTAATTGCCGGCCCCATATTAGCAGCGCTGGATATATTGTTGTCTGGAAAGAGCTATGAGATCAGTGTAGCTTCGCTAGTGACGCTTCAGTTGGTAGTTTCGGCCTTATTTCTATACTCTTCCAGACAACTTCATGAAGAAGATAAAAGCGCAATTGGAATGTTCGTTTTTAGCTGTTATGTCGTCATATCGTATTTTCTCATTTTTTGTTCGGTTATGATATTTAGGAATGTCGACGCACTCGGCTTTAACTTGGTATCGATTATATCCACGGTGGTTGTTTTCTTGTTAATTTTGTATCCATTTATTAGATTCGTCAATCAGGCAAGAGGCGGTTTACCCGCTGAGAAGGTGTAGACGCTGAACTTTAGAAGCTAGTCGAACGCCCTTTAAAAAGCAGGATCGAAAAAGCATGAAAGGGACTCATGACAATGCATTAATATAAGGGAATAGGCCACAGGAGGCAGTAACTTATGAGCCGCTGCGTGAATGTTTGGGAGGGAGAAGTGTTGCTCTGGAGACTGTGCCGACAACAGGCCCAGGAGGTAAAATTCCGGGCCGAATAGGAGCAGAAGATTTCACCGACGCCTACGACACCACCCCCGGCAACAGCGGTGACAGTGTATGCGGCACCGGCGACGTCGACAGGCAGAAAAAGGGGCCGCCTGGAGAATGGGTAGATGACAAAAGGCGGTCCAGAAAGTATGAGCCTGACGGTACTCCGGAAATTGATTTGGATAAACCTCATCAAGGTTATCCGGGGGAGCATGCGCACGAGTGGTCAGATGGAAAACGTGAACACCCGGGGCGTGATGTTTGCGTTTTTCCCACGTACGATCCCCCGTCCGTAAATTGTAACTGACGCATGTTTTTATATTTCGGGGTCATGGCTATGGGAATTTCCATCATAAATGGGGATAGAGTGAGGTCATTGTTTGGGTACTGGCCACAGTTTTGCGATGCACGCATCATTGCTCTGTCGGTAGTGTGGGATGCTAGGAACTCCCTTTCGCTGACAACCTCATTGTCTTACATTGACTCAGAGAAGAATGTTGCGGCAGATGTTGAAATATTCTTTTTAAAGATTTCGGCATTGAACCTCACTGATCTACTTGATGATAATGTTTTAGATGAGCTAGTTATTGCCGAATCTTCGATGGATGGAATTCTAGATGTTGAGATAATGGCGTGTTATGGATTGGCTGGATCATTTAAATGTGAAGAAGTTAATGTGACCAACCTCCACGTATTGACTTTGTAATGTCGCGGCGAATTGACAAGTCATAAAACAATATCGACTCTAAGGAGACACTACTGTTCGGTCGGCGATTAATTAATATACCGCCAGTTAGTTAACGCATACGAGACGGCGTCGCCACAACGGCAAGCCAACCGCAGGCTACCGCTACAACCCCCTCGACCAGCGCACCGCAAAGACCTGGCGACCGGTGTACAGGAACATTATCACTATGACGAAGCCGGGCGCGTGGCCGTGCACGATGGCAACGGGCGTGTGCAGCGCGAGTATCAGCCAGGACCAGACAACAAAGGAATCAAAAGGGAATTTCTGACCTGGGGTTTCTTGGTTGGCTAATCCCTTGGCCAATGGCGCCGACCCAGTTCGCTTGTGGCGAATTAGATTGCAACCGCAACGGCGTACCGGACCACGAGGAAGGAAATCAGTGCAAATAGACATAGAGCTTGCATTGCTCAATGCATCACTGGATCAGTTGAAAGAAATTGAGAATCGTTTACCGCCAGGATTTATTGTGGAGGACAGAACCGACAGAGGCTGGGGATTGGTGATTTGTATCATCGGAGAATTGCCAGATGACGTTAGCGGAGCTATATCAGATTTTCTTCAGCAGCTAAGCTCAGTGACCGATATTATCAGTAGTAGTGCGGGAATAATGAGAGTCGGTGTTTTTCACAATACGGCTAACTGCACCATGGAATTTAACTGTCTCGCCCGATTGAACGAGTTCGGGTTATCTCTGGAAATATCTACGTATCCGTCGATGGATTAGCGTAAACAAGACAGCATCACCAGGTAACGACATCAACACCTAAGTCGATTCCCAGGCCAATACGAAGGCCCGCCGACCGGGCTTTTTTACAACTATTTTCGGGATTATGATCCGAGCCTAGGCCGGTATGTGCAGAATGATCCGATTGGATTGGGGGGGCGGGTTAATACGTATGGGTATGTAGGCGCGAATCCACTGAGCTTCTCTGATTCTTTCGGTTTGATGAGCTGAAATTGCGTTAAGTTCGATTTATTCTTTGGTTCGTTCGGAAGCATCACTTACACTTGCACCTCTGAATGCGTCAATCAGGAAAAAACGAAAATCAAAATCGAGATTTCTACAATTGGAACCGGTATTGATGTGGGAGCAGGTATTATGGGAGCACACGGTAACAAATTTAACGATGGCAGAGGGCCAGGAGCAGCGCCTGATATTGGTGTGTTCAATGGAACCTACTTCGATGCCGGTGCTTCAGGCGCTTTTGGAATAGGTTACGGCTATGGCTCAGCAACATTTGCTGGAAATAGTGGAGGAGCCGTTGGCATTCTCACCGGGCCTGCGGCCGGTATTGGTCTTGGGTTAGGTGATAATGGCGGAAGCTCTAAGGTGGTTTCGAGTAAGGAGTATGATTGCAACACTGATTGTGAATGGAGTGATGTCGATCAAACCGAATCATGCAAAGGCAGTGCTGCTGTCGCTAGTTCCAGGAGTTTTCTACTACCTCTGGGGTAGTGATGAGACTAGTGGCGACGCGGCCGTCCTTTTAGGAGCATGCAATTTGTCGATGACAGGGCTTTACATTTACGCCACCTTTGGTTCATGTGGCAATCAGTCTGACTACATATTCAAGATCGCCGTTTATCTTTTAGTTTTGGTGTACGCCGCCATATACCTTTTTGCAAATATTAAAATTTATAAGAATTTTCAGGCGGAGAACCCCGAATTTCACCTGACTGGATATATTGCCTATTTATCCGTGGCGATGATAGTGGTGATGGTGGTTGTTTTGTTGCAGGTGTTCAGAGCCAGAAAGAAGTGGATGTCTAATCGAAATTAGCGCATACCTGTGATCAACTTTTTTACTCGAATGTTGCTACAGAGTATTTCGCCACCAACAGGAGCTTCAATGCAGTTGATTAGGATCAACAGTTTTAAGACTCGGTTCCTTCTTGCTTGCATGTTGGGATGGCCCGTACTGTTGCTAATCCCCGCGTTCATAACGGGCAGCTTGGAGCGACCCACAAAGCATCCTGTGGCTCTTGCATAGTATGGCGCAGTCTTTGGATCTTCCTCTATGTTCTTTGTCCTTGCCGCGCTCTCAAAGCGTTGGCGGCAGTCGATACTCAACCCTGATGTACCCCTGAATGATGCTTTGCCAACAGTAATAGCTGCGGCATTAATATTTGGTGTGCTCGCTGTCGGCAGCGTTCATAGCCTCTGGAGTTAGGAAGGCTAAAGATGTTCTGAATAAGAGATACTGTTTAAAAGCATCCCTGCCGATTTTTGAAGGTTTGAATTTACGAGCATAAATTAAACGGCGTAAACAAGGCACTGGCAACAGAGGTGACAGTGGATGCGGCACCGGCGATGTCGACAGCCAGAAAACAACCGACAGCAGTGGTCACTGCCACCTCGCTTGGACCCGCGCCGGGTCGGCTTAGCTTGGCTGTTCGGCTTTATCTTTCTGGCGCCCAAAGTCATTCTGACCCTGATTATGATGTCCTAGGGTGAGCTGTCGTTGAAGGTCCTGCCCAGCCGGGTGATTTTTTTTGCCGAGGCTGAGCACGTTGGTATTAATATTGGTGGGCAAACTTCGATTTCTGCATCTCCTCGCGGAGTAGTTGAAAACGATTGAGGGCATCGACGAGGTCGGGATCCTGTCATCAAACGTTGTACATGCGATTAATGAAGCAGAAGGCCTATGCATAAATTAATGGAGTTGATATTTGCATCAGTTGTCACGTTTATTTTATTCATAGCTGCGATCATATATACCTATACGTATACTAAAGAGTCATACACGGCTGTCGGATTTAACAATGGAAATATTTACACAAATAGTAAATTCATGGAAAAAATCAGGGCGATCGCAGATCCTATGAATGGGTGCAGAGAATTTAATGGTAATCGAGATAGAACGATATTGGTTGAGGTAAAGTCCGAGGCAATCTATATTTTGAGAGACCGTAACGACGGGTACACCTTTTGTGCAAAGTAAGCATAAACGATCATGTCGATTAATATGGATGATAGGCGGGACGACGGTAAGTGTTTTTCTATGAAGTGTGAAAATTGCGGTTCACAGCTTTTTGAAGAAGGCAGATTTTGCACAAAATGTCACTGTCCGGCTAGTGCGAGCCATATCGTACTAGAGGCTGTTTCATAACTTCTTTAGCGTGATCATCATGCATGCAACATGGAAA
>CAZJKJ010000123.1:0-4398 GCA_964546435.1 uncultured Cellvibrionaceae bacterium
GCTCCTACGCCACCAGCTTCCGTGCCCCGGACATGCAGCTGGTCTACGCCCAGGGTGCGGCTTCGTACGCGACCATCCTGGACGAGTACGCCTGCCGCGCTGGCGTGGGCACCGGTGCAACCGAGGGTCCGCGTACCCGCACCCAGTGCAACACCTCGGGCGATCCGACCCTCTACCAGGCCCAGACCCTCATCGCCGGCAACCCCGGCCTGAAGGAGGAAGAGGGCGAGTCGTGGAGCGCCGGCTTCGTGTGGGACATCATCGACGACATGTCGCTGTCGGTTGACTGGTACCGCATTCGCCTGCAGGACGCAGCCTCGCAGTTCAGCGCCACCACCCTTCTGTCCCAGGAAGCCGCCTGCCGCATCGGCAGCTACGCCGACGGTTCGGCCCCGCCGAGCGCCGCGTTCTGCGACAACCTGTACCAGCTGATCACCCGCATCGACGCCCCGGGCACCCCGGACAACCTGCGCGTCCAGCGGATCAACAACTCGTACATCAACACCGCGCTGCAGGACACCACCGGCGTCGACGCGACCTATCGCTACCGGCTGGATACCGACCGCATGGGCCGCTTCACGTTCGACGTGGCCTACTCGCTGCTGCTGAGCAACGAGTACAAGCAGGTCGCCGATGACGAGCTGGAGGACTACCGCGACCTGCCGCCGAGCCAGAACTACTGGTATCCGGAGCGCAGCCGCGTGCGCGGCAGCGTGAACTGGACCTACGACGACTGGTCCACCACTGTGTTCGGCACCCGCCTGGGCTCGGCCTGGTCCGAAGCCGAAGTGGCTGGTGAGAACGCGGCCGGTGGCACCTATGGTCCGCGTCTGCAGCCGTACATGGTCTACAACCTGAGCGTGGCCAAGAAGTTCGGCCCGAACGTCACCGCTCAGCTGCAGGTCGTCAACGTGCTGGACAACCAGTACCGCGAGGACAACAGCTACACGGCCTATCCGTTCTTCAATCCGTGGCTGGGCGCCGACCCGCTGGGTCGTCGTTTCTACCTGAGCATCGGCTACCGCTTCTAAGCCGTATCGAATGCCGCAAAATGGAAAAGCCCGGTGAAAGCCGGGCTTTTCTCTGGAAACCACAGCGATAAGGACATGCGATGAAAGCCATGCGTTACGCCCTGCTGTCCCTTGCCCTTGCCGCGGGGTCGGCAAGCGCCGCCTCCGCACTGCCGGTCGAGGCATTCGTCAAGCACCCGCTCTATGGCACGGCGAAGATATCGCCCGATGGCGACTACCTCGCGATCACCGTCGACCACGGTGACCAGGACGTGCTGACCATCATGCGTACCTCGGACCTGAAGATCCTCAAGGTCAACCAGCTGCCGGACAAGAAGAGTGTCGGCGAGTTCCACTGGGTCAGCCCCGAGCGCGTGATGTTCAACGCGGTCCGCAAGATGGGCGGCTACGCCCAGCCGTTCATGACCGGCGAGTGGTTCGCGGTCAATGCCGATGGTTCGCAGGCGCGCCCGCTGATCTTCTACGGCACCCGCGATGCGACCCAGCGTTCCAAGGCTGCCGGCAGCCAGCGCTTCAGCCTGGTCGACACGCTGAAGGACGACGACGTCAACGTGGTCATGCGCGCCACCTCCGAGCGTTCCTCGGAGGGCGTGGGGACCGAGCTGGTGCTGATGGACACCATCAGCGGGCGCCGCACGCCGATGGCGCGCGCGCCGAAGGAAAACTGCAACATCGTCCTCGACGCGGCCAAGGAGCCACGCTTCTCGGTCTGCTCCTCCAGCCGCAACGAGGAGGGCGAATACGACGAACGTACCGAGCTGTACCGCCGCGATGGCCGCGACTGGACCCTGGTCAATGCGTCCAAGACCGCCGGCAAGCACCTGTGGGTGATACGTGCCACCGAGGACGGCACGGTCTATGCGCAGGAGAGTGACAACAAGGCACCCGGCGCCATCGGGACCCTGGATGTGACCAGCGGCGAATTCACCGCCCTCTATCAGGATGCGGCGGCCGATGTCTCCGATTACATCTGGTCCACCGACGACAAGACCCTGGTCGGCGTAGTCACCGAGGCCGGCGCACCGCAGGTGCGGCTGATCGACGAGTCGCACCCCGACGCCGAGCTGTATGTCTCGCTGGCCGGCGCCTTCCCGGGCGAGATCGTCGACTTCTCCAGCCACACCCGCGACGGCACCAAGATCATCGTCTCGGTCGCCAGCGACAGCAATCCGGGCGAGCTGTACCTGTATGACCGCACTACCGGCCAGGCACGCTTCCTGATGGAACGCCGCCCGGCGCTGGACAAGAAGAAGATGGCCTCGGTGAAGCCCTTCAACTTCACCAGTCGCGACGGCTTGCAGGTCTACGGCTACCTGACCATCCCGCATGGTTCGGACGGCAGGAACCTGCCGATGATCGTAAACCCGCACGCCGGGCCCATCGGCCCCCGCGACAGCTCGACGTTCAACTGGCAAACCAAGCTGCTGTCCAGCCGCGGCTACACGTTGCTGCAGGTAAACAAACGCGGCTCACGCGGCTACGGCCAGGGCTTCCAGGACGCCGGCCACCAGCAGTGGGGCCAGGGAATCCAGAACGACATCATCGACGCCACCCAGTGGGCCATCAGCAACGGCCACGCCGACAAGGAGCGCATCTGCATCTACGGCGGCAGCTTCGGCGGCTATTCCTCGCTGATGGCGCCGATCCGCGCACCGGGCCTGTTCCAGTGCACCTTCGGCTACGTCGGGGTTTACGACGTGGAGATGATGTTCAACAAGGGCGACATCCCGCAGCGTGACTCGGGCCTGCGTTACCTGCGCCGCACCCACGGCACCGACCCGAAGGTGTGGGCCGAGAATTCCCCGGCACGCCGCGCCGCGGAAGTGAAGATCCCGGTCTACCTGGCCGCGGGCGCGCGCGACGAGCGCACCCCGCCGGAGCAGACCGAGCTGATGGAGCGCATGCTGCGCCAGGCGGGCAACCCGCCGGAAGGCATGATCATCCAGTCCGGCGAGATGCACGGCTTCTACGACGTGGACAACCGGCTCAAGCTTTACACCACGATGCTGGACTTCTTCGGTCGCCACATCGGCGGCCAGGTCGGCGTGGGCGCTCCGTCCCGGGCCGAATGACCCGGTCCACGGCGGCCGGGCACTCGCCCGGCCGCCATGGAAACCTGTGACCAATGGCTGTACCTGGCCGCCACCGGGGCTGCCAGAATGAGGGCCCTTCGCAGGTATGGAAACCGTCATGAAGAACACCGTGCTGGCCGCCGCAGTCGCGCTCGGCCTGCTTGTCGCACTCCCCTCGCCCGCGGTCCTGGCAGCGGGACAGGACACCTCCGCACCGGATCCGGCCAAGGACCCCATGCTGCTCAGTGGCGGCTTCCTGTCCGGACACCCCGACCTGCGCTACCGGATGCACGGCCAGGCCGAGATCGAGAAAGGCCAGTTCGAGGACGCGTTCAGTTTCTTCCGGCGCGCCGCCTGGTACGGCGACAAGGCGTCCCAGGGAATGGTGGCCGAGATGCTCTGGAACGGGCAGGGCACCAAGCGCGACCGCGCCCTCGCCTATGCCTGGATGGACCTTGCGGCCGAGCGTGGCTATTACGGCTTCGCACTGCTGCGCGAGCGTTACTGGGATGCCCTTGCCGAAGAAGAACGCGCGCGCGCGCTCGAACTGGGGACGGAGGTCTACGCCCAGTACGGCGATGCGGCCGCCGAGCCCCGCCTGGCCACCGCACTGCGCCGCGCACGCCGCAGCGGTACGGGCAGCAGGACCGGCTTTACCGGCAATGTGAAGATCAATGTCCCCGGCCCGGGCGGCGAGCACATCACCATCGACGGCGCCAAGTTCTATGACGAGCGCTACTGGGACCCGAAGCAGTACCGGGCCTGGCAGGACGAGGTCTGGACCCATCCGGCCCGCGTTGGCAAGGTATCGGTCGGCGATGTCGAACAGGTCCGCGCGGAGTCGCGCATCCCGGCGACCGCACCGCAACAGGACGCGGAAGAGCCGCGCACGCCCGAACGCGAGGGCGACGCGCCCCTGAACCGCTGACCGTACGCCGCCGTAGGCATCCCCTGGGCACTGCGCTAGAGTGCCTGCAACGGCCCGGCCGCGATGGCCGGGCTTCCACATCCTGGAGGGGATATGCGTAGTAACCGATCGTTCCTTGCCACCGTGCTGCTGCCGGCCGCCCTGCTGGTAGCCGGCGCCGCATCCGCCGCCGACCCCGCGGTCGGCCGCTGGAAGACCATCGACGGCGACAGCGGCAAGCCCAAGTCCTATGTCGAGATCACCCAGGCCGCCAATGGCAGCCTCAGCGGCCGCATTGTCGAGCTGATCGAGCCGAGCAGGCCCAACCCGACCTGCGACAAGTGCAAGGACGACCGCAAGGGCAAGCCGATCACCGGGATGGAGATCA
>CAZJKJ010000124.1:0-4360 GCA_964546435.1 uncultured Cellvibrionaceae bacterium
GTGGAAAATGCCGCATTCATGCCCTGGCTGGTGGGTACAGCTCTGATTCATTCCCTGGCGGTCACGGAAAAGCGCGGCGTTTTCAAAAGCTGGACGCTCCTGCTGGCAATTTTTGCGTTTTCCTTGAGCCTGCTCGGCACCTTTATCGTCCGGTCAGGGGTTCTGACTTCCGTGCATGCCTTCGCCACCGATCCCACCCGGGGGATGTTCATTCTGGCATTTCTCGGGGTGGTGGTCGGCGGTTCCCTGCTGCTTTACGCCATTCGGGTGCAGGAAATCCGCAGTGTGCAGGGGTTCGGGCTTTACTCCCGGGAAGTTTTCCTCCTGCTCAATAACATCATTTTCGTACTGGCAACGGCCGTGGTTCTTTATGGGACCTTGTATCCGCTCATCGTCGATGCCATCTGGAGCCGCAAGCTCTCGGTGGGACCGCCCTGGTTCAATCTCTTTTTTGTGCCACTCATGATAGGGGCGGCCGTGCTGATGGGTTTGGGCATCATGATGAACTGGAAGCGGACTCAGCTCAAACAGCTGAAACTGTGGCTGCTGGCACCCGCGGCGGGAAGCCTTTTGCTCGGACTGCTGTTTCCGCTGCTGGGTGAAAGCTTTAAGTGGGGCGTGGCTCTGACGGTCACCCTGGGCTGCTGGGTCATCCTGTCCACAGTCAGTGACGCGATCCGCAAGGCGCGCAACAGTCGCACCATCTGGTCGGGGCTGACCAAGCTTCGGGCCGGTTATTACGGCATGGCGATTGCGCACATCGGATTCGCCGTCTCGCTGATCGGCGTCGGCGTCAATTCCCAGACCAGCGACCAGAAAGACCTGCGCATGGTTTTTGGGGAACGGGTGAGTGTCGGTGGTCATGAATTCGAGCTGATTGACGTGATCAACAAGCTGGGCGTGAATTATCGGGCGGAAGTTGGCGAAGTGCGGATCTATAAAGACGACGCTCTGGTGACCACGCTTTATCCCGAGCAGCGCGATTATTTTTCCGACCGTGGCAATGTGATGACCGAAGCCGGAATCGACGGGCGCCTGATGCGGGATCTGTTCGTCGCACTGGGGGACAAGCTGGACAATCGCGCCTGGTCGGTGCGGGTGCATCATTATCCTCTGGTTCGCTGGATCTGGCTGGGTGCAATCCTGATGGCCATCGGCGGAACCCTGGCGGTGCTGGACAAGCGCTACCGGAAGGTACGGCGGGTCGAGGGCGCCAGCGAAGATTTGTCCGGTACGCCCAGAGGCGAAATTCCCGAAAACGGCAAAACGATTTGACTGCAACCATAAAACGGGCTGGTCGGCCGGCCCGGTTGTAAAGCAAGGTAATAAATGAACCGACTTAAACTTTTTATTCCACTGGCGATTTTCATTTTGCTTACAACGCTGTTTGTGGTGGGGCTGAAACTGGATCCAAATGATCTGCCCTCCGCGCTGGTGGGCAGGCAAGTACCGGCCTTCAGTCTGCCCTCGCTGATGGAGCCCGAAAAGACCCTGACGCCAGAACAGCTGCGCGGCAAGCCCTACCTGTTGAACGTCTGGGGTACCTGGTGTCCGTCCTGCATTCAGGAACACCCTTATCTGGTGAAGCTGGCCAAACAGGGTGTCACCATCTACGGCATGAATTACAAGGATGATCCCGTCGCAGCGCGCAAGCTGCTGCAAAGAATGGGGGACCCCTACGTGGCCAGCATTGTCGATGTCGAGGGCACCCTCGGGCTTGACCTTGGCGTCACCGGCGCGCCGGAAACCTTCGTGGTTGATGCAGACGGCGTCGTGCGTTACCGCCTGGTCGGGGTAATCAATGAGAGCGTCTGGACGTCGACCCTGGCGCCTTTATATGCCGGCAGTCCCTGACCGGGCACGCTTGCAGGTAACCGATACAAACGGTTCGGAGCCGGCGCGGGCACAGTAGTGAACCGGTCCATTCAATCAGCAAAGTCCAGCACGCCGGTCGCCTGGGTGCGGGACCATTTCATTCGCGGAATCCTATGATCACGACAGCCAAGATGTTGCCGGAGTGGGCACCGGTACGAGCGGTTCTTCTTGCCTGGCCCTATGAGGACAGCGACTGGCGCGCCTCGCTCAAACAGGTCGAAGCCTGTTATCTCGATATGCTAACAGCGATAACCCGGTATGCGGATGCCTGGGTGCTGCTGCATCCGACCCGGGATGAAACCCGCTTCCGGGATGACTGCGATCAACGCGGCATCCCGGCGGCGCGTGTCCGCATTCTGAGGCTGAATTACAACGATACCTGGATCCGGGATTACGGCCCGATCTCCCTGGATCGCGGCTACCTGTCTTTTCGTTTCAATGGCTGGGGAGGTAAGTACGCCGCCGACAATGACAACGCGGTGGCCCGGCAGATTCCGGGGCTGAGTGTCGAGTCTACCGATCTGGTCTGTGAGGGGGGCGCCCTGGAGACCAATGGTGAGGTGTTGCTTCTCAATGCGGATTGCATCGTTGACGAGCATCGCAATCCGGGCGTTTCCAGAGAGGCAATGGCGGCAAAACTTGCGGAGCATCTGGGGATTGCAGAGGTGGAGTGGCTGCAGGATGTCACCCTGACCGGCGACGACACCGACGGGCACATCGATACCCTGGCGCGTTTTGCAGATCGGCGGCGCATTATTTACAGCGGTCGCAACGATCGGCATCCGGATGCGGAGGTGCTGCGCCGGCTGCATCAGCAGATCGAGGAGCTGGGGCGGCGGCGGGATTGGGAAGTGATGGAATTGCCGTCACCGGTGGTCAACAGCACCCTGGATAACCGGCCGTTGCCGGCCACCTACGCCAACTTTCTGTTTGTAAACGACGCCGTGCTGGCACCGGTTTATGGTGTGGCAGAGGATGATCGTGCCCTCACGGTCCTGGAGCGGGCAATGCCTGCCAAAACCATCGTACCGGTACGTTGCGAAGCCTTGCTGGAACAACACGGCAGTCTGCACTGTGCCACCATGCAAGTGGCGACACTGAGCAAATAATGAACGGGTGATATAAACTCCTGTCCTGCTAAAGACAAGTTTGCTGCACGCGACTGTTTGACTGGCAGACCGGTACAGCCCCTGAATATTGACTGGAGAGAATCATGACCCAATCCATTGTGGCCGCCGTTATCCAGCAGGCGGTGGAAGATAACGACAAAACCGCAAACCTGGACCACACAGTTTCCCTGATCAATGACGCCGTCAACAACGGCGCCGAACTGATCGTCCTGCAGGAGTTGCACGCAACCAAGTATTTCTGTCAGGTGGAATCTCCGGATTATTTCGATCTGGCCGAACCCCTCGACGGCTACACCTATCAGCGTTGCCTTGAGCTTGCAGAAGAGCTGGATGTCGTGATCGTGCTGTCTCAATTTGAAAAGCGTGCGGCGGGGCTGTACCACAACACGGCTCAGGTGATCGACGGCAAACGCGGGCGGGCGGGAATATTCCGCAAGATGCACATTCCGGATGATCCCGGCTTTTACGAAAAATTCTATTTCACCCCCGGTGATGCGTCGGCTGACCTGGGCGGTTTCAAACCGGTGCAAACGCGCCTGGGCACCCTGGGCGTGATGGTCTGCTGGGATCAGTGGTATCCCGAGGCGGCGCGTCTGATGGCGCTGGCCGGTGCCGACATGCTGATATATCCCACCGCCATCGGCTGGGATCCCGAAGACGATAACGACGAGCGTGAACGGCAACGGGAAGCCTGGATCACCATCCAGCGCAGCCACGCCATCGCCAACGGTGTGCCAGTACTTGTAGCAAACCGCACGGGTTTCGAATTGTCTCCGGCTGACAGTGGAGAAGGCATCGAATTCTGGGGAAGCAGCTTCATCGTGGGGCCGCAAGGAGAGTTTCTGATTCAGGCGGACACCGAGGAAGAGGGCGCTTTTTGTGCAGAACTGGAAATGGCCCGATCCGAAAAGGTGCGACGTATGTGGCCTTATCTTCGAGACCGCCGGGTTGATGCCTACGGCAATCTGACCCAACGCTGGCTCGCGGACAAGCCGCTCTAGACTCTGTACAAAAAGAGCCTGCGCTCGGTGATGCTGCGTTAAAAACAGGCAGAATGCTCATCTACAGCACGTAAACCCGGCTTCTTCGCTGTTTTTGCCTTGCCTGACCTTCGCTCGACGACTTTTCGTACAGACCCTGGGCAGAGAACGAAAAAACGGTTTTCCCGGCCCCTCATCCTGCGCGCAGTGGATCCTGCGACTGCGCGCAGGATGACAGTAAATTGCGCGCGACAGTATGGGCACAAGTCAGTGGATCCTGCGACTGCGCGCAGGATGACAGTAAGCTGGGCACGACAGTATGGGCACAAGTCAGTGGATCCTGCGACTGCGCGCAGGATGACGGTAAGTTGGGCG
>CAZJKJ010000125.1:0-4307 GCA_964546435.1 uncultured Cellvibrionaceae bacterium
CCGATGGCCCAGACGGTGACACCCCGGCGGCTGCGCCGGCAGCCCCCGCGGCCACGGCTGCCGCTTCGGGGGCGCGGCTGGAGATCGCACCGGCCGCCGCGGCCGAGGGAACACAGGCGGCAACTTCCGGACTGGGCAGTGGTGGCGAGGGCGACATGCTGGCAAACGAACAATTGCGCCAGGCGCAGGAAGACCTGGCCACCCGCGATTCCGAGCTGCAGGAGCTGCGCAGCCGGGTCGAGGAGCTGGAGAAGCTGCAACAGCAGCAGATGCAGCTGATCGAACTCAAGGACAGCGAGCTGGCCGCCGCGCAGCAGCGCCTGGCGCAGACCCAGCAGGACGCCGCCGGCACCGGCGGCATGGCGCTGTGGCCGTGGCTGCTGGTGCTGCTGGCTGCCGCCGCCGCGGCCGCGTGGTGGTTCGCGCGCCGGCCCAGGCCGCTGCCGATCCCGGCCTCGCGCAGCACCGGTTTCAATGCGGCTTCGCTTGCAGCGGCGGCACCGTCAAGCAATCCGCCGGCCGGGCCGCGGGTGGTCGACGAGCCGGACGCGGCCGAGCATGTCGCCGCCGATGAGACCCTGGCCGAGCCGACGCTGGATCCCGAGCCCGAGCCCGATCCGCTGTACGACCCGCAGGAGCCGCCTTACATCGAGCCGGAGCCCGCGCCGCAGTCCTGGCACGCATCGCAGCCGGAGTCCGGACCGGAATCGGAACCGGAACCGGCGCCCGCAGCCTTCAACCCGCCAGCGTCCACCGCCGCGCGTGATTCCGCGCCGGCCTGGCATACCGGCGACGCTGCCGCGTTCAGTCCGCTCAATCCGGCGCCTGCCGGCCGCGAGCGGCTGGAGCTGGCCATTGCCTATCTGGACCTGGGCGACGCCGAAACCGCGCGCACCCTGTTGCG
Organism: uncultured Cellvibrionaceae bacterium; assembly: GCA_964546435.1. Classification (GTDB taxonomy): domain Bacteria; phylum Pseudomonadota; class Gammaproteobacteria; order Pseudomonadales; family Cellvibrionaceae; genus CAYNST01. The sequence continues at coordinate 905 of CAZJKJ010000125.1, forward strand.
CGAGGTCCTTGCCGGGCAGGACCCGGCCGCGCGCGACGAGGCGGCACAGCTGCTTCGCGAGATCGGCTGAGGCCCGATGCGCTACGCGCTCGGAGTGGAATACGACGGCGGGCCCTTCCAGGGCTGGCAGGGCCTGGGTCCCTCCGGCCCACCCACGGTGCAGGCCGCGCTGGAGCGCGCGCTGTCCTCGGTGGCCGACCAGGCCATCAACGTCAGCTGCGCCGGCCGCACCGATGCGGGGGTACATGCGCAGTGCCAGGTGGTGCATTTCGACAGCACCGCCACGCGTGACCCGCGGGCGTGGACCCTGGGCGTGACCGGACGCCTGCCGGCCAGCGTATGCGTGCGCTGGTGCGTGCCGGTGGACGCGGGCTTCCACGCCCGCTTCTCCGCCCGCGCCCGGCGTTACCGCTACACCCTGGTCAACCGCACCGTGCGGCCGGCGCTGCACCGTGCGACCGTGGCCTGGGAGCGGCGTCCGCTCGACGCCGGGGCGCTGCTCCGCGCCGCGCAGGTGCTGCTGGGCGAGAACGACTTCAGCGCGTTCCGCACCGTGCACTGCCAGGCGCCCCACGCACGCCGCAACCTGCAGGACATCCAGGTCCATCGCAGCGGCGAGACCATCGCCATCGAGGTCCAGGCCAACGCCTTCCTGCACCACATGGTTCGCAACATCGTCGGCTCGCTGCTGGAGGTGGGCGCCGGCGCCCGGGACGAGGCCTGGATCGGCCGCCTGCTGGCCGGGCGTGACCGCACCGTCGCCGGCCCGACCGCACCGCCGCAGGGCCTGGTATTCCTGCACCCCCTCTATCCTTCCGAATGCGGCCTTCCGGACGAGGTGACCCTGTGAGCCGAACCCTTTACCGCACCCGCATCAAGTTCTGTGGCATGACCCGCCCCGGCGACGTGCGCCTGGCCGGCGAGCTGGGAGTGGACGCAGTCGGCTTCATCTTCGCCGCCGGCAGCCCGCGCCAGGTCACCCCGGCCGTGGCCCGCCAGCTGCGTCTGGCGCTGGCGCCGATGGTCAGCGCGGTTGCCCTGTTCCGCGACAACACGGCCGAGGAAGTGCGCGAGGTCGTGCGCCAGATCCGCCCGGCGGTGCTGCAGTTCCATGGCGACGAGGACGACGCGTTCTGCCGCGCGTTCCGGGTGCCGTACATGAAGGCCATCCCGATGGGCGGCGAGGCGGCCTGGGATGCCCAGTCGCTGCAGCAGCGCTGGCCCAACGCGTCCGCGTTCCTGTTCGACAGCCATGGCGGCGGTGCGACCGGCGGCAGTGGCAAGGCCTTCGACTGGCGCCGCCTGCCCACCGGCCTGCACCGCCCATTCGTGCTGGCCGGCGGGCTGGACCCGGACAACGTCCATGACGCGATCCTGGCGACCCTGCCGTGGGCGGTGGACGTGGCCAGCGGTATCGAGCTCTCGCCGGGCATCAAGGACGGCGACCGGATGCGCCGCTTCGTCGCAGAAGTGCGCCGCGCCGACTGCAGCGACGACAGCTGACCGCTTTCGCGGCGTCCGCTGCAACTTGTCCAGTGCTGTTTGCGCCGGCGCCTGCGGGCCGCTGGCGCGTGGGCGCCGTGCGCGCGGGCAAGCGTGGCTGGCCGGCTGCCCGGGCCCGTGTCCTTGCGTGCGCACCGGCTGGCGACGCAGCATCGGCATGCCAGGCGCGGGGGTGTCCGGGCAAGCCCGGATGCCGGCATGTGCACCCCGCCTGGATGCTGGCCGCGACGCACGGATTGCGTCGGGATCTGACCAAGGAGAGTGACATGCGTGGATTGACCGTAGCCGAGTCCCGGCGCGTCGCCGGGGGCAAGGAAAGCGAGCCCCCGCAGCGGCCGGGCGTGAGCCCGTTGCTGTGGGACGCGCTGCTGGAACGGCTGGAGCGGGACCGTAGTGGCGACCGCTACCGGAAACGCAGCTGAGCCAGCGGTTCACGGCCGCGGCCGGGACGCCTGTCCCGGTCGCGGCTGTTGCGGGGCTGCCCGTGCCGGCAGTGACATGGCGCTCAGGCCCGGCGCAGCTGGACCTCGGCCATGCGCAGCATCATCTGCCGTACCGGCCTGGCAGAGAGCCGGTAGGCCTGCAGCAGCCGCCGTTCCGCCGGGTCATCGACCAGCTCGCCGTCCACGGCTGGCGGGTGCGGGGTGTCGCTGTAGGCGACCGGCCCGCGGCCGGTGGCCAGCCACTCGAAACAGACCTCGGTCACCTGGGCCAGTCGTTCGAGCCGGGCACTGGCCGGCTGCGCGCCGACCGAACATTCCCAGTTGGCCACCGCGCCCCGGGTCACCCCCAGCTGCGCGGCCAGTGCCTCCTGCGACAGGCGCGCCCGCTGGCGCGCGATGCGGATCCTCATCGAAAGCTTCATGCGCTCCTCCTTGCCATCCTTGGCAGGTGGGCCGAGCCTAGCCCCGGCCCGCCGCGCACCGCAAGCGGCAGGGCCAGGGTTGCTGGCGAAGTGGTGCAGTTGCGCTTGCAGGGCAGGAGCGGCGCCCGCGCGAGGGGCACTGCGTGGGTCTGCAAGCAGGGTTGTCGGCCTGGTGCCGCCCGGTGGTGCTTGACCTTGCGGCCGGCCGCGGCAGTATCGGTCCTGGCCGGCGTGCCTGCCGGCGATCCACCGGCCCACGGGGCCACGGCCGGACGCAAGGATGCGCCCGCAGCAGTCCAGGGAGTGGACGATGACGACGCAGTCGAACACCCAGCTGTTCCGCAGCGAGGCGCTGGAAGCGCAACGCGGCCACTGGCTGGGCGCCATCTCGCTGGCCCAGCCGCTGCGGCTGTGGGTGCTGACCGCCGGCGCCGGAATGGCCGCTGCCATGCTCCTGGCGTTCCTGCTGCTGGGCACCTACACCCGCCGCTCGAGCGTGTCAGGGCAGGTGGTGCCCAGTGCCGGGCTGGCCACGGTGCTGGCGCCGGCATCGGGCGTGGTGACGGACCTGCGCGTGCACGAGGGGGCGGCGGTCCAGGCCGGTGCGCAGCTGGCGGTGGTGGCCGTGCCGCGCGCCACCCGTGATGCCGGCGACACCATCGCCGCGCTGGAGCAGCGCCTGCAGCGTCGGCGCGACGGCCTGCAGCAGGCCCATGCCGCGCAGCAGGCGCAGCTGGCTGCGCAGGAGGCAGGGCTGCGGGCCCAGCTGGGCACCGCGCAGCAGGAGCTGGCCCATGTCCAGGCGGAGGTCGCCACCCGTCGCGCCCAGGTGCAGCTGGCGCAGGAGACGCTGCAGCGGCTGCGCCAGCTGCAGGACGAGCGCTACGTCAGCCTGTTGCAGGTCAGGCAGCAGGAGTCGACGACCCTGGCCCATGTCAGCGAGACCCAGGCGCTGCAACGGCAGGCGGTGATGACGCGGCGCATGATCGCCCAGCTGCAGCAGGCCCTGGGCGAGCTGCCGGCCCAGCGCAGCGC
>CAZJKJ010000126.1:0-4290 GCA_964546435.1 uncultured Cellvibrionaceae bacterium
TCAACGCGGTGCTGCAGTACCGCGACTGGGTGCGGCCGGCGCAGGTGTCCACCGTCGACCAGATCACCCCGGGCTCCGGTGCAGTGCTGCGCCGCGGCGTGCACCGGATCGCGGTCTATCGCGCCGGCGACGGTGCGCTGCACGCCCACAACGCGCGCTGCACCCACATGGGCTGTGTGGTGCGCTGGAGCGGAGAGGAGAAGTCCTGGGACTGTCCCTGCCATGGCTCGCGTTTCGATGCGTGCAGCGGCGCGGTGCTCAACGGCCCGGCCAACGCGCCGTTGCCGTCGGTCCCGCTCGAGGACCTGGACTGATGTCAGCCGGTGGCTGGGCCTATGCGGGTTACCTGGCCTGGCTCGCTGCCGGAAGCCTGGACTTCATCCAGCACCGGCGCACCGACCTGGCGCATACCTCCGGTCTTGCTGAGTCCCACTGGCATGCGGTGCAGATCGGCCTGCTGGGTGGGGGCGTGCTGGCATGGCTGGCGCTTGCACCCGGCCTGGGGCTGATGGCCGCCCTGTCACTGCTGGCGGCCGCACATGCGCTGGCCGGTTATCTGGACACACGCACCGCGTTCGGGCGGCGCACCATTCCGCCGCTGGAGCAGCACGTGCACAGCATCCTGGACATGGCGCCATGGATCGCCCTGGCCGGCGTCGTGATTGCTCAAGGTGGGCAGGCACGTGAGGCCGGCTGGCCGCTGGCCTGGGCTCCGGCCCCGCCCGTGCTATGGCTGGCCTTGCTGCTGCCGGCCCTGCTGCTGTGCGTGCTGCCGTGGCTGGGCGAATACCGTGCGGCGCTTCGCGCGCAGCGGGGTTGAGCGATGCGTACTGGCCTTCAGCATGTCCACCAGCGCCAGGCCCACGGCGAAGGCAGCGTACGTGGCGGCCACGCCGGTGGCGCCGATGCGGTTCTCGAAGCCGGGGCTGAGCCGGCGCGGCACGACGTGGTAGTCCACCACGTAGGCCAACGCGGCCACGCCCGCACCGCGCAACAGCGCCGGATCGGACGGGCGCTTGCGGCCCCAGGCCTCGTAGCCGGCGGCCCACATCACCGAGCTGGCATGGTGGATGGCGAAGCCCAGCAGCGTATGCCGCAGCGACCAGCCACTGGCACGTCGCGCCGGCTCGCCCCATACCCACTGGCTGGCGGCATTGGTGCCGGCCGGGAGCGTGCCGGCCCGTTGCCGGCTGCGCAGCGACACCAGCGCGGTGGACGCCACGCTGGCGGCGCTGCCAGAGCCGAGGGCGCGGAGGAGCAGGGCCCGCCAACCGCGCGTCGCCTGCGGATCCTGCTGGCAGGTGGGCGCGGAATGATCGGCGGCGCGGTGACGCGGTGGTTGCGGCAGGCGGGTCATGAGGTAGTCCATGCAGGGCGCAGTGCGGGGGTGGCAGCCGGGCCCGTATCGGGGCTGCGGCTGGACTTCAACGCGCTGCCGTCACATGCGGAGCTGGTGCGGCAGTTGCGCGGCTTCGACGTGCTGGTCAACGCGGTCGGCATCTTCCAGGTGCAAGCACAGCAGAGCTTCGATGCGGTGCACGTGAAGGCGGTGGTGGCCCTGTTTGGCGCTGCGGCCGAGGCGGGCGTGGGTCGCCTGGTGCATGTTTCCGCGCTGGGTGCCAGCGCCGATGCGCAGACCGCCTATTTCGCCTCCAAGGGCCAGGCCGAGGTGCTGCTGCGCGGGTTGCCGGTGCCGGTGACCATCGTCCGGCCCTCGCTGGTGTTCTCGCCCGAAGGCGCCAGCACGCGCTTCTTCTTCCGTGTGGCGCGCATGCCGTTGCTGCCCCTGCCCGGGGGTGGAAGACAGCAGGTGCAACCGCTGCACGTGGAGGACCTGGCCGAGGCGATTGCACGCGTGGCCACCTGCGAGGCGCCGCCGACGGTGCTGGATGCGGTGGGCCCGCGACCGCTGGCGCTGCGCCAGTACCTAGGTCTGCTGGGTCGGCGCGGGGGCCACGGCCCGCGCATTGTCGACGTGCCGCTGCGCCTGCTTGATCCGTTGCTGCCACTGGGGGCGCGGCTCACCCGGGGCCTGGTCAGCCGCGATGCCCTGCGCATGCTCGAGGCGGGAAACACCGGCGATGCCGGCGGTATCACCCGGGTCCTCGGGCGGCCCCCGCGTGATCCGGCGCAGTTCCTCGATGCAGCCGACGCCGCCGCGCTGGTCGGGTCGTGGCGCATGGAGCAGGCGGTGCTTGCCCTGCGCCTGGCGCTGGCGGCGATGTGGCTGGGCACCGCATGGGTATCGCTGTGGGGATTTGCGCGCGCGGACAGCTACGCGCTGCTGGCCCGGCTGGGCCTGTCTGGCGGCCTGGCCGAGGTGGCCCTGTGGTCGGGGGCGTTGCTCGACGCGCTGCTGGGCACGGCCATGCTCGTCCTGCCGCGGCGCCGGCGGGTGTACCAGGCGCAGCTGCTGCTGATGGCCGGCTACACCGTGCTGATCAGCATCTGGCTGCCGGAGTTCTGGCTGCATCCGTTCGGGCCGCTGCTGAAGAACATCCCGGTCGCCGCGGCGATCCTCGCCCTCATCCTGCTGGACCGTGCCCATGGACCTGGTGACCGTTAAATACCTGCACGTGCTGTCGTCGACCTTCCTGTTCGGTACCGGCGTGGGCACCGCGTTCTATCTGCTGTTCATCAGCTACACCCGCGACCCGATGGTGATCGCACCGGTGGCACGGCTGGTGGTGGCGGCGGACTGGATCTTCACCGCCACCACCATCGTGATCCAGCCCGTGACCGGCCTCTACCTGGCGCACCGGCTGCACATCCCGCTGTCAACGCCGTGGCTGTACTGGTCCATCGTGCTGTATGTGCTGGCCGCCGCGTGCTGGCTGCCGGTGGTGTGGCTGCAGATGCGCCTGCGCGACGTGGCCGTCACCGCGGCCGCGCAACGCCGGCCCCTGCCGGCGCAGTACGCGCGCCTGCTCGGCGCATGGACCGCCCTGGGGTGCCCGGCACTGGTCTCGTTCCTGGCGATCTTCTACATGATGGTGGCGCGCCAGGTGCCTTTCGCATGAGCGATCCTTCCGATGAGGACGTGCTCCTGCACGAGCTGCGCAACCGGATCAACCTGCTCGGCTTCGCCCTGCATGCCTATCGCCGCGATGCCGATCCCTCGCACCTGGAGTCGATGGAGCTGGCCTGCGAATCGGCGATCGCGCTGCTGGCACAGCTCGACGTGATGCGCCGCGGCGACGAAGGGCGCGGCTGAGGTCATCCGCCGCACCCGCCGGCGCCGCGGCCCTCAGAACCACCAGCGCAACCCGGCGACCCAGCGCGTGTCGCGGGAGTGGCCGGCGTCGTCCAGCAGATGGGCACGGGTATCGCCGAAGCTGCGCTCGTGCACCACGCCCACGTACGGCGCAAACCGCGGGGTGACCGCCCAGCGCAGGCGCAGCCCGGCCTCGGCCGAGGACAACCCGGCGCCGATGCGGCGGCGCGGATCGTCGCGTCCATGCAGTTCCACCTCCAGCTGGGGTTCCAGCGCCAGGCGCGAGGTGAGCAGCAGTTCGTACTCCACCTCGGCGCGCAGCGCGGTCTGCCCGCCGCTGCCCAGGTAGGCGGTGGCGGCGACCTCGAACTTGTACGGCGCCATGCCCTGCACGCCCAGCGCCGCCCAGCTGCGGGCGCCGTGCGGGCCGAAGTCATGGCGTACACCCGCCAGCACATCCCACCAGGCGCTGGTCGCGCGCCCGTACAGCAGCTCCACGTCGGCACCGGCAAGGTGGCCGTGTTCGCGCATGCCCTCGCTGCGCAGCCACACCCGCTGCAGGTCGCCGCCTGCCCAGGCCTGCACCTCCCAGGCCTGGCCGCTCCCCGGCCTGGCGTCCCAGGCCTCCAGGCGATCGAACCGCACCAGGCTGTGGATCCCGCCGCCGTGCGCATGGCCATGGCGCAGCGGCGGGAACGCGGCGGCGCGGTCGGCATCGGTCAGTGCCGGGACCGGTTCGCGTGGCAGCGGCGCCATGTCCGGCATGTGGTGGGCGGCGGCATGATGCGCGCCCGGCCGATGCGCAGCGTGCGGATCACCGCTTCCGGCCTGGTCCGCTGGTCGGTGGTGCGCGTGGGCGTCGTCTTCATTGGCCTGCGCCGGATGCGTCGTATGCGCGGCGTGGTCACTGGCCGCGACGTGGTCGGCCGGGTGGATGGTCTGCGCGCTGTGGTCGGCATGATGCGCATGTGTCGCGTGCGCGGCTCCTGCGCTTTGCTCCTGTCGTGCAACGTGCCCGGCATGGCTGGCATGCCCGGCGTGGGCAGCATGCCCGTCGTCGCTGCCGCCGGAGGCGC
>CAZJKJ010000127.1:0-4143 GCA_964546435.1 uncultured Cellvibrionaceae bacterium
CCATTCCACCGACCCAATTGAATACGCCACTCCAATCAGTCTTATAATAGCCGGGCTCTCCACAGGTAATACTCACACGGCTGTTGTTGGTTTGCTTCCAGAAGGAGTAATAAAAACCGTTGTGAGTATTTACGGCATTGTTGGTGTTGTTAAGGGCGCCGGTACAGGCGTTCGCCGAGGAAAAGCTCATCGCTGCAATGCACGCTGTTGCTACGGCAAGCGAGCTTTTGCGCGTTAGTATATTTTTTAGGTTCACTGTCTGGTCTCCAATATTTATGTTTTAACTTAATTGAACTAAAGAACCGATACATTATCTGTAAAGTAACGTCCAGCCGGCCCGAGCGTAAGCTGGACGGGACTGTCGTTGTACTGCTTCCAGTGCGAGTAGTAGAGCCGTTGGGTACCGACGCCGTTCTACGTAACTATCTGCGCCCGGCCCCCAAGATCACCAGTGCGCTGAAGGTGCAGGCTGACGCGAGAGACGAATGCCCCGCAATTCTCTCTATTGTTGAAATGGATTTGCCGCTCGTGATGTACCCCCCCTGACTGATTGTTGGTATTGCTTGTCCGGGCCCGTTTGGCGGACTTTGTTAGCATTATCATATGATGATAACGGACGGATTGAGCGTATCTTAATTAGACTTGAATTGGTGTGACTCAAGTCGCGGATCATCGGCTCACCAGGGGAATTCTTTGCAAATTACATAAAATCTAGAGGGCAAGTCTGAATGGCAGTTTACTTAATGAATGCCTGAATTGGACACCAATAACAGGGGTTGTTGAAGCTTCACATGAGTGCGGTATGCCCTTCACAGACACTGATATCAGAGATGTGCCGTGCCTCACAAACGCCCACACCAGAGATGTGTCGCATCTCACAGACACCTGCACCAATACTTGGCCGATCAGCTGGTAGCTCAAAGATTGGACAGCACATGATACATGGATACTCGCCTTTGCCGTAGACGAGAAAATATCAGACATTTCCAGGCGCCATAGCCAGTCGCTGCAAAACCGCCTGGCGGGTCGAGACTCTCGCGGTGTCCAATGCCAGCCGTCTCAACCCAGTGAACAACCTGCCCGGGATAGCGCCTCTTGCCCCGGCTCGGGGCTGATCCGCCAACCAAGGAATCCTCTAAGCCTATCGACCCAAGACCGGCAACGCTTGCGTGGTTCGTGTTAATTGACTTGACGCGCATCGCGAAGTGCTGCCAATAAGATGAAACTTATGCCAGCACCCCAAGGTGCCATCGCCTCACCGGCAGCCATTCTGCCCAGCCATCTGGTTGCCTGACTGCATGGCAGACTTAAGGTACTGCTCATAGAATTTGCTGGAAAATATCTCACCAGAATCGTATTTACACTTAATCTTCATAAACTTTTCCCAGTTTGGATACGCCGATTTAAATTGTTCCAAAGTCGGAAACTCCTGGTACGTCAGATAATATGTCCCATCATTCCTTAGAGACAGATCAACAACATCTCTTGTCCATGCGCGTGCGGATTTGATTGATTTCTCATTCAGTTCAATATTTACGTAGAGAACGACGGCGATCATATTCTTGGTCGAATACGACAGATAGCTTTCTCGATTCTCCTTCAGGTATCTCAGAGTAATGCTAAGCAGGTTCACATCATGGTTCTCCAGCGCTTCGCCCAGATCGCTAAAAAATTCCGGAAACCTTTCGATAGGGATGAAATACTCTTGGAGGATATCTGTATCTTTTGGGCTGTTATAAGACAAAAAACGTACCGCAGGCTGCATGGCCGGATTGCGATCGAGGTATACTCGCTCTCCAGGCTTGTCGAGAACCAGCTTTTGCAACGCCCACCTGCCAACCTTGCCTAAGTAACTTTTCCTGGAAGCTCCAAATATCAGAGAATTTCGCTTGATGTTTCTTTCTGGCTCCAGCTTGCTGACGGTATAGCCATTGTCAATTTTCGTGAAATTCGTTGAATAGCATTCCTTCAAAAACGCCTTACCTGGGACGAACGAGCACCGACCATAGTGGAGCGATAGATCATCTGCCAGATTGGAAGCTACCTGTGCATAGCCCTTTATAGATGTTTTATCAGTCGTCTTAACCAAAGGGGCGTTGTCGGTTAATTCTATTTCCGCCTCCAATATAACTCCAAGCAATCCGTACCCGCCGATGGCTGCATAGAACAGGTCCGGATTATTCGAACGATCAGCGGTTATAACCTTGCCACCCGCGAGAACCATTTTGATGCTGCGAACGGTTTCAATGATTGGCCCAAACCTCGGGTCCCGACCGTGGACGTTTGCACTCAATGAACCACCAACAGAGAAAATGTTGGACGATTGCATTACTTTGACAGAAAGCCCGAATTCGTTTACTGCTTCTTGAACCACGGCCCAGGTGGCACCACTCTGGACGATGACAATCTTATCTTTTGGTGAAATGGACACAATCTTATTGAAGCCGGTCATATCCAATACAACGGCATCTGGATAAACGATGTGACCGCCTTGACTGTGACGGGTACCAGAGATGACTACCTTCGTGTCTGCCGGAAGACTCTTTAAAGCGGATACTACATCAGCTGCTTCTTTTACACGTACCACTCCTGAAACGATTTCGGGATTTAATCGACTAATATCATTCCATGTCTCTGCCTGGACAGAAATGCAGGTCAGTGAGCATAGCAGAATAAAAAATTGAATATGCCTCGATAAATCCATTTCGTACCGCTCCATAATAACCTGCTAATGCGCGCCGCTGGTGGGACCGCCATTGAATTTCTCATTAAAACAAAGTTTCATTAAGATGAAGAATATGCCGGCGACTGACTGCCGGCCACCTTCGACGGTGAACCCCGTCCAAGATCAATCCTGAAACCCAAGCATGCCAAGCGCCGCAACAAAAGTATGTCAGCCGGATCTTATTGCTACGTGCCGGATTCGCTTTGATAGGCTTCTACTTTTTAGGTCCCTTATTTATCAAAACATCCTGCTGCCATCTACCAGGCTTCTTGTCTGTGCGATGTATACACCCTACCCAGCAACACGGTCTCCGTTTCCCAGCGAGAAGCTCCTCAGTCGTTCGAGTTATCCGCTTCATTCTAGTCTTCTCTTGTTTGGCGTCTTCTATCCAGCAAATAAATTCATTACGACCAATAGGAGTCAGGGCTTCCCAAAGGCTAACGATGTTCTTCTCAGCCAATGCCTTACACAAATCGACGGGCAGCTCGTGTACCAGCCCACCTGACATATTTGGATTCATATTCATGACCTAATTTTTAGCAGAGTTTCTTACCACCGATTCCTGACACATAACGCTCTAAACACGCGGTGCTTCGTTGGCCGCGCATGAGTGATGACATAGTGAGTCTCACCGGACAGCAGATCAACTGGTTGCTGTCACTGATGCGCGGGCATAAAATTTTGCGTTATCAGTCGGATAAATAGTCTGAGCCAGACAGCTTGCGGCAAGTCTCGCAGTAACAGCGCCTCATTGAGAGCCTGGGCCGATCAATGTTGAAAAAGACCGATTTACAATGCCAGCTTCCAGTGATCAACTGTTCGATTTTCATTGGGCTCTAACGCCGGGCTTTGCAGTGGTTTTGGAGGAGCGACGTGACGGAAAAACCGTCCAGCAACAGCCCTTGGTTAGCTGATGAACTTAGCCATGGCACGGTTGTGCGCTCCTTCTCCAGCCTCAAGACCGGCTTTGACACCGGCCCGATTCTTTTCTGATTGGTTCTGACTCGCTTTTAGCTTCCCTGTCAGAGTCTCAATTTTGATCTCCACACCAACGATAGCTTTTACCAAACGTTCGGTGAAATCCGTTGGCGCGTCATCCACCGACCAAGGATTACTCATGCTCGCCTCATGTTGGTCTGTAAGTCGGTGGAGATGATGTTTCAGCCAGGTCGAATCCTCAATGACGCGCGCGCTCCCTTCTGCGTGAACCGCCAGGTAATTCCATGTCGGAACAACACGGCCCGTTTCTGCTTTGGTTTCATACCACGAGGGTGAAATGTAAGCGTCTGGCCCCTGAAAAACAGCAAGAACCCGAGCCCCATCGTGCAAACGCTGCCAGACCGGATTGCTTCGAGCCAGATGACACTGAAGCTGCCCCAGAGTGCCGTCTTGCTCTGAACTCAGATAAAAGGGGACAT
>CAZJKJ010000128.1:0-2691 GCA_964546435.1 uncultured Cellvibrionaceae bacterium
ACGGTGGACACCTGCGCCGGCCGCACCCAGTCGCGGTACTGCAGCACCGCGTTGACGTTCTCGCGCAGCCACTCGCCACCGGCACGCACCGGCTTGCGCCCGGGGTCGTACAGGTCGCGCCAGGGATTATCGCGGCCCTGCACCAGGTCGCACACCAGCAGGCCGCCCAGGGTGCCGTGGGTCATCCCGTTGCCCGAATCACCCGTGATCAGCCACACATTCTCGCTGTGGGGGTCTGCGCCGATGAAGCCCAGCCCGTCCGCTGGCTCCAGCACCTGCCCGGACCAGGCCGCATGGAAGCCCTGCACCTGCGGGAAATACTCGCGGGTCCAGGCCTGCAGGCGCACGTACGCCTCCGGGTCGTCGTCCTGGCCGGTCTTGTGGTCCTCGCCGCCGACCAGGATTTCCATCCAGGCCGGATCGTCGCCCTCGCGAAGGCGCACGTAGTGGTAAGGGTCGGCATCGTCCCAGACCAGCGCGTCGGGCACGGCGCCCGCGGGCACGCGACCGGCAACCACGTAGGTGCGGTAAGGCGCCTGCTTGGGGAAGGTGGCGGTGGTCCCGTGGAACGGCACGTTGCCGGCGGCCACCACCGCCCGCGCCCGCAGCACGCTGCCGTCGTCCAGATGCAGCTCGGGCTCGGCGCCCCCGGAGATGTCCTGTACGTGCGCACGCAGGAAGCGGCCACCGGCGTGCCGCACCTCCCGGGCAAGCGCCAGCAGGTAGCCACCGGCGTCGACGCGGGCCTGGTTGCCGAACCTCAACGCCGGACCGGGAATACCGGGCACCGTGCCAGGCTCGCACCAGTCCACTTCCAGTCCGGCCTCGCGCGCGGCTTCAAGCTCCTTGCGCAGCCCGCCTTCTTCGCCGGTGTGGGAGAACAGGTAGCCGGGCACACGCCGGAACCCGCAGTCGGATGCGCCGCTGGCCAGCGCCTCGATCCAGTCGATCGCCGCGGCGTGGCTGGCGGCGGCCAGGCGCGCGCCCTCGGCACCGTGGTGGCGTTGCAGCAGGTGGTAGCGGTCATCCAGTGCCGAGGCCAGGTGTGCGGTGGTGCGCAAGGTCTCGCCCGCACCGACACCCTGGCGATCGATCACCAGCACCCGCCTGCCTTCGCGCAGCAGGCAGGCGGCGGTGGTCAGGCCGGCAATGCCGGCTCCAACCACCACCACGTCGTGTTGCCGGTCGCGCGGTTGCGGGTCGAACCAGTCCGCGACCGCGTCGCCGACCGGGGCCCATACCGGGATGGTGCGTGCTGTGGACATGCGTGCTCCTTGTGCATCTGCCGCCTGAAGGCGGCCAGAGCCGCACCATCGGGCAGCTGGCGTGAAACCTCCGTCGTGCAGCCGGCCCGCGAAAAACCGCGTGCAAGCGCTCAGCTTTGCGCCTGGCGCGGACCCGCATCGTCCTCGCGTCGCGCCAGGTGGTTGTAGATCGTGCGTACGCTGATGCCCAGCGCGCGCGCGGCTGCGGCCTTGTCGTTGCCGAAGTGCGCCAGGGTTGCGTCCACCGCGCGCTGCTCGATTTCAGCCAACGGCGTACCCACCGGGAAGGTGAGGCTTGGGCCCTCGCCGGCCTGCGCAGGCGGCGCGCCGCCGGATGGATCGACATGCAACAGGTTCGAGCGTTGCAGCAGATAGGCTCCGTGCACCGCGGCGCGCAGTTCGCGCACGTTGCCCGGCCAGGAGTGACGCAACAGCGTGCGGTCTGCTCCCGGTGCCAGGCGCTTGTCCTGGCCACAGTGCGCATTGAGCTGCCGGATGAACATCGCGGCGAGGGTGACCACGTCCTCGCCGCGTTCGCGCAGCGGCGGCACGCGCAGCGCCAGCGCCGACAGCGCGTAGTAGAAGTCCTCGCGCAGGGCGCCGGTGGTGACGGCGCGCGCCGGCTCGGTGGCCGTGCACAACAACAGCCGCGGCGCCGGCGCGTCGGTCCCGGCCGGCGTCGGGTCACGGCCCTCGACCGCCGCCAGCAGGCGAGCCTGCAGCGGATGCGGCAAGCGCTCGATCCCGTTGACCAGCAGACTGCCCCCACCCGCACGGGCAAAGGCGGAGGATTTTCCGGACCCCTCGCCGAACAGGCCTTCCTCCATCTGCGCCGGCACGCACCGGTCACAGTCGAACACCACGAACGGGCCATCGCGGCCGCTGGCCGCATGGATCGCACGTGCCACCGCCAGCCGGCCACTGCCCTGCTCGCCATGCAGCAGGACCGGCGTCGCGGACGCGGCTACCCGCATGACCGTATCGGCCAGGCGGCGCATGGCCAGCGAACCACCGGCCAGTTCGTCGGCACCTTCGGCGCCGGGCCACTGCCGGCGCGCGATCCGGCGCAGCAGCGCCTGCAACTGCTCGGGGCGGAACGGCTTGACCAGGTATTCGACCACCGGCGAGGAAATCGCCCGTACCGCCGTATCCACGCTCGGGCGCCCGGTGGCCACCACGATGTGCCCATGCTGGGCCAGGTCCAGCCCGTCGAGCAGGTCCATCCCGTTGCCGTCGGGCAAGGTGAGGTCGAGCAGGATCAGGTCGGTGGCATGATCGCGCACGAACGCACGTGCCTCGGCGAGGGTGGCGGCAAGTTCCACCCCGCAACCCTCGTCCGCGGCCAGCTTGCCGGCGGCACGTGCGAAACCGGGATCGTCATCGACAATCAGGACAGTCGGGGTCATTCAGCAGCCTCGGAGTTCCT
>CAZJKJ010000128.1:2791-3961 GCA_964546435.1 uncultured Cellvibrionaceae bacterium
TCGTTGCGGCGGTCGCAACCGGCGGCGGCAAGGACCAGCACGGCGCAGATCAGGGGAATTCGCATGGCGTTGCTCCTCGGTGCCGCACATGCGGCAAGCGCATCAGAACGCGCGGCGGCGGTGGCCGCCGTGAACGTCCCGGCGTGGCGCGCACGCATGTTCGCGACGGGCTCCCCCGCACGTGGTTTACACGGCTTGCACGTGCACCCGAACACAGTGGCGTCCCGGGCTCATCGCCCCCGCGCACGGCCAGTCTCCATGCATCAGTCCCGCGTCCCCGAACCCCTACCCGCGCCCCTGCCCGATCCGGCGCGCCTGCGCCGTCACCTGCCCGAGCTCATGCAGCAATTCGTGGCCGATGCCTCGCCGCAGCGCTGGCTGCCGGCCTCCGGCCCCGTGGCCAGGGCATGGCCACTCGTGGACCTGCCGCGATGAACAACACTCCCGACCGGCCCGAGGCCGCCGAGGAACAGGCGCACCGCGGCGAGCAGACCGGCAAGCGCGAGAGCGAGGAGCGCAACGATCCCGAAGTGCAGCCGGGCGCACGTACCGGCCGCCAGGAACCGCCGTACGTGCACCCGGAGCCGCGGCGTGGACCTGGCCAGGAATAGGCGGCGCAAGGCACCGGCATTGCTGGTGATCGACATGATCAGCCGCTTCGATTTTCCGGACGGCGAAAGGATGGCCACCGCCGCGCGCCGGATCACTCCGGCGCTGGCGCGCCTTCGGCAGCGCTTCGACGACGCCGGCGCGCCGGTCATCCACGTCAACGACAACTTCGCCAACTGGCGCGGCGAGTTCCGTGACCTGGTCGCATCCTGCGTGGAGGCTGGCGGGATTCCGGCCGACATCGCCACCCGGCTCGCGCCGCAGCCGCACCACTACCACGTGCTCAAGCCCAGGCATTCGGCCTTCGCCTGTACCGCGTTGCCGGTGCTGCTGGGCGAGCTTGGCGTGCGCCAGCTGGTGATTGCCGGTATCGCCGCCGACTCCTGCGTCCTGGCCACCGCACAGGACGCGAACATGCGCGAGTACGCGCTATGGGTGCCCAGCGACTGCGTGGCCTCGCGCCAGCCGGAGAGGCGACGGGAGGCACTGTCGCTGCTGTCACGCTCGATCAATGCCAGGACGCTGGCCAGCAACCGGGTGCAGGGACTGTTTCCGGAGGAC
>CAZJKJ010000129.1:0-3883 GCA_964546435.1 uncultured Cellvibrionaceae bacterium
TTTATTTTCTGGTAACCCCTTCGCGTTATTAAACACTGCCGCAGTTCTCACACACCAGGCAGCGACCGCAGCGGTGGCGGAATGGGTTGCAGCTGTTTACTATGCGCAGCGAAATCAATGATCTGGAACACGCATGCCAGTTGCTCTCCGCTCCATCGCCCTCGTGGGCCTGATCCTCACCCTCCTATCCCTGCCCCTGTTCGCCCGGATGCCAAATCCGCTTAATAATCCATTACTTAAAGAGTTACATGAAGCAAGCCACGCCCTGCTGTTCTTCGGTGTCGGTGGAATTCTGCTGTTGCTCGTAAAATGGCGTACCCACTGGGGCCCCTGGCGATGCGTGGCCAGCGTCGTGGTGGTGTGTCTGGCGCTGGGCGCGGGCATCGAATGGATTCAGCCTTTCCTGGGTCGGCACCGGACGTGGCTGGATATGGAGCGCAACGCGCTTGGAGTCATTGCGGCCGGTGGGGTCTTCCTCGCGCTCCAGTCCAATATGACCTGGCGTTCCCGGGTGGGTGCGGCAGCTCTGGCAGTCGCGGCTCTGGTGTGGTCTGGCAACCAGGTTTTCCCCTGGCTGAAAGCTCAGTACCTGCGCAACAAGCAGTTTCCGGTCATCATGGATTTTGACCACGACGCCCTGCTGCCTTATGTGGAAAATGTGGCTGGAGGCAAGCTTCACATCGGACCGGCACCCCGGTCGTGGATTGACGGACACAAGAATGCGGCCCAGGCATTCATGCCCGGACGAGCGCAGTGGCCCGGCATCCGGATCCTCAGCCCCTACCCGGACTGGTCAGGTTACCGGCAGTTGAAATTCGACATATTCTTCAATGGGCCACCGGCCGAGATTGCAATTAATATCTACACCGCCCAACGAGGTCGTAAACCCTGGGCCTACAAACTGTTTCACCTGCGGGAGGGGACGAACCGCCTGAGCGTGAATCTGCCCCACAGCGAAACCGTTGCATCGGTTACCGATTTTCTGGTTTATTCGAAAACCCGAAATCGCGATCTCACGGTATATGTGGATAATCTGCGGTTGGAGTAAACCGGTTGTCAGGGTGACGGCTTGCTCATCACCCGCTGTTTCTGACGGTTCCAGTCGCGCTCTTTCTCGGTATCCCGCTTGTCGTGCTGCTTTTTGCCCTTGGCTAACGCGATCTCGCATTTGACCAGGTGCTGTTTCCAGTACAACGCAGTTGCAACCAGGGTGTAGCCTTTCTGTTCGATGGCTTCCTGCAGACGATCCAGCTGACGGCGACTGAGCAACAGCTTGCGCGTGCGGATCGGGTCGGTCACAAAGTGGGTCGAAGCCGTCGGCAGCGGCTGAATCTGTGCTCCCAGCAGCCAGGCTTCGCTATTCTTGAAAATGACGTAACTGTCGGTGAGCTGGCCCTTTCCTTCTCGCAGGCTTTTCACTTCCCAACCCGCGAGCACCATCCCCGCCTCAAATCGCTCTTCTATGAAGTAGTCGAACTTGGCGCGCTTGTTGAGGGCAATCGTGTTGCCGGAATTTTGCTTTTTCTTTTTAGCACTCATAAGGATGCGCATTATAGCCAGTTCGCTTTTGCGTGCGAGCTTTTTTGCGAATACGTTACAATGCCGGGCGATCAGTCATCACTTGGGGAGACTCTGATGCATCAGAGGGGCGTGCACGGCATCTGGAAGAATCGCTGGACGTTTATCCTGGCAGCAACGGGATCGGCCGTGGGCCTCGGTAATATATGGAAGTTCCCCTATATCGCGGGCGAGAATGGTGGCGGCGCGTTTGTTTTCGTCTATCTCCTGTGTATTGCGCTGATCGGCATTCCCGTGATGATGGCCGAAGTGCTGATCGGGCGGCGCGGTCGCCTCAGCCCCATCAATACCATGCACTTCGTAACCCGGGAAGCGGGCCTGCACCCTGCATGGGCGGGCATCGGCTGGATGGGCGTCCTGGCCGGACTGTTTATCATGTCGTTCTACAGCGTAGTGGCCGGATGGGCGCTGAGCTATATCCAGACATCCGCCACGGGCACTTTCACAGGTGCCAGCGCGGATGCGGTGGCAGGCCACTTTTCTGAACTGCATGCCAATCCCGCCGCCATCATCATGTGGCACACCATATTCAGTCTGCTCACGGCGGCAGTCGTTGCGCTCGGAGTAACCAATGGGCTGGGCGCCGTCGCACGCTACATGATGCCGGTGCTGTTTTTGACGCTGGTGTTCCTGGTGGGCTACAGCTTTATCCATGGAGATTTTGCGGCGGGATTTCATTTCCTTTTCGATTTTTCTTTCGACAAGCTGACATGGGACGGGGTGCTCGCCGCTCTGGGACACGCCTTTTTTACTTTGAGCCTGGGGATGGGCGCGATTATGGCTTACGGCGCATACATGCCGGAGGGCGCCTCCATCGGCAGGAGCATCATTACCGTGGCGCTGCTTGATGCGCTGGTGGCGCTGGGCGCAGGTCTCGCAATTTTCCCGATTGTTTTCGCCAACCCCGCGCTTGAAGCAAGCAGCGGACCGGGCCTTATGTTTGTCACTATTCCCATCGCTTTCGGTGGCATGCCCCTCGGGGAATTGTTTGGCGCCGCATTTTTCATCCTCGTCTCTCTTGCAGCCTGGAGTTCCGCAGTCTCGCTGATCGAACCGGGAGTGGCCTGGCTCATCGAATCCAGGGGGCTGTCACGCTTTACCGCCACCGCGCTCCTTTCCAGCAGTGCCTGGTTGCTGGGCATCAGTTGCGCCCTGTCCTTTAACCTGCTTGCGGATTACCAGCCGGCATATCTGTTCAACATGACCCCCTTTGATTTTCTGGACGTCATCACGTCCCGCATCATGCTGCCGCTGGGGGGGCTTTTTATTGCGGTGTTTGTGGGCTGGTATATGCATAAGCAGGTGACGCAGAGGGAAATGCGTGGTGAAGACCATCCGTTGTTTGAAATTTGGTATTTTGTTCTCCGGTTCGTCTCCCCAGTCTTGATTGCAGTGGTCATGATCATCAGTCTCGTTCAGCAATTTAAGGGTTCCTAGTGAGTAAGAAGATAGAGCGCAGCGCGCTGGTCAACTACAGCACTGCGCAGATGTACGATCTGGTCAGCGACATCGAAGCCTATCCGGAATTCATGGACGGCTGCACCGATGCGAAAATCCTGGACCAGGAAAGCGATAGCGTGATTGCGCGCCTCGACATCGCCAAGGGGGGACTGCATCAGTCCTTTACGACGTGCAACCGGCTGGTGCGACCCCATAGCATCAAGATGGAACTGGTGAGCGGTCCCTTCAAGATTTTCCGCGGACTGTGGCAGTTTGATGCGCTGGACGAAGAGTCCAGCAAGGTGTCGTTCAAGCTCGAATATGAATTTTCGAATTTTCTGATCGGTCTGGCGGCCGGGCCATTGATCAACAATATGATCGAAGACCAGGTGACGGCGGTGTGTCGCCGGGCGGAAATGGTTTACGGAGGAAAATAGAATCCTATGAGTGATGTCCAGTCAATCGCGATCGAAGTTGTCTATGCGTTGCCGGAGCAACAAAAGCTGATCGAACTTCTGGTGCAGCCAGGTACCACCGCGTATCAGGCGGTGGAGCAATCCGGGATTGCCCGGTTTTTCCCGGATCTGAATATTGAAGAAGCCCCTCTGGGCATATTCGGGCAAACCCTCGGAACCAAAGGCCTCCCCCCTGCCCGCCAATACATCCTGAATGCAGGCGACCGTGTCGAAATCTATCGCCCGCTGAAATCGGATCCCAAAGAAGCCAGGCGACGGCGAGCCGCGAAATCCACGGAACGCGCGGATGACGGCGCAGTTTAGCAGGCGGTCGAAAGCCTGCCAGGCTCTGTACGAAAAGTCGTCGAGCGAAGGTCAGGCAAGGCAAAAACAGGCGAAGAAGCGGAGTT
>CAZJKJ010000130.1:0-3850 GCA_964546435.1 uncultured Cellvibrionaceae bacterium
CACAATTACATCACCCAGACAGGCGAATACAGTATCGAAGCCTGGGTGGTGCCGGGGAACGTGACTCAGGGTGATGATGGTCCGGCGCGGATCCTCGGCTACTCCGGCAGCAATACCGAGCGCAACTTTACCCTCGGGCAATCGCTGTACAACTACAACTTCCTCAACCGCACCACCAAATCCGACATCGACGGCGCGCCCATGGTCTCCACGGACGATGCCGCCGAAGTATTGCAGGCGACCCTGCAGCACGTGGTCGCGAACTTCGATTCAATTAACGGGCGCCGGCTTTATGTCAACGGCGAAGAAGTCGTTTCCGCGGATGTGGTGGAGGGGGCCGTGCTGGCCGACTGGGACAGCACCTTTGCGCTGGTGCTCGGTAACGAAACTTCGGGGGAATATCCCTGGACGGGCACCATCCGGTTTCTGGCGATCCACAACCGGGTGCTGACGCAGGACCAGATCCAGGCCAATTTCAGTGTCGGCGTGGGCCAGAAAATCCTGATCCCGTTCCCGGTCTCCGCGCATCTGGAGGGCATCGACGACGCCTACATCATTTTTCAGGTGGAACAGTTCGACGATTACAGTTACCTGTTCAGCAATCCCACCTTCTTCACCCGTTCAGGAAAACTGCCCCGGGCGGTGGATCTGCAGGGGTTGTATATCGGCATCAATGGTCGTGAGGCCCCGGTCGGTCAGGCGTTTGCCAAACTGAACGAGCGCATCGAACCCAGTGAGACGTTCGAAGGCAAGAGCCTGTCCCGTCTGGGGGCGGTGATTGCCCTGGAAAAAGGTCCGGATCAGGATGATTTTTTCCTGAGTTTCAGGCGTCTGGGCGCAAAAACCGCTAACCCGGCAGAGCCGCCGTTAGCGATGCCGGAAGAACCCGAGAATCTGCCGGCGGTGCCGGAGATCGGTGTGCGGCTGTTCGCTGAAATCAATGCCTCACTGGCGGCGATGACCGGAATCCCGGTGACCGACCCGGCGGTGCGGGAAACCTATCTGGCCGTTGAGCAGCAGATGCCGTCGGCGGAAGCCCTGAACGGGTTCCTGGTCGCGCATCAGATGGGGATCACCCAGCTGACGGTCAAATACTGCAACGTGCTGGCCAGTACCAGCGCGCGCCGGGCGGCCATGTTCCCGGACTTTGCCGGCCGCCTGGATGCGGCCGGCCAGAGCGCCATTATCGATCCCCTGTTGCAAGCCCTGACGGCGCACACCGTGGGGGCGCTCGGCGCCCAGCTGGACGATCAGCCCCCGGTGGCGGATACCCGCGCCGAGCTTGAGACGCTGTTTGGCGAACTGTCGCCAGGCTGTACCCAATCGCCCTGGACCTGTCCGGACGAATCGGTCGCAACTGCCATTACGGCGGTGTGCGCCGCTGCACTGGGCAGCGCTGTGATGCTGGTGCAATAACGAGGCTTACCATGCGTAAAAAGACTTTTGGATTGAACGACCCGCTGTGCCACCCGGATCACCACCGGCCGCGCACCCGCCGGGATCTGATCGCCCAGGGATTCCAGTTGGGGATGGCCTCGGTGGTGGGCACTTCCTTTCTTGGCTTGAGTTCGCCGGCCCGTGCGGCCTTGAGCGGATCACTCAGCAGCGCGGTGGAAGCCTGCGGTATCCAGTTCGACGGTGCCGGGAAGATTCCGTTTATCTGTTTCGACCTCGCCGGCGGGGCCAACATTGCCGGCTCCAACGTGCTGGTGGGCGGACGCGGCGGGCAGCTGGATTTTCTCGATACGTCCGGATATTCCAAACAGGGGTTGCCCGCTGGCATGACGCCCAACGCGCTGAACCCGGCATCGCCCACCAACGATTACATCAATACCGAGCTGGGGCTGGCCTTCCATGCGGACAGTGGCTTCCTGCGCGGCATTGTGCAGCAGACCGCCGCGGCCACCCGGGCCCAGATCAACGGCAGCGTGATTGCCGCCCGCTCGGAAAATGACACCGGCAACAACCCCCACAACCCCATGTATGGCATCAACATGGCCGGCGCGCGGGGTTCCCTGCTGGCGTTGTGCGGCTCCAGCAGCAGCGAATCGGGCGGCAATTCCATGGCCCCGGCGATGCTGATCAACAACGAGGTGCGGCCCTCCAAAGTCGACCGGCCCAGCGACGTGACGGGGCTGGTGGACGTGGGCGATCTGGTGAGCTTGCTCAATCAGGAGCAGGTCGTCGCCGTGATGGAATCCATGTATCGCCTCAGTAAAGCCAAAATGGATCGCCTGAGCGGGTCGGTGGACGCGACCATGGCGGGCCAGTATCAGAAGCTGCCCTGCAAATATCTCGAAAGCGCCGGGCTGGCGGACCGTTACTCGAACCCGGCGTCGCTTAACCCGTTACTGGATCCGGACATCGTCGGCGCTGGCGGCATTTTCAGTCAGGAAGACATGAGCGACCGGGAATTCCAGAAAACCGCCTCCATCATGAAACTTGTGATCGAAGGCTACGCGGGCGCTGGCACGGTGACCATGGGCGGCTACGATTACCATACGGGCGAGCGCGGGACCGGCGAAGAGCGGGATCTGCGGGCTGGCCGCTGCATGGGCGCCTGTCTGGAATACGCAGCGCGCAAAGGCAAACCGTTGATGCTGTACGTATTCAGCGATGGGTCGGTGTTCAGTAATGGCGAACTCGACAATTCCGCCCGAGGGCGAGGCAAAGGCGTCTGGACCGGCGACAACCAGCAGACTGCCGCGGCATTCTTCCTGGTTTACAACCCGGGAAGCAAACCGACGCTGTTCGTCAGCGATGCGGCGGGCGACCGGCCGGAATGGCATCAGCAAATCGGTTACATGCGCCCCAGTGGCGATGTGGAAACGTCCTCCAGCCCGGCAGCCAATAACGTTAACCAGTTGGTACAGACAGTGATGCTGAATTATATGGCCCTGCACGGAGACACCGGCCGTTTCAGCAACCTGTTTACCGAACGGGGCACGAACCACGGGTTAGGTAATGCCGCGTCGCTGGACCGGCTGATTGCATTTAACCCGATTATTTGACCCGGTGATCGGACCGGGGCTTGCAGGGGAAAGGGGCGAAAAACTGCGTAACTGGTTGTGAAATCAGCAAAAGTTAACGGAAGGTTGAGTTAGAGGTTAATAAAAATAAGGCAGAAGAATGTGTTCAATGAGACTATAAGGGGAGTTGGTTCTTAGATTATTTAACGTCATCACTGGAAATTGTTGGCGTCTTAATCAACAATATGGTTATCATGTTGCGACTGGCGACAGAGACATGACACCGAGATGATTTAACAAAGGGATAAAAGCTGTGATGACCCATCCAATAGAAACCTTACCCATTCTTCTGCAGAAAGCGCGTGAAGCGACGGTTGCAGATGTTCGACACACTCTGGCGGAATTCGGTCTGACCGAACAACAGTGGCGAGTCATTCGCGCCGCCTTCGAAAACGGCGAACTCAATGCCCAGGAACTGGCCGCCAAAAGCGCCATCCTTGGCCCGAGTCTGTCCAGAATCCTGAATCGTCTGGAGGCTGACGGTATCCTGATCCGCAAGGCGTCCAAAGGCGATCTGCGAGAGCTGACCATCAAGCTGAGTTCTGCCGGCAAACGCCTGCACAACAAGATTCAGCCCGCGCTGGAGAAGCACTACGACGGTTTTGCCGACAAACTCGGTGCCCGCAAAAACAAGCAGCTCAATGAATTGCTTCAGTACGTGGCGACCCTCGGCCACATTACCCTGCAGTAACCCGCTGCGGAGGCCTGCCCGGTGCAACCGGGCAGCGCCGATCTACCCCCCTCGACCTGTAATCCCGCACCCGTTTAACCCGATGCGTTCTCGTTAACCTGACGTCTTCTCGTTAACCCAATGTCTTCTC
>CAZJKJ010000131.1:0-1678 GCA_964546435.1 uncultured Cellvibrionaceae bacterium
AACACCGCCGGCGTGCTGGATCCGCTCAAGGCCGCCGAGCTGGCCGCGGCCGAGCAGGTGCGCGTGCACACCATCGCCTTTGGTGGCAGCGCCGGGGGCTTCCACCTGTTCGGCGTACAGGTGCCGGTGCAGCACGCCGAGGATGTGGACGAGGACACCCTGCGCCAGGTCGCCGGGACCACTGGCGGGCGCTTCTTCCGCGCCCGTGATGCAGCCGAACTGGCCGGCATCTACGCCGAACTGGACCTGCTCGAACCAGTGGACGTGGCTGCCGAGCCGGTGCGCCCGCGCCGCGAGACCTACCCCTGGCCGCTGGCCGCGGCGCTGCTGGTGGCCCTGCTGGCCTGGCTGCCGCTGCCGCGTCTGCGCCGACAGCGCGATGGCGGGGCGGCGACATGAGCGAGTGGCTGGCGCTGCTCCACTTCCAGCGGCCGCAGTGGTTGTGGGCGCTGCTGCTGTTGCCGCTGCCCTGGCTCGTCTGGCACCTGCGCCGCCCGCAGGACTGGCGCGGCGTGGTCGATCCGCACCTGCTGCCGGCGCTGCTGGTGCCCGCCCGCGGCGTGGCCTGGCTGCGGCCGGCCGGTGTCTGCCTGGCCCTGCTGCTGGCGGTGCTGGCGCTGGCCGGGCCGGGCTGGCGCCAGGGTGCGCAGCCGCAATGGCAGTCGCACGAGCCGCTGGTGGTGGCGCTGGACCTGTCCGGCTCGATCATCGCCACGGACCTGCCACCGACGCGCCTGGCCCAGGCGCGGGCCAAGCTCGCGCGCCTGTTCGCGCAGCGCGAAGGTGGTGATGTCGCCCTGGTGGTGTGGGCCGATGATGCGTATACCGTCGCGCCGCTGACCGCCGACGCGGACAACGTCGCCCTGTTCCTGGAGGCGCTGGAGCCGGGGCTGATGCCGGTCGACGGTCACCGCGTCGACCGGGCCATCACCCATGCCGCCGGTCTGCTGCGCCAGGCCGGCTTCGCCCGCGGCCGGATCCTGCTGCTGGCAGGCGACGCGCAGGCCGACGCGCTGCCGATCGCAGCGGCCACCGCCGCCGCCGGCTATCCGGTGTCGGTGCTGGGCCTGGGCACCCCGGCAGGCGCGGCCTACCGCGACGGGCAGGGCTACATGCGCCACGCCCAGCGCAACGATGCCGCGCTGCGCGCCCTGGCCGCGGCGGGGCAGGGGCGTTACGCGGTGCTCGGCGTGGACGATTCGGACCTGGCCGCACTGGGCGTGCTGCAGGCGGCCGCCGCCGCGACTGCCGATGACAGCAGCGGCCAGCGCATGTGGCTGGACCAGGGGTACTGGCTGCTGCTGCCGTTGTTGCTGCTGGCGGCGCTGGCCTTCCGCCGGGGTGCCGCGCTGCTGGCGCTGCCACTGGCCCTGTGGCTGCTGCCGCCATCGCCGGCGCTGGCCGGTGACAGCCCCTGGCGGCGCGTCGACCAGCAGGCGCAGCAGCAGCTGGAGCAGGGCGTGGACGCCTATCGCCAGGGCGATTTCGAAGCCGCCGCCGCGGCCTTTGCCGCTGCTGGCGCACGCGGCGCCGAGGCCCAGTACAACCTCGGCAATGCGCTGGCCAGGCAGGGCCGTTACGACGAGGCGCTGGCCGCCTACGACCGGGCCCTGGCGCAGGCACCGGGCATGCAGGACGCGATCGCCAACCGCAAGGTGGTCGAGGCCGCGCGCCGGCA
>CAZJKJ010000131.1:1778-3787 GCA_964546435.1 uncultured Cellvibrionaceae bacterium
CGAGGCCTGGCTGCGCCGGGTGCCGGATGACCCGGGCGGCCTGCTCCGCGCCAAGTTCCAGCTCGAGCACCAGCGTCGCCAGCAGGAGGGACGATGAACATCACCACGCAACGCACATCCCGGACGCTGGCCAGCCTGGTCGTTGTCAGCTGCCTGGCGTGGCTGCTGTTGCTGGCGGCGCCGGCCTTGGCCGGAACCCGGGTTTGGCTGGACCGCAGCGAGGTGGACGAGGGCGAGACCGTCACCCTCAACATCGAAACCGACCAGGCCGGCAGCGCGCCGGACCTGGCGCCGCTGGAGGCCGATTTCGACGTCGGCACGCCGTACCGCAACGAGCGCCCCGGCACGGGCACCGTGTTCGGGGTGCGCCTGCTGCCGCGGCGCAGCGGCACCTTGCAGGTGCCGGCATTGCGGGTCGGCGGCGACCGCACCCAGGCGCGCGTGCTGCGCGTGCTGCCGGCCCGGCAGGTGCCGCGCGGCGACGTCTTTGTCGAAAGCAGCGTGGACCACGCTACGCCCTGGGTGCAGCAGAGCGTGGGCCTGGTGGTGCGCCTGTACTACGCCAGTTCGCTGCTGTCCGGCGAGCTGGTGCAGGAGGCGCCGGAAGGCGCTTCACTGCAGCGCATCGGCGATGACGTGACCGGGCAGCGCCGCATCGGCGCCCGCGACTACCGATTCGTCGAACGGCGCTTCCTGCTGGTGCCAGAACGCAGCGGCACCCTGCGCGTGCCGGCGCCGCGTTTCAGCGGCAAGGCCGCGCCGCGCTTCTTTGACGATTTTTTCGGCAATGACCGCAGCCTCGCCGCCGAGGGCGAGGTGCGCGAGTTGGAGGTGCGTGCGCAGCCGGCCGACGCGCCGCAGCCATGGCTGCCACTGCACGACCTGCGCCTGCGCTACCTGCAGCCGCCGGTGACCGCGCGCGCCGGCGAGGCGGTGGAGGTGGCGATGGAGGCCCAGGCCGACGGCGCCACCGAAGCGCAGCTGTCCGCGATCCCGGTGCCGCAGGTCGACGGTGCCCAGGTGTTCGCCGAGCGCGCCGAGGTCAGCGAGCGCTTTGTCGACGGCAGGCCGCAGCTGACCGTGGTGCGCCGCTTCGCGGTGGTGCCGCTGCAGCCGGGGTTGCTGGTGGTGCCCGGTGCTTCCGTGTCCTGGTGGGATGCTGCCGGGGCCAAGCCGCAGCTGGCGCGCCTGCCCGACCTGCGCCTGGATGTGGCTGCCGCCACGGCCCAGCCGACTGCACCCGCCAGCGCCATCGGCTCCACGCCCGCTGCCGGCGATACCGGCACGGTGCCGCTGGCGATGGCCCGCGATGTCGGCGCCGATGGGGCCACCGCGGCAACGCCGTGGCGCTGGCTGTCGCTGCTGCTGGCGGTGCTGTGGCTGGCCACCCTGGCCTGGGCGCTGCGCCTGCGCACGCGTGGGAAGCGGCACCGCCGGCGCCGGCGTGTGCCCCCGCACCCGGGCACCGCGGCGCCGACTGCCGAGGCGCTGCGCCGCGCGCTGGATGCGGACAGCTTCGACGAGGCGGTGCGCCTGCTGCAGGCGATGGCGCGGCCGCCCGCCGCCGACCTGGACGAGGTGATCGCGCGCCTGGCCGACCCGGCCCAGCAGGATGCGCTGCAGGTCATGCGCCAGTCGCTGTGGGCCGGTGAGGGCGATCCGGCGCGCGCGCGCCTGGGCCTGCGTGCGGCGTTCCGGCACGGGCCGCGCTGGCATGGCGAGGCGCCGGTCGCCGACAGTATGCTGCTGCCGCCGCTGTATCCGCCGCGCCAGGACGGCTGAGCGCGTCTGCTAACCTGCCGCCTGCTCGAAATCACGGGAATACCGCATGATCCGCACCGGACGCCCCTGGCCCATGCCACTGAAGATGGGCGTGGGCTTCGCTACCGGCCTGCTGCTGGGCCTGGTGGTGCACATCACGGCCGGCGCCGATGCCGGCTGGGTGCAGGCATTCACCCGCTACGTCACCACGCCCGCGTCCGGGCTGTTCCTCAACCTGATCTTCATGC
>CAZJKJ010000132.1:0-3733 GCA_964546435.1 uncultured Cellvibrionaceae bacterium
AGCTCCCAGCTTCGTGGATCGCCGGCATAGGCCATGTCTGCGCCCAGGGCATGGGCGATGTAGCGGCGGTCGCCGAGGTTGCGTCCGCGCAGCAGCAGCTCGCTGGCCGGGCCGGCCTGCCAGCGCAGCTGCGCGTCCCAGGTCGCGTAACCGGCGGCGCGCAGGCGGTTGGCGCTGTCGGCGTAGCGCGAGGACACCGCCCGCAGCCCGGCACCGGCACTCCAGCGCGGGTCGACCTGCCAGTCCAGCCACAGGTTGGCGACCCGCGCCGGGGTGTTGGCCGGCGTGTTGCCGTCACGCGCCAGCACCACGCCGGCGTGGGTTTCGCTGAACTGGTCCAGGCGCGCGTCCACCTGCGACAGGTTGCCGTCGAGCGACAGCGCCGGCAGCGGGCGCCAGCCGAACGCCAGCTCCACCCCGCGCGAGGACTGCTGGCCCACCGCCAGGGTCTGGCCGGGGTTGGCCGGATCGGCCACGGCCAGGTTGCGGCGCACGATCCGGTAGGCGGCCAGCGTGGCCCAGGCGGTGCCGTCGGGCGACTGGAACTTCGCGCCGAGCTCGGCCTGGCGCCCGCGCGCCAGGTCGAAGTCGCGCACCGAGCCCAGGCTGGCGGTGCTGAGCACGCCCGCCGGCGGGTCGGCCGCGGTGCTTGCCTGCAGGTAGGCACTGGCACCGGGCGCGAAGGTCCAGTCCAGCGCCATCCGGCCGGTGGCAGGCGCATAGCGGCGCTGGAAACGCGCCGGGCCTGTGGCGCTGGCGGCGCGGTGGTCGAGCACGTCCAGCCGCACCCGCTCGTAGCGCACGCCGCCCAGCAGCGACAGGCCCGGACGCAGGGTGGTGAGGTTCTCCGCATACAGCGCCTGGCTGTGCAGGCGGTTGGTGCGGTCCGGGCGGTAGGCCAGTTCCGCGCCGGGCACTTCGATGAACCGTCCCGGCGCCACCGCGTCCAGCGGCACGGTGTCCCACGGTCCCGGCAGGGACAGCGGAAACCGCGTCTGCCGGTTGTAGCTGGCCTCCACGCCGACGCTCCAGCGCGACGGCAGGCCGGCCAGGTGGCCGTCGTGCAGCCACTCCAGGCGGTTGCCCCAGAGCTGCTGGTCATGCCGCTGCAGCAGGGCGCCGGAGCGCTGCACGCCGCTGCCATCGGCGGCGATGCGGTAGCGCTCCACGTTGCGGTAATCGCGCAGCGCGTCGTAGTGGTAGAGCGTGTTGCGCCACCGGTTGCCGCCGCCGGCGTCGTATTCCAGCAGCGAGCGCAGCCAGCGCACGTCCTGCGCGTAGCGGCCGTCGGCGACGTTGTAGTTGCGCCCCACGCCGGCCGCCGGCAGGCGCAGGCGGCCGGCCGCAGCGGCGGCCAGCGGCGTGCCCCAGTACGGCCGCTGTACCTCTTCGTCCTGGTACTCCATGGCCAGGGTGTGTTCCAGGCCCGGGGCGAGCCGTGCCCGCCAGGACACCGCCGCGGCCAGTGCCCCGCGTGTCTGCGCGTCGACCCAGCTGTGGCTGTCGCGCAGGCTCAGGTCCACGGCCAGCGCCTGGGCGGCGGCGGCATTGCGCAGGTTGGCGCCGATGGCCACGGTGGCGTCGCGGTGCGAGCCCCAGGAGGCCTGCCAGCGCGCGCTGTCGTGGTCCAGGCTGGCCAGACGGGTGACGTAGTTGATCGCCCCGCCGACCGCACCGACGCCATGCAGGAAGCTCGACGGCCCGCCGATCGCCTCGACCCGCTCGTACTGCCAGGCATCGACCGGGCGTGCGGCGATGGTCGCGTACTGCACGTCGATGCCGTTGAACAGCTGGCTGACCTGGCTGGAGGAAAACCCGCGCCAGGTGACCGCATTGCCGTGGCCCGGCGGCGAGGCCACGGTCAGGCCGGGCACCCCCGCCAGCGCCTCCTGGGTGGTGCGTACGCCACGCGCGTCCAGGGTGGCGCGGTCGATGACGGTCACCGACGCCGGGATTTCCCACACCTCCAGCCCCAGCCGCGAGGCGCTGCCGGCATCGGCGTCCAGCGGGCCGGCGTGGCCGCTGACCTGGATCGTGTCCAGGGTGGTCGGGCTGGCCTCGGCGGCCAGGGCGCGGGACGGGAAGGCGGACACCGGGCACAGCAGGACCAGGGCCGCGGGCGCGGCCCGGCACGCCGCGCGCAGCGGCAGGCATCGGGTGGACATCGGAGCTCCAGGGCATGAAGTCGCACGGCCTCGCGGCCGCGCGGGAACAGGGCGGGTTCGCGACTTCAGGACTGGAGCGGGGGCCCACGGCTTCCCGGCCCGTGGAGGCCGGGGAAGCGCCGGCGTGGCGACTCCCGCAGGAACGTGGGCAGGGTCGTACGCGGCAGCGGCCAGAGCGCCGACGCCACCGGCGGCAAGTCCAGCGACACCGCCAGCGGGCAGTACGGACAATCCTCGCCGCCATGCACGCCGGCAGGCGCAAGCGGGCCGTCGGCAGTGCGCGCCGGGCTGGGCAGTGTCTGCAGGCCGGCGGCGGTGCACAGCTGCGACCAGCCGGCCAGCACCTGCGGCGTGCCGGCCGACAGCACCCGCCCGGCGGCCGGCGCCAGGGCCAGCAGCAGCACCGCCAGCAGGGCCAGCCGTGACATCGGACGGTGGAGGCGGGACGCGCGCAGCATGGGCCCGATTGTAGGCCCGCCCGGGCCCGGTGGTGCGGGCCGGGCCGATCATCCGGCCGGCCGGGCTGCGCCAGTGCCGGCCGCTGGCCTCAGCCGGCGTCCTGCTCGGCGTCGAACACCGCCTGCAGCATCGGCAGCACCACTTCCAGCGAGGGCACGATGCGGTGGCCGAGCGCGCGCAGCGACGCGTCCGGCGCGATCAGGTCCGGGATCTGGATGGGGGTCATGCCGGCGGCCAGGGCCGCGCGTACGCCCGGCGGGGAGTCCTCGAGCACGAGGCAGCGCGCCGGCTCCACGCCCAGGCGCTGCGCCGCCAGCAGGTAGACATCCGGTGCGGGCTTGGGATGGGCCACGTCGGTAGCGGTGCAGACCACCTCGAAGTAGCCCGCCAGCCCGGCCCGGCGCAGCTTGTGGCTGGCCAGCGGGTTGCGGGTGGAGGTGGCGACCGCGCGCGGCACCCCGCGCGCGCGCAGCCACTCCAGCAGGGCGATGATGCCGGGGCGGTGCGGGATGCCCGCATCCACCTGTTCGTCGTAGAAGGCGTCCGAGCGCTCCAGCAGGGCCTCGGCCGCCGGCTCGCCCAGGCGCTCGACCAGCAGCCTGTGGCACACCGCGTCGCCGGCGCCGACCATCTGCAGCCAGTAGCCGTCCGGCATCTGGTGGCCGAGCGCGGCCGCGGCGCGCGCGTGGCAGTCGGTGACCACCCGCTCGCTGTCCAGCATCAGGCCGTCCATGTCGAACAGCACCGCCTGCGGGGCGAACGGCAGCGGCGCCACCTCCACGGCGCGACTCATGCCGTGGCCCCGTTGAACAGCTGCTCCAGGTCCGCCGGCTGCAGCACCCGCCAGTCGCCTTCGGCCAGGCCGCCGAGCCGCAGCCCGCCGACCTGCGGGCGATGCAGGGCCTGCACGTGGTTGCCGACCGCCGCGAACATGCGCCGCACCTGGTGGTAGCGGCCTTCGTGCAGCACCAGCCGCGCGCGGCGCGGGCCCAGCACTTCCATCTGCGCCGGCAGCAGCGGCGTGGTTTCCGATTCCAGCATCAGGGTGCCGCTGGCGAAGACCGCCGCCTCGTCGCCGCGCAGGTCCTCGGCCAGCTCGGCCTCGTAGA
>CAZJKJ010000133.1:0-3606 GCA_964546435.1 uncultured Cellvibrionaceae bacterium
GTTTGGGAACCAGTTCCGCCAAAGGTGACGCCTGCTACTGATAAAAAAGCACCATCAGACGCTATCGTACTTTTTGATGGTAAAGACCTTTCAAAATGGCAGGGGAAAGATGGAGCGGCAAAGTGGGAAGTGAAAGACAATGTATTTACCGTAGTATCCGGCGCTGGAGATATTCAAACAAAGCAGGAATTTGGCGATGTTCAGCTCCATATTGAATGGCGTTCACCCAAAGAAATTAAAGGAGAAGGACAAGGAAGAGGTAATAGTGGTATATTTTTACAGGGGTTGTATGAGCTACAGGTATTGGATAGTTATGAAAGCAAAACTTACCCAAATGGTCAGGCAGGAAGTATATATAAACAGACTATTCCGTTGGTGAATGCAACGAAAGCCCCGGGAGAATGGCAAACCTATGATGTAGTTTATCGGGCTCCGGTATTTGAAGGCGAGCAATTGGTAAAGCCGGCTACTATTACAGTGTTACACAATGGTATCTTAATCCAGGATCATACAGAAATTAAGGGAACTACGGAATACATTGGTGCCCCTAAAGTGGTTCCGCATGGCAAGGGACCCATCAAGCTTCAGGATCACGGTAATCCGGTTAGCTTTAGAAATATCTGGGTGAGGGAGTTGAAATAGATCAGCGCTATAGCAGCAATATTCGTGAGAGGCCATTCCTTTGATGCATGAAATCAGGAATGGCCTCTTTTTTTTACCTTTTATAGCCTAGCATCGCATCAATAGAATTTACTGATACAAAATGGTAATTAGGCCTCGCTTTCTCGTAAATTCGTGATGCCATTTTTTTGCCTTCTTCGGTTTTTATCAATTCGCCATATAGCGGCATTAGAAATTTTCTCCGACCTACCTCAACCAGGAAGTTTTCAAGACTCTGATTTGCGTCGCTATAGTTGTTTCGTATAGTATGAACAAACCATGCAGTTAAAATTTCCGAATTTCCAGAATTGGTAAAGCCGAAAGTTTGATCAAGCTCCTTCATTTGCGAAACGGACAAATTTGCAGGGAGGTTTCCTAAAAAGTGCAACCACTCATGTGTACTCCAATTCGTAGTTTGCAATGCTGCTGCCGGCTTTCCACTTCCCCAATTAGAAATTACCGAATCAACTTTTACAAATCTTTCGGCAGAGACCTCAGGTACATTTTCAGGTAATCCTTCGCTATAGATCCAGGCATCATAGATATCGTTATCTACTAAAATTTTATTTTTTTCGAAGAGATGCTCATTAGCATATGCGATAAAATCTTCGGTGGTCATGGTCTTAAATGCATTGGCATCAAAATATTCCTGTAGAAAATCGTCGAACGTTTCACGACCAGCTATTTCTTCCAATTTCCTCAGGAAAAAATGGCCCTTGTCATATGCGATGCTGGTAACACCATCATCGGGGTTTCTGTCATCCAAATCCAACTTCAGTCGGGTATCGGCGGCATTTCCGTTTTCCGTCATTGCCTTTACTTCTTCTCGTAGTCCTTTCAAAGCCAGACTGGCGAGCATGTCTGCATAAGATTTGCCGTACATCTCTTCCATGATCCTGTTCTCGAAATAGACCGTGAAGCCTTCATTGAGCCAGAAATCATTCCAGGTGGCGTTTGTGACCAGGTTGCCCGACCAGGAATGAGCCAATTCATGCGCAACGAGAGAGGTAAGTGACCGATCGCCCGCTAATATCGTTGGAGTGGCAAAGGTTAAACGTGGGTTTTCCATGCCGCCAAATGGAAAGCTAGGAGGAAGAACCAGGAGATCGTACCTGTCCCATCGGTAAGGGCCGTACAATCCTTCAGCTACGGTTACCATTTTCTCCACCTCGGCAAACTCATTTACTGCTTTCTCCATCACTTCCGGTTCTGCGTACACCCCCGTTCTGTCACCTATGGGTTCAAAAGCTAAATCTCCAACCGCCAGGGCCAACAGATAGGCAGGAATTGGTTGATCCATTTTAAAATGATAAATACCATCTTCGCTTTTTACCTGAGGATTTTCAGCGCTCATTAATGCCATCAACTCCTTTGGCACCGATACTTTGGCCTCGTACGTAAATCTAATTCCAGGGGAGTCCTGAAGAGGAACCCAGGTTCTGGCCAATATTGCCTGAGACTGCGTGAAAAGAAAAGGATGCTTTTTTCCGGCTGTCTGCATAGGATTTAGCCATTGTAAAGCTTCGGCACCTTCTGTTGTATTATAATGGATATTTACCAGCCGGGTATCAGACTTCAGGTCTATTGTAAGAGAACTTCCCATGTGTGGGTCGGCTCCCTCTCCCAACTGATACGAAGCAGAATCTTCCGAATCTCCCAGGGTGACCTTTTGTATTTCCAGGTTCTTTGAATCTAAGATAAGTTTCTTTGCATCGCCATCGGTTTTAATCGAAATCTTTGCCACACCTTCAATTCGCTTTGCTTCAAAATCTACAGTTGCCTCCCAGTTGAGGTGCGTCATCACCGCTTCAGATGGTTCTGCAAAACTATGGGGATCTTTGGTTGATATCATACTATCCTCTTTTTTAGTGTTTTGATCGGTTTGCGCTTTGTTATTACTGTCACAACCTGTGTGCACGGCGAGCAGGAAAAAGGATCCTAGCCACATTGATTTTTGTAAAATTTTCATAAGAATTGTTTCACTTTGTTTAACAAATTTCTGTTGGCGGTACTTTAATGTATGCCTTGCTAACATTGAAGGAAAAATTAAAACAAAGGTGAAATTAGCAATTTAAAAGAAAAACCACCGGGTTTTCCTACTCTACTTTAATTTAAAGTTCCTAATATTATAGCTATGCCGAACAGACTGATTGAAGATAAAGATGCTAAAATATTGTATGATATTATTGAAAAAAACAGGAAAAGATTGACATCTTATTTCCCTGTTACTACAAAGGAGGTATATAATTTAAAATCTGCAAAGCGTTTTATTAAGCAGAAGATCGATCAGGCATTTTTTCAGGAACAATATTATTTTCTGGTTTTTGATGGCGCTAGCAATTTGGTGGGCAATGTGACAGCAAAAAATATTGACTTGTCTGTACCAAAATGCGAACTCTCCTATTTTATAGATATTGATTCCGAAGAACAGGGGCTCATGTCGAACGCGTTGGGCGATCTTATCCGTTATTGTTTTGAATCTCTGAAAATGAAAAAGATTTACTTACGAATTGTACCCGAAAATGTTAGAAGTATAAAACTAGCTGAAAAGAAGGGTTTTGTATTAGAAGGAACACACAAAATGGATTTTAGAACCGGAGAGGGCAGAATTGTGGATGTCAACTATTATGCCTTGTTTCATGAGAGGGAGAAATCTTAATAGACGAATTGATGATAAGCAACAATTTACAGAAGCATTATGATGCTCTCTGGGAAAGCTCAAAAGGAAAAATATTAAGCGGAAATATAAACCTGGATCTTCAGTTGGATGATCCGAATGACATGCGGTTTGGAATTACCTTGCTCGCGAGGCCGGATGTGCATTCAATAGAAAAGATTCAAAACTTATGCACAAGCTTAAGTGAAATTGAACCAAAACAATACTTCTATCCATCGTCTGATGTGCACATTACCATATTATCTATCATTTCCTGTTATGATGGCTTT
>CAZJKJ010000134.1:0-3557 GCA_964546435.1 uncultured Cellvibrionaceae bacterium
GCCACCGCCATCGAGTCGACGTTGGCCTGCACCTGCTGCGGCGTGCGGGCGCCGGGAATGACCGCCGAGACCACCTCCGGCGCGGCGGCGAACTGCAGCGCGACCGTGCGCAGGTCCACGCCGTGGCGGTCACAGGCCGCCTGCACCTGCTGGCGCTTGCCTGGCGCCCAGTCCGGCACCTGGCCCTCGTAGAGGTAGCGGTCGCGCCCGGCCAGGTAGCCGGCCAGCAGCGGCGAGCCGACCACCACCGATGCCCCGCGCTCGGCGATGCGCGGGAAGGTCTCGTGCAGCGCGCGGGCGTGGTCCAGCAGCGAGTACTGGCAGGCCAGCAGGAAGATGTCCGGATCGGATTCCTCCAGCGCCAGCAGTGCCGGTTCCGGACAGTTCACGCCGAACCCCCAGGCCTTGATCAGGCCTTCGGCACGCATCCGGGTCAGTTCCGGCATCGCGCCCTTGGCAGCCTCGGCAAAACGCCGCTCCCAGGGCATGCCCAGGTCGTCCTCGTTGTCCGGGGAGAGGTCGTGGATGTACACCACGTCCAGCTGCTCCACGCCCAGCCGGTTGAGGCTGTCCTCCACCGAGCGGCGGGTGCCGGCGGCCGAATAGTCGTAGCGGTAGCGGAACGGCGCCGGGTCCTCCCACATGGTTTCCTGCAGCGGCCCGGCGGTGGCGGTGAGCAGCCGGCCGACCTTGCTGGACAGGGTGTAATCCGCTGGCGCCTGCTGGTGCAGGAACCGGCCGAAGCGGCGCTCTGACAGGCCCAGCCCGTACCAGGGCGAGGTATCGAAGCAGCGCACGCCCGCGTCCCAGGCAGCAGCCAGCGTGGCCTGGCATTGCCCGTCGCTGGAGGCGGAAAAGCCATTCCCGATCGCCACTCCGCCCAGCCCCAGCCGGCTGTGCGGACGGAAGCGCGCCGACGCGGGATTGTCCGGCACCGCACGGTCGCGCACCTCGCCACGGGTGGGCAGCACGCTGCCGGGCTGTGGCAGCGGTGGCGGGCAGGAGGCGGCATCGCGCCGGGCAGGATCGGGCATGGCGGTCACTCCGGCGGAAGGTGACCCAGCCTGCCCCGGCCCGGGTCCATGCCGTGTGCATGCGGGTGCCGTGATCGGGCGGTCACCCGTGCCGCGCTAGCGTGCGCCGGTCCACCCAGGAGGCATCCGCCATGAGCCGCATCGCCATTGCACCGCGCGTGCATACCGACCCCGAAGCCATCGACCGCCTCAAGGCGCTGCAGCTGGAACTGGACGCCCAGCTCGAGGTGGAGCTGCAGATGCGCGATGGCAGCGTGCTGCACGGCACCCTGCCCGAGCGCCCGACGCTGCAGCAGTTCTTCGACCCGGAGGGCAACGAGGGCACCAACGGCCTGTTCCGGATGGACGACGGCGATGCCGGGGTGCACCTGTACTGGCTGGACGAGGTGGAACGGGTGGTGCGCATCGGCTCGGCCTAGGGTGCAGCGGTCCGGTCATCGGGCTCACCAGTGGTTGACCGGCGGCGCGCGAAGGTGTCCTTCCCTTCCCCACAGAGAGCACGCCTTATGCAGGCACCCAGCTGCCAGGGCCCGCGAACGGTGCAGGTCCAGACCATGAAGCCGGCCGATGCCGCCCCCGGTGGCCCGCGGAGGCCGGCATGAACCCCGACATCATCGGCTGGGCCGCTTCGGCGGTGCTGCTGGCGACCCTGGTGCGGCAGATCACCAAGCAGGCCCGGGGCGGAGACGGCGGTGGCGTGTCGACCTGGCTGTTCATCGGCCAGGCCACCGCCTCGGCGCTGTTCGTCCTGTACTCGGTGCTGGTCGAGAACACGGTGTTCATCGTCACCAACGGCTGCCTGCTGCTGACCGCGATCGCCGGCCAGTACATCTCGCGCAGGACCGCCCGGCGCGAGGCCGCGGCTGGCCGCGACCGGTCGCACCCGGCCACGCACGAGGGCCCGGGCCGGTGAGCGAGGCCGGGACTTCGGGCCCCGCCCTGGAGTGCCAGAGCCTGGCCGTGCCCGGCAGCGGGCTGGAGGCATGGCGCATCGCGGCGCACCCGCCGCCGGCGGCCCTGTTCCTGCACGGCTGGGACGCCGACCGCCAGGAGATGGCCGGGCCGATGGCCGAGGCCGCGGCACTGGGCCTGTCCTGCCTGGCCTATGACCTGCGTGGACACGCCGGCACCTGCGGGCAGCGTGGCACGGTGACTCCGCGGCAGAGCCTGGACGACGCCCTCGCCTCCTTCGACCTGCTGTCGGCCTCGCCCGGGGTGGATCCGCAGGCGATGGCGGTGGTCGGCACCAGCTTCGGCGCCTGGCTGGCGCTGCTGCTCACCGCGCACCGCCCGGTGCGCTGGCTGGTGCTGCGGGTGCCTGCGCTGTATCCCGATGCGTGCTGGGACGTGCCCAAGGAGTCCCTGGACCGCGACATGCTGCGACGCTACCGGCAGCAGCCACCCACTGCCGCCCGGGACCAGGCACTGGCAGCGGCTGAAGCCTTCGATGGCGAGGTGCTGGTGGTGTGGTCGGGCTGCGACGAGGTGCTTCCGCCGGACGAATGCCAGGCCTTCAACGGTGCCTTCCCCAACGCGGCCGCACTCACCGTACGCACCATTGCCGGTGCCGACCACGGCCTGGGCCGCGGCCAGTGGCGCACCGAGTACCGCACCCTGCTGCGCGACTGGCTGCAGACCTCGCTGATGCGCCTGCGCCACGAAGCCCTGGCGCAGTCGCTGGATCCGGACCCGGCCTGAAGCGCGCGCGCCAGCCGGCTCAGCGCCGCAGCCAGCGGGTGGCCACCGTCACCGACAGCACCGCGATGCCCAGGCACCAGAACGCGAACACCAGCGAGGTGCCCTGGGCCAGGAAGCCCAGCAGCGCCGGGCCGACCAGCACCCCGGCATAGCCCAGGGTGGTGACCGCCGGGATCGCCAGGCTTTCGGGCATGGCCGTCTGCCGCCCGGCCAGGGAGAACATCACCGGCACGATGTTGGCGCAGCCGATGCCCACCAGCACGAAGCCGGCCAGCGAGGCCATCGCCGAAGGCGCCAGCACGATCACCGCAAACCCGCAGAACGCCACCACCGCCCCGGCCACCACCGCACGCATCGGGCCGATCCTGTGCACCACCCGGTCGCCGGCAAGCCGGGCCACGGTCATGGCCAGCGCGAATGCCACGTAGCCCACGCCCGCGCGTGCCGGATCCAGGCCCTTGGACTGGTCCAGGAACACCGCGCCCCAGTCGAGCATGGCGCCCTCGGCCAGGAACAGCACGAAGCACACCGCACCGATCAGCAGCACGATGCCGCGCGGCCTGGCGAAGGCCGGCACGTCCGCGTCCACGCGGTCGCCGCGCCAGTGCCACACCGATCCGGCGACCAGCGCCAGCATGGTCGCAACGGCCGCCACGCAGGCCAGCGCCGGCGACATCCCGGCACTGAGCAACACGGTCATCGCCGCGGCACCGACGAAGCAGCCGATGCTGTAGAAGGCGTGGAAGCCGGACATCAGCGCACGCCCGCTCTCGCGCTCGACCACCACCGCCTGGATGTTCATGGTGCAGTCCATCGCGCCCATCG
>CAZJKJ010000135.1:0-3545 GCA_964546435.1 uncultured Cellvibrionaceae bacterium
AGCTGATCTCTGAAGGCAACATCATGCAGGCGGCGGATCTGGCCCATCAGACCAACACCCTGCCGGAAGTCTGCGGCCGGGTCTGCCCGCAGGATCGTCTCTGCGAAGGCGCCTGTACGCTCAATGACGGCTTCGGCGCGGTTACCATCGGTAGTGCCGAAAAGTACATCACCGACACCGCCTTCGCCCTGGGCTGGAAGCCGGACATGTCCAAAGTGGTGTGGACCGACAAGCGCGTCGCCATCATCGGCGCCGGCCCGGCCGGGCTCGGCTGTGCCGACATTCTGGTGCGCAACGGTGTCAAACCGGTGGTGTTCGACCGCTACCCCGAAATCGGCGGCCTGCTCACCTTCGGCATCCCCGAATTCAAGCTGGAAAAAACCGTCATGTCGCGCCGCCGGGGCGTGTTCGAAGAGATGGGTGTGGAGTTCCGCTTGAATACCGACGTAGGCACGGACGTCACCATCGACGCGCTGCTGGCCGAGTTCGACGCCGTCTTTATGGGCATGGGCACCTACACCTACATGAAAGGCGGTTTTCCGGGCGAAGACCTACCTGGCGTCTACGACGCTCTGCCGTTCCTGATCTCCAACGTGAACCGCAATCTCGGCTTCGAAAAATCTCCCGCCGAATTCATCAGCGTCAAAAACCGGCGGGTAGTGGTTCTCGGGGGTGGGGACACGGCGATGGACTGCAACCGCACCTCCATTCGCCAGGCGGCCGAGTCTGTGGTCTGCGCCTACCGGCGCGACGAAGAGAACATGCCCGGTTCGCGTCGCGAAGTTGCCAATGCCCGGGAGGAGGGCGTGCAGTTCCTGTTCAACCGCCAGCCCATCGCCATCGTGGGCGAGTCGAAGGTCGAAGGGGTGAAGGTCATTACCACCCGCCTGGGCGAGCCCGATCACAAGGGTCGCCGGCGTCCCGAACCCATTCCCGGCAGCGAAGAAGTGCTGCCCGCCGATGTGGTCCTCATCGCCTTTGGTTTCCGTCCGAGCCCGGCACCCTGGTTCGAAGCCCAGAACATCCAGATCAACGAATGGGGCGGGGTTGTGGCGCCGGAAAAGCAGACCTTCAAGTTCCAGACAAGCAACCCCAAAATCTTTGCTGGAGGTGATATGGTGCGTGGCTCCGACCTGGTAGTCACTGCCATCTGGGAAGGCCGGCAGGCCGCCGAAGGCATACTCGATTACCTGGAACTGTAGCAGCCCAAGGACAGTATCCATGACCCCACTTAAAAACGACCGCTTTTTGCGGGCCCTGAATCGCGAACCCGTCGATGTGACGCCTGTGTGGATGATGCGCCAGGCCGGCCGTTATCTGCCGGAATACCGGCTCACTCGCGGCAAGGCCGGCGACTTCATGGCGCTGTGCAAAAATACGGAACTGGCGTGCGAGGTAACCCTCCAGCCGCTGGAGCGTTATCCTCTCGACGCCGCCATTTTGTTTTCCGATATCCTCACAATCCCCGATGCCATGGGCCTCGGCCTGTACTTCGAAACTGGCGAAGGCCCGCGCTTCAAAAAGCCGCTGGTCACCGCCCAGGACATCGAAGCCCTGCCGGTCGTGAACACCGCGAAGGATCTCACTTACGTCCTCGACGCCGTCACCACCATCCGCCGCGCCCTCAATGGCCGCGTCCCCCTCATCGGCTTTTCCGGCAGCCCCTGGACTTTGGCGACCTACATGGTTGAAGGCGGCTCCAGCAAGGATTTCCGCAAAGCCAAAGCACTGGCCTACAACCAGCCGGAGCTGATGCACTTGCTGCTGGACAAACTCGCCGACTCGGTCATCGATTACCTCAACGCCCAGATCCGCGCCGGCGCCCAGGCCGTGCAGATTTTCGATACCTGGGGCGGCACTCTGTCTCACGCGGCCTATCAGGAATTCTCCCTGGCCCCCATGCAGAAAATCGTCGCCGGTTTACTGCGCGAACACGAAGGCCGTAAAGTCCCCGTCATCCTCTTCACCAAAGGCGGCGGCCAGTGGCTGGAACTCATGGCCGACACCGGCGCCGATTGCCTCGGCCTCGACTGGACCACCGACATCGGCACCGCCCGCGCCCGCGTCGGTAACCGCGTCGCCCTGCAAGGCAACATGGACCCCACCGTCCTCTACGCCCAACCCCAACGCATCCGCACAGAAGTCGAACGCATCCTCGCCAGCTACGGCAACGGCAACGGCCACATCTTCAACCTCGGCCACGGCATCACCCCCGAAGTCGATCCCGAACACGCCGGCGTGTTCATCAATGCCGTGCATGAATTGTCCGGGCGGTATCACGGGTAACCCGTGCGTCGCTGAAACCGTTATGCCACGCGCGATGCCTATTCCCCCAGAATAGTCATCGTGCAGACGTCATTTAATTTATCTCAATACCGCGTCCAGCGGACTGACCACGGCAGATCCACCGCGCTGCAGCACGTGGGTGTAAATCTGCGTCGTTGCTATATCCGCATGCCCCAGTTGATCCTGCACCGTGCGGATGTCCGCACCTGACGCGAGCAAGTGGGTTGCGAAAGAGTGGCGCAGAGTATGTGGCGATACATGTTTTTTTATACCGGCGACTTTCGCTGCGCGACCGACCGCTTTCTGGAATGCCGTCTCGTCCAGATGATGACGGCGCAACTCTGAACATTCGGGGTCGACACTCAAACGAGTCGCCGGAAACAAGTATTGCCAAAGCAGAGACCTGTTAGCCTCCTTATATTTTGAACGCAATGCAGTAGGCATATAGACGCCGCCGTAATCGGGGTGCATCAGATCTTGTGCCATGACCACCTTCACGTGTTCAATCTGGCTGTGTAGATGTGGCGTGATCCCCGCTCCAAGAGTAACTACGCGATGCTTTCCGCCCTTGCCGTTCCAGACCCTGATGCATTGAAAATCAAAATCTATATCTTTCACCCGCAGCCGCAGAGCCTCCATTAACCGCAAGCCGCTGCCGTACATCAGCGCAGCTGGCAAGAAGTGATTGGTGTGAATATGCTGTAGAAGCAGCTTGATTTCCTGAACAGTCAGCACAATCGGCAGTTTTCGAGGCTTCTGGCTTTTGATGAACTCAAGTTTCAGTGATAGAGGCTTTTTTAGAATTTCCTTGTAAAGAAAATTCAACGAGTTAAGCGCGAGCGCCTGCGTCTGCGCCGCCACATGTTTTTCCAAGGCCATGTGCGTCAGAAAAGCGTCAACCTCACCGTCGCCCATTTCCGACGGGTGCCGTTTGCCATGGAACACAATGAAGCAGCGAATCCAGTAGACATATGACTCAATAGTCCGCTTGGAATAGCGGCGTTGATACATAAACCGTTCAATGGAAGAAAGAAAAGGGGATTTAGCTGACATGGGCACGTCCTGTGTGCAGTGGTCGATATGGGCCTGGAAACTATCACGGTCCCATTAAAGCCGCAACCGGCCGGCGTCGAATTCAACGAGCAAGCAGCTAGCCGCGCAGTGGTTGCGATTGGAGACAAGTGGATGTAATGTCTCGGGGCTTAGGCCGCAAACTGCGGCTTTTAAATACCGCAACTTGCAGTCGAATAATATTGTTA
>CAZJKJ010000136.1:0-3387 GCA_964546435.1 uncultured Cellvibrionaceae bacterium
GGTCGGGAGACGATGACAGAATCGCCTCAAATACCCGTGTCTGCTGCTCTTTTTCTCCGGTATAACTGATCATGGAACCTGCAGGCAGCTTCTGATGAGCAGGCGTAACCGTTCATTCCAGGACGTTATGTGGGCATTGTAAGCTGGTTTTTACACAGTATGGCTTATCAACCATTGACTGCTGGCAATCTGGTCCATATCATCCCTATCTGCTGCGTTAGCTCCGCTCCGATTCTGAATACCAGACAAAAGGATTTGTCATGGAACTATTGATTCATCCCCTGGCTTACAAACTGGAAGTTTGCGACGCCTTCCGATGGATCCGGTTTTTTGGAATTATAGCGGCCGCAGTGCTTGGGTTTTTAACTCTTGAAGCAACTAATCACCTTTCACCCCTGATCAACATCATCGCTGCAAACGCAGTTGTCATAGCGGCAGCATCGGCATTCATCCTGCTGCCAGAAGCGATTTCAGCACTACTCCCCAAAACAAAGTTACTGGCATTCGTAAGCACAACCCACGCAACCCTCGTCCTTGAAAAAGAAATCCACATCGACCTGCAATCGACGACATCGATTAATTTTGAAATCCCAGGTTATTTCACTAACTTCAACTGGCCAGGCGGCAGGAGCTGTCTGCGGATAGATTACGGCGATCGAACGGAGTGCGTTCAAACGAAATTTCAGTACCGGCCGCTGGCAAATTTTATTGTGGATGTAGATGAGATTTTGAAGCAAAGGCGAAAATAATGTGGGGACGACAATTCTCACATTTTTAGCCCACCGATTGGTGGCGGACCCGGGTAGCTCCGCAAGTCTCATTATCGACGAGCTTTACAACAATGACAGCACCCAACTATTAGCGTTATTAAAGTGACGATCTGGTGTATGGGGCCAATAAAACATACGAATTTGGACTAATGTTATGATCGACAGCGTTGAACAAGCCTACCAGGTACTCGCGCAGGGATGCATTTATGAAGCAGGTGTCAGTGGCCATTAGCAGCCGGAAATCAACTCTCCATCGACTTCGACAGGAACGTAGCTTTGCTCGGTGCAGTCGCTCCGCATCTTCATAAAGAGAGGATGAGTTGACGTCACTTCACCCACATCGTGATGAAACACTTGAAATTGTGCAGGGATTCGCGGCCAGATGCATAGGCATTAGCGCCATTGGTCTCGACCGTTCTGACAACAACTCTGCGACGCTACGCTCCCGCAACTTCAGTTGGCGATTTGAATTTAAAAACGGTAATATCCGCAACCATGCGGTGTATCTCATCTGTTGATTAAGATCCAGCAAGATCTTCCAATAGGCTACACCGATCTTTCTCTTACGTTATACACCAGAAATCATCATAGCTCGCCATGGCATGGTGAGTTCGCAACACAGGGAGCAACACATGCGTTTTGCCAAGTCACTTTCAGTTCTCGTCACCATTGCTGTGCTCGTCGGATGTGCAAGCACGCCGATCCAACCACGACAGCTAGGAGATTCATTTTACGCCCAGAAATCGCAAAAAGTGGGCATTTATGTCACCTACCCCGACAAAGTCAAAATGCATTTACCGGGCGCGACATGCCTGCTTTGTCTAGCCGCAGCGGCCGCTGCGAACAGCGACGCTTCAGCGCAGATGGCGAAATTGTCACCGGACGAGTTCTCGAAAATCTCTGAGATCATTGCCGAAAAGATCACCGAAAAAGACATGACTCCAGTGGTAATCACCGATGAGAATTTCTTGAAGACGCTAAAAAGGGTGAAAGTCAAAGATACGAACTACGCAAAAAAGGACTTCCGACCTGTTAAGCGAGCGCACGGTGTTGATGCAGTAATCGTTATTCAGATCGAAGCCCTGGGCGCTGAGCGTACCTACAGCGGATATGCCCCGACCGGAGCGCCACAAGGGTTCGTCAAGGGAACAGCTTACGCAGTGAACCTCGACACAAACGCGTACGAAATGTACCAACCTCTCGACCAACGCGTTGCTGTAAAAGGTGAATGGAAAGAACCGCCGGAATTTCCCGGACTCACCAATGCCTATTATCAGGCAGTGGAAGCAGTTAAGGACCAAGTCAACATTCTCGTTCAGTAATCATGCGGGATTATCCTAGAAAGTCTCGACTGGCGCAGATGTTCGCTCTGCTATGGCTAGTAGCAGGCTGCGCGACATCCATGCGCGACGATTATGTCAAACACAAACCGGCCGAGCTGTCAGTAGATTCAGTTGTGACCGTTCGTTTTGAACCAAACTCGGGCATTACCGTGCGTGGAGCGTACGATCCAAACAACAGCACCGGCGCGGGCGGCGTTTTGTATTCCGGCGCCGCCGGCGCGGGCGGCCTATTAGCTCAAGTTCTTGTACACGCAGCTGTTGCGGATAACGCTCAAGAAGCCAAACTTGAAAAACAACAAGAGCAAGCTGACCAAGTACTGCAACCGTTTCAATCGCAGATCACGCACCTCACCACTGCGGATCTTTTACACTCAGACTCCCGCTATATCTTTGGAGAAAAAGCCGATCCTGGTGGCCTGATCCTGCAAAGCAAGCCTATATTCTACCTTTCCCCCGATAAGCGGCAAGTATCGGTCGTACACGTTGTCGAAGTGCAAGACCCAGCCGCAACGAAGAATAAAATAACGAAATATACCAATATAGTCGAGGTACTCGGACCAGTACTGGCCACAGACACCGCTGAAACAGACCTGCTTTCAAACACTAGCTTGTCTCTAAACCAGCAAATCCGGTGGCTCTACCACCAGTCATTGGATCTCGCAATGCGGGACATCCACGGCACCTGGGCTGCAAACGCAACGGAACAAGCAAGCCACCGAATACGCAGCGGGGATGTTACCCGCATTGAGCGCGGAACTATCCTGCAGTCGGATTGCTCTTCCCAAGTGATCCGCAATCTCCGCGGCTGGATAATT
The DNA here is from genome assembly GCA_964546435.1 of uncultured Cellvibrionaceae bacterium. Taxonomy (GTDB): domain Bacteria; phylum Pseudomonadota; class Gammaproteobacteria; order Pseudomonadales; family Cellvibrionaceae; genus CAYNST01. The sequence continues at coordinate 2,929 of CAZJKJ010000136.1, forward strand.
GCCTTTCCATTGGACACTGACGCGGAAGTTTGTGACCTCAATTCTTCTGCAACGACTGGCCAGGAGTACGATGTTAACCCGACGACTGAAACGCTCTCACTATCGCCCTGATTATCAACAAGGAGTGAGATTGAATTGAGGTAGAGACCAAGACACCGCTGCAGTTCATTATCTGCTGCAGTGGGTGTCTGGTTTGAGTTGTGGGTGTCTGGTTTGAGTTGTTATTCTGCGCTACCCACCCGTCATCCTGCGCGCAGTCGCAGGATCCACAGCGTCTGGTGCAGTGGGTGTCTTATTAATCTCACCCCCCTCATCCTGCGCGAATTCGCAGGATGAGGGGGGGTGCGGGACGACGAACCCGAGAAGCATTTTCGTACACAATCTGGTTAGCTGTTGTGTTCTCCAACCGGTCTACTTCGTCTCAGACATAATCTTTACGACGCGTTCATCAATGCACGA
>CAZJKJ010000137.1:0-3347 GCA_964546435.1 uncultured Cellvibrionaceae bacterium
TTTGGCCGCGTCCTGGTTTATCGATATCCCCGCCGGCCCGGCGGTGGTGCTGGCTTCGTCGGTCTTCTTTTTTGCCACCTGGATCATCGCGCAACTGCGCACGTGAGCACCAGAGTGCACCTGGCCTGGCAGGCCATTGAAAGACGTTGCCGAGGCAGTAAATGCAACACAACAACAGGCGAAGACGCGGAGTTTACGTGCGGTAAATGAGCATTCTGAGCCTGTTTTTAACGCAGCATCACCGAGCGCAGGCACTTTTCGTACAGAGCCTAATACCAATAGGAACCAAACGCGCCATAGTCAAAAAGCATGGCGATCCCCGCAAATCCGGTTTTGTCCACCATGGCAATGGCAAAACTTGCGGCCGGCACAATCCATAGCAGTTTCGGCCAGCGGCCATTAACCCAATAACTGATCGCAATCAGGTTGATGGCAAAGCTGAAAAATGAAAGGCGCGGTTGCATCCCAGTGGATGACCAGTGAAGTGTTTGCGGTACGATAAAAATCATGGCGCCAAGCATCAGAAAATTAATCAGCGCAAGGACCAGCCAGAAAAGACGTTGGGGTTCGTTGCCAAAAATCTGCGCACGATCCCGCACCGCAATCCAGCTTCCCACCACGGCGCCAACGATCATATTGCCGCACAGAAACGCAAGAGTTCCCACGCCGACGTAAAGAAAAAACTCTTTCAGATTGAACGTCACCGCGATTTCAATCCATTTGTAAATGTCTTTAGTCAGGTTGGAAACACCGCTGCTTGCCGATGCCAGATCACCAGCGGTTCCCAATACCATTTCGAGTCCGAACTTTTTCCACGCCACCACGACCATTACCTGGACAACGATCAAGGCCAGTGCTGACAGGTAATGGCGATAAACCATCAGCAATACCACACACAGCAAACTGATGGGATAAGACTCGTACAGCGCGATCGGCAGCACCTGCAACAAAAGCAGCAGCGCGCGCCGACGGATATTGAGCGACGGATTCGTCACGTGTTCAACAACGGCCCAAATCGAAAAAATACCGAATGCATATGCCGGCAAATAGGGCGCTGGCTGCCCGACGAGACTGACAAACCCCCAGGCCGACGCGGTGCCCAGCATGGCAGCGACCGCCACCGGAGGCGGTTGACCAAAGCGGCGGGCCAACTGGTAAACCGCGATGCAGGACAGGAACCACAGCAATGCATTCGTGCCGATGCTGGCGAGCCATCGCCACGAATCGGTGCCGAGCAGAGAATTAATGTAGCCGCTGTAGAAGCGGCTGAGTACGACGGAGAAACTCGCATCGTACTCAGCCTCGACAAAAATCAGTTCCGAAGCGATGAAATGACGGGCATCGCATTGCACCGCCCAATCCATGCCATCGTAAGCACATTCCCAAGTGTCATTGTTGTCCACGCCTGAGAAATCCGACGGGCGATCCACCAGCAGATGATAGGTGTGGGTGAAGGGCGACTCCAACCCCAGGTGGCTGACGGTATTCACGGCTATCAATGCCATCGCCAGAAGCATCCATTTTCCCGCCCGGTCTTTTTGCAAAGAGTGCCAGCAACGCAATATGATCGCGCCGCACATTGCGGCAAATATCAACCACTGCAACCAGACCAGGCTCGCATCCAGTGTGATGGCGAACCGGCATACCAGCAGATTGTAGCCAACGAACATCGACCATTGCAGCGCCCGACGCTGCCAGAAAACGCTGCAAACAGATGCCATCAGAACGATCGACAGCGCACCGGGAACAAGGTGCAGCAGGGCGAGTTTTTCACCCAGATGATGATGTATCCAGGCGAACTGCCCCGCAAGGCTCACGATAATCGCCAGTCCCCACGTAAAAGCACAGTCCAGCCCCCACCACCTGGCGTTCGCTGGAAATAATCCCTCGCTACTGCGATCTGTGGATGCGGGCCACGGCGCGCGACTCTCCACTGGCTCTCCCCTCATGGCAAACGCCCCGGATTCTTATCCCCATTTGATGAAATCACACCGGCTTCCTCATCGAGCACAACTTCTTCTTCACAGCGTTTCCATGTCCAGAAGGAATTGATGGAATAATTCACAATCATGGCAACTCCGATACCCACCACGCTGGCGACGATGTCATTCAGTCCCAGCATTTTGAAAAGACCAAGAAAAACCAGATAGTTGAGCAATCCGGAAAACCCTGCGGCCATGTGAAATTTGACGAATTTTCGCCGGGTACTGTCGTTATTGTTCCGGATCCTGAACGTCCAGCCATTATTGAGAATAAAGTTGGACAATATCGAGGATTCAATTGCCAGAGGCGATGCCAGGTCGGGAATCCACCCTGCAGAACGTGTGAGAAAAATATAGATTCCCAGATTCACAACGACGCCCGTCGAGCCGACAAAGCAATATTTGATGAATTCCTCGGAGTTGCGGAACCGGATTTTGGCGATGTTGAAAAGAAACTCGATCTGGTCTTTCACCGACAGCTTGGACTGGCCCAGTTGCCGATCCGGAAACACGATGGGAACTTCAATGACGCGGGCGCCGTTGCGCACCAGCTCGCACAACAGGGACGACTGGAATGAATATCCGCGTGTCGACAAAAAATTCATATTGCATTTTGGCAGCAGCTCGGCCTTGATGCAGCGAAAACCGGATGTGGAATCGTGGATCCGGGCCACCCCGCCGAGATAGCGAACCATAAAATTTCCCACCCGCGACAAGGTTTTTCGCCACAGCGAAAAATCCGGCGTTTCTCCGCCCAGAACAAACCGCGAACCGATCACTACCGAAAACCCGTGCTGGCTCAAATTGATAAACAGCGGAATAAGGGAAGAGTCATGTTGACCATCAGCGTCCATCTCGAATACCACATCCGGATTCAGATGGTCCAGCGCATAGGCCATGCCGCGCTTGTAGGCTTCACCGAGTCCCTTCTTGCTGCCGCCAAGGAGGTGCAGCTGCGGGTAGCGGTCCTGCAATGTTTTGACAACCGCGCCCGTCCCATCGGGAGAATCATCGTCCACCACCAGAATTTGCAACCGGTGGGTCGCGATATTCTTCTGTTCGGAAAAAATCGACTCGACCGTGAACGCAATATTGTCCACTTCGTTGTAGGTCGGCAGAATCACGACCGCGTTAGGGAATTCATTCGGATTATTATTATTCGCCATGCAATACTCCTGCGACCATTGGCGTTCAGGCCACTCGGATGCAATTTACCACGGGTAATTCTGTCAACCTAAACCTCTGTGCTCCTGCCCATTCTTTTGTGACCGGATTCACGCCGTAGCTGCGCCGTTTTATACCCGCCCGGTATAGATGTAGCACCATTGCAGAGGGAAGAGCCCGTGTAGCTTACGTGTTTTGCCA
>CAZJKJ010000138.1:0-3272 GCA_964546435.1 uncultured Cellvibrionaceae bacterium
GCCTTAGATCACACCAGGCAGCAGATCGCACCAGACAGCAGATCGCACCAGACAGCAGATCGCACCAGACAGCTCAGATCGCACCAGACAGTAGAGTGCGCCTCTAAAACCCGCCGGAGCGAAACGCTCCCGGGTTTTTTATCATCGCCGGTTTTAGTATAGTGGCGGCCGGCCGGACATTGCCCGGCTGGGTCCCCGTCGATTAACAGGATAAATCCCGTGCCTCCTAAGCGCGAGCTCCAGGTTCGAGTCCTGGCGGGGACGCCATTTCTTCCGCGCCGGGCAGTTGTTTCCTCCAAGCCGGGCGCTGTCCCTGCCATTTGCTGCCACTGCCTGTCACTGACAAAGTCGTCCATTATCAGAAGCCGTTATGAATCTTCTTTTGCTCGAACCTGAAGAAGCAGATACCCGCGTGGTTTTGCGAGGGCGGCGCGCCCGCCACATCATCGAAATTCTCAACGGCAAACCGGGTGATCGGCTCAATGTCGGCGTTGTGAACGGCATGATGGGCACAGCTGAAATCACCGATGTCGAAGGCGGGGATCAGGTAACCATACAGCTGCAGGAACTGGCGATGCAGCCTCCGGCCACCCTGCCCCTGACGTTGATTCTGGGCTTGCCCCGGCCCCGGATGTTGCAGCGAACCTTGCAGACAATTGCCACCATGGGCGTCCAGAGACTGTGCCTGCTGCAAACAGCGCGGGTCGAAAAAAGCTATTGGCAAACCCCGCTACTGATGGAAGCTGCGATGCGGGAACAGTTGCTCACCGGACTGGAGCAGGCCAAAGCAACGCAGCTCCCCGTCGTCACTTTTCATAAACGCTTTCGACCGTTCATGGAAGACGAACTTCCCAGTCTGGCAGAAGCCTCGTCCCGTCGGCTGGTCGCGCATCCCGGACCCTACCCCATGGCTGGCTCCGATCCTTCCAGCACAACCATTCTGATGGTGGGCCCTGAAGGCGGATTGCTTCCACAGGAGGTTGATGCCTGCATTGCTCGCGGCTTCAGTCCGGTGCAGCTGGGAGATCGTATTCTCCGGGTGGAAACCGCGATTCCAGTGCTGCTCGGCAAACTTTTCTGAACACGGATAAATGCCCGGCGTCCGTGCGGGCATTATTTCTCTCTGTTCACAAATATCCGGTCAAGACGACTCCTTCTGCTCACCGTATACGCTTATTGCCTATGCGAGCCGGCCTTAATTCCCATTTCATTTAAACAGCAATTTTGTGCAGGACGTGTAGCACTTTCGCAATAACTGCTTATGGTTTATGCTTCTTTATCGAGACAAAACACAAAAAGACGGTTATATACCGCCAAACGTCCATTAGAGTAAAACATCCCCGATGAGCCTTTCGAACCAGCACCTTTGCGTGTCTGAAAGACCTGAAACTTTCCAGCTGAAAGGGGGACTTTTCCCCATGACGCTGCTGGACCTTAAAACCGCCGACATCCCCGCTGTAAAACGCGAACTCGAATTAAAAGTCACCAGCAGCCCCGCCTTTTTCAAACAATCTGCGGTGGTATTCGGGTTCGATTCACTGACTGATGACGAACAGAATTCCCTCGACATGAAAGAACTCAAGGCAATGTGCCTTGATTTGCAGTTGATTCCGGCGGCCAGTCGCGGAGGCAATCGCCATATCCAGGACCAGTCCTATGCCAACGGGCTGGCCAATCTGCCCCGGGTCAAAGAGCGATCCCCATCCGTCAGGGAAACTGTCCCGGACGAAACCGTTCCGCTTGAAGCAGTGCAATCGCCGGAGGAAACACCTCTCGACAGTGCTTCCACCGATTCCGGTGGAACTTCAGACCCGGAAAAAGCGGGGCATATTCCCACGAAAGTCGTGACCACGCCGGTTCGTTCGGGGCAGCAGATCTATGCACCCGGCGGGGATCTGATTATCCTCGCGTCCGTATCGGCGGGAGCGGAAGTGCTCGCCGACGGCAACATTCATATTTACGGACCCCTGCGAGGCCGTGCACTGGCCGGAATCAAAGGGGACGAGAGAGCGAGAATCTTTTGCGGCAGCCAGGAAGCCGAGCTGGTCTCTATTGCCGGTCATTATCTGGTCGATGAAGTGCTGCACTCAACGCAGTGGAAAGAAGCCTGTCAGATTTTCATTGAAGAAGGTTCCATCAAAATAGAAACGCTCTACGACAATTAATCAAAGGGTCACTACATTGGCTAAGATCATTACGGTTACATCAGGAAAAGGTGGCGTTGGCAAAACAACGACTAGCGCAGCGATCAGTACCGGGCTGGCCTCACGTGGACACAAAACCGCCGTCATTGATTTTGACGTGGGCCTGCGCAATCTCGATCTGATCATGAACTGCGAACGACGCGTGGTTTATGACTTTGTGAACGTCATCAATGGCGAATCCACCCTCAAGCAGGCTCTGATCCGCGATAAGCGCTGCGACAACCTGTTTATTCTGCCGGCGTCCCAGACTCGCGACAAGGAGGCGCTTACCAAAGAGGGTGTAGAACGGGTTCTCAATGAACTCAAGGATTTGGAGTTCGAATACATCGTTTGCGACTCCCCCGCCGGTATTGAACACGGTGCCTACATCGCTTTGTACTTCGCCGATGAAGCCATTGTGGTCGCCAACCCGGAAGTTTCATCGGTGCGGGATTCCGACCGGATTCTGGGAATCCTGCAGAGCAAATCGCAAAAGGCGGAACTGGGCAAAAACATCAAGGAACATCTGCTCATTACCCGCTACGACCCGGAACGGGTTGCCAAAGGTGAAATGCTGGGGGTTGCGGACGTGGAAGAAATTCTGGCAACCAAGTTGCTGGGTGTCATCCCTGAATGCCAGTCGGTTCTGAAAGCGTCCAACCAGGGCATCCCGGTTATCCACGACAAGGAAAGCCGTGCAGGCAAAGCCTATGAGGACGCAGTCGGACGCCTGCTGGGCGAAGAGAAAGACCACCGCTTCCTCACGCCGGAGCATAAAGGATTGTTCCAGCGACTGTTCAGGAGGACCGCGTGAGCATTTTTGACTACTTCCTTCGCAAGAAGTCCAACACCGCCTCCATTGCTAAAGACCGTTTGCAAGTCATCGTTGCGCACCAACGCAAAGTCCATAAAGAGCCGGATTATCTCCCGGCGTTGCAGCGCGAAATTCTCGAAGTAATCAAAAAATACGTTGATATTGATATCGAAAATATTGAAGTACAGCTGGATAACCAGGGCAACTGCTCAGTCCTGGAACTGAACGTCACCCTACCCGACTGAAGCCAGAGGCAGCAATACCGCCTCTGTATG
>CAZJKJ010000139.1:0-3246 GCA_964546435.1 uncultured Cellvibrionaceae bacterium
ACTCCGGCAAGGTGAAGAAGATCGATTACGAGTTCGAAGGAGACGGTGTTGAGTGCGTAAAGTGTCGGTATGATCTTATTGTCGAAATCGACAGGCGAGAGGTAAAGGTGGAGTATAAAAGCTGGTCCGCCGGAAATATCAGTAAGATATCCAGCAAGCAGTTTACGGAGTATTTTAGATCGTCAAAAAGTATGGATGACTTTCAGTATGTATTCAATAAGTCAAAGACTCCTGATGTAACTGTGGTAAAAAAGGAGATGAAAAAGGTTTTTGATAAAAACTTTGATTCAATTTTCGATGCTATGAATGAGGAAATGAAGGGAAGTTTAGGTCTGTTCGACGACCCAGATATTCCTGCAAAGGACGCGTTTCGAGCTCTGGTTGGGGATACCGACAGCGACTTGTATAAGTTTATTAAGATAGAGTAAATGTCATGAAACTTTTAAGTATAGAAAGCGGTATTAAAGAATATCTGTGTTACCGCGATCGAGTAATACGGATTGATAGGGACAACCACGTTAGAGGGCTTGAGCAAGGTATAAACGTTGAGGAGATGGAGCGTTACCGCCCTGACTATTTGGCTGCCTATTTTGATGATCTCTATCTTAGAGTTTCAGACAGTTATCACGCCATCCTTTTATTCGCCGAGCCGTCAGAGGCGCCTGTATTCAAGAATCTGTACAATGACAAATATAAAATTGGTGATCCAATAAGATTCGGACCTGCGTCAAACAGTCTCGACGGCTCAATACCGCCATTCGTCGCAACAAAAGGAGGGGATCTCAATCAGCGATACGTATATGATCTGAAAGAGGGAAGATACCTCTCTCCGACGAGAACCAGCAAAGCGATGTTGGAAAATTGCCGGTACAATTTTGATTGGGACACTCGAAAGGAGCAGTTTCTTTCGTGTTACGACGAAGTAGGACGCGAGTTATGGCGAATAGAGTTTGAAGGGAAATTTCCTTATCTGTTAGGAGAAAAAAAGGAAGGCGTAAGTAAGCTTTTGGGAGAGTATGCAGGAGTTCTGTGGGCTTTGCTTCAATCGGGTAGGGTGATTGGGATTCGGTATCAGACGGGTGAAATCATTAGCGATATTGGAGTGGATCCTCAGCAGTTGCCGGAATGTATGCGCTCTAATTTTAGCGTAGGCGGGTTTATTCCGGGCAGCGATTATTTGAGATTAAACAGGAAAGCTGGAGAAATTAGAGGGCTATCTGACACCTGTCTCTACACGACAGTTGATCTAAATGAGCCGTCTCCAACGCGTCGGATAACAGATGTCGAGGAGAGCATGAAGGCGTACGGATTCGATGGATTAAGCAGATATTTCGATAACGATAATTACATATATTTCTGTGGCCGCAATGATGAAGATAAAAATCTGGGAGTGTTTGATCGAGAAAAGAAAGAGGTCGTCTGGAGTGATATAAAGAATCCAATCTCCCCCGAGCGCGGTCATACCAAAAAGATTATTGTTCGTGATAACCGGCTGTACCTGTTAGATTTTAACGATGATCTCTACACATTTGAGTTAGATTCCAACGGGCTTTGACGGCCCGTGGGTGACGCGCTGCGAATCGCCGGCCGTTGAAAAATATCAATATGAGGGCCTTAAGATGGACGTTAAACGCGTAACTGATTTAATTTTTGGCGTGGACATTCTGGCCGAGCAAAAATCGATGCTTCTGGATGTCGTGCGGGAAGGCGAGGTTTGCCAGGAAAAGATAGTCGCCTGGAATAAGCGATACTACGAAAACCTACCGGCACACATAATGTTGGAAGAGGATTATCTGGAAGCGCTGGAACCCATCCTTGAGGTAGATCTAGGCAGACATTCCGATGTTCAGGAGCATTGGCCTGAGTCCCTTGACGGGAAGATGTACGATCGATTGTATGAAGCACTTCAAATTAATTTCGCTGAACCTGTCTCTGTAGTGTCTCGTCACAAGCAGAAGTACGCGGTGGTGCTCAATGCCAACTTCTGGGATATTAGGACACACAATGCCCACCTGCTAGACGATGTAATCAATACCTATGAGCGACCCTTTGATGAGTCTGAGTGGGTGTTCGACGAGGCAGAGTCAGCAAAAGTACGTGGCGTGGTATTGATGGACACCTTGTGCAACCAGCGAGGACCTGACAACTCCTACTACTACACCAAGCGATTGCTCGACCAGATCAAGAACCTTCCAGATGATCAGCGAGCAAGGCTTGACAGCATGGGTGTAGATAATCGATACGAAGTTCCGATGCTGAATTTTGATAACTATACCGATGGAGGGAGAAGAGTAGAAGAATACAGTCGGGTATTAAATGAAAAACAGCATGAAATCAAAGTGGTCAGTTCATTGATCGATGCCGTTCCTGATAAACCGTTCAACATCGTTAAGTTAAGCTGATTTTCCAGTGCTGAGAGCCGCAATGCGGACGTTTTCGAACAAAACTCCCGGAACTGGTGCGGAGTAGATACCGCAGTACCGTGAACGCCGTTTATTCCGCATACTTCATAAGCGCCAAACCAACCACACTCTATTCAAGAGTCACATTCCAAGGCAACAATGCCTTGTTCAGGTCAACCCAGGCCGGACACTTTGTTGTGCGCGAAAATGCCCGACAATATCAGATGGAAGGCAGCGGCGACGCAGATCTCAGTTTCGACCTGAACGGAGTCAGTTTTGACGATGTCAACGAAGCGGGCCAACTGGTTGACCGAAAATGGGGGCATGCTGATGCGGTTTTTAATAAGGATGGGACTGTCAAGAACACAGCGAGAGAAGCGAGCATCCTCGCTCAAGCCGAGAGGCAGCTCGATGCAGTCGGTAGAGCTGCGACGAAAATACAGTGGGAAGTATCTTCAGAGCTGGGCGCTGACGGAATTAGAAAGCTATTTGATAGGGAAGGAATTAATATTGAGGTGCTGTGGATTCCTCAAAAAGATATAGTGGGTAAATAGGAGGGCTTAATGTCAACTAATCTTGATGCTGTATTTCGCGCGTTTAGAAAGTATGAGCCACAGAATATTAGATCCTACGCTTTACAAATATCTAATGTAATCAAGGCATTGGAAAAATCACTGAATAAAGAATTAGTTGTAATATTTGAGGGTGCCAGAATGAGGCCCGTTGAGATTAATACGGGTGCAACCTCTGGACGGGATCTCACCGATCTGGTTTCTGACATAATTATCTATTTCAATAGATTCGATATAAAAAAATTTGGGAAAAGCAGCGATCCAGATAGCAT
>CAZJKJ010000140.1:0-3215 GCA_964546435.1 uncultured Cellvibrionaceae bacterium
TCTGTCCGGTCATGCGACGCTTGACCAGTGGCACCATTGCGAACACGGCACCTTCACCTGCCTGCACGAAAAAGGAGCAGAACATCACGGTGATCACTGCCAAAGTGACGGACCAGCCGGCATCGACCTGTGCCAGTAAAAAATAACCGATGGCGAGCCCGGCAATAAAAATTGACAGCGACAGGCGTCGACCGAATTTGTCACTGATATAGCCGCCCCCCGGTCGCGCCAGCAAATTCATGAAGGCAAAGGAGGCGCCCAGGGCACCGGCCGCCACCAGACTCAGCTCGGTAAAAGTTTCGAGAAAAAACGCGGGCAGCATGGACACCACGGCCAACTCGGAACCGAAGGTCACAAAGTACGCCCAGTTGAGAATGGCGACCTGCCGGAACTTGAATCTGTCATGTTCCGGTGCACCCTGGCTCAGCATTTCGCGGTTGACCTTGTATATCTGTGAGCACTGAAAAATGAACAACAGGGCCAGCAGGACATACATGCTGTTAGTCGCAGTTGCCCCCAGCAGCCCCACGCCTGCCGGGGAAAGCTTCCAGGCGAGCACGGCCAGAATGAGATACATGGGAATATTCATGGCGAGGTAAAAATAAAAATCCCGCCGCGAGGTTACCTCAAGGCCGCCGGAGCGCTTGGGCTTGAAATAAGTGGACCCTTTGGGCGTATTGCGCGCACGCCAGTAAAAAAACAGGCCATAGATAAACGCGATAATTCCAGTCGTAGCAATCGCAAAGCGCCAGCCATTGTCGCCACCATAGAGCAGTGCCAGTGTCGGCAAGGTAAAAGCCGCAGCCGCCGAACCGAAATTGCCCCAGCCTCCATAAACACCTTCGGCCAGGCCTACCTGCCGCGCCGGGAACCACTCCCCAACCATGCGGATTCCAATAACAAAACCGGCGCCGGCAAAGCCCATGGCAAACCGGAGGAAGGCAAGCTGCTCATAACTCCTGGCCGAAGCGAAGGCAATGCACAGCAACCCCGACACGAGCAGCAACCCGCTATAGACATTGCGGGGACCATATTTGTCGACGAGTATGCCGATAACAATACGTGCTGGAATGGTCAACGCCACGTTCAGAATCAGCAAGGCTTTCCACTGGTCGACACTCATGTCGAACGCTTCCATAATCAGCGGCATTAAAGGTGCGTGAGCAAACCACATAACGAAAGTCAGGAAGAAGGCAAACCAGGCAAGGTGCAAAGTCCGGATATTACTTTTGGTGAAGTCCAGCAGATTCAAATTCGCGGTGCTCATCGCGGGGATCCTGAAGTAAAGCGGGTGGGTGGCGCGGCCAGTGGCCAAATGGAAAGCATGCGAGCTGAGCAACATGTATGCCTCATGATGAAATACTTGAAATATCATAGGGTTGTCGTAGTTTTGCGGGTGACGTCTGCCGAAATGCCGCTTGGCATTGGTGCAGGCTGTCCTCATGATGGTGCACAATGATGCGCCTCGGACCCGGGAGATTATCCCTCCGGAGCGGCATTGCACATTAAGGGTGCTGGCGAATTGAACGTGGGCTGGTTTTCCGTAAAGACAGAATTTCCGGGAAATTTTCAAAAATCCATAGAGACTGAATTTAATATGCAAGACATCGTTTTATTGCAGATTGGTCAGAGCGCCGCAATTATCGTCGTCGCTCTGCTTTTGGTGAGGCTGATCAAACGGGCTCGGGATACCGCCGACGACAAAGGCTGGCTGCCGCCGACATTCCTCGTTATCGCGGGAAATTTCATGCGCTGGACGGTTTGGCTGACCGCCGTGCTGCTGGTTCTGGAAATATTCGGTCTACCCTTGAAAACCGTATGGGCCGGTCTGCTGTCCGCAGTGCTGGTGGTCGCCGTCGCGTTTTTTGCATCCTGGAGCGTGTTAAGCAACATTCTCGCATCGATGATCTTGCTGGCCTTCTCCCGCATCCGGATTGGCGACATCGTGGAATTGCGCGAGACCAAGCGCGATGAAGTCGGCATGCGGGGCAGGGTCGTCGACATCAACCTGTTCTTCGTCACCCTCCAGGAACTGGTCGTCGAACAAGACATCAGCTCCGAACTGGCCATGACCCAGATTCCCTGCCATCTCTTTTTCTACCGCGTTACCCGCTGCTGGCCCGGCACTCGGACCAAGGCGCTTATGGAAGCGTTTGATCAGGATAAACCGGTGTTGAAGAAGCCGTAATAACTGAGGCACCCATGGGCAGGTGCCCGTAGTAGGGAGAGGACGCACAACATGTTGATACGCATCGACGATTTGACCGGGAGTGATATTGCAGCTTTGCTGGATGAGCATATTGCAGACATGCGGTCGGTTTCTCCTCCCGAAAGCGTGCGTCGATTTTGCGCAGATAACTCCGGGGCTGGAAGCCTGCATTATCCGGATGCAGCGCGCCAGAATGTAAATTAGCGAGACGATTTTATGCTGGATGATTTAAAGAAACGACTGGACCGCCTTCGCCCCCTGTCACAGAACACGCTTCGAAGCCTTCACGACCAGCTGGTGGTCGAGTGGACATATCACTCAAATGCGATCGAAGGTAATACTTTGACGCTAAAAGAGACCAAGGTGGTGCTGGAAGGTATTACGATTGGCGGTAAGACGATGCGCGAGCATTTTGAGATTATCAACCATCGTGAGGCCATCGAGTATATTGAGTCGGTGACCGGTATAGACCTTACTGAGCATACTATCCGATCCGTTCACCAGCTGGTGCTTAAAGGCATTGACCCACAGGCTGGCCAGTACCGGCAGGAAAATGTGCTGATCTCAGGGGCCTCTCACGTACCGCCAGATCACTTCGATGTGTCGTATTTAATGGCCCAGATGCTGGAGGACTACCGCGAGTTGGAGGGCGTTGAGCGGGCTGCGCGACTGCACGCAGAGTTTGTCAAGATCCATCCCTTTGTCGACGGCAACGGTCGCACGGCAAGGCTTTTAATGAACCTTGAGCTTATGCGCGCCGGGCACCTGCCGGTCATCATCCGCACCGAGAGCAGACTTGCGTACTATGAGGCGCTCGACAAGGCGCATACCGGTGGTGGCTATGGGGATTTTATTGCACTGGTAGAGTCTGAGCTGGTGCGCGCTTACGAGAACGTACTGAGGCTTGTCGAGCGACGAGACTGATTAAAGCTATCCTCTATGAGGATTTAATTAGAAATGCCTAAAGCTTTCCGGGATACGGCCGTTACATCTGTATACGGTAGTT
>CAZJKJ010000141.1:0-3213 GCA_964546435.1 uncultured Cellvibrionaceae bacterium
GCCTCTAGAGAACCTATCACCGGAGGCGAGCCAGATCCATCGGTGATAGCTGCCGAAGTTATGGTTTGGACCTATGCTGCAACCGGGCACTTCAACCCTGCGGGCAGTCGCACCGCTGAAGTCGAAATTGATGGCACCACCTGGGAGGTCTGGGTAGACCGGAACTGGAAGGACGTCTCGGGCTTAAACGAGAACCGGTGGATCTACATCACTTATAGGACCACACGAAATTCAATGAGTGCAAACATAAATATATTGAAGCTGCTGAAGTATGCGGAAGAAAAACAGCTTATAACGGCAGACCTTTACGTATCGGACATAGAGTTAGGCAACGAAATAATGAGCGGATCCGGCATAACTTGGATCAAGTCGTTCAGTGTAAACGTGGAGTAATCGCTAGCAATGCGCTGCTGCGGACAATTTTCCCCGCGCATTCTGCGCTCCAAAATAGCCGCGCGGTGTTAGAGCAGGGAGAAAACGATGCGTGGTTATATAATCGTAGATGTGAACATTACAGATATGGAAGGGTTTATGGAGTACGCCTCACGTATCCCTGCCCTTATAGGAAAATATGACGGAAGATATATCGTCAAAGGCGCAGAGCCGGAAGTGATACGAAAGGGTGGCGAAGCTCCACAATTCGTTGTGGTTATCGAGTTCCCTTCAGTTGGAGCAGCTGAAGGTTTCATTGAAGAACGGTCAAAATCAGAGCTCATCGAAATTTTCAATCGTTCTACGGTTGGGCGCATACTCAAAGTTGAGAGTTGTATTTAATTTCATGCCAACAACAACTGCGTTGGTTACGCTATATCTTGGCAGCGATGCCTAAACTGGTTCCGCGCTCTAACAAATGTAGGCACACGACACAAATTGCTAGGCGCCTTTTTGTGTATTCGCTGCGCTCAGTTTTACGCAAAAATGCGCTCCGCAATTTGCGCGTGTGCTACAGGCGTAGGCGCTGCTTTTCGAACTTCAGGGAGCTACGATGCACATTGCCATACTCACTTTCCAAGGCTTCAATGAGTTAGATTCGTTGGTGGCGCTTGGGGTGCTCAATCGGGTTCAGAGGCCAGGGTGGCGGGTCACCCTATGCTGTCCGGAGAGCGAAGTCACTTCGATGAACGGGGTGACTGTGCAAGCTCAATCAGCTCTAGCAGATGCGTGTTCCGCCGACGCGGTTTTAGTCGGCAGCGGCGTGAAGACTCGAGAGGTAGTCAATGACATACACATCATGTCGGCTCTGAAGCTCAACCCCACGCGCCAGCTCATCGGGGCACAATGCTCTGGTACGCTCGTTCTCGCCAGGCTTGGAGTGCTGGCTGATGTACCTGCTTGCACCGATCTTACAACTAAACCTTGGGTGCAAGAAGCCGGGGTTGAAGTGCTCAACCAGCCATTTTTTGCGTCGGGTAATATCGCTACTGCCGGAGGGTGTCTTGCATCACAGTATCTCGCCGCTTGGGTCATAGCCTGTATAGAGGGCGAAGAAGCTGCAAAGGATGCGCTGCGCTACATTGCTCCAGTTGGCGAGAAGGAAGAATACGTTTCAAGGGCTATGATGAATATTGGACCTTACATGCCTAACCAATCCAAGCACGGCGACCGCTAAAGCGGCGCGTGTTGGCGATGTTATGTGTCAACAGGGGAGTTTTTCGCGTGTCATGGATTCTAATTCTCGTTGTTGCGGTGTTTGTCATTGCCGCTTTTGTTGCGGTTGCGGGCAAAAAGATTGGTAGCGGTACGGACATCAGCTACCCATACGTTTCAGCAGAGGCGCTGTTTTATGCTGCTGAGCGTTCGTTTCTGGGTGTGCTGGATCAAGCTGTGGGTCCAGAATATCGTGTTTTCGGCAAGGTTCGTGTCGCGGATCTTGCGGCGGTCAAGCCCGGCCTCAGCAACTCAGCGCGCCAAGGCGCAGTCAACCGTATCGGCTCTAAGCACCTCGATTTTATTGTTTGCCGTGCAATCGACCTCCCTGTGGTATGTGCCGTAGAGCTCAACGACAAATCTCACGCAAGCAAGCGTGCGCAGGCGAGCGATGCAGTAAAACGCAATGCTTGCAAGGCGATCGGCCTGCCGCTGTTCGAGGTCACAGCCAAGCGTGCATATTCGGTGTCGGAACTACAAGAGCAGCTTGCTTCGGCCGTCGCCGTGGCGCCGCCAAGTGCGTCAGATGCCACCTAACCATTCAGTTGAGCGGACGCGGGGAAGGCCCTGTGCCACTTACCTCAAGCGTTACGAGTATTGAGGATCTGAGGTGGACGAACAAAGGGATAAGAGCGATAGGCTGGTGATCGACTTCCACCATATAAATGCTGGCATGTACTCAAAGATCACTAATGAAATAGTAGCTGCGTTTGGTCTAGAGGCGGCTGGAGAAAAGACCGTCGGTCTTGACGAAGTGTTCCAGGATTTCAGCCGTGAGGGCCTGATGTTAAGCCTCGAATGGGATAATTGGTCCGGTTACACCATCAAGGCAAAGTCAGCGTCAGCTGTGCAATTGGTTCGGCAAATAGCGAGTTACATAAATGACAACTTCAACTCGTAACAAAGCGCACCAATACGCTCCTAACGGTCGCCGGACTCTCGCAAGCTCGCGCCGTTGTGGTCGGCGTTAGGTACTAATCGGAATCTTTTCTAATGTGGGCGTGGCTTGTAATTGGTTTGATTTTAGGAGCTGCGTTCGCAGTTCTAGCTAGGGTCCTGAATGAACGTCGGACGATTGCGGCTGGACTGGTTATTGCGGCTTCCGTCTATGTGATCTTTGCCGCAGCCGGCGGCGCCAGTGGGCGTTGGCTCGGGCTGGAATTGCTTGGTCTCGCTGTCTACGGCTCTATGGCGTACCTCGGGTTGCGCTACTCGCAGTGGTGGCTCGTACTGGGTTGGGCAGCGCATCCCGTTTGGGATATTGCCCTGCATCTAATGAGCGAGGGAAGTGCCTTCGCGCCAGCGTGGTACGTCACTTTGTGTGTGAGCTTTGACGCTGTTGTTGCGCTGTACTTATCTGCTCAATGGTGGCACCAATCTAAATCTAACAAGGTGCTCAATGCGACGGCTGGCTCCGCGCATTAGCACGTTTTTATGGATATCAGTTATGAGTAGTCGGATGAGATTTCTAGTCGTTTTGCTTTTGCTTCCCGCTCTTGCTTCCGCTGAAATTGTAGTGGTCAACTAATTCCGGACACAGTTTTAAATTTTTCTTCCGCTGCCGCT
>CAZJKJ010000142.1:0-3201 GCA_964546435.1 uncultured Cellvibrionaceae bacterium
CTGGCCGAGCATGGAACCGATGGCGGTGCGCTTGGCACCGACGATGACGATGTCGGTCATGGGACAACAACTCCGGAAAGTGGACTGCACGATGCGCCGATTATCGCATCCCCGCGCCCTGCGGGTCGCGGACCATCCAGCGCCCGGAGATGATGGTGGCGGTCCGGCAAAACGGGTATAGATGCAGGCCGCAGGGGATGCAGGGCGCGACGTCGCGTCGAACAACGGGGAGAGGGCAATGCAGGAAGGGATGGGCATGACGGTTCGTGCACGGACGCCGGCGCGGGCCGTGCTGGCGGTTGCGCTGGCCACGGTGCTGGGCGCATGCGGTGGCGGCGGGTCGGGCGGTGGTCTCGTGCAACCAACGCCGCCCCCGCCACTTGCGCCTCCTCCGGCGCCGCCGCCGCCCGCCACGGTGGTGGAACCGCCCAACCCGGCCTACAGCGGTCACCTGGTCGCCACCAACACGCCCATCGCGCACGAAGCCGGGCTGACCGGCGAGGGCGTGCGCATCGGCTTCCTCGACAGCGGCATCAGGCGCGATCACCCGGCGCTGCGCGGACGGGTCGTGGACAACCTGGTCTACGTCAACCCGGCGACCAACAACGTCTCGGTCGACGACGTGGTCGGCCACGGCACGGCGGTCGCGCAGGCGGCGGCGGGCACGCCCTTCGGCAGCTGGCCGGGCGGGGTCGCGCCGGGTGCGGAGCTGGTCTCGGCGCGGCTGATCAGCGACAAGCCGCCCGAGGATGACGGCTCCGGCGACGGCAACCCGGTCAGCGGCGCGCTTGGACTGGCGCCGATCCACCGCGACCTGATCGACCGCGACGTGCAGGTCATGAACAACTCCTGGGGTGGGCTGTACCTGTCCGACCCCGCGGCGGCCACGCCGATCGCGGCCGAGTACCGGCCCTTCGTGGTCCAGCACGGCGGGCTGGTCGTCTTCGCCTCCGGCAACGCATCGCGACCCGATCCCACCGACCTGGCCGCGCTGCCCAGCCAGGCGCTTGCCAACGGCTCGCGTCCGGGCGCGGATCTCGAGCGCGGCTGGCTGACGGTCTCGGCGCTGGCCGAAGGCAGCACCTCGCAACTGGCGGGCTATTCCAATGCCTGCGGCATCGCGATGCGCTATTGCCTGGTTGCGCCCGGCACGGTGGTCGTGACCGGTACCGACAATGCCCCGGACAAGCCGGACTACTGGAAATACAACGGCACCTCGCTGGCTGCGCCGCTGGTGTCGGGCGCGGCCGCGCTGGTCTGGGAGGCCTTCCCGTGGTTCACCAACGACCTGGTGCGGCAGACGCTCCTGGGAACGGCGACCGATATCGGCGCGCCCGGCGTCGATCCGGTGTTCGGTTACGGCGCGCTCGACGTCGGCAAGGCCGTGCTCGGCCCGGCGAAATTCGACTGGGGCGACGTCACCGCCAGCTTCAATGCCGGCACCTCGGTCTGGGGCAATGACATCAGCGGCGCGGGCGGGCTGGTCAAGCGGGGCGGCGGCGGCCTGCGCCTCGACGGGGACGCGGCCTATCGCGGCGCGACCCGGGCCGAAGCCGGCACGCTGAGCTTCGCGTCGTCGATTCCCGGCAATGCCAGCGTGTCCCCGGGCGCCCGGCTGGAACTGGGCGGCGCGCGTGTCGGCGGCAATCTCGTGAACCAGGGTGATTTCGCGGTGATCGGCAATACCCTGGCGCGCAGCATCGATGGCGATTTCCAGCAGACCGCCAGCGGACGCCTGCTGTGGCAGGTCGGTGCGCCGCTGGAGGTCTCGGGAACGGCGTCGCTGGCCGGCGAACTGCAGGTCAGCGGCCTGGTCAAGGGTTACGCCCATGCCCGCCGCGAGACCGTGGTCCAGGCCGATGGCGGGCTCAGCGGGACCTTCGCGCGCCTGACCCGCGGTCCCGGGGTGTTCCTGGAAGGCGCGCTGCGCTACGACACCAACCTGGCATGGCTCGACATCGTCCGCCTCGACGTCGCCGCCGCGGCGATGTCGTTGCCGGGGATCTCGGCGCAGGGGCTTGGCGCGGCGACCCGCGTCGAGGGTGCCTTCGCGAGCCTGGACGGGCGCGCCGGCAACATGGTCGACACGCCCTTCGGCCGGGCAGCTGGCGCATTCCAGCAGATCCAGACCGGGTCCGCGGCCGTAGCGGCGCTCGACAGCCTGTCGGGCGCGCAGCATGCGGCAGCCCTGGGCGCGACGTTCGACCATGTCGACATGGGGCGGCGCGTCGTGGCCTCGCGGGTGGGCTCGCTTGCCAGCCGCGAGGCGCGCACGGGCGCGTGGAACGAGACCCTGGGCCAGGGCGGCAGCGGCGGTTTCGCACGCGGTGATTTCAGCGTCGATGGCTGGAGCCTCGGCCGCGATCAGCTGCTCGGCAACGGCGTGGTCGCCGGATTCGCCTTTGGTGAACTGCGCGGTGACGGCATGGTCCAGGCCCGGGGCGACCGCAACCGCGATCGCCAGACCCAGGCGCAGGCCTACCTGGCTCGGACCTTCGGCGACAGCTATGTCATGGCGCAGCTGGGCACCGGCCGGTTCGAACGCGAGCTGCAGCGGCCGCTGTTCGCGGGCGCAGGCTGGGAGGGCGTGTCGACCCGCTACGGCGGCGCCTACACCCAGGCCGCGGTGGAAGCCGGGCGCCACTGGCGCGTGGGCGCGGTCGGGTTCGGCCCCTATCTCGGCGCGGAACAGGTGCGGCTGCGCAGCGATGGTTTCGAGGAGCTGGGCGGCAGCGGCTTCGGCCTGCGCGGCGCGGGGTGGGACGTCAGCCGCAGCCAGGCCATCGCCGGCCTGCGCGCGCGCTGGGACACGCCGGCCTTCGCGCTGCACGGGTATGGCGAGTGGCAGCAGACGCTCGCCTCCAGCGGTTTCGACCTGCAGGCGAGCTTCACCGGCGTCGAGGCCTGGGCCCCGATCGCGGGCGCGTCCCCGGCCCGGTCGGGTGGCCTGGTCGGCTTCGGGATCGAATCCTGGCTGTCGCCACGCGCGCGGATGCAGCTCGGGCTCGACCAGCGCTTCGGCCCGCGCGGCAACGACCGCATGGCATCGATGCGGGTCGCGATCGGGTTCTGAGCGCAAGCCGTTACCCGGCGGAACCCCGGCCACGGCCAACGCGCGCGCAGCCCTGCAGGTGCGCGCCCGCGCGCGACGGCGCATTCGCGGCGACTGCTCGTTCGCGCGCACGCGCACTCGCGGTTCTC
>CAZJKJ010000143.1:0-3196 GCA_964546435.1 uncultured Cellvibrionaceae bacterium
TGAATAATAGAAGCCGCTGTGAGTGCCGACCGAGTTGTTGGTCAGGGTTTGGGCACTGGCTGCTGTCGTGCCGCCCATGGCGGCGGCGCAGGCCATTGCCAGGACAAGATTCCGACTGCCTGCGAATTTATTTTTCAAGTTCAAACTACTCATAGGATATCTCCCAAATACAGAGGAATGAGCCATCAAACCTACGACAGAACGTCGTAAATCCGTGACACCCGAACACTGCAACCTTGTTTTTTATTTTTAGTTTCCCAGCCACTTGATCAACTCAGTTTGTTGTTGATGCGAGACGATGTCGCGCCTGGTCTGCTCGGTAGTACTGGTTTGATCAGCTCTGATCCACTCGGGTTATTGTTTTAATGGATCAGACCGAAATCCCGCTGTACCAGTAGAGTGGCTTATTGCCTTAACTACCATAAGCTAGGAGCATGCTATCAAGTGGTAACGAAAGTATGAGAGAACTGGTTCACATTATGGTTATATCCTTAAGAACCAAGATAAATGCTGGTAATAAAGTATAAGTTTGCCAATGCGGCATTACTGAAGACAAACGGTGGATTATGCCGACATAAGGACCGTAGATCTGCACGTATTCGATCGTTCATCAGGTTGGTCGAAAATGAAAAAAGGATGTAAAAAGGGCCTGAGGAGCTTGCTGTGAGTCGATATAAAAGTTTGAGGGTAATGCTGGTTCTGGTACTTTTCTGCAGGGGATTTGCCAACAGCCCCTCTCCCCGCCGAAGGGGAGGTAGGGAGGGGGTTTGTCTTTGGGGGGCTTGTCGGATCGAGGGATTTGCGAAAGGCGGCGGGGCCGGTCAGGGTTGACCGTTTCGTTGCGGTTGGCCCGGTGCGACGCCAGCGCTGGCTCTTTTCAGGGCGCGGTAGAGGAACGGGGCTTTTTCTTTCAGGAATTGTTTGCCGACCTTTTTGTAGTAAGTGATCCGCTCCTGCATGCTCGGACTCGGCATCTTGTAGTCGCTGTAGGGCGTCATATTCAGATAACGGAAATAGAGCGCGCGGCGTGGATCGATGCAGCCGAAATGCCAGGGTTTGGGCCGGCTCGCAAAATGTACGACTACGGGGAAGGCCGCGGCTTCGGCAATGGTGCGGGCGCTGTAGGAATGAAACCCGTCGTGGTCCTGCCCCGGCACCATCTGGGGCAATACATTGTATTTTGGGCCGATGACCCGCCACTGGCCTTGAAAGGCGATGTTCAATACATCCTGATCGTGACAGATAAAATGCTTGCCGTACTGATCCAGAATGTCGAGGGAGCGGCTGACCGGCAGCCGTTTGCGGATCTCCGCCAGGTTCAGCAGCATTACGCCGGAGTTGAAATAGGGTCGCTCGCGACTCAGGGTGAGTCGGCGCAACTGAGCTTCGAACCGCTCCGGCCAGATGGGCGTCTCTACCGCACACAAAGGTACCCCCGCGCAATCTTCCTGCCATAACCCGGTAATGTCATCCGTCAGGACCAGATCCGCATCCAGATAAATCATCTTGTCGATGTGAGGCCAGGTTTCGGCAATCAGCAGCCGGTTGTAAGCAGACGCGGTGAAGCTTTTAAATACCTTGCCGCCGACCGTGTGGCTTTTCTGGATAGGAGCGTCCTTGAACGCCTCGGTGGTGAGCGCGGTGAACTCGATTTCGAAGGGGCGGATATTATTCAGGGAGATCAGGCGGTTTTTATTGGCATCGGAGATGCCCCCGTCCAGTACGAACACGTTGAGCGAATGACTGCTGTGGCAGTTGTGAAGCAAAGACGCAATCGCCACCGCAAGGTGCTGCGCATAGCCATCGTCAACGGAGAATACAACATTGATATTCGTCATCTACTGGTCTCTTAAAGCATCAACTGCGGACCGGGGGCAGGCTGTGTCCGGTCGGCCGGGTCGATAAATCGGGTTTCACGCAAGTCATTAAAAAGGAAGGCACTTTCCAAGTTTGAATACAGGTACGTCGGTGCCTTTTGGTCGCGCGTATTATGCATGCCAGCTCCTGCTTTGTCAGGTAAATGCCAGCCAACATCCGGGAAAACGTCTATACGTAATAACACCTGAAAAAAATCTGTTCTTGAAACACCCGTTTGTGAATTCAACTGCCATCTGCCTGGAAGGAAAAGCATCGTGAAAAACAGAACCCGAATATCGGTGATCGGGGCTGCCCTTGCCTTGATATTGCCGCTTGCGGCGCAGTCTGCGCCGGACCCCGACTTTCATATCTATCTGCTGCTGGGCCAATCCAATATGGAGGGTTCGGCTGTGGTCGAACCTCAGGACCGCGCGCCTCATCCTCGGGTGAAAGTGCTGCAAAGCGAGAATTGCCACGGGATTTCAACAAGATATGGCCAATGGCGGGAAGCGACACCTCCACTGATACGGTGTTCGACGGAATTCGGCCTCGGCCCTGGCGATACCTTCGGCAAAGCCATGGCAGACTCAGTAGGCGCCAATGTCACCATCGGTCTGGTAGGCGGCGCTTACGGAGGAGCCTCCGTTGAGTATTTTCTGAAGGACTGCGCCAAATATGACGCCTGCAAGCCGCCATATGGACCCATCGGCGGCGCACCGGACGCTGGCGCCAGTGGCTATAAATGGGTGCTGGATCTGGCCCGCAAGGCCCAGGAAGCCGGGGTGATCAAGGGCATCATTTTCCATCAGGGTGAAAGCAATTCCGGTCAGAGCACCTGGCCGGGTCGCGTCAATGAATTCATCACCGATCTGCGCAAGGATCTGGGTCTGTCCGCGGCAGACGTGCCGTTTATCGCGGGGGAGCTGCCCTACACCGGGTGTTGCGCCGGCCATAATCATCTGGTGCGGCAGCTACCCAAAGTCGTTGAGAACGGCCACTGGGTCTCCGCTGACGGCGGTCTGGTGGATCGGGGGGATCGGCTGCACTGGAACTCTGCCGCCGTGCGTGAAATGGGTTTGAGGTATGCGGCGCGAATGCAGGAGCTCGCCACAGCCGCCGCCGACGATCGCAAGACCAAAGCCGCAGCGCCTCCGGCCTCCACTAACAAGAAAAGCACCGATTCCGGCAGTGGCGCGCTGGATTGGCTGACGGTATTGCTGCTTGCCGGCAGCGTGCTGGGCAGAGCCCTGACAGGCTTGCGCCGTCGCGA
The DNA here is from genome assembly GCA_964546435.1 of uncultured Cellvibrionaceae bacterium. Lineage (GTDB taxonomy): Bacteria > Pseudomonadota > Gammaproteobacteria > Pseudomonadales > Cellvibrionaceae > CAYNST01. The sequence continues at coordinate 3,128 of CAZJKJ010000143.1, forward strand.
CTGACCCGTCAACCTCTCTCTGTGTCAGCATAGTTGCCGCCGCATCTTCGGCAGCGCTGACCAGCCAGC
>CAZJKJ010000144.1:0-3188 GCA_964546435.1 uncultured Cellvibrionaceae bacterium
ACCACGCGCTGGGTGCTGCCCGGCTTGGTCTGCAGGATGTCCAGCAGCTTGCGCGCGCTGGTGTAGATCACGTTGGCCAGGGGCACCCGCGCGATGACCGCCTCGAACCAGCCGAGCAGGCGCTGGCCGACCACGCGCCGGGCCAGGGCGCCGACGCCCAGGATCACCAGCATCGTTGCCAGCAGGGCGATGGTGTTCTGCACCCACACCGCCTGCACCCAGCCCAGGTAGCCCGGGAAGGAGGCGGCAATGCGCTGCGACAGGGGCACCACCCACGGGCTGCTGATGCCCGAAAGCAGGACGAAGACGAACTTCACCACCACCCAGGTCAGCCACAGCGGCAACAGGGTCAGCAATCCGGTGACGAAAAGGCGTTGCAGGGAGGTGCGCGGCGGCGCATGGGGGTCGGGCGACATGCGGTGAATTGTAGCTCCCCGACCGGCTAAGCTGCGGCCAGGCAGGGGATGCCGGGGGAGAATGCAGTGATGCGATTTCTGAAGTGGTCGGGCGGGATCGTGCTGGGCATGGTGCTGCTGGCCGTGGCCGGATATGTGGTGTTGCGCGCGCTTGGTCCGTCACAGGGCGAGCGCGAGGCGCTGGCCCTGCTGGATGCCGGGCCGGAGCCGCGGGCGGGGGTCGATGGGTTCGCTGCCCTGTACACCGCCCGGCACGACATTCCCGCCGCCGCGCGCGATGCGGTGGTGGCCGAGGACGTCCGCCGGCTTGTCGCCAGCCCGCCCCCGGGCGAGGACGGCGTACCGGCATGGACCAGCGCGCTGGAGGAATGGCCGTCGCTGCAGCCGGCGCGGGGCCAGGGCGATCCGCCGTGGTGTTCCGCCCGCGGCAGTGATTGCCTGGACCGTGTACGCGCCGCTCCGGATGCCTACGCCGGCCTGCTGCAGCGCCATGCCGGTGTGCTGGACCGCGCCGCCGGGTTGAGGGATGCGGACCGCTTCGCCAATCCGTTCCCACCACGGCTGGATGCGCCGTTTCCCGCGTTCCAGTCCCTGGTGCGGCTGGCCACCCGGACGGCCTGGCAGTTCCAGGCGGGGCAGGTCGATCTGGCCCTGGCCCACGCCTGCCAGGACGTCGCCCTGGGCCGGCGCATGATCGAGGCCGGTGACAACTTGATTGGCAGCATGATCGGCGCGGCCCTGCTGCAGGACAACGCCAGCTTGCTGGGCCAGATGCTGGCCGAGCTGCCGCGCGATTACCCGTTGCCGGCGCAGTGCGCCCGGGCCGTCACCCCGGCCCTGGCGCTGGAGCAGGGCCTGTGCCGGACGATGCAGGCCGAGGGCCGGTTCACGGTCGCCGGGCTGCGCGACCTTGACCCGGTAGTGGCCAGTGAGGCCAGCAGCCGGGACGTGCCGGAATGGGCGCTGCGGCTGCTGTTCGATCCGGAGGCCACCGCGGCCCGCGTGGCCCCGGTCTTCACCGCGTACTGCCAGGAGCCGGCCCGCAGGCAGCTGGCAGCCGACCTGCCGTTGCCGCCGCCGCCGCTGGCGCCGAAGTCGCCGCGATGCCTGGTCAACGCCATCGGCTGCGTCCTGTCCGACATTGCCGCGCCCCCTTACGTCGACTACGCGCTGAGGCTGCAGGACGCCGACGCCCAGCTGCGCACCCTGGCCACGCTGCTGGAGCTGCGAGGCCAGGACGGGGCCATGGACGCCGCCGCGCTGGAGCGGTTGCCCGCCGCGCGGAGCGACCGGGCGCGGCCGCTGCTGCTCGATGCCGGGGCCGGCACGCTGGGCGTGGCCTTGTATGCCAGGCGCAAGGATGCCGACGCACCGCGCACCTGGTCGCTGCTGCTGCCGGCCAGCCGCCTTCAGGTGGCGCCGACCTTGCCCTGAGCCGCGTCGCGGGCCGGACGCCGGTCCGGCTTGCGACGCACGTAGACCTGCTTGCGTACCCGGGCGACCACCTCGCCCGCCGCATCGCGGATGTCGTTCTCGAACCAGTGCAGGTGCTTGGCCCCGCCGGCGGTGGCCTGCCGCACCTCGGCAAGCACTTCCGGGGTGATGCGGAACTCCGTCGAGACCGTGCCGCGGCCCGGCTTGAGGAAGTCGATGCTGCCGGACTGGTCCCACACGTAATAGTCGCGGCCCAGCTGCTGCATCAGCAGCAGCATCCAGAACGGGTCGCTCATCGCGAACAGGCTGCCGCCGAAATGGGTGCCCACGTAGTTGCGGTTCCACGGGCGCATGCGCAGCTCGACACGGGCATGGCTCCAGTCCGGCGCGATCGCCGTGACATGGATGCCGGTGAACAGGAACGGGGGCCACAGGTTCATGCCGTGACGCAGGAGCGTGGGGGTCATGCGCGATGCGACAGCGTAGCGGGCCGGCAAGCCTACCATACGTAAAGGTACGGAAAAGCGGTTGCATGCGCGTCGGAATGGGGGCCTGGGCTAGACTGTCGGCCTTTTCCGGCCGCCACGGCCCCTGAACGGAACCGACATCTCCGCATGAGCTGGCTCAGCAAACTGATGCCCTCCGGCATCCGCACCGAAAGCGCCGCCAACCGCAAACGCAACGTCCCCGAGGGCCTGTGGGAGAAGTGCGACCGTTGCGGCACCGCGCTCTATGGCCCGGAACTGGAGGAGAACCTGGAGGTGTGCCCCAAGTGCGCCTTCCACATGCCGATCCGCGCCCGCGCGCGCCTGGCCTCGCTGTTCGACCCCGGCAGCACCACCGAGATCGCCGCGCGCCTGGCGCCGACCGACGTGCTCAGGTTCCGTGACCAGAAGCGTTACGTGGACCGGATCAAGTCCACCCAGAAGGCCACCGGCGAGTACGACGCGCTGGTGGCGATGGAGGGCGCCCTGAAGGGCAATCCGCTGGTCGCCAGCTCGTTCGACTTCGCCTACATGGGCGGCTCGATGGGTTCGGTGGTCGGCGAGAAGTTCACCCTGGCGGCCGAGCGCGCGCTGGAGCTGGGCTGCCCGTTCGTCAACTTCTCCGCCAGCGGCGGCGCGCGCATGCAGGAGAGCCTGTTCTCGCTGATGCAGATGGCCAAGACTTCGGCCGCGCTGGGCCGCCTGCGTGCGGCCGGCCTGCCGTACGTCTCGGTGCTGACCCATCCGACCACCGGTGGCGTGTCGGCCTCCTTCGCGATGCTGGGCGACCTCAACATCGCCGAGCCGGAGGCGTTGATCGGCTTCGCCGGCCCGCGGGTGATCGAGCAGACCG
>CAZJKJ010000145.1:0-3172 GCA_964546435.1 uncultured Cellvibrionaceae bacterium
GGATGCCGACGGCCTCAGCGAACAGGCCGCCCGGCACGGCATGCGCGTGGGCGCCAGCGAGGACCCGCCGTGGGTGCAGGTGGCCGCCGACGGCAGCGTGAGCGGCGTGGAGGCCGACCTGGTGCAGGACTTCGCCGATGCCCACGGCTATCGCCTGGAGTGGGTGCCCGGCGGCCACGACGCCCTGATGGGCCAGCTCGAACGCACCGGCCTGCACGCGGTCATCGGTGGCCACCATCCGGACTCGCCGTGGAAGCCGATGGTCGGCTGGTCGCGGCCGCTGGCGCTGCGCGCCTCGCCTGACGGGCCCATGCCCGAGCGCCGTATCGCCCTGCCGCCGGGGCAGTCGGCCTGGCACCTGTCCGTGGACCAGTACCTGGTGGACCGGGAGCACGCGCGATGAGCACCGCACCGCGCCCGCCCTCACGCGAACTGCCCGGGCCGCAACGCCAGGCGCTGCAGCGGGCGCAGCGCCTGTGCGGCTGGACCCTGCTGTGGATGGGCCTGGTCTCGGTGATGATGTACCTGGTGATGGGCGGCTCGCAGGCGATGAAGACCGCCCTGGTCGAGGACATCCTCAGCCTGGTGCCATCGATCGCCTTCCTCATCGCCAGCCGCTTCCGGCGCAAGGGCGTGGACGGCGAATACATCACCGGCCGCGAGCGCGCGTTCGACATCAACTTCCTGATCTCGGCGGTGGCCCTGACCGGCGTCGGCCTGGCCCTGGTCTATGACGGCGTGCATACCCTGCTCACCGCGACCCGCCCGGTGGTGGGCAGCGTGGTGATCGCCGGCCACGTGGTCTGGCAGGGCTGGCTCATGATCGCGGCGCTGGTGCTGTCGGCGCTGCCGCCGGTGATCCTGGGTCACAAGAAGCTCAAGCTGGCCAAGGCCCTGAGCCTGAAGCCGCTGCATACCGACGCGGACATGAGCAAGGCCGACTGGCAGACCGCCGCGGCCGGCATCATCGGCGTGGCCGGCATCGGCATGGGCTGGTGGTGGGCCGATGCGGTGGCCGCGCTGGCCATCGCCGGCAGCATCCTCCGCGACGGCGCCGGCAACCTGCGCATGGCCGTGCGCGACCTGCACGACGCCCGCCCGCAGAAGCTGGACCGCAGCGACCCGGACCCGCTGCCGGCGCAGCTGTGCGAGGCCATCGGCGCGCTGCCGTGGGTGCACGGCTGCGCGGTGCGCCTGCACGAGGAAGGCTTCCACCTCTCCGGCGTGGTCGTGCTGGACAACCCCTCGCTGAGCACCGCCCAGGCGGAGGAAATCACCCGGGTGGTCAGGGCCGCGCACTGGCGGCTGGACCAGGTGGATGTGTGCCTGGCCACCGCCACCACCGCGGCGGCGCCAATCGAGTGAGGCCCACCCCTGGAACCCCCCCGCCGATGTCACACCACCTGACGCTGCCGAGGAACTACTGGGCCAACCGCGCACTGCTGGCGCTGCTGGTGGGTACCAGTGCGTGGGTGGCCCTGACCGTGGGCCGCGCCCCGACCGAGGTCGCGCCGGTGTGGGCCGGCAACGGCATCCTGGTCGGCTGGCTGCTGTCGCGGCGCACCCGCACCTGGCCCGGCTACCTGCTGGTGGGCTTCCTGGCCGAGCTGGCCGGCCGGGCCCTGACCGGCGACCGCCCCGGCTTCGTGCTGGCGTTCACCGTGTTCAACCAGATCGAGGTGCTGCTGGTGGCCGGCATCGTGCGCTGGCGGGTGCCGGACACCCGCGACCCCAGCAGCTGGCTGCGCCTGGGCGGCATCGCCGCGGCCGCCGCGCTGCTGGCGTGCGCGGTGTCGGCCACGCTGGCCGGTGGGCTGGTCCACGCCAGCTTCGACCTGCCGCTGGGGCGGTCCATCGCCATCTGGTTCGCCGCGCACATGGTGGGCATGGTGCTGGTGGCCACCACCACCCTGGTCGCGCAGCGCGAGGGGGTGGGCCTGTTCATCGCGCCCGGGCGGCGCTGGAGCCTGGCCGCCAACCTCGCGCTGATCGCCGGCATCACCGGCGCCACCTTCCTCACCTCCTACCCGCTGCTGTTCCTGACCTACCCGCCGCTGCTGCTGGCCGCCGTGCGGCACCGCTTTGCCGGGGTCGGGCTGGGCGTGATCACCATGGGGCTGGTGGGGGCGCTGGCCACCTCGCACGGGCTGGGGCCCCTGTGGGTGGAGGGCCTGGACCACGTCGGTCGCACCGCGCTGCTGCAGCTGTACATCACCGGGGCCTGCGTGATGACCATCCCGGTGTCCCTGGCGATGGCCGAGCGCGACCGCCTGGCCGCCCGCCTGCGCGAGAGCGAGGGCCGCTACCGCATGCTGGCCGACCATTCCCACGACGCCATCATCCGCATCCGCGGCGATGGCGAGCGCGTCTATGTCTCCCCCGCCGCCAGCGAGATGCTCGGCTGGAGCCCGAAGGAACTGTCCGGCAACCACTGGGACTTCATCCACCCCGACGACCGCGAGCGCCAGCAGCAGGCGCTGGCACGCGCGCTCACCAGTGGCCAGCCCAGCACCGACATCTACCGCCTGCGCCACCGCGACGGCCACTACGTATGGATCGAGGCGGTCTCGCGCGGCATCCCCCCCGGCGACGCCGAGCCGGGGCTGATCGTGGTGGCGCGCAACATCGACCGGCGCGTGGCCATCGAGCAGGCCCTGGCCGAAAGCCGCAACGAGCTGGAGCGCCAGTCGCGGGTGGACGCCCTGACCGAGCTGGCCAACCGCCGCCAGTTCGACGAGCGCCTGAAGCTGGCGCTGCGCCGCGCCGACCGCAACGGCCTGCCCCTGTCGGTGCTGAGCCTGGACATGGACCGCTTCAAGCAGATCAACGACACCCACGGCCACCTTGCCGGCGACAGCGTGCTCAAGGCCTTCGGCGAGCGCCTGTGCAACAGCGTGCGCGAGACCGACCTGGTGGCCCGGCTGGGCGGCGACGAGTTCGTGATCCTGCTCGAGGACCAGGGCCTGGACGCGGCCGAGGTGGTGGCGCGCAAGGTCATCGCGGCCATGGCCGAGCCGGTGAGCGTGGGCGGCATCCCGGTCCCGGTGTCCACCAGCATCGGCATCGCCTGCACCACCACCCCGGCCGACCCGGCCGACCTGCTGGCCCGCGCCGACGCGGCGCTGTATGCGGCCAAGCACGCCGGGCGCAACCGCTACCACGTGGCCGGCCA
>CAZJKJ010000146.1:0-3153 GCA_964546435.1 uncultured Cellvibrionaceae bacterium
CTCGTCGCCAGGCAGGGCGAAGTGGTCCATGCCGATGTACTCGTATCCGGCCTGGCCGAGCTTGTCGATCGCCTCGCGCAGCAGGTCCAGCTTGGTCTGGGCCGAGGGCAGCTCGTCGGCGTTGATGCGCTGCTGCGGCCGGAACAGGTTGGGCATGTGCGCGTAGCCGTAGATCGCCAGGCGGTCCGGGCGCGCTTCCAGGGTGATGTCCAGGGTGCGCGAGAAGCCTTCCAGGGTCTGCTTGGGCAGGCCGTAGATCAGGTCCACGTTGACCGAGCGGAAGCCGTGCTCGCGGCACGCGTCGATGATGCCCAGGGTCTGCTCGACGCCCTGGATGCGGTTGACCGCCTGCTGCACCACCGGGTCGAAATCCTGCACGCCCAGGCTGGCGCGGTTGAACCCGGCGGCGGCCAGCTGGCCGACCTCGGCCGGGCTGATGAAGCGCGGATCCAGCTCGATCGAGCAGTCCATGCGCGGCCCGGCGGCGAAGTGGAAGTGGCGGCGCAGCACGTCCATCACTTCGCTGATCTGGGTCGGGTCCAGGAAGTTGGGCGTGCCGCCGCCGAAGTGCACCTGCTCCACGTCGCGGTCGCGGTCGAACAGGGTCGAGGCCATCGCGATCTCGCGGTACAGCCGGGTCACATAGGCTTCGCCGCGCGCCTTGTCGCGGGTGATGATCCGGTTGCAGCCGCAGTAGAAGCACGGGCTGGTGCAGAACGGGATGTGCAGGTACAGCGAGATCGGCCGCGGGATCGGGTCGCCATTGCTGGCGGCGGCCACTGCGCGCAGTCCGGCCTCGCCGAAGCCGGGTGTGAACTGCGGCGCGGTCGGGTAGGAGGTGTAGCGCGGCCCCGGCACGTCGTAGCGCTGGAGCAACTCGGGATCGAACAGGGAGGACAGGCTGGCCATGGCGACAGGCTAGCAGGCGCTGCCGGGCTGTCCTTGATGCAGGTCAATCCCGCGTAACGCGGCGCGCGAAGGTGGCGGCAGGACGGATGCCGTCGTGCCGCGGTCCCGGCTGCGGCTGACCCCGGTCAAGGCGCGCGCGGCCGCATCGCGGGACGCTGGCGCCATGGCCTACCTGATCCTGCTGCTGGTGCACCTGCTCGCCGCGACCGCCTTCATCGGCACCGTGCTGGTGGAGGTGCTGTTCATGCCCGGCGTGCGCCGGCGTCTGCCGCCGGCTGCCGGGCGCCGCCTGGAGGCCGCCTTCGCCGCGCAGGCGCGCACGGTGATGCCATGGGTGCTGCTGGCCCTGTTCACCGCCGGGCTTGGCCTGGCCTGGCACCACCGCGGCGCGCTGGCGCAGCCGCTGGGCAGCCACTTCGCCCTGCTGCTGTGGCTGAAGATCGGCCTGGCCGCCAGCGTGCTCGGGCACTTCCTGCGGGCGATGTGGCTGCAGCGGCGCGGTCGCCTGGACGGGCCGCGCTCGCACCGGCTGCACCTGAGCGTGCTCGGCCACGTGCTGGCGATCGCGGTGCTGGCCAAGGCGATGTTCCACCTGTAGCCGGTTCGCGGACGGCTCGCCGCGGGCCCATGTTGCATGGCAACATCGGTTGTCCCCCACCTCCCCGCCCCGATGCCGCGCGTCCTCCTGGTCAACGACACGGACAAGCCGATTGCCGAGCTCAGCCAGGCGCTGGCCGAGGCCGGCTGCGAGGTGCTGGCGCACGTGTCCTCGGCCGGCCTGCTGCGCGCGGTCCGCGACCAGCAGCCGGACGTGGTGATCCTGGACGTCGAATCGCCCTCGCGCGACACCCTCGAACAGCTGGCGATGCTCGACCGCCACGCGCCGCGGCCGGTGGTGATGTTCTCCGCCGACGGCGACGAGCGGCTGATCCGCCAGGCGCTGGGCGCCGGGGTCGCCGCCTACGTGGTCGACGGATTGTCGCCGGCGCGGCTGGCGCCGATCCTGCGCGTGGCCATGGCCCGTTTCGAGCAGCAGGCGCACCAGCGCCAGCGGGTCGACGAGCTGGAGCAGCGGCTGGGCGACCGCAAGGACATCGAGCGCGCCAAGGGCCTGCTGATGGACCGCCGCGGCATGGCCGAGGCCGAGGCCTACGCCGCGCTGCGCCAGCAGGCGATGAAACAGGGCCTGAAACTGGCGGACGTGGCGCGCCGCATCCTGGCCATGGCCGACCTGCTGGGCTGACCGATGACGAAGACCCTCCCCGCCACCGCCCCGCGTGCCCTGGACGTGGGCTACATGCCGCTGCTGGATGCCGCCCCGCTGCTGGCCGCGGTGCACCTGGGCCTGGACCGCCGCCACGGCCTGGCCCTGCGCCTGCACCGGCAGCCGTCCTGGGCCACCCTGCGCGACCGCCTGCTTACCGGCCAGCTGGATGCGGCCCAGGCCATGGCCGCGATGGTGCTGGGCGTGCAGACCGGCATCGGCGGGCCGCAGGCGGACCTGGCCATCCTCATGGGCCTGAACCGCAACGGCCAGGCCATCACCCTGTCCGCGCCGCTGGCCGGCGCCCTGGCGCAGGGCCGCTCGATCGCCGGCGCGCTGCGCGCGCTGCCACGGCGGCCGGTGCTGGCGCAGACCTTCCCCACCGGCACCCATGCGCTGTGGCGGTATTACTGGCTGTCCGCGCACGGGATCGACCCGCTGCGCGACATCCAGGCGGTGAGCCTGCCGCCGGCGCGCATGCCGCAGGCCCTGGCCGACGGCGAGCTGGACGGCTTCTGCGCCGGCGAGCCCTGGGGCGCCGAGGCCGAGGCCCTGGGTGCCGGCCGGCGCGTGCTGGCCAGCGGGCGCCTGTGGCCCGGGCATCCGGAGAAGGTGCTGGCGACCCGGCGTGGATTCGCCGCGCTGGAGCCGGAGCTGGCGGTGGCCCTGACCGCCACGGTGCTGGAGGCCTGCCGCTGGCTCGACGCCGATCCGCAGCACCGCCGCGAGGCGGCCGGCTGGCTGGCCGGGGCCGCGGTGATCGGCCTGCCCGAGCCGCTGCTGGCCGCCGGGCTGGCCCCGGATGCGATGCCGGCGCAGGGCCTGCAGTTCCACGCCGGCGGCGACGCCAACTACCCGTGGATCTCCGATGGCCGCTGGTTCCTGGGCCAGTTCCGGCGCTGGGGCTGGCTGCCGGCGGCCAGCCACGATGCCGATGCCTGGCTGGAGGAGGTCTACCGCAGCGGCAGCTACCGCCAGGC
>CAZJKJ010000147.1:0-3102 GCA_964546435.1 uncultured Cellvibrionaceae bacterium
TGTCGCTGCTTGTCGCCTTCAAACCAGGCGAGGGTATGGACGATGCCGTCGCTGAAGGGCATGGTGCAGCGGAATTCCGGAACCAGGCGTTTGATTTTGCCGTTGTCGAAGAGTGCGCTCTCGCTCTTGTCGCCCAGCAACGTGCCGCGATAGCGCGGATCCGCCGCACAAATCTCGTCTGACGTGACGTGCACGATTTTCGCCTCAACCCCCAGGGCTTCAGCGGTGAGTTGGTATATCCGGTTCCAGCTGAGAAATTCATCCGACGTAATGTGCACCGCTTCGCCCAGTGCGGCGGGCAGGCCCAGCAGGCCGATAAATCCCCTGGCGAAATCCTCCGCATAGGTGATGGTCCACAGCGCGGTACCGTCTCCGTGAACCACCACCGGTTTACCCATCTTCATGCGCCGGATTGCGGTGTATTCATTCCAGCCGCCGATCACCAGCGGAATCACGCGAGCATAGGTAAAGGAGGGGCGTACGATGGTGAAGGGCATGCCCAGTTCTTCGGCGGATTGAATCAGCGCGTGCTCCGCCGCGATCTTGTCGCGGGAGTAATCCCAGAAGGGGTTATGCAGCGGCGTCTTTTCAGTGATCCAGCGGGTGGGGCCGGGGTTCTGGTAACAGGAAGCGGAGCTGATGAAAACGTACTGGCCGGTTTTCCCCGCGAAGAGATTCACATCCCGGCGGATGTCATGTTCATTGAAGGCAATCCAGTTGACGACAACATCCCATTCCCCCTCAATGGTGTCGACAGTATTGATATCGGCCTGGATAAACCGGGCGTCCGGTAACTCCCGCGACGAACCGGTGCGATTGAGCAGCCAGAGTTCATGTCCGGCTTCCAGCAGTTGCCGGCTGACAGAGAAACTGAGATTGCCCGTACCACCAATCATGAGGATCTTCATGGATATTCCCTTGTTGAATCAGTTGATGCGTGCAAACCGGTGGTCGACGTCGCGCTTGCAGGGCGGTCATTATAGATATGGCATGAGTTGTGTCTCTGGCAGACGACGGCTTTGTGAGAAAGTCGATCTTCCGGGGTGGACTTTTCCAGGTCAGCGAGCGCTGGTGCGTGATTTTTGACCAAAGAGCAGTGCAATCCTTGACAATGGCGGCATATTGAAGACAATGTCGGGACGCCTCTTGGGTTTCTACCAAAACCCTTGCCGACAGATCTCGGTGGCAGTCTTCAGCAGGTCAAGCACCCTTGGCATGCACCTCTTTTTACAGGGCTCTTCACCCGTGATGCCCAGACCGATGCAGAAGTGATACCTCGTCCGCGCCTGCGGATCTGCATGGGTTGGAGTTGTCGTCACGTGTTTGACTGATTTGATCCGGTTTCAACCGGCGGTCCGGGCTCCCGGAGCGCTCAACGCAAGAACCGGTCGTTGCCCCCAGGATCCGGATAAACGTACCCGGATCCGCCTAAACGGTGAACGAACGTCACAGCAGTCCGACCCTGGCCCGCATCTTCAGAGCATGACCTGGCTTTTTGGGCACTTCGGCGGCAATGGCAGCCCAAGCGCGTCCGTTTTATTTTTCAGACTCAGAGGAACAACACGGTGGAATTACTCTCAGGCGGCGACATGTTAATGCGCGCACTGGCCGATGAAGGGGTAGAGTGCATCTTCGGTTATCCCGGCGGCGCAGCGCTGCATATTTACGACGCACTGTTTCGCCAGAAAAAAATCAAACATATTCTGGTGCGACACGAGCAGGCGGCCACCCATGCGGCCGACGGCTATTCACGCTCAACCACCAAGACCGGCGTGGTGCTGGTCACCTCCGGCCCCGGTGCCACCAACGCCATTACCGGCATCGCTACCGCCTATATGGATTCCATTCCCATGGTGGTCATTTCCGGTCAGGTCGCGTCCGAACGAATTGGCGAAGACGCATTCCAGGAAACCGACATGGTCGGAATTTCCAGGCCCATTGTGAAGCACAGTTTTCTGGTGAAAGACGCCCGGGACATTCCGGTCATCGTGAAAAAGGCGTTCTATATTGCGTCGACCGGCAGACCTGGGCCGGTGGTCATTGATATTCCCAAAGACGTTACCAACCCTGTCGACAAATTCGAATACCACTACCCCGAAAAAATCCGGCTGCGGTCTTATTCGCTGGTCTCGCGCGGTCATTCCGGGCAGATCCGCAAGGCCGTGCAATTGTTGCTCGCGGCCAAGCGACCCATTGTGTACTCGGGTGGTGGCGTCATTCAGGGCAATGGGAGCGAGCCGCTGGTCGAGCTGGCCCGCAAGCTGAATCTGCCAGTGACCAATACCCTGATGGGGCTGGGTGCCTACCCCGGTACCGACCGGCAGTTTCTCGGCATGCTCGGCATGCACGGGTTTGTCGAAGCGAATCTCGCCATGCATCACGCCGATGTCATTCTGGCGGTCGGCGCGCGTTTTGATGATCGCGTGACCAACACGCCCAGCAAATTCTGCCCCAATGCCAAAATCATCCATATCGATATCGACCCGGCGTCCATATCCAAAACCGTCACTGCGGATATCCCCATCGTGGGTCCCGTGGACAGCGTTCTGGGCGACATGCTGGATATTCTCGAGGAAAGCAGCGAGAAGCAGGATGGCCGCGCCCTGAAAGAGTGGTGGAAGCAGATCGACGAATGGCGTGAGCGTTATGGCTTGCTGGTCAAACCGCGTTACCCCACGGATGGCGACATGATCATGCCGGAAGAAGTGATTTCGGCGGTTTTTGAAGTGACCAAAGGCGATGCCTATGTCACCTCCGATGTCGGGCAGCACCAGATGTTTGCCGCGCAATACTATCCGTTTTCCCAGCCGCGCCGCTGGATCAATTCCGGTGGCCTCGGCACCATGGGCTTCGGATTGCCCGCTGCCATGGGGGTGCAGTATGCGCATCCCGAGGCGACGGTGGTGTGCATCACCGGCGAAGGCAGCATCCAGATGTGTATTCAGGAACTCTCAACCTGCACCCAGTACGGGTTGCCGGTGAAGATTATTTGCCTGAATAACCAGGCGCTCGGTATGGTCCGGCAGTGGCAGGACATGAACTACGAAAGCCGTTATTCCGAAAGTCTTTACGAAGAATCGCTGCCGGATTTCATCAAGCTCG
>CAZJKJ010000148.1:0-3061 GCA_964546435.1 uncultured Cellvibrionaceae bacterium
CCAAGCCTGAAGGGGTTGAACATGAAACTACCGGTGGTAAAGACCTGTAAGGGTTGGAGGAAATCCCAACATAGGTTCTGAGGCGCGGCTTGTTAAGCGCAATAGACTACATAGCGGTTATAAGGGACGAAGGCAACCCCTGGATGTTCGCCTAAAGGAGGCATTTTTGAAAAATTAACCGGACGTATTTTCTCCTTCTGAACAACTTGATTTATCGCACATGTGCCTTAATGATAAGAAATAATAAAAATAATAATTGACTTCTGTATACTATTGTCGGATAAATTAGATACAAAGATAAATATGAAGAAGACAACTACCAGCTTGCTAATGGCTATCGCAATGCTTGCATTGATGATTTCATGTAAGGGTGATGACGAGAACGACATCATCAACGATTCATCCGCCCTTCAAATTGTGTTTACCTCGCACGAAGCAAACGACGATGTCTGGAATACCATTACGATCAAGACGGAAATTACCGAAGTGGATGCAGTAGAGAAAGTAGCATTCTTTGCGGGCGAAACCCCATTAGGAGAAGTAAAGACTTCGCCATTTAACATGGCACTCAATACGAAGAACTACGACGATGGAACTGTTGAGATCAAGGCGGTAGCCTTTGATAAAGTAGGAAATAAGTCAGAAAAAACTATATCACTAAATGTTCAAAACACCCTGCTAACTTTTGGGGCGAGTGAATATTCACTTACAAAAGATTTTTACGTGTTTCTTTCCGATGATAATGGCAATGTAATAGAGAGCAAAAAAATAGAAGATACAAATGTTGTAAAGTTTCTGCGACCTGAAGGCTTTGAGGACGCGACTTTTAGCCTGAGCACAGCTGAGTTAGCAATTGGGACAAGTGGATATATATATACGTACACAGATATCGCATATGGTTTGGAATTAGGTTTTGAGAGCAATGTGACTTCAAATTCAACGAAGGGTGACGTCTTAGTAAAAATTGATGATCTTTCCAACAACTACAGAACTATGATAACTCCGATTTCTGGAGGGCCCAAAGATATTTACTCCACCTGCAGCCCGTGCTCATATCTTATTGAACTCTATACGAATCCAACAAATATTTATGTATCTCACGAGCCGATGGAAGGAGACCCATCCTATAAATTCATTCAAGATGTGGAGGTGGACCAGCAAATAGATTTAGAAATAGGCAAATTTCTACCTTTGACAAAACACCATGAAAATATTCCCTCTGATTTTGAAGGTGGCCAAACATTTCTATTTGGTCTGTTGAGCAGGGAGGATGAGTCACATGATAGTTATCTGATGAATTTTAAAATGCTTGATGATTTGAGTTCAGGTATTCAGTTTTTTTATCCGGAAGGGGTGTTTGATGGATTCTATACCTGGTATACCTTAAACAAGGGAAGGAAAAGATATATCTATCGAGCAAGTTCGGAAACGGTAAGTCCCTTTGTAAAAACAACTATTGACGTAAATATAATTTCCAGTTCAAATAATGCTATCGCTGCAACGATCACTGGCAACCATGATTTCGCTAATAGTACTTGGGTGGCAAGTGATGAGGGATTTACGACTACTTCGCATAAGGTATACGGAGAGGCAAGAGAAGATATGGTAGCTTTGCGTCCTCAAATACCAGAAGCGATTTTAAACGACTATCCTGCTCTTGCAGAGGAAAATTTTAGTCCTTACACTGTTGAAGCGAGCGATTTTGCTAATATCGAAACCTATAGTGAATATATTAATCAAACGTTATTGTTAAGTCGTTCTTCTTCCAACAGCATGGGAAATGAGCAATCTGTCACGGAGAGATTGGTGATTACCAATGAAGGAGGAAGATTCCTAAAAGATGAGATAGACATTAATAGACTTTTGCAGAAAAGATAATATTCTGAAACGATAGACCAGGCAGGAGAGAGGCAGTTTCCAATGGCGAGACTGCCTCTTTTTATTTTCCCTTGCGTGGTAACAGCCTGACGATGAAGGTAAAGAGTTCATAAACCACACAAACCCATCTTGAGTAGATCGCTCAAACCTCAAAAATCGGTTCACATCTATCCAACAAGGCAGGCTGATTGTTTTTAACACTTCCGACTGCCTGGTTCACCGGATAATAAGTTAACCAATCATCGTCTATCAGATTTTTATGCAACCAGTCCAGGATATATGGTTTATCGCCATCAAGGCTCGGAGAGAGATAGTCAAATATGCTGTCAGGATTCAATATAAACGGCATCCTGTTGTGCACTTTTTCTATACTTTCCAACGGACTTGTCGTGATGATAGAGCAACCTAATTCACCATTTTCATTCTTTTTATAGATTCCCGCCATAGGCATGATGGGGCAATTTTTAAGGCTTATGAAAACGGGTTGCTTAAGCGTTTTTTTATTCGTTGGGTCCTGCTTTATCCATTCGTAAAATCCTTTAAACAACACCACACACCTTCTTTCCCGCAAATCATGCCCGAAGTACGCATTATTCTTTTCAGCTTGTTCAATTTTTGAATTAAACAAAGGGATCAATTTCCCTTTGATCTTCATATCGTACTTCCACGGCATCAACTGTACGGCTTTCGGTTCATTATTTGAAATCACCGGAA
This sequence comes from uncultured Cellvibrionaceae bacterium, assembly GCA_964546435.1. Classification (GTDB taxonomy): domain Bacteria; phylum Pseudomonadota; class Gammaproteobacteria; order Pseudomonadales; family Cellvibrionaceae; genus CAYNST01. The sequence goes on from CAZJKJ010000148.1 coordinate 2,593, forward strand.
CGCGGGTAGTAGGGGCGACATTGTAATTAATGTAGCCCTCAGGTAGCGCATCCAGGTCCTTTAATAGAAATGAGTTTCGCCTGTCATCAAAAAAGTTGAAATCCTCATGGAGCAACGCCTGGTAATCGCGTTTGCTTTCGGGGTTTACTGCACGTCCGCACATACATTTTATTTATTGAATAGTAACGATTTACAGGGGATAACAAATTAAATGCAAAATGGATTTTTTCAACCAATGAGAATATCTAGTATAGAACAATTATTTACCTCCTTGCTTAATCGCAGGCTTCATCAGTCATTCTCAGCATTTGTCAAGTATAAAACACGGGTTAAAAACATCTTCTTTTTGAACCGTGAAATATAAAACCAGCATTATCTTTTATATATATTGCATAAAATCTGATATTACTCCCGCAAAGTTTTAATATTGTTTTAAATTTGTGCGGAAAACTTTTAAACACACATGTAC
>CAZJKJ010000149.1:0-2989 GCA_964546435.1 uncultured Cellvibrionaceae bacterium
ACAAAAAAGCGGGTGGCGCATTCTACTGTCGCCACCACGCTCCGTCAAGGCGAAAGCCCTCGCGATGCTGCTACTCCGCGCTGGATTTCAACGCCTCTGTCAGTGCTGCTTCGACTTCCGCCGCGCTCACGCCATCCGTTCCCGTATCGGCCGCTTCGCGCTTGCGTCGCCGCTCGGCGTGGTAGGCAAGACCGGTCCCGGCAGGTATCAGTCGGCCCACCACCACGTTTTCTTTCAATCCCCGCAGTTCGTCGAGCTTTCCGGTAACGGCCGCCTCGGTGAGTACCCGGGTGGTCTCCTGGAAAGACGCTGCAGAAATGAACGATTCAGTCGCCAGCGAAGCTTTGGTAATACCGAGCAGCAAGCGCTCATACTTGCACGGCTGCCGGTCTTCCGAGCGCAATCTCTCGTTCGCTTCCTGGAGGCGGTAGTAATCCACCTGCTCGCCCTTGACGAACTCGGACTCGCCCATGTCGGAAATTTCAACTTTACGCAACATCTGCCGAACGATCACTTCGATGTGCTTATCGTTGATCTTCACGCCCTGGAGGCGGTAAACCTCCTGAATCTCATTGGTGATGTAATGGGTCAAAGCTTCTACGCCCTGCAACCGCAGGATGTCATGGGGATTTGACGGACCATCCGATACCACTTCACCTTTGGCAACTGTCTCACCTTCAAACACGGTGAGCTGTCGATGCTTGGGAATCAGGACCTCATAGTGGCTGGACCCGTCTTCCATTACCTGACCTTCCGGAGGCGTGATAATCAGGCGGCGCTTGCCCTTGGTTTCTTTGCCAAAGGATACCGTTCCCGAGATTTCCGCCAGAATGGACGCTTCTTTGGGCTTGCGCGCTTCAAACAAATCGGCCACGCGAGGCAGACCACCGGTAATGTCCCGAGTTTTCGAACCTTCCTGCGGAATACGTGCAATGACGTCACCTACCGCCACTGTGTCGCCATTGCGCAGATTGACGATCGCGCCGGAGGGCAGCATGTAGTGCGCCGGCTGGTTGGAGTTGGCGAGGGTCAGCTCATTGCCTTTTTCGTCCAGCAGGGTCACCGCCGGCTTCAGGTCTTTACCTGCCGCAGGCCGCTCGGCCGGATCGAGAATTTCCGTTGAGGACAAGCCGGTCAGTTCGTCTGTTTGCTTGCGAATGGACAGACCATCTTCTATACCGGTCAGGGCAACCTTACCCGCCACCTCGGTAATGATCGGGTGCGTGTGAGGATCCCATTTGGCAATGATGGTGCCGCCCTTAACTTCTTCTCCTTCCTTGACCGCAATGACCGCACCATAAGGAATCTTGTAACGCTCGCGCTCCCGGCCCGCCTTGTCGGCAAGTGCCAGTTCACCGGAGCGGGAAACCGCCACGAGACTGCCGTCAAGTCGGGTCACGACCTTGATGTTGTGCAGGCGCACCACACCATCCTGTTTGGTCTGGACACTGTCAGCCAGAGACGTCCGGCTGGCCGCGCCGCCGATGTGGAAAGTACGCATGGTCAGCTGGGTACCTGGCTCACCGATGGACTGTGCCGCGATGACGCCAATGGCTTCACCCACGTTGGCCCGATGACCGCGCGCCAGGTCGCGACCGTAGCACTGCGCGCAGATTCCGTAGCGCGTTTCACAGGCAATCGGCGATCTTACGCAGACCTCATCAATGCCCATGCTTTCGATGCGCTCGACCCACTTTTCATCGATCATGGTGCCGGCCGGGACCAGAATCTCGTCGCTGTCGGGGCGGATGACATCCCGCGCCACACCCCGACCAAGAATGCGATCACCCAACGATTCAATAACGTCGCCGCCTTCGATAACCGGCGTCATCATCAAGCCCTGATCGGTGCCGCAATCGTGCTCTGTCACCACCACGTCCTGCGCAACGTCCACGAGACGACGGGTGAGATAACCGGAGTTGGCGGTTTTCAACGCGGTATCCGCCAGACCTTTACGGGCACCGTGGGTCGAAATGAAGTACTGAAGTACGTTCAATCCCTCGCGGAAATTCGCCGTGATCGGCGTTTCAATAATGGAACCGTCCGGCCGGGCCATCAGGCCGCGCATTCCCGCCAGCTGACGGATCTGGGCCGGTGAACCTCGTGCTCCCGAGTCCGAGTACATGAATACCGAGTTGAAGGACGCCTGAGATTCCTCCTCGCCATCCCGGTTGGTCACCTTTTCCCTGGAAATTCCTTCCATCATGGATTTGGCGACCAGGTCGTTCGCCCGTGACCAGATGTCGATCACCTTGTTGTATTTCTCACCCTGGGTCACCAGACCGGAAGCGTACTGGGTTTCGATTTCCTTCACTTCCTTCTCGGCCTGATCAATGATGCGGGCCTTTTCCACGGGAATTTCGAAATCGTTCACACCGATGGACGAGCCGGACTTGGTACTGAAGTCATACCCCATGTACATGAGCTGGTCAGCAAAGATGACCGTGGCTTTCAGTCCCACAACGCGGTAGCAATAGTTGATCACCGCAGAAATGGCTTTCTTGACCATGGGGCGATTGATCATTTCGAAAGCGATGCCTTCCGGCACGATTTCCCACAGCAGGATCCGGCCGACAGTGGTCTCGAAAATGGCAGTGTTCGCTTCTCTTTCACCATCTTCAGTCGTCGTGACTTCCCGCAGACGCACCTTGATTCGCGCCTGCAAATCAATCGCCTTGGAATAAAACGCTCGGGATACTTCGTTGGGGTCGGCGAAAACCATGCCTTCTCCACGCGCGTTGACGCGCTCCCGCGTCATCCAGTAAAGCCCCAGTACCACGTCCTGAGACGGCACGATGATCGGTTCGCCGGACGCAGGTGACAGGATGTTGTTGGTGGACATCATCAACGCACGGGCTTCGAGCTGCGCTTCAATAGTTAGCGGCACGTGCACCGCCATCTGGTCACCATCGAAGTCGGCGTTGTAGGCCGCGCAGACGAGGGGATGCCGTTGAATCGCCTTACCTTCGATCAGTACCGGTTCGAACGC
>CAZJKJ010000150.1:0-2917 GCA_964546435.1 uncultured Cellvibrionaceae bacterium
CGGCCTTGAACACCTTGGTCACCTGGCACTCGGCAAATGCCTGGCTGTGGGCCAGCTCCCGGCCCATGGATTTGGCGCCCGTGCCGCCACCCGGCAACGCCGGATCCCAGCCGAGCTGGGCGTTCATGCCGGTCCGCCAATAGTTGTCCCAGCGATCATCCTCGGTGACAAAGCCCATGGGGAAAGTTGAGCTGTTGATGTGGTACTTGGGCCGGACCTGACCCGGCGTGAACTGGATCTGGCCGCGCTCGCCGGTGAGATCGGTGTCGGGATCATATTGAAAGTCGTAATAGGCGAAGGCCTGGGCCAGCGGGTCCATGCCCACGTGGCAACCAATACAGCCGTTCAAATACGCCCGGGCGTCGCCACCGGGGGAGCGGGAGACGTCCTGGCGGATACGGTCGGGCACGCCGGTAATGTCCTGCAGTTGTTCCAGATCGCGGCACAAGTGGTTCACCAGGGTAAAGCGCAGCTGGGCGCGGTTGGTGCCCGCAATAAAAAAGGCCCGGGCCGCCGCACGTGAGGTCATCACCCCCGCCGTCGCTTCCGGGGGCAGGCCGCTCAGCTGGGACTGGCTGCGCGCCGTCAGGGATGCTTTGAAACTGTGGGGCTGGCCAGCGCCGGTCCGCCCGGTCTCCAGCGCTTCGTAATGGGCATTGCTGTCGGCGGCGTAGGCCGGGCTAATCCCCTCGCCCACATAAAGAACATCGCCGTAGAGGACCGATCGGAAATCCGCATCGTCGCGTACAAGGCCGATAACGGTGGCCACATAATCATTGAGAGGCACAAACACCGACTGGTCGCGATTGGTCCAGGGCGCCGCCCAGTTCTTAAGCGTCACCCGGTAAAAGTTGTCGTTCTCCATGGCGATACTGGCCGCTTCCAGCCCGTCGCCACTGGCTTCGATGCTGCTGCGCATTTGCAGGAGAACGCTTTCCGCAGGGGGCACGCCGGTCAGGCGATCATGAATGCGTTTGGCCTGCTCCAGAGAGCCTGCAACCGCCGCAACGGGCGTCAAAACGGCAGACAACGGCAGGACGACAGCCAGGGCACGCAGCACTGGCATGAATAGCAGCCTTTTTACTTCATTCATTTTTTATATATCCATCAACAGCCAATCCGCGTAACACCGCACGGTATCCTATTCCTCGCGGGACGAGCCGGACCTGCTTGGTACAACCGGCGCTACCGCGTTCACGTTCACGCGAAACAGGGGGCAGCGCCACCAGGCCGGTCTGTTGCAGACGTCCCGGGCTTGGGGTGAGCAGTTTCTGTTCCAGCTCGGCCATCGGCGATTCAAGTTCACAAAACGGGGCTGAGTGGGCGCTCGTCCGATCCATGGCGGTGCGAAGGAAGTGGCAGTCATAGTGGTGCAAAACATGCTACCGTGCGCATACCCCGGCGGGCAGTCCGGTCAGATAGCCCGGTCGGGAATGCCATGACGAAAGCGTCCGGTTGCCGGTTGAACCTCCTGTTACCAAGGCGCCAAAAAGAATGTGAAAGCGTCGATATTTCGCCTTTTTCGGTCACAAATGCGCGTAAATAGTCAAATCGCGGGCATCGTGCCGGCTGCACTCAGACGCCTGCAGACCGTTGCAACGGCTGAAGTAGCGCGACAGGGACGCCAGTGAAGAATTCCGTTAAAGAGACAATTGGTCATGAGCCTCTGTAGAAACCCGTTAATCGTTTTGTTGGCCGGCGCCCTGCTGCTTAGCGGCTGTGACATGAGCGACGGCATCCAGTCCGGCACCCACGCAGGCGATCCGGTGGTGCTGGACTTCCCCATCGCCTATGTGGAACGTCCCCTGCCCATGGATGACGGCGGCAGGGTCGCGCCCGATGATGTCCTCGAACCGGAAGCCTTCAACCCCGGCGCCCGCCTGATCCTGAAAGATCGCGCCTCGGCGGCCGCACAGGCCACCACCTTGTTTCCACTGGGAGATAACGAGACATCGTCCTGGGACATTCGCGACCTGAGCGTCTCTTTTGACGGCAAAAAGCTGCTGTTCTCGGCCCGGGCTCCCGCTATAAATCCCGAGGATGAACCCACCTGGAACATCTACCGCTATAACCTGGATGAAGGCGGCGAACCGGTGCGCGTGATGGCCGCGGACATTGCCGCCGAGCAAGGCCACGACCTCTCCGCTCAATACCTCCCGGATGACCGCATCCTGTTCACCTCCACGCGCCAGCATCGCACCGGCGCCATTCTGCTGGACGAAGGCAAACCCCAGTATTCGGGACTGGACGACAAGCGCCGTCGAGAAGCCTTCAACCTGCATGTCATGGATGAAGAGGGTGGCAACATCCGGCAGCTCACCTTCAACGGCAGCCACGATCTGTACCCCACCATCCTGTCGACCGGCGAAGTGGTGTATCTGCGCTGGGACGCCATGGCCAGCCACAACCAGCTGAGTCTGTACAAGGTCAACCCGGACGGCACCCAGGAGCAGTTCCTCTACGGCTTCCACAGCCAGCGCACCGGCACCCAATCCACTCCCGCCACCTTCATCAAACCCCTGGAAATGCCCGACGGGCGCTTGCTGACCATTTTGCGGGAGCGGGAATCGCGGCATCGCGGGGGCACCATCATCGCCATTGATGTGGAAAACTACACTGAGCTCAATGTGCACACCGACGGCAGCGAAGCCGGCACCCTCGCCCAGAAAGTGCTGGTGCGCGAATCCGTGACCACCCGGGAAAACAGCGCCTCCGCCGGCGGCTACTACCACTCGGTCTATCCCATCGCCGACGGCACCGATCGCCTGCTCACCAGCTGGAGCCCGTGTCGCGTGCAGAACGGGCCCAACGATATACGTCCCTGCCCCAGCCAGATCGCCAACCCGCAAAGTGTGGTTGAAGCCCTGCCCCGCTTCGGTATCTGGGTCTTCGATCCGGACACCGCCACCCAGCGGCC
>CAZJKJ010000151.1:0-2851 GCA_964546435.1 uncultured Cellvibrionaceae bacterium
CCCGCCCTCCATCAGCACCGTCACCCCGATCGGCAGGCCGGTGGCCAGCAGGCCACGGATGTCGGCCCAGCGTGGGCCCTCCATCCGCGCGAACAGGCCCAGCGGTGCGAACCGGCGCGAGCGCGCCAGGTAGACGGCAAAGCCCAGCGCCTGCAGCCACATCACCACCGCCGAGGCCACGCCCAGCCCGGCCGCTCCCATCTCCGGCAGCGGGCCGACGCCGAAGGTCAGCACGTAGCCCAGCGGCCCCAGCACGCACAGCCCGGAGAAGCCCAGGACCATGGTCGGCAGGGTCCAGTGCAGGCCTTCGCTGAGGTAGCGCATGCAGAAGAACAGGATCAGCGCCGGCACGCCCCAGCGCACCGCGTGGGCGAAGGCGGTGGCGCCGGGCACGATCTCCGGGGCGATGCCAAACCCGGCCAGGGCCAGCGGCGCCACGCTGAGGAAGCCGAACATCAGCACCCCCAGGCCCGCCGCCAGCCACAGGGCCTGGCGGAACAGCGAGGCGAGCTGGTCGCGGCGGCCGCTGCCGTCGAGCTGGGACACCGAGGCGGTCAGTGCGATCAGGGTGCCGATCGGCACCATCATCGGCAGCCACAGCAGGGCGGTGCCGACGGTCACCGAGGCCAGGGTCAGGGTGCCGTGGCGGCCGGCGATGACGTTGTCGACGAAGCTGATCAGGCCGGTGGAGATGTGGCCGAGCACCAGCGGCAGGGCGAGCGTGGCGGTGCCACGCAGCTCTGCACCGAGGCTGCGCGCCGGGAGGGGGGAGGCGGACATGGGATCTACAGGGGGCAGCGGGCTGCGGCCATGCCGGCGGCACCGGCACCGGGCTGCGGCGGGTCGCCATGGTAACCGCCGCCCGCCGGCCCGGCCATGTGCCCGGGCTGGACCGGAAGCGGCGGCGGCCGGCCACCAGGCGCCGCTCAGCGCAGCGCCGCTTCCTCCAGCCAGCTGGCGCGCCGGGCCGCGGGGATCGCCAGCAGCTCCTGTCGCAGCTCGACCCGGCCGGGCGGCGACTGCCGCCGCAGCAGCTCGGCCAGCTGGGCGCGCTGGGTGCTGTCCATCACCCGCAGCAGTTGCAGCAGGGGCGCGCGCTCGTCTTCGGGCACGTAGCCCAGCCACGGCTGCAGGCTCGGCCAGTCGTTGCCCAGGTCCGGGCCGAAGCGCCAGCCCCGGCGCTCCATCCGGTCCAGCGCGGCGAAGCGGCCACGCAGGCTGGCCTGTTCCGGTGCCGACAGGGCGGCGAAGCGGGCGGCTGCCGCGCGCACCATCGCCTGGTCACCCGGCTCCAGCTGCAGCCAGGCCAGCGTCATGGCCGGTGCCCCGTCCGGGCCGGGTGCGGGCAGCAGCGCCACCACGCCATCACTGGCCTCCCGCTCGATGCGAGACTCCGGCGCGCCGGCGGCGTACCAGGACAGCAGGTCCATCTGCGCGATGACCGGGTCCGAAGGCGGCTCGGCCAGGACCGGCGGGACCGGCTCGGCCGGGACGGCCGGCGGCTCGGCAGCGGGCAGCGGCTCGACCAGGATCGGCCCGTGCTCGTGCACGCGCAGGTCGTCCACGCCGGAAGTCGCCTCGTCCGCCGGCGGCAGCAGCGGGCCCGGCGGGCGCAGGGACCACCAGGCGCCGGCGGCGGCCAGCGCGACCAGCACCAGCAGCGCCACCACCACCGGACCGGGCCGCCGGCGTGCGCGAGCCTCCGCCGGCGTATACGGATGCGGCGGCGCTGTCGCCGGCTCGTCAGTGGCCGGCGCCGGCATGCCGTGGCCGGTCAGGGCGGTGTCACGCAGCCCGGCGATCCGCTCCAGGCGGCTGGCCGGCAGGTCGCGCACCGCCAGCTGGATCGCCTGCGCCAGGCGGTGCCAGGCGGCAGGGTCGACCTCGCCGTGCGGGTCGCGCGGGCAGCCGGCGGCCAGGCGCTCGCGGTAGGTCTCCAGCGACACGCCCAGGGCCTCGGCCGCCGGCTGCTCGTCCAGGCCAGCGGCCAGGCGCAGCAGCAGGGCGCGGCGGTCCGCGGGCGCGGCGGCACCCAGGATCGCCAGCTCACCGGGGCGATCGCCCTCGTCGGTTTCCAGCGGGCAGGCCGCCAGCAGCCGCCAGTAACGGGCGGGCCACTGGGCCATCGACAGGGTGGCGGCATCGGCCTGGAAGGCGCGCGAGGCGGCGGCCAGGGCGTGGTCGGCCGCATCGGCGTTGCCGCCCTGCAGCCAGAGGAACACCCACGCGCGGCGCTCGCTGCCCCGGAGGAAGGCGGCCAGCGCCGGTGGCACATCGGTGGCTGGGGGCAAGGACAGGTCCCGGTGGTGGCGGTAACAGGCCAGCGATGATAGGCGTCCCGACGCTGCAACGCGCCTTGACGGGAAGGCCGGCAGGCGCTCCCCCCCGTGTTTGCAAGGCTTGCAGCCAATTCGGTTGTGCACAGCGCAAGAAAACGGTCATCCGGAGTCCGGCATGTGCCGACCGGCGCCCGAGCCCCACGGTGTTCCACGCCCAAGTGGCTGATTCTCCTGTTTTTTTTCTTATGGCGCTTTTTTGACCAACCTGACCGGCAGGTCGATCTGGTGGTGTTTGCGCCGTGAAGCCACAGCGTCATGCACAAGCTTATCCACAGGTTGTGTGGATAAGGCCGAATATCCAACTGTGACGCAGGTTTACGTGCGCTTTAGAAAGATCACGGCAGCAATGCGGTGCAAAAGCCGGTGGCAGGCGCGGTGCCGGCTTAGACTTCGCGCATGCCTTCTTCCGTCCCACCGGCGGGCTGCCTCCGGGTCGCCCTGCCCCTCCCGCTGCCGCGCCTGTTCGACTACCTGCCGCCGCCCGGCACCGTGGCCATACCCGGTGATGTCGG
>CAZJKJ010000152.1:0-2845 GCA_964546435.1 uncultured Cellvibrionaceae bacterium
CAGGTAGCCGGAGATGCCGTTGCCGTGGTCTTCCAGCCAGTCGGCAAGTACCTGGCCCTGCTCGGCCACCGCGTAGATCTCGGTGCGGTTGCAGGTCGACAGCAGGGCCGCTTCGGATACACCGGGCAGGGTGCGCAGCGCGCCCAGGGCACGACCCAGCGCGTCGCCGGAAAAGGCTACGCGCTCACGCAGGTCGACCGGTGCGGTCTGGTGGTTCAGCCCGAGGAGCCAAAGCGTCATGTTCAGGTGCTTGCGTTAATCTGCTGGCTTGTTTGGGTCGCCATTTTACGGCCCGGTGGGTGCCAATGCCCGATTCGAAACGTTCCACGCGCGCGCCGGCGTTCATCCAGGCCCCTGGACGGGTCCGTGGAGCGGCTTGGTGGCGCCGTCTGCCGCTGCTGCTGGCCCTGTGCGTGCCTGCGGCGCAGGCTGCCGAAGGCCTGACCGACGACACCCTGGGACCGCTGATGGCCGGCGAGTTCGCGCTGCAGTCCGGCCAGCTGGACGATGCGGCGCGCTGGTATCTGCAGGCGGCCGCCGCTGCCCACGACGACGTGCCGCTGGCCGAGCGCGCCACCCGCATCGCCATCCTGGCCAATGACGACGCCCGTGCCGCCGAAGCGCTGGCGCTGTGGCGGGCCCGCGCCCCGGAATCGCTGGGCATGCGTTCGGCCAGTGCCAGCCTGGCCTTGCGTGAAGGGCACCTGCGCCGTGCCGGCCGCGAGCTGGAGGCGCTGTTGCGCAGCCCGGAGCCGGCGGCCTGGCGGTATGCCGCATCGGCCCTGCAGAGTGGCCGCGAGCCGGGGGATATCGCCCGGGTGCTGGAGCGGCTGGTCCGGCGCGATGCCATTCCCGGCGACATGGCGGCCTGGCAGGAGTTCGGCCGCCTGGCGATGCGCCTGGAAGAGCCGGTGCTGGCCCGGAGGATCGTCGACGAAGTCGTCCGCCGCTTCCCCGGTGAGCCGCGGGTGGCGCTGCTGCGCGCCAGCCAGCTCCAGCAGGTGGGCGAAACCGCGCAGGCACGCGCCCTGCTGACCCAGGTCGAGCCGCAGGCGGCCGCCGACCCGGAGCTCCGCGCGATGCTGGCGATGGCCCATGAGGCCGCGCGCGATTTCCAGGCCGCCGCCCGGGTGATGGCGCAGGGGCCGCAGGACACCGCCACGTACGGGGTGCGTGCCTCGCTGCTGGCCCGCGCTGGCGACAACGACGCCCTCGGCGCGTTGTATGCGGAGCTGGAAAAGGATGCGATCCGCCCGGACCCGGGCCGCCGCCTGCTGCTGGGGCGCATTGCCGAGTTCCTGCAGCGCCCGGCCGAGGCGCTTGCCTGGTACCGCGGCGTGCCCGGCGGCCCGCAGCGCATCGAGGCGCGGATGCGCGCCGCGGTGGCCCTGCACACGCTGGACCGCCATGCCGAGGCCTATGCCCAGGCGCGCGCGCTGCAGGAGGACGCGGAGGTGGTCGACGATGCCCGTCGCGATGCCTATCTGCTGGAAGCCGAGCTGCGCCAGCGCGAGGGCGATGCCGCCGGCGAGCTGGAAGTGCTCGGGCGCGGCCTGTCCGCCTGGCCGGACGATCCGGCGCTACTGTACGCGCGGGGGCTGGCCTGGGAGCGCGGTGACCGCATCGACCGCGCCGAGGCCGACCTGCGCCGGCTGCTGGTCACCGAGCCGGAGAACGTCGCCGCGCTCAATGCGCTGGGCTACACCCTGGCCGACCGCACCGAGCGCTATGGCGAGGCACTGGAGCTGATCGACCGCGCCCGCACCGCCGAGCCGGACAACGCCGCCATCGTCGACAGCTATGGCTGGGTGCTCTATCGCCTGGGGCGGACCCGCGAGGCCCTGGTCGCGCTGCGCCGGGCCTGGGGCCTGATGAAGGACCCGGAGATCGGCGCCCATCTGGGCGAGGTGCTGTGGCAGCTCGGCCGCCATGACGAGGCCCGCCGCTACTTCGTCGAGGCGCGCGCGCTGGATCCGGACAATCGCGCGCTGCAGCGGGCCCTGGAGCAGTTCGACATCGTCCTGCCGGCGCTGGAACAGAAGCCGAAATCCGCCGCCGGCTCGCCTGCCGGGCCCGGGCCCACGCCTGGAGGCGGGGCCGCCCCCGGCCCGCAACCCACGTCCAGACCGGATTCCTCCCCATGAGTCTTCGCCTCCGCCTGGCCGGCCTGCTGCCGGCCCTGTTCCTGCTCGCCTCCTGTGCCACCGGCCCGTCCCGCCCGGCTGCCCCGGCTGTGCCGCCCGCACAGGCCGAACGCCACCAGGAGCAGCGGCGTCAGGCGCTGGAGCTGCTGGATGCCTGGTCGGTGGAGGGCCGGGTTGCGATCAGCAATGGCCAGCGTGGCGGCAGCGGCCGCCTGGAGTGGTCGCAGCAACAGGACCAGTACCGGATGGCCTTGAGTGCCCCGGTCACCCGGCAGAGCTGGTCCCTGGCTTCCGCTGCCGATGGCGGGGCCGTGCTGGAAGGCGTCGAGGGCGGCCCCCGCCACGGACCGGATGCCGGCCTGCTGCTGCGCCAGGCCACCGGCTGGGAGATCCCCGTGCAGGAGTTGGCCTGGTGGGTACGCGGGCTGCAGACGCCTGGCGCCAGCGGCATCGAATACGGCCCCGGAGGCCACCTGCAGCGGATGCAGGCCGCCGGCTGGAGTATCGAGTACCAGGAATGGCAGCCGGCCGCGGACGGGTTTCCGGCCATGCCCCGGCGCCTGCAGGCCGAGCGGGGTCAGGCCCGGGTGCGGCTGGTGGTGGACCGGTGGGGCAGTCCGTGAGCGAGTGGAGCCAGTGGCCGGCCCCGGCCAAGCTGAACCTGTTCCTGCGCATCACCGGGCGTCGCGCGGACGGCTACC
>CAZJKJ010000153.1:0-2844 GCA_964546435.1 uncultured Cellvibrionaceae bacterium
ACCCCTTCCCCTGGATGAGCGAAATCATGGACCTGCGCAAGGAGAAAAATTTCTTTGAAACACGGGTTATCGAATATCAGACCGGCGGAGCTTTGACCTGGGACTGATTACCACAATCAGACCCGGTCATCCAAACTGAAAATAAATCCTCGTACCCCGCTGGCCTCGCAGCTTCTGGCCAGCGTTTTTTAGCCTCGCGGTGACAGCAACCGCTCTGAAGTTCCGTCAACTATCCGGATTGGTTTCAACCACTCCCGACTCAATGTGATTTGCCTCACCGTCGTTTACACCGAAAGAAATGCCCATCAGCATTCTGAGAGGCAGCACTCGGGAATGACACAGTTCGTCTCCCAAAACAGACACAGCAGGACTGGAACGCAACCAGTTTGCCTCGATGGAAGAAAACTGATTTACGTTCATACAGAATGGTGAAACCTGACTCGGGGGATAATCAATCAGAAGTCTGTCCACCCCCCAGTCCTCCGGCAGATAAACGCCCGGGATATATGCAATATCATCCTCTGCGAAGACCAACGGCGCCTCATCAATGAAATATTTGACACCATTCCAACGCCTGACCCGAATAATCGTGGGATGGGCGAAAACCACATCTTTCAGATTGCAGAACTCCCCTGGCTGGACCCGGACTTTCACAGTGTCTCGTTCTTCCGTTGCGTCATAGAGTGAGTACTCAATGTCATAAAAATTACATCCATGAGCAACCACGATCACTTCGTCCATATCTTTATCAACCTGCTCCGCTTCCAGCCACGGCTCGAGATTGCTGGGCAGATCGAAGCGCTTGTCAACTTTTAAAACACCATCAACCAGATAAAACGCTTCACCTCCGTCCCCGACAGTACGAGTCGCGCAACCGCCGAAAATCAGCATCGCAGCGCATATTGTCGTCGTGTATATATTCATGTTTAGTTTATCCTGACACCACTGCGTTCTCTGATCGATTCCGGTCGACTCAAATTCACATCACCGCGAGGTTTGTAGAGGTATCTCTTCCTGTCCCTGCTATATTGTAAGCGCCAATAAATCCACCCCTGTTTGTCGACATTGAACTCTGAAACACTGTTTTCCGACACTCATTAACACGGAGAACAGCATGTCATCCCACAAAACACAGACGAGCACTCATGCTCGATCAGCATGGCCGGACCTCATCGAGCAGTTGCAGCGCTCAGCGTTGAGCGGTGCCGAGTTCTGTCTGCAACGAAACCTCGCGTATCATCAGTTCCAGTATTGGAAGCAAAAGCTCAGTAAAGCCGACTCGCATAGCGTTAAGCAAAATCCACCGGCGTTCGTTCAGGTGGCGCCGGTACGTGCTGTGCAAGAAGGCATCTCTATCACCGTGCCGGGTGGCATTGTGATTCGTGGTCTGAATGAAAGCAATATTGGTTTAGTTCGTCGCATCCTGGAGCAGTTTTGAAAGCGCGCTATCTGCGGCCAGCCCTGGACACTCCGACGATTTATCTTTACCGGGACCCGGTGGATTTTCGCAAGCAGGCGCTGGGGCTGGCCGCGCTGGTGGAGCGCGAGCTTGGGCATAATCCGTTTAGCGGGGCGCTGTATGTATTTCGCAACCGAAATGCCAGCAAGATTAAATGTCTGTTGTGGGAAGACAACGGCTTTGTGCTGTATTACAAAGCTCTGGCAGAGGAGCGCTTTCACTGGCCGCGCACGAGTGAAGATATTGTTACTCTCACTGGACAGGAAATAAATTGGTTGCTCGATGGCTATGATCTTTCATTGATGCGTGGGCATAAGATTTTGCATTATCAGTCGGTTGGTTAACGATTTTCGGGTGTGGTTTCAGGTAAAATGTCCGCCATGAAATTACCACCCAAACCCTCTGTGAAGACGCCCGATTACCGTGGTTTGACCACGGATGAGCTGCTGGCGCTGATCGCCGAAAAAGATGAATAAATGGCAGCGACCCAGGCAGCCGTTCTCACTCGCGATAAACACATTCAGAACCAGGCACGCATCATAAAACTGCTGGAAGAACAACTTCGGCTCGCCCACATTCGCAAGTTTGCCGCCAGCAGTGAGAAGCTGTCACTTCAGATCGGTCTGTTTGACGAAGCGGAACTGGAACTCAGTCTGGCCGAGCTGGACGAACAGATCGCTGAAGAAAAGACCCCTGCTCGAGCCCGCCCAAAAACCGTCAAAGGCAGAGGTCGCGGTGGGCAAGATCCGCCAGCTGTATCGGATCGAAAGTGCCATTGCCGATGAAAGCGAAGCGCAGAAATATCGTAAGCGACAGGAGTTGAGTGTTCCAGTGCTCAACGAGCTGAAAGCCTGGCTTGAGAAAAACCTCAGCAAAGTGCTCAAAGGTTCACGAACCCGTATCGCGATGGAATACACCCTGAATCAGTGGAAATGCCTGATCGGCTACTGTGATCACGGCTATCTCAATATCAGTAATGCCCAAGCCGAAAACGCCATTCGCCCGTTCGCTGTGGGGTGTAAAGCCTGGTTATTTGCTGACACGGCACACGGTGCTCGCGCCAGTGCGACCTGTTACTCACTGATCGAAACCGCCAAGGCGAATCAGCTGGAGCCCTATGCGTACATTTCGATATGTGCTGGAAACATTGGCGGCGCTGAGACCGTAGAGGCGCTCGAAGCATTACTGCCTTGGAATGTGCCGCTGGAGAAATTTTCAAAAAATGTGCCTGCTTATAGTAAGGGCAAGTAGGTGGATTTAAGGGCGCTTACTCAATTTTAGTGATTTTTTCTATTGTAATGTTCATATTACTCCCCATCTCATGTGAGCCCCAAAGCGGCCAAAGCCTCAATGGACATACCCACCGGGCAGCGAACTTTGCAGTT
>CAZJKJ010000154.1:0-2715 GCA_964546435.1 uncultured Cellvibrionaceae bacterium
TCTTGTCCTTTTACCTCAAAGTTTAGGCAAAAGGATATCACGCTTAAACTAATAAGCCAAAATTTTATCTTCATATTTGAAAGTCTGTTTTAAATTACCTGGTACGGCTTCTGCCTGAGCTCCCGGATGAACTTCCAGAAGAACTTCTGGATGGACTCGAGTAGCTCCCACTTGATCTACTTGGTGAAGAACTAGGTGTATAAGTACTTCTTGAAGGCGTGCTTGACCTGTTATAATTGCTATTATTCTGCGAAGGGGTTACGGTTCTTGTATTATCCCTTTGTGTCCTTGACGGCGTAACGCTATTATTTGTATTTGATCGTTGCCTCGTATTATTTTGAGGCGTAACCGCCCTGTTATTTTGTTCTACATTGCTGTTACGTCTGATCCTGTTTGTAGTCGTTCTGCTTTCCCTGTTAGTGGTATTTGCATCAGACTTTTCATAATAGGTCCTGTTTTCATTAGTAGCCCTGCTTCTGGTGGTTCTGCTGTTTGTATTTCTGCTATTTGCATCTGATACATTTACATCTCTGGTAGCTCTTGTCGCTCTTCTGCTATCCACGCCAATGGCAGACCTGCTTGAATTTCTGGGTCCATACACTGCCCTCCGGTTGTTTTGATATTCATTGTTATTTACAACAATTACAGGGCTGTAATACTGTCCATACCTTCCTGTGTAAAACCCATCATAATATCCGTGATTGTAGCCGTTGTAGTATCTGTTATACCCCCATGGATCGTAATATCCACCATAATATCCATGCATGAACGGATCTCTGTAACGGTTATAGCCATAGCCGAATCCGGTACCCCATCCCATTCCGAAACTGATATTAAAACCGGAATTCATACGAGGGTTATAATAGGGTGAATAAAATGGATCGTAGAATGAGTTATAATAAGGACTGTAAAATGGATCATGAAATGAATTGAAGTTAGAATATCCCCTGCCGTAGTAGTTAGACATTCTCACATCAGAATACCTGCTGTCACCCTGGTTATAGTCTTCGCTGTAATAGGTATCATCATATTCACCTTCGTCAGCTTGATTTTGATTTGCAATATATTCAGGATTCGTAGTTCGAGGATCATAATTCGCCTCATTCGTTTCCTGGCGTTGCGAGTCGTAATTGGTGGTATTTTCAGTGCTGGCAACTGCATTTTCCAACGCATTCCTATCTGCCGAACTGAAATACATATCGTCGTATTCTCCATGCTGCGCGATCTGATTGGGCGAGCAGGAGGAGAATAATACTGCAAACCCGGCAATAAAAATTTTTATGGTATATAACGCTTTCATATCTTTGCCTTTCATTTGTTCTATAACGATAACGAAAATTATCTACACTAATATACGGGTATTATTTAAATTAGATATCATCTGGGTAGAATTTTCGATATAATTCGTGTTATTATCGACAGTTTTCGTGAATTTAACCGTACTATAACACAGCAAATACTAAGCAAATTTTATACCAGAATATATATGAGCAAGGGTTTACCAACTAGAAAAGAAGATTATTCCGCCTGGTACAATGAATTGGTAAAAAGGGCAGATTTGGCAGAAAACTCCGCGGTGAGAGGCTGTATGGTGATAAAGCCCTATGGATATTCGATCTGGGAGAAAATGCAGGCACAACTCGATAAGATGTTCAAAGCAACGGGTCATACCAATGCCTATTTCCCGCTCTTTATTCCTAAGTCGTTCCTTAGCAAGGAAGCTACTCACGTAGAAGGTTTTGCCAAGGAATGTGCTGTGGTAACACACTACCGATTAAAGGCGTCTGAAGACGGCAGCGGCGTTGTAGTGGATCCGGATGCCAAACTGGAAGAAGAATTGATAGTAAGGCCCACCTCTGAAACTGTGATTTGGAGTACTTACAAAAACTGGATACAGTCTTACAGAGATTTGCCACTACTGGTAAACCAATGGGCAAACGTGGTAAGGTGGGAGATGAGGACCCGGCTCTTTTTAAGAACCGCTGAGTTCTTGTGGCAAGAGGGGCATACTGCACATGCCACCAAACAGGAGGCAATAGATGAAAGCGTGCAAATGATGGAAGTGTATGCCGAATTTGCTGAGAAACATATGGCTTTGCCGGTGTTACGTGGGGTGAAATCTGAGAGCGAAAGGTTTGCAGGGGCAGTAGACACCTATTGCATTGAAGCTTTGATGCAGGATGGCAAAGCCCTTCAGGCAGGTACATCCCACTTTTTGGGGCAGAATTTTGCCAAGGCGTTTGATGTTAAATTTGCTACCAAAGAGGGTGGCCTGGAATATGTTTGGGGTACATCCTGGGGCGTAAGTACCAGATTGATGGGAGCCTTGATCATGGCTCACTCTGACGACGAAGGATTAGTGCTTCCACCAAAACTAGCTCCTATACAGGTAGTTATTGTGCCCATTTTCAAAGGTCTAGAGCAATTGGAAAGCATCCGTGAAAAAGTTCAGGTGGTTAAAACGAATCTTGAGGCAAAGGATATCTCCGTGAAGTTCGACGACAGGGACACGCACAAACCCGGGTGGAAATTTGCAGAATATGAGCTAAAAGGTGTGCCGATAAGGATTACCGTAGGACCTCGTGACTTAGAACAGGGGGTGGTGGAAGTTGCCAGGCGAGACACCAAAGAAAAATTTAGCTTGCCATTAGAGGGTTTGGAGGAGGCTATTTCCAAACTTTTGGATGAGATACAGGAGAATATCTACAGAAAAGC
>CAZJKJ010000155.1:0-2715 GCA_964546435.1 uncultured Cellvibrionaceae bacterium
GCCGTCGTAGGCGTGGTACCACGCCACCGGATGCTCGCCGCCCATGCCGCGGGCGCTCTGGCCCGGCCAGATCCGGGTCGGGTCGTAGGTGCTCTCGTCGACCGAAAGCACGGTGCGCAGGCCCTGCACCAGCGGCGGCTCGAACTCGTACCACTCGTCGGTCCAGATCCAGCGCTGCGGCAGGCCGAAGGTCGCCGGGAACGCCGGGTCCTCCACCCGCACCACCGCGCTCTGCACGATCGGGTGGATGCGGAACGCGCGGCCGATGAGCTTCTCGAACCACGGCCAGTCACCGGCCGGGTTGAAGATCAGCGCCCGGTGCACCGCGACCACGCCACCGCCGGCACGCACGTAGCTTTCCAGTGCCTGGCGCTGCGCGCCCTCGAGCGCATCACCCGGGGTGTTGAGCAGCACGATCGCCGCATAGCCGGACAGGTCCTGGTCGAACACCGCGGTGTTCCAGTGCCAGTCCAGGTCGAAGGAATGGCGCTGCGCCATGCGCTCGAACTGCGGTTTGGCGACCACGGTGTAGTCGTGGTGGTAGCGGTTGGGCACCGCCAGCACCAGCACCTTGAACTGGCCTTCGGCAAAGGCCGGCGCGATGCACGCGGCCAGCAGCACGCAGGCCAGCAGCAAGCGCCTCATGCGGCGCGGCTCCCGCTGTCGCCGGCGGTCATCGCCTTGATCGCGCCCCAGCCGAGCATGCCCAGGCCCACCGCCGAAACCACCGACAGCAGCAGCATCAGCGCGCTGTACACCGCCAGCCAGGTGCCGACCGAGTCGGGCATGGTGGTCATGGCGTTGGTCAGCATCCAGGTCTGGCCCACGCCCACGCCCAGGCGCAGCAGGCCGGTGACCAGCACCAGGGCCACGCCGGCCACCGCCAGCCTGCGGCCGGGGGTTCCGGCGCGGGTGCGGATGCGCAGCAGTGCCAGCACCAGGCTGGCGGCGAGCAGTTCGGGCAGCTGGTAGGCCAGCACCGTCAGGATCTGGGTAAGCATCGTCGGCCTCAGTCCGCGGTGACCAGGTGGGCCTGGCGCGCGCGCAGCTCCTCGTACACCGGGTTGGTGTCCGGGCGCACGCCGTGCCACAGCTCGAAGGCCTCGGCGGCCTGCTCGACCAGCATGCCCAGCCCGTCGACGACGTGCAGGCAGCCGGCCGCGCGGGCCCAGGCCATGAACGCGATCGCCGCTTCGCCGTAGTTGATGTCCACCGCCAGGGTGCGGCTGTTGACCAGGGTCATCGGCACGTTGAACGCGGAGGCGTCGCTGCCGCGTCCGGCCGAGGTGGCGTTGACGATCAGCTCGAAGTCGCCCTGGTCGGCCAGGTCGTCCCAGTAGCGCGAATAGGCGCGGCCGGGCTGGCCCAGCGCGTCCACCAGCGCATCGGCGCGCTCGGCGGTGCGGTTGACCACCGCCAGCTCCAGCACGCCGGCATCGAGCAGCGCCGCGGCCACGCCGCGTGCGGCACCACCGGCGCCCAGCAGCAGGGCGCGGCGGCCGCGCAGGTCCAGCGCGTGGCGGCCGGTGAGGTCGCGCACCAGGCCGGCGCCGTCGGTGTTGTCGCCATGCCACTGGCCATCGCGCAAGGACAGCGTGTTGACCGCATTGGCCAGCTGCGCGCGCGGGGTGAGCGTGGTGCACCGGGCGAAGGCCAGCTCCTTGAGCGGCATGGTGACGTTGCCGCCGCGGCCGCCATCGGCAGCGAACTGCGCAAGGGTGTCGGCGAAGCCTTCCGGCGGCGCGTCGATCGCGGTGTAGGTCAGTGCGATACCGGTCTGCCGCGCGAACGCCGCATGGATATGCGGCGACAGCGAATGGGCGATCGGGTGGCCAAACACGGCATAACGGGCTTCGGGCATGGCGTCCTCTGGATTGGGGGCAAGGGGCCGGCGGCGGCTAGACTGCATGGCCCGGATTGTGGACCGAGCCATGCGACGTCATCTGCGGGCGACCCTCTGCCTGAGTCTACTCCTGCCCGCCACCGCGACCGGCCTGGCCGAGTTTGGCATCGAGGGCCTGTGGACCGTGTCCACGCGCGATGCGGAGCTGCGCGGCAGCATCGCGCCGGACGGGCAGTGGATCGTGTGGGCCAGCGACCGCGCTGGCGGCAGCGGCGGCATGGACCTGTGGCGCGCGCGTCGCGACGGCATCCGCTGGGTGGATCCGCATCCGCTGCCGTTCAACACCGATGCCCACGACACCGAGCCGGCGTTCTCGCCCGATGGCCGCTGGCTGTATTTCAGCTCCGACCGCAAGGGCGGCCAGGGCGGCCTGGACCTGTACCGCGTCGCCTTCGACGGCCAGGCCTGGGGCATGCCCGAGCCACTGGCCACGCTCAACACTGCCGGCAACGAGCATTCGCCCACGCCGCGGCCGCGGCGGCTGCTGTTCGCCAGCGATGGCCGTGGCGGCGCCGGCGGGCTGGACCTGTTCGTGTCGGCGCTGGAGCCCAATGACAGCCTCGGCGCACCGCTGCCGCTGCCGGGCGTCAACACCCGCGCCGACGAGCTGGACGTGATGGAGCTGGACGGTGGCCGCGCGCTGCTGTTCGCGCGTCGTGATCCGGGCAGCGGTGCCACCCGCCTGCAGCTGGCCGCCTGCCAGGGCGCGGCCTATGTCGAACACGGGCCGTGGACGCTGTCGTTCAACACGGCCGAAGGCATCACCCGTGCGCCGGTGGTCGATGCCTCGCGTCCGGCGGACCTGCTGGTGA
>CAZJKJ010000156.1:0-2700 GCA_964546435.1 uncultured Cellvibrionaceae bacterium
TCCTTTTCGGAGCTTCCGTCGGCGCCATCGATGTGGCCATGAATACCCACGGCGTTTTTGTTCAGAATCAGCTTCCCAAGCCGGTCATGTCGTCTTTGCATGGATTGTTTAGCGTTGGCGGTTTGCTGGGTTCGTTGGGGTTGGGACTGCTGATAGAGGCGGGGCTCAGGCCGATGGTAGCGGCTATATCCATCGCGTGCTTATTGGTGTTGATCCTGATATCGCAATACAGTTCGCTCTTCACCAAGGCGCTCGAACAGCCGGCGACGGAAGAAAAAACCGATAGCAACAACGAAAGCCGTTCCTTTGCCTGGCTCCATAAAACCATTCTGTATTTGGGTTTTGCCTGTTTTATCGTCTTTCTGGCCGAAGGGGCCATGCTCGACTGGAGCGCACTTTTGCTGACCGAAAACCGCGGCGTCAGTGTGGCCCTGTCTGGTATGGGGTATGCAGTTTTTTCGGTAGCCATGGCGGTGATGCGCCTAACGGGCGATCGCCTGGTAACACGGCTTAGTGAGAAAACCGTTGTAGTAGGCGGAGCCATCCTGGCTGCTGCGGGCATTCTGATTGCGGCAAATGCCGGTTCGCTAAGCCTTACGCTCGCCGGTTTCGTGCTTTTAGGTATTGGTTCGGCCAATATTGTCCCTGTATTCTTCAGCGAAGCCGGAAGGCTGAAATCAGTGGCTTCTGCAATCGCCATTCCTGCGGTAAGCACCATCGGCTATGCCGGACAGTTAGCCGGCCCGGCTCTTATCGGTTTTGCTGCCCATCAATATTCGCTTCCGCTCGCCATTTCCTTTATCGGACTCCTATTGATCATCGTGGCAGTTTCTTATGCCCTTCGCAAAACCTCCGGCTGAGTAAAGAAACCGCTTCTTTCAATACTTAAACACGTTCCCGTCCACCATCACTTCCTGCGTTTTTGAATCGAAGGTGGCTTTTGCTCCATGCCTGCTGGCCGCCGTGGTCATTATGTTGGCGATCGAATGCGCATAACCCGCTTCCACCGGAGCGTTCGGCTGCTTCCGACTGCGGATACATTCCATCCAGTTCCGCATATGGTTGGAGGTAAGCTCGTCGCCGCCTGTATTGGCCGAGGCAACTACCTTCTCTGCTTTTTCGGTCAGGTTCACTTCCGGCAGCAGATTGGGTTGCATCCCCATCGCTGCGGCCATGTTTTTGGTCAACCCGCCTTGCGGGGATACCTTATTGGTAATCAGGTTTAGTTCGCCTCCGTTTGAGTAGTAAATTTCCGCCGGCCGTTCCTCTCCGTTATGCATGCGCGAAGTAAAAACAACCTGAAATCCGACCGATAGATCGTCCTCCGGCCCATAGTCGAATACCGCAGTCGTTGTGTCCCAGTTTCTTCTTCCATCTTTCCATTGATAAATACCGCCGTTGGCCACCACGCTTCGCGGATGTTTTAGATCCGTGAACCAATGAACCGTATCGATCTGATGCGACATCCATTGGCCGGGCATCCCCGACGAATAAGGCCAAAACAAACGATACTCGAGGTATTTTCGCGGGTCCCAGGGTTCAAAGGGGCGGTTCAGCAGATAGCGCTTCCAATCGGTATCTTCCTCGCGGCACTTGGCCACCAGATCGGGCCGCCGCCACCTGCCCGGTTGATTCACATTCCAGGAAAGTTCCACCATGGTGATATTTCCAAAACTTCCCTCTTTAATAAAATCCGATGCCGCTTTGTAATTGGAGCCACTTCTTCGCTGCGAACCGATCTGGACAATCCTTCCTGAGTCGCTCACCGCCTTTGCAGCACGCCGGTTATCGTCCATGGTTTCTGCAAAGGGCTTTTCCACATAGGCATCGCATTTCGCATTCACCGCTTCAATGGTATGCAGCGCATGCTGGAAGTCGGCCGTGCTGATAATCACCGCGTCGAGGTCTTTCAATTGGTATAATTCATCGTTGTTACGACAGGCGGTGATAGAATGACCCAGTTTTCCGGCCAGATGTGCCTGGCCCTCTTCGCGCCGCAACTTCCAGAGGTCGGATACCGCCACGATATCAAAGTTAAGTTCCTTATGGTGATTCAGGAAGGAGGGAAGCAGGGAATGTTTGAAACGGTCTGAAAAACCCACGGCACCTACCCGAACCCGGTCATTGGCCCCTAGTATCCGTCCGTAACTTTTGGCACTGAAGCCCAAGCTACCTAAATACACACCCGTGCTTAATAAACCCGTTTGCTTAATGAACTTTCTTCTCGAATTTTCCATGCTTGTTAATTGAGTTCTTTAATTTTAATGCTTCGGAAGGAAACCTGATCGCCGTGGTCCTGAATCAGTATCCTCCCTCTTGGCGCCATTCCGAAATCAGGCCACTTCGCGTATTTACTGATTTCTACCAACTCCTTGTATTCGGCCGAGCCTCGTCGGTATTCCAGTACTTTGTAGCCGTTCAGCCAGTATTCTACCAAATCGTCTGGTGCTACCCTGATCACCCCCTGATTCCATTCACCAATCGGTTTAATAGCATTCGAGGGCTTTTTAGCGGTCATCAGATCATACAGGGAGGCCAGGGTGCGGTTACCATCCCTTCCCATTTTCGCATCCGGATGCTTTTTATCGTCCAGAATCTGATATTCGAGGCCCACTGCCGAACCCTCGTTTCCTTCGGATTCGGTAACGAAATACTTGATTCCGCTATTGGCGCCTTCGCTAAGCTTAAAATCGAACTTCA
>CAZJKJ010000157.1:0-2681 GCA_964546435.1 uncultured Cellvibrionaceae bacterium
CGCCAGGAACTCAAGCGCCTCACCCTGCCCGAGCAGATGGGCGAGCGCTTCCAGGCCATGGCCTTCACCCGTGACATCGATCTGGAAGCGGCCTTCCTGCTCGGCGACATGACCTGGCGCCTGTGATTGCCGGTGCGTTGAAGCCGCTGCGGCGCCGGTCGCTGTGGCTGGGCCTGTGGTTGCTGGCGGTGGCCATCGTCTGCGTGGCCAGCCTCACCCCGCCGCCGGCGATGGAGCTGCCGCGCCATGGCGACAAGGTCGAGCACCTGCTTGCCTACGCGATCCTGGCTGCCGCCGCGGTGCAGGTGTTCCGCCCGGGGCGTTTCCTGCTTGGCGTGGGCCTGGCCCTGGTGCTGATGGGCATCGGCCTGGAGCTCGCCCAGGGCGCGCTGACCGCAACCCGCATGGCCGACCCGGCCGACGCGGTGGCCAACAGCGCCGGGGTGCTGCTCGGCCTGGCGACAGTGCGCCTGCGCCTGCGCGATGTCCTGCTGCGCCGGGGCGGCTGAGGCCACACCTCCTGGGGCTCAGGCGCTGGCCTGTTCCAGATACCAGCTGGCGGCGCCGGTCACGCCCAGCTGGCCATGCTCGACCAGCCTGACCGAGACCTGTTCCAGTGCCGTCCGCATCGGCCCCTTGTCGACGAAACGCCTGCCGAAGTCGCTGCCGGCCAGCAGCGGCGCGATCTGCGGCAGGATCCCGCCGGCCAGGTAGACGCCCTGCGCGCCGTACATCAGCGCCAGGTCGCCGGCGGTGCTGCCCAGCAGCCCGCAGAACACCTCGAGCGTCGTGCCGGCCAATGGATCATCACCCGCCAGCGCGGCAGCGCTGACCGCGGCCGGCTGCGCGTGCACGGCCGCCACGCCACGCAGCGCGCACAGCGCGCGGTAGAGCCGCAGCAGGCCGGGACCGGACAGCGCGTGCTCGATCGATACATGGCCGCCGCTGGCCTGCAGCTGCCGCAGCAGGTCCAGCTCCAGCGGCGTGCGCACCGCCAGTGCGGCCTGGCCGGCCTCGGTGGGCAGGACCACGCCGCCGTGGCGGGTGGGGATCCACAGCGCCGCACCCAGCCCGGTGCCCGGGCCGAGCACCAGCAGCGGGCCGGGGCCCGGCTGCGCGGGGCCGGCCAGCCGCAGCAGCGCGCTGGCGTCCAGATGGCGCACCGCATGGGCCAGCGCCTGGAAGTCGTTGATCAGGTGCACCGCCTCCAGTCCCAGCGCCTCGCGCAGGCGCAGCGGACACAGCGGCCACGGCAGGTTGGCGCTGATCAGGCTGCCGTCGGCCTGCACGCTGCCGGCGCTGGCGATCACCGCCACCTGCACCGGCACGTCGAGCCCGGCCATGAACGCAGTGACGATCGCGGCCAGGTCCGGATAGCCGGCGCAGCGGTAACTGGCATGGGCCAGCACCCGCGGAGCGGCATCCGCCCCGGCCACGACCAGGGCGATGCGCGCATGGGTGCCACCGACATCGGCGGCAAGAAAGGGCTGGGCCTGGACCGGAGCGCTCACTGGTAATCCCGGAGTGCGGGGCCGGCATGCCGGCGTGACCGCGAACGCGCCGGAGTCTGGGTTCGGCGCGCGCAACCTGTCAACGCGGCCCGCGCCGCTGCCCGCGTGCTGCCGTGCGCGCGCCGATCCCGCATCATGGTTGCGGCCGGCCCGCGCTGCAGCGCCGGCCGCATGCATTCGCCACACCGGAACACGGAGACATCGCAATGACCACGCGCGCGCTGGTGAACGGCCGCATCCTGCTGGACGACGGCTTCCATGACGGCCTGGCGGTGCTGGTGGGCGGCAACGGCCGCATCCAGGCCGTGGTCCCGGAAGGCCAGGCGCGGCTGGAGGCCGGCAAGGTCCGCGACCTGGCTGGCGGCTGGCTGCTGCCGGGCTTCATCGACACCCAGGTCAACGGCGGCGGCGGGGTGCTGTTCAACAACGACACCAGCGCCGAGGCCATCGCCGCGATCGGCCGCGCCCATCGCCGCTTCGGTACCACCGGCTTCCTGCCCACCCTGATCAGTGACCAGGCGGCGGTCATGCAGCGCGCCATCGCCGCCACCGGCGAGGCGATCGCTGCCGGCGTGCCGGGTGTGCTCGGGATCCACCTGGAAGGCCCGTACCTGGCGCCGTCTCGCAAGGGCACGCACGATGCCGCCCGCTTCCGCGTGCCGGATGCGGCGGAAGTGGCGATGGCCAGCTCGCTGCCCAACGGCGTCACCGTGCTTACCCTGGCGCCGGAGCAGGTGCCGGCCGACACCATCCGCGCCCTGGTCGCGCGCGGGGCGATCGTCTGCGCCGGGCACACCGCCGCCAGCTACGCGCAGGCACGCGACGGGCTGGAGGCAGGCATCCGCGGCTTCACCCACCTGTACAACGCGATGTCGCCGCTGCAGGGCCGCGAGCCCGGCGCGGTCGGCGCCGCGCTGGAAAGCCGCGAGGCCTTCTGCGGGATCATCGTCGACGGCGTGCACGTGCATCCGGCGAGCCTGCGGGTGGCGCTGGCGGCCAAGCCGCGCGGCACCGTGTACCTGGTGACCGATGCGATGCCGATGGTCGGCGCCGACGATCCCTCGTTCGAGCTGTACGGCGAGACGATCACCGCCGTGGATGGCGTGGTGCGCAATGCCGCCGGTGCGCTGGCCGGCTCCGCGCTCGACATGGCCACCGCCGTGCGCAACT
>CAZJKJ010000158.1:0-2615 GCA_964546435.1 uncultured Cellvibrionaceae bacterium
GGTCTGCGGCTCGGTCATGGGGCGTCCCGGATGAAAGTGGCGCCACGCAGGGCAGACACGCGGCCGGTGCACGGTGCCCCGCGCCCGGTGCGGGCGTCAATGCCCGCGGGCCGAGACCTCAGCGGTCCTCGCCACGCCTGCGCGGGGACGGACGCACCTCGGAGTCGCGCTGCAGCAGCACCGGCCCGGGGCCCCAGCCGGGCCCGTAGCCCGGGCCGAAGCCGGAATCGAAGCCAGCGCCATACGGGCCGAAGGGGCCGTACGGCCCGTGGAACCCGTGGATGTGGTGCGGGCCGTCGTAGTTGCCCACGTTCACCTGCACGTTGACCGTGCGCGAGTCGCCGTCGTCGGTCGCGTATTCCTTGCAGTAGTTCAGGCTGGCGGCCTGCCAGTTGCTGTTGCCGCCGTGCTCGGAATGGCCGATGCCGGCCTCGACCATGCCGGTGATGTCGGTCGCTTCGCCGGTCGGCGAGGTCGGGCAGCCGGCGCGGCGGGCGAACGGGCGGGTGCGCTCGGTGGCGGGCACACCGGAAGTGTCGCCATACCAGGTACCGGGCGGGTCGGTGCGGTAACCGGCCCGCGCGGACTGCGGCAGGCTCAGGTCCAGCTGGTCGGCCGCAGGCGTCGCCCCGTCCGCCCCGGCCGCCGATGCGGGAGCAGCGGCGCACGACAGGGTCAGGGCCAGGCAGGCGGTAAGCAGTAGCGGTCGCATCGGCAGTTCCGGTTGCCGCCGGCGGGCGGCCATGCACACACCCTACCAGCGCCAGCTTGAACGCGGCCTCCCCGCCTGCCGGGCGAGGCAGCGCGGGGAAGCCGGCCGGGGTCGCCCGGTCAGAAGCCCATGGCGTCGGTGAAGCCGCCCAGCAGCTGCCCGAAGATCTCCACCTGGCTGCGCAGGTGGCTGGCGTGGTCCGCGTGCAGCACCTCGAAGTCGTACTGCAGGAACGGGTCCATCTCGTCGTCCAGGTGCAGGCGCACATAGCGGTAGCGGCTGTTGAACACGTTCGCCGCCTGCAGCGTGGTGCCGTGCTCCAGGTCCAGCGCGGTCTCCAGCTGCAGCGAGCCGCAGCGCTCGGCCTTGCAGTCGTAGAAGTTCACGAACGAGGTCAGGCCGTTGAGCTCGAACTGGATGCGCGGGTCGCCCACGCTGTCGACCTGCAGGTCCGGCGACAGGCCCATCGAGCGCATCACCGCCATCGCCTCGTCGCTGCTGATGCCGCGACCTTGAGCGGCCGCATCAACGGCCAGCAGCGGTGACACCGCCAGCGCCATGGTCGCCGCCAGCAGGCGTGCCTTCATCGTGTTCCCCATCGTTTTTCCCCTTTCAAGCGGTGGCAGCAGCCACCTTGCATGGACCCCGCGGCCACCCCCGGGCCGGCGTGGGGCCGGCGATGGCGCGCAGCCGGCCGGCGGGCCCAAGGATACCCGGACCGTCCGGCTCCACATCCGCCACATCCGGTGCCGGCCACACTTGCCGCCCACGCCTGCCGCGCACTGCGCGCCCCGGAGCAACCATGACCCCCCTGGACAAGCCCCTCCGCCGCGAGCTGGCCATCGGCGAGGACACCTACACCCTGACCATCAGCCCGGAAGGCCTGAAGCTGGTGCCCAAGGGCAAGCGCAAGGGGCTGGAACTGGCGTGGGCCGACCTGGTCAGCGGCGACGCCGCGCTGGCCAGCGCGCTGCAGGCCTCGCTGCAGCGCTGAGCGCGCCGTCGGACGACGCCGGGCGCGCGGCAGCTAGAGCATCAGTGCCAGCGTATAGAGACCGAACAGGACCAGGCAGCAGCGCTGCACCAGGACGTGCGGCCAGACCAGCATCGGCACGACCAGGCCAATGCGCACCCCGTGGTAGAGCGCATAGCCCGGCAGCCCGGCGCGCAGTCCGGTGCCATCGACCACGACGTAGATGAGGTTGATCACCAGGCTCGCCAGGACCGGCGCCACCAGCATGCCGGCCAGCAGCCCCCGCTGGGCCGCATAGTGGGCCTCCATGCTCGGCGCCTCGCCCTCGTGGGGAATGATCAGCCGGCTCAGGACGATATAGGGCAGCGCCACCGCCAGGCAGCCGGCGATCTGCGGCACGTCGAGCGTCATCTGCGGCTGTGCGCCGAAGAAGGCCAGCCACTGCTGGCATATGCACACGATGACCACCACCGCCAGCAACGGCACCGTCCAGCCCACCGGGATGCGCCGGCGGTTGCGGTACATGTCGGCGAAGGCATGGGAGACATTGGCCAGCGCCAGTCCCAGCAACAGCGCATAGAAGGCGAAAAGCGCCTCGAAACCGGTCATGCATCCACCCTGGATTCCCCCGCGCGCATCATCGCACGCAGCCACTGCGCCGCCCATCACTGGCACCGCGTGGTCCGCCGCCTGCGCGCCGGCCTCACTCCGCCGCCGGTGGCGGCGCGCCGGGCTTCCACAGCCAGCGCAGCACCTCCGGCAGCAGGCGTCCGCCGTGGTCATCCGAGTGCCCGCCCTCGCCCCAGACATGGGCCACGGTGTAGCGCGCGCCGTCAGCACCGTTGCGGTCGGCCTCGGCATTGGCCCAGTGCAGCGCGGCCAGCATCTGCTGGTTGGCCAGGAACCAGTTGCCGTGCTCGTTGTCCAGGT
>CAZJKJ010000159.1:0-2555 GCA_964546435.1 uncultured Cellvibrionaceae bacterium
CAAAATCTGAACTGATTGAACGAATCGCTGAACGTCAGGACCAGCTTTCCCCCAAAGATATTGAACTGGCCGTCAAGCTCATCATTGAATACATGTCCCAAAGCCTCGCCTCCGGCGAGCGTATCGAAATCCGCGGATTTGGCAGTTTTTCCGTGCACTATCGCGAAGCCCGAATCGGGCGCAATCCCAAAACCGGTGAACCCGTGGAGCTCGACGGCAAGCATGTGCCGCACTTCAAGCCGGGCAAAGAGCTACGGGACCGGGTGAACCAGGGCCTGCAAAAAGAGAAGGGGGAATAACATCGATCAAAATCTTGAACCGGTATCCATCGGAATAAATCAGCCCCACGAGTAGCCTTACTCTCTATAAGGGCTCCCCATCGCCGCACCGATCTGTATATCTACAAAAAATAACAATTTTTTTGTGTGATATTAGCTGAGATTTATTAGCGACTAATTTATAATCGCCCGTCATCAATCGGGGTAGGCGGCCTGTTGCTGTCATATCCAAGCGCTGTTCAACTCCAGTTAACAAACACGCAGCTAGAATCCCCGGCAGTTTTGTTACCGAATTTTGCTATCGAAAGGATCGCACTCTCAGCATGTCTACCGTAATCCCCGTGGTGTTGTCCGGCGGCAGTGGCAGTCGCCTCTGGCCCAAGTCACGTCATCACTATCCGAAGCAGCTTCACAAGCTTTACGGCGATTACACCATGCTGCAGCACACTATTCTGCGACTGCAGGGTGTCGGCGGCGATCCTATCGTGATTTGTAATGACGAACAGCGCTTCATGGTGGCGGACCAGTTACGTCAAATCGACGTTTCTGCGGAAATCGTGCTCGAACCCATTGCACGCAACACCGCACCGGCAGTTGTTGTGGCGGCACTGCGGGCTCAGTCGGTTGATCCTGACGCCGTTATCGCAGTTTTTGCGGCAGACCATCTCATCAAGCAAGACGAAAATTTTCGCACGGCACTGCAAACCGCCATCGCCGCTGCGCAGCAGGGCAAACTGGTCACCTTCGGTGTAGTGCCCGGTCATCCGGAAACCGGCTATGGCTATCTCAAGGCCAACCCCGGCAATGGTGACGCCGTACCGGTAGAAGCATTTATTGAAAAGCCCGACCTGGCGCGAGCGCAGCAATATCTGGCGAGTGGAAATTATTTCTGGAACAGCGGCATGTTCGTATTTCCAGTAAAAGTGCTTCTCGAAGAAATAGAAATCCACAGCCCCGGCATGCTGAACAGCTGTCGCGAGGCCATAGAACTCGGCACCAGCGACCTGGATTTTTTCCGGCTGAACAAAGACGCCTTTTCCCGGTGTACAGATCAGTCCATTGACTATGCTCTAATGGAGAAAACCTCCAGCGCGTATATGGTTCCTCTCGATGCACAGTGGAGTGACGTGGGAAGCTGGAGTGCACTCTGGGATGTGAGTGACAAAGATCAGCAGGGCAATGCGGTGGTAGGGGATGTGATTTCCCATCAGAGCCGCGGCTGCTACGTCAACAGTGAAGGCCGCCTGGTCGCACTGGTGGGCGTTGAAGATCTGATAGTGGTAGAAACGGCCGACAGCGTTCTGGTTGCACATAAAAGCCGGTCACAAGACGTCAAGCACATCGTCGAACAGCTCAAGCAAGAAAATCGCAGCGAATACATAGCCCACCGGGAAGTACACCGGCCTTGGGGAAGTTACGACCTTATCGACACCGGTGACCGTTACCAGGTCAAGTGCATCCGCGTCCGCCCGGGAGCAAGTTTGTCGTTCCAGATGCACCATCATCGGGCGGAGCACTGGGTCGTGGTAGTCGGTACTGCGGAGGTTCGCAGGGGCGATGAAAAAATCGTGTTGACGGAAAATCAATCGATTTATATTCCCCTCGGGGAAAAACACCGACTCTCCAATCCAGGCAAAATTCCATTGCGCCTGGTGGAAGTTGCCAGCGGCAGTTATCTCAGTGAAGACGATATCATCCGCTTCGAAGACGACTTTGGCCGGGTTTGATTAAACAATCGATCCGGTCGCATAAATACAATCAGTGATAATACAAAAGCCAGTTTGGGCGTAAAACGGTGACCGTACGCAGCGCGCTGACGCGATTGCGACAGAGTCACCATGGCCGACGCGAAATAGCTGAGTAGTTCAAAACCAGCATGAAGCGTCGTGCGATGGGTTGTACGCAATCTGAACAGTAGAGTATTGGCTAATTGGGGGCACTATATGGATTTAAGCTTTGGGGTACTGGTTGTCGCATTTGCAATTACTGCGGTCATGGTCAAAATGCTGCAACCGGTGGCTTACTGGCTTGAGCTGGTAGACAAGCCGGGAGGGCGCAAGAAACACGACGGTTTAATCCCGTTGATCGGCGGCATCGCCGTCTTCGTGGGGACCTTCCTCACCGGCTATGTCTTTCTGGACCAGCCAACGTTTATCCGGCTGTTCATGATCGGTGCGGGTTTTATGGTATTTCTCGGCGCCATCGACGACCGCTACGACATCAGCCCCCGCCTGCGCCTCGTCGGCCAGGTACTCATCGCTTCCATTTTTGTCTACG
>CAZJKJ010000160.1:0-2550 GCA_964546435.1 uncultured Cellvibrionaceae bacterium
CAATGGTTTTTGAAGAGGTAATGATGGAGGAGGTTATCCCGATGATTGACAATCGATTCCGCACATTGGATAATCGTGAAAACCGCGCTATTGCAGGTTTGTCTATGGGAGCCAATCAGACAATGCGAATTGCTATGAACCACCTTGACAAGTTTGCCTATTATGGAGGTTTTAGTGGCACATCGAATTACCCTAGTTCCGATGAAATTGATCCCGCAACCTTTCTCGATGGGAAGTTTAGCGACGGACCGGCGCTTCGCAAACAAATTCGCGTTTTCTTCCTTAGCCTCGGCACTACGGAACCCGAGCCTTTTCCTGCTTCAATAGGAGCGTTTCGAAAAATGCTCGACAAGCAAGGCATCAAACATAGTTACTATGAGTCACCAGGCACCGCGCACGAATGGCAAACCTGGCGAAGATCCTTGCATCAATATGCTCAGTTGTTGTTTAAATAGATAGGGAATGCACATGAATAAATCAGTATCAGAAAGGGATCTTATGCCTGCGTGCAAAAATTTTGCACGCTTTGGTTTGATTGGCCTGGTCTGGCTAATCTCAGTGGGAATTGCGAATGCACAAGTAATTGACGGCAGCATTCCTGCCCCAACCAACATCAATCAAGGCCAGTGTCCATGCATTATGCCGGACAATAGTGTGGTGTTTCAGGTAAAGGCTCCAAATGCAAACAAACTTCAGATTGATTTGGGTAAAAAGTATGACATGAAGAAGGACGCTGATGGTGTTTGGACCGTTCGTACAGAGCCCATCGAACCGGGTTTTCACTATTACTTTTTAGTAATTGATGATGTTGCAGTTGCCGACCCTGCCAGCCAGTCATTTTTTGGAACGGGAAAAATGGCCAGTGCCATTGATGTACCCGAAAAAGGTGTGGACTTCTATACCCTAAAGGACGTTCCTCATGGTGCTATTAGTTCCAGGCATTATTATTCCAACGTAACGCAAAGTTGGCGAAGGCTTTTCATCTATACGCCTCCAGGCTATGATCAAAACACTGCCGAGCGTTATCCTGTGGTTTACATTCAACATGGTGGGGGTGAAGACGAAACCGGATGGGGTACACAGGGTAAAGTTGATATTATTCTGGATAACCTGATTGCTGAAGGCAAAGCCAGGCCCATGATTGCCGTGATGGCAAACGGAAATGTAAGCTCAGGAAGAGGAGGGTATAGCAGCGAAGGTATGGCGGACTTTAAAAAAGAAGTCACGCAAAATATTGTTCCATTTGTTGATGGAAACTATAGAACGCTGATCGACGCTAAAAACCGGGCAATTTGTGGCTTATCTATGGGCGGAGGTCAGTCCTTTTATGTGGGTCTTGAAAGTCTGGATCTTTTTAGCGCAGTGGGAGTTTTTAGTACCGGACTTTTCGGCGGTATACAGGTTGCTTCCGCCAAAGCCTTTGATGCGGAGAAAGAAATGCCGGGTTTGTTGTCAAAATCCAAAGCATTCAATAGTAAATTGGCGCTCTTTTATATTTCCTGCGGCGAGCAGGATTTTAGGATCGAGCCTACTAAACTCGCCGTTTTAAAAATGAAAGACGCCGGCCTGGACGTTAAGTTCAACTCCTTTCCCGGAGATCACGAATGGCAGGTGTGGAGAAAGTCCATCCATGATTTCGCAAGCCTTGTTTTTAAATAATTGTTTTACTAAGTCAAATATTCTAATGAAAAGAAAATATACCGCACATTTATGCTTCACTCTTGCTTTTGTACTCATGGCAGTACTTAGCAAGGGGCAGCAAGCCAATGTTAATTTAGATTATAATCCTCAAAAAGATACAGAAGGCCTTACTCCTTTCAGTGCCCAGGTAAACTCACCGGAGGTACATGATGACAGAACGGTAACCTTTCGACTAAAGGCTCCGAACGCGAAAGAGGTAAATTTGAACCGTGGCGCCATTACAACCATCTTAGGTAATGGGAACGAGTTGATACCCTTTACGAAGGGAGAAGATGGTATTTGGACATTGACAATAGGCCCTCTTCCGGCAGATATGTACGCTTATCACTTTATTGTAGACGGAATGCAGATTGCCGATCCTAGTAATACGATCGCGGCTTTTACCGCCATGCCTCCCTACAGTCAACTAATTGTCCATGGGGACGGTCCGGCTTATTATGATGCAAAAAATGTGCCTCACGGGACTGTTGCACGTCATATTTACCACTCGGATGTTACAGAAGGCGCCCGTGAACTTTATGTATATACGCCACCGGCATATAATCCTAAGAAAAAATACCCTGTGCTTTATTTGATGGGTGGAAGCGGTGAGTTGCCATCAAACTGGGTGTACGACGGAAGGGTTAATTTTATCATGGATAATTTGCTCGCTGAAGGAAAAGCAGAGCCTATGATTATTGCTATTCTCAACAATCAGGTGATTCACAGAAATCATCCCCGCCATGCAGAGCTCACTTTCGATATCCTGGAAAAGGATCTCAGAGAACACATTATCCCTTTGGTTGACAAAAGTTACAACACTATAAAAGAAGCGAAAGGACGGGCAATTTCAGGTTTATCCATGGGCGG
>CAZJKJ010000161.1:0-2535 GCA_964546435.1 uncultured Cellvibrionaceae bacterium
TTGCCTTTTTCAACACCGAGTCGTATTGGTGCGACATCAAGTGTGACTGTACTTGAGACATGAAATCCATCACCACGACAACAACGATCAGCAGTGACGTTCCTCCCAGATACACAGGGATGCCGGCATATGCCACCAGGAATTGTGGCAGCAATGACACCCCTGCGATGTAGATCGCACCCACCAGGGTCAGACGAGTCAACACGTTGTCAATGTACTTGGCGGATTGCTCACCGGGACGTATGCCTGGGATATAGGCTCCGCCCTTCTTCAGGTTGTCTGCCACTTCTTTGGGGTTGTAGATCATGGCCGTGTAAACAAAACAGAACAGCATGATCATTCCGCCAAACAGCACGAAATTGAGCGGCTGACCCGGACCCACTGCCAACGCAACGTCCTGAAGTATTTCACCCATCCTGCCTTCACTGGATTGCCCGAACCACTGCGCCAGTGACGCAGGGAAGAGCAGCAAGCTGCTGGCAAAGATAACCGGGATTACACCGGCCATATTGATCTTCAGAGGCAGATGACTGGTCTGCTGCGCATAACCGCCCGTTCGGCCCTGCTGTCGCTTGGCGTAATTGATGGTAATACGTCTTTGGCCGCGCTCCATCCGTACGACAAACCAGATGATTGCGAAAACGCCAATCAAAATCACAAGCAGCATCAGCGGGTGCAAATTACCCTGACGGGTACTTTCGATAACCTGTCCGAGCGCGCCCGGCAGACCCGCGACAATCCCGGCAAAGATCAGCATCGAGATCCCGTTGCCGATACCGCGTTCGGTGATTTGCTCACCCAGCCACATCATGAATACCGCACCCGTGACCACCGAACTTACCGCGATCACGTAAAAACTGATCACCGGAAGACCCGCATAGGCCATACCCTGGCCCGCCATCCCGGCCACCATGATGATTCCCTGAATCAGGGACAGCAAAACCGTCAGATACCGGGTGTACTGGTTAATCTTGCGACGACCTGCTTCACCCTCCTTTTTGATCGCTTCCAGTGACGGCGTCACTGCGGCCATCATCTGCATGATGATCGACGCGGAAATATAGGGCATGATCCCCAATGCAAGAATACTCATACGTTCCCAGGCGCCGCCCGAAAACATGTTCAACATTCCCAGAAACGTACCTTCGTTCGCCCTGAACAATGCTTCAACCTGCCCGGGATCAATTCCAGGCACAGGAATATGAGTTCCGATCCGGTAAACCAAAACAGCCAGCACAAGAAATTTAAGGCGAACCCAAAGTTCGCCCATTCCTTTCTGACTTCCCAACGGTAAACCTGGCGCTGCCATGGAAACCTCGCTTACTCTTCTATCTTTCCACCAGCCGCTTCAATTGCTGCTCTGGCACCTTTGGTCACCGCAAGGCCTTTTAGGGTTACGGCCTTTGTGATTTCGCCAGATAAAAAGACTTTTGCTCGCTTAATATTTCTACCAACCACATCTGCCGCTTTCAATGCTTCCAGATCAATGACATCAGCACCGACAGAGTTAAGTTCGGCAAGCCGTACTTCTGCTGTCACCCGGCCGATCTGACTGGTGAAACCGTACTTCGGCAGGCGCTTCTGCAGCGGCATCTGACCGCCTTCAAATCCGGGACGGACTGTTCCACCGGCACGTGCCTTCTGACCTTTATGACCACGGCCACCGGTTTTGCCGAGACCCGAGCCAATTCCACGACCAACCCGTTTGCCCGGACGAATTCGACCCGGAGCTGAGCTTAAAGTATTGAGACGCATTTATTGGCCCTCGACCTTAACCATATAGTTCACTTTATTGATCATGCCGCGAACTGATGGAGTATCTTCCACTTCCACAGTATGACCGATTCGACGCAGACCCAATCCAGTCAAACAGGCCTTGTGATTTTTCAAACGACCGTACGCACTTTTGATTTGCGTAACTGTGAGCCTTTTATTAGCCATGGTGTCAATCCACTTCTATTGTCAATTAATGGGTGAACCAGACTCAGCCGGTCACTTCCTCAACAGTTTTGCCGCGTCGGGCAGCAACCGATTCTGGTGACTGCATTTCATGCAGTGCCCTGAAGGTCGCGCGAACGACGTTAACAGGATTGGTGGATCCATAGCACTTCGCCAGGACGTTCTGTACACCGGCAATCTCAAGCACTGCCCGCATGGCACCGCCCGCAATGACGCCCGTACCAGTCGACGCAGGCTGCATGTAAACTTTGGATGCACCGTGCGCTCCCTTGGTAGGGTATTGAATGGTGTCACCATTCAAATCGACACTGATCATATTGCGACGCGCAGCTTCCATGGCTTTCTGGATTGCCAGCGGAACCTCTCGGGCCTTGCCGCGTCCGAAACCAACCCGGCCGTTCCCGTCGCCCACTACAGTAAGCGCCGTGAATGCGAATATCCGGCCGCCTTTTACAGTTTTTGCAACACGGTTAACCTGGACCAGTTTTTCCTGGAGCCCTTCAGCACCGCCTTTATCTTTCTCGCTCATAGATAACCACCCAAACCTTTAGAATTGTAATCCAGCTTCACGGGCGG
>CAZJKJ010000162.1:0-2535 GCA_964546435.1 uncultured Cellvibrionaceae bacterium
CCGTGTCAGTTCACGCGGCTGATCTGGCGCCACGTCCTGTGCAGGAGGCTCCCGCAGCTAAAATTAATTCTCTGCCCACAGGTGACAGCCGCGACAAAGGCCTCAGTAAGGTCCCCGTCACTCGTGAACAGCTTCTTGCGCTGCAAAAAGAGCTCGAGCTAAAGCAGCAGGCAGTCTCCGCAAGGCGTGATCTAAAGCGCGAGAGCATGACTGAGCTTGAGCGCATTGCAGTCAAAGACGGCGCCTTCGATGCGCCAAAGAAAGAAGAGGTTATGCCCTATCGCTTTGAAGACGTGACGAGATTGCAGTCCATGCTGAGCGATCCTCAGTGGTCGAGCAGCTGGAAGCGCATGGCCACAACAATCGGAATGGCGGCTGATAAGAAGGCTGCTCTGGAGCTGGTTGAGTTTATCAAGAATGGGCCATTGCCCGAGGGCTACGAGGCAAAAGCCTCCGCCACCCGGCTGAGGGCGATCACAGCGCTCGCGCACACAATCGCTGATCAGGACATACCAGAAGTATTGGAGTTTCTGCAGCGATTAACGGATAGCGAGTATGCGCAATCACTCAATTTGGGGCATGCAGTGCCTGCGGATTCTGTTCGCTATAACGCCTATCTTGCGCTTGCCGCGGCCGCAACCGATGAGTCGCTGGCAATACTGGAAGGCCTTTTAAGTGGCGCTCAAGCAAAGAAGGCGAAGATGTCCGTGCAGGGGATTTCTGTGGGCGGCGCAGAGTCATCGAAGCCGAACGAGACTGCGGCAAGAGATATTAGAATGCTTGAGCAGTACCTGGAATTCGGCAAAAGGCGACGGGCGGGGCTGGAGTAACTGCGGCACAGGCAGGTCTAGTGACTCAAATCCATAAACTGCAGATAGCGCTGCAACAGGAAATCTCCCCAGAGGAAAGCGACGAAGCCGGCGATGGCGAGGTAGGGGCCGAAGGGTAGGGGGCGGGAGCGTTCCCGGCCGAGGAGGATGATGCCGGCAATGCCCAGGACGGCGCCGACAAAGGACGACAGGATGACGATCAAAGGCAGCATCTGCCAGCCCATCCAGGCGCCCAGGGCGGCCAGTAATTTGAAGTCGCCGTAGCCCATGCCTTCTTTGCCGGTGGCGAGGCGGAACATCCAGTAGACGCCCCACAGAAACAGGTAACCCAGCATCGCCCCCAGCACCGCGTCGGCCAGGCTGGTATAGGTGCCCAGCAGGTTGGCGAGCAACCCCACCCACAATAGCGGCAGGGTGATGGAATCGGGCAGCAGGTAGTGATCCACGTCGATCATGGTGAGGCACACCAGGCTCCACAGCAGCACCAGCCCGAACCACGCCTGGGGCGTTGCGCCAAAGTGCCAGATGACGAATGCGCTCAGCAGACCGGTGATGGCTTCAACAATGGGGTAGCGGCTGGAAATGCGGGCGCCGCATTGGGCGCAGGCACCCTTGAGCCACAAAAAACTTATTACCGGAATATTCTGCCAGGGCTTGATGGCGGCATCGCAGCGGGGGCAGCGGGAGTTGGGGGTGGCGAGGTTGAAATCGTCGGGGGCGATGACGTCGTCTTCGCGGCGATCGCGGGTGAAGGCTTCACATTCCTTGTGCCAGTCCCGCTGCATCATTCTGGGCAGGCGATAAATCACCACATTGAGAAAACTGCCCACCAGCAGCCCCAAAACCAGCGCGCCAACCACAATCGTGGTTGGCGCTACCGCGTAGATTTCTGCTAATGACATGGCTTATTCAAAAATCTGCATGGTTTATATGACTTGACCAATCTGGAAGATGGGCAGGTACATGGCGATCATCAGGCCACCCACCAGCACGCCCAGGACCGACATGATCATGGGTTCCAGTAGTGAAGTCAAACTGTCTACCATGTTATCCACGGACTCTTCATAGTAGGTGGCCACCTTTTCCAGCATGTCATCCAGCGCACCGGATTCTTCCCCGATGGCAGTCATTTGCAACAGCATGGAGGGGAAGATTTTGGCCGAGCGCAGCGCCGTGTTCAGCTGGGTACCGGTGGCCACTTCGTCCCGCACTTTATAGGTGGCACTTTCGTAGATGGCATTGCCCGTGGCCCCGGCCACCGAATCCAGCGCATCAATCAGCGGCACACCGGCGGCAAAGGTAGTGGAGAGGGTACGCGCAAACCGGGCGATGATGGATTCATACAGAATCTTGCCCACAATCGGAATGCGCAGGGAAAACCGGTCCACGGCCACCGCCACAGCGCGGTTTCTCTGCCTGGCCTGCTTGAACAGGTACAGGGCGACGCCGGTGATCACGATGGCATGCAGCCAGTAAGCCTGGGCCAGTTCCGATAGCCCCAGCACAAAGAGTGTAAAGGCGGGCAGGTCGGCGCCGAAGCTGCCGAAGGTCTCGGCAAACTGCGGCACGACTTTCACCAGCAGAATACCCGTCACAACAATGGCCACGACCACCACCGCAATCGGGTAGGTCATGGCCTTTTTGATTTTGGCTTTTAACTGTTCGGTTTTTTCTTTATAGGTGGCGATCCGGTCCAGCATGGTTT